>NZ_RQTJ01000016.1:246-66759 GCF_003858535.1 Paenimyroides viscosum
TGGTACTTTTCGGGCATGAAACCTAAAAGGTTCATGGCTTCCAAGCTGTAAAATATTAAGAGGACATAAAAGTACAAAGAAACCGAAATGCATCAATCACGAACAATGGAGATCGAAAAACGAAAGAGATCTTTCACTCCGTTCAAGATGACAATCTAAACGGAAAATAGGATGCGATGCTGCATCAGGTGCAGCATGACCGTGACAGTGGATCTATTGGATTTTAGATTAAAAAGAAGATAATGATATGTTTATTGTAACCAGATTTGCAATTGAAAAAATAATCTAACTCCTAAATCCAGAATAATTCAAAATCCGGATTTTGAGTAAAAATAGACTAGAAAAAGAGATCAATTTTCAAGCATTTTGACAAAATCACAAACCGAAAGATTTTCTAAATACGCAGGTAGGAGGATACTAAGTAGATAAAGCATAGTAAAGGCATAGATAGTGCATGAAACACATTTTCTGGAAAAACGTATAAAAACAGAAAATTATTCTAAAAATTTTATTTTAGTTCAAAAATACCGAAAATTCAAAAAAGGAAAAATCACCGTTTTTGGGAGTCAAAAACAGTTAAAGATAACAAATTAAAAACAAATGGCAAAAACACCGTTTGCAAAAATGCTTTTTTACAAGATTAAATACAATTTGTTCTTTGAGATTGAGTTCATTGAAACCAGATTCACAAATTGAAGAAAATTAGTTTTTAAAACTCTTTACCTAACTTTTGTCTTGATACAAATCGAAGATTCATCGATTCATTAATTTGAAAATAATAAAGTAGAGATAAAGTTACAAAAAATCAAGACTCTATTTTTTCAACGGTCAACAAACTTTTCAAAAAGGCAATCAAATATTATTCATTATCGCTTATTTAATGATATGGTATTCATGAATCTGCGATTTCGCTCCCTTCGGTCGTATTTGATCTATGCCTTTTACGTCTAGTTTGTTATTGTATATTTTGGAAGCCGTGAACGATTGTTTCTTCAAAGAGTTGACACTCGCTGAAAAATTAATGTCGCTTTAAAATCCCAAATGTTCAACAATAGGATTTTGATTGAAAATAGAATAGGAGTATAAACTAAGCGGTATGAGGTTTTGATCGAGCGTCGAACCAATGAATAAAGCGTAAACTAATCGGGGAGTATAGCGAAACCGAAGGTTCATGAATACATTATTATAAAATAGCAAAGAATGAATACTTTTCGATTAGGTAGCTTTAGAATTGAGAATCGACCGATTAAAAGATCGCCGCAACAAAAGACTTTTGGTACTTTTTGTCTCTAAAAAGTACAGAAAAACGGAACGGGTGATTTACAAACAATGGTGGTTGAAAACCGAAAGAGATCTTTCACTCCATTTCATACCGTTCAAGATAACAACAAAAAATAAAAAAGATAAAACCTTACAACTAAAAACAAATCATAATACAAAAAAGTAGTTTGCTAAGGTCAGAGCCAAGCACATAACCACATCCAAACCATCATAATTGAATATTAATTTAAAGTTTGTTAGTTTATTTAGTAGTTAAAATCGGAAAAAGTTATGTGCCGAAGCTCTGAAAAAACCAGAACAAGACCATAAACCCAAAGCTTTTTTTTGGGCTATATGGAAAAGCCCCATTTAAGCTTTGGCTTTATTAAATTCCGAAGCTGAAAGTGAAAATCGATAGGTAAAAAACTGGATGAGATGCTGATTGCTTGTCTCGCTTTAGCGGAAGTGCAGCATGACATCGCGCATTAACTATTGGATTTTGATAGAGAGTTTGCTGGTCTAATCACGAGAATCTAAGAACTGACATTAGTTTTTCGACGAGTGTCGAAAATGTTGAAGTTTCCGTGAAAAGAAATGCTGTTTGAGAACGGAGTTCGAGTTTATTTCTTTTAGGAAATGAAACATATTTTGACCGTCTAAAAAATAGAGTCTTGACCTTTTTGGTTCGTTTTTGTGTCAAGACAAAAATGAACAATAGAAATAATAAAACCGAATGTTTAACTGTAAAAACAGAAACATGATAAAATACCAAAACAAAATCGGATAAAATCCAAAAAAAATCCCCTCTAACACAAGTTGGCGCTTCGCAGAAGGGATCAAGTCAATTAATTACTAACTAACACCACAAAAGTATGAAAAAATTTACTTTTGCAGCACTTGCTGTACCCCTTATGTGGGTGTTGCTCTTATTACTTTTTTTTAACAGCAACAAACTACACGCGCAACAAACAACCGTTTTGAGCGGCGTGGTAAAAAGTGCCGACGGTACCCCGATGGAAGGCGTAACCGTGTGGCAGAAAGACACTGATAATGGTACCCAGACCAGTGAAACAGGATACTACACACTTCAAGTCAGCAACAGTCTTCCCGTAACCTTTGAATACCTTGGTTACAAAACGCAAACGGTTAAACCGGCAGGCCCTGTACTTAACGTAACCTTGCAGACCGACGATGACCTGCTAGATGAGGTAGTCATAAACGCAGGTTATTACAGCGTGAAAGACAAAGAACGTACGGGAAGCATTTCAAAGATCACCGCAAAGGAAATTGGCCAACAACCAGTTGCCAACCCGCTGGCCGCAATGCAGGGACGTATGGCAGGGGTGAACATTACGCAGAGCAGCGGTACCCCCGGCGGCGGCTTCGATATACAGATCAGGGGGCGCAACAGTTTACGAACCGAGGGAAATGCGCCCCTGTATATCGTTGATGGTGTGCCGTACCTGAGTGAGAGTACAAGTCATTCTTACCTTTCTGCAGGAAGTTTGAAATCAACCGAAAACAATCCGTTACAACTTATTAATCCAAATAATATTGAAAGCATCGAGGTGCTGAAAGATGCCGATGCTACGGCGATCTATGGTTCGCGCGGTGCTAATGGGGTTGTGCTGATTACAACAAAGAAAGGAGTGGAACAAGCAACTGTTTTTACATTGCAAAGCCATACTGCAATTGGTGTGGTTCCTAAATTTATGAAAATGCTTGAAACGGCAGATTATCTGGAATTGCGGAAACGTGCTTATGCCAATGACGGAATTACCGAATATCCCGCTGCGGCGCATGATGTAAATGG
Organism: Paenimyroides viscosum; assembly: GCF_003858535.1. Classification (GTDB taxonomy): domain Bacteria; phylum Bacteroidota; class Bacteroidia; order Flavobacteriales; family Flavobacteriaceae; genus Flavobacterium; species Flavobacterium viscosum. The sequence goes on from NZ_RQTJ01000016.1 coordinate 3,320, forward strand.
TAACTGGGACCCGGAACGATACACCGATTGGCAGAAAGAACTGATCGGTGGTAAAGCAGTAACCCAACAGGTTTCGGCAAATGTAAGGGGTGGTAGCAAAAACAGCCAGTTCATGATTATGGGAAGCATTGCAAAAGACGGTACGGTATTTCCAGGTGAGTATGGCAATAAAAGAAACAATTTACTGGCGCAGTTTGCGCACACAACACCTGGTGAAAAATGGAAGATACAGACGCAGTTTGTTAGGGGGGAAAGCAATAACAGCCTTCTGGGAACCGATCTCACTCGTGATGCTCTTACACTGGCTCCAAATGCGCCTTCTCTTTATGATGACGAAGGTAATCTGAATTGGGAAAAGAGTACGTGGGATAATCCGCTTCGATGGATAAATGAAACGTACAGGTCTAAAAGTACGCAATGGCTTACTGCATGGAATATTGATGGTAGTATTACTAAAGGGCTAGTATTTAAATTACAGGCGGGCTATAACGAAATGGTAGGCGAAGAGCAAAGGCTTTCACCTCATACCATACATGATCCGTCATGGGGGCTTACAAGTACATATTCCAATAGTATGCGTAACAGCAGTTCCGGTAATAATTGGAATATCGAACCACAGCTTCATTTTGATAAAACATGGAAAAAACATAAGATAAGCGTATTGGCAGGGAGTACTTTCTTAAAACATGAAAAAAAACAGTATGTCTGGCGGGCATCTGATTTTAGTTCCAATAGCCAGATCACCAACCTTGCGGCAGCTAAAACACTTCAGATTGTTAGTAGTTTAAATAACAAATATGCATATCAGGCATTGTTTTCACGTCTGAATTATCAGTACAATGACAAGTATATTGTCAACCTCACAGCGCGACGCGACGGATCCAGTCGTTTTGGACCTAACAGGCGTTGGGCGAATTTTGGAGCGGTTGCCGGTGCATGGCTCTTCAGTCGCGAAAAATTGTTTGAAGAAAGTTCATGGCTGAGCTTTGGTAAGCTGCGGGCGAGTTATGGTTCTGCTGGTAACGACCGTATAGGTGATTATCAATACATGGATACATACGGTTATTCGGGAGGAATATACGAGGTAGGCGGACTTAGACCGTTGAGGCTTTATAATCCCGATTTTAGCTGGGAAACAAATATAAAAAAAGAAGTTGCTTTGGAATTTGCACTTTTCCGTAACAGGTTTAATGCATCGGCTGCATATTATCAAAATAAATCTTCTGACCAATTGGTTGGAATTCCCCTGCCGGGAACAACAGGGTTTAACAGTATTCAGGCAAATCTTCCTGCAACTGTGCGAAACAGTGGATGGGAATTTGAAATGAATGCGAAACTTTTAACAACAACCAACTGGAATTGGAGTGTGTTTGGAAACATTAGCTTTAATGAAAATAAGCTGATTGATTTTCCCGGATTAAAGGAATCTACCTATAAGTACACCTACGCAGTAAATTATCCCACATCAATGAAATATGCTTATGAATTCACAGGTGTTGATGAAGAAACGGGTATGTATACCTTTAAAGATTTTAACGGTGATGGTAAAATTACGGCTAATGAAGATATGCAGCTGATTGTACAGACGGCACCTAAGTATTTTGCAGGTTTTGGTCAGGATATATCGTATAAGAACTGGTCGTTAAGCGTCCTTTTTCAGGCAGTAAAGCAAACAGCACCAAACTATCAGATGGGATGGGGAATGCCGGGAATGATGATTAATCAGCCTCAAGGTTATGACCAAAGTCCGATCCAAAAACCTTCTACAGGAGTTGATGCCCAGGCTTTTCAAAATTACAACCTTTATATGCAGAGTCAGGCTGCGTATTCAGACGCGTCGTTTATACGCCTTAAAAATATAGTATTGAACTACAGTCTTCCTGCTTTTAAAGCTTCAGGGCTAAAGGGGAACATCTATATTTCAGGACAGAATGTACTTACAATAACAAAATACAGGGGACTTGATCCCGAGAGTCAGAGCAATGTTTCGGTACCTCCGCTAAAAGTGTGGAGCTTAGGTGCGACATTTTCATACTAACCTAAAAAAAAGAAAATCATGAAAACGATAGGTAATTTTAAGATAATGGTATTGGTGATACTGTTTATTATAGCGGGCTGTGAAGATTTTATTGAGGCCGATGTGCCTGATACGCAGATAACCGGAAGCCAGGTGTTTAACGACGCTCAAACGGCTGAAGCAGCATTACAGGAAACCTATATAGGCTTAAGAGATCAGGTTCTTGTTACTGGGACAGGAACGGGTATGGGTGCACTTATGGGACTTTATACGGACGAACTGCAGAATTGGAGAATTAACAATGGAACAGACCAGAGTTTTTACACAAATACCGTCTCGCCTGCTAATAATATACTTTCACAAATTTGGAACAATTCCTATACATTGGTGTATAACACTAATAAAATAGTGGAAGGATTAGATAAGTCGGATAACGTTCCCGATGAAACTAAACAACGAATCAAAGGCGAAGCGTTGGTAGTGCGCAGCATGGTCTATTTTTATATGGCGCAGCTTTTTGGTGACATACCTTACATAATAACAACAGATCATAAGGTAAACAGTACGGTGAAAAGAACACCGCAGGCTGCCGTGTATCAGAATGTTGTTGCAGATTTACAGTCGGCGGCTGTTCTGCTGGAAGCACAGCCGGTAGGGGCAGGCCGTACAAAGATAAATAATGATGTTACTGCAGCCTTACTAGGCCGCGTTCATCTGTGTCTGAAAAATTGGGAGCAGGTGATAGAATACAGCGATCAGCTTATTTTAAACGGGAAGTATAAGCTGGAAGAAGATCTGGATAAGGTATTCTTAAAGGAGAGTACAGGTACGGTATGGCATCTTAAAACACCAGTTGAAGGTAATAATACGCATGAAGGACGATACTTTATCTTTAATACGGCGCCACCTCCAAGTATTTCCCTTACCGAACAGCTGGTAAATGCTTTTGACCCGTCAGATCTGCGTAAGGAACATTGGATTAAATCAGTGGAAGACAATCAGACAAATACCTTTTTTCACGCATTTAAGTATAAGGAAAGACAGAATACTGCCTCGTCTAAAGAATACTCGGTTGTCTTTCGTTTAGAGGAAGCCTACTACAACAGAATGGAAGCTTACCTGAATACCGGCAGGATGGATCTTGCGCTTGCAGATTGGAATTTATTAAGAATGAGATACGGTATGTCTCCTTACACTGCCATTCCCGAAAACTGGGAAGATTCTTTATTGGAAGAGAGGCGCTTTGAGTTTTTCTGTGAACTTGGTTTTCGTTTTTTTGATTTGAAGCGTACGGGAAAACTGTCTGCTGAAATGATTAAAAACAAGCCTATATGGCACAAGCATTATGATCTTTTACCCATACCGCAGGCAGAATTATTGTTGAACCCTAATTTATTACCGCAAAATGAAGGTTATTAAAACTATAGTTGCCATCGCATGCTTCTTTTTGGTAGCACTGCACGCAAAAGCCCAGATGAAAGACAGTATACGTCCCGAACATTATGACTTATGGTATGAAATCAGGCAGGTTAAAGCTTCAGGAGACGGAAAGTGGCTTGCTCATGTTAGGTCGGATAATGCTTCGGTCATTTACCTCGATGATTTGGATAAAAATAAGGAAGAGCGTATAGAAGAAGTTGAACAGTTCGATTTTTCGGACGACAGCCGCTTCCTTTTTATACAGAAAGAAAAGGAAGGCTTGCTTAAAAACTTAAAATCGGGTAAAGTGTCTGTACTGCCTAAGATCCTTTCGTATTACTGGTTGTCTGACAAAGGCCAGCTGCTTTTACAGTATAAGGAATCCGTTGCACTGATGAATCCCTACACATTAAAACAGACATTTTTTAAAGACGAAGTAATTGTCGCCGTACATAATCAGAAAACATGGGCATTGTTGAAAAAAAACCAAGAAAGCGAAGTACGATGGTATATCTGGGATTTTAAATCAAATACAAAAACCCCATTAAAAGGTCTAAATCCTTTACTTGAGGATATTAGGTTAAGTGAAGATTCTAAAAGCCTAATGGGAACATATGTGATGAATTCGGGAAAAACCGATATTCAGGTTGCTTATGATGATAACGGCTGGAAGGTAAAAAAGATGTCAACCCGACCCCCCGGGTTTTACAGTTCGGGAAGTTGGTGCTTTTTGGATGGCATAAAAAGGCATCTGTATTTCTATTCTAAAAATAATGAAGTCAAAGTAGACGAACCCGAAGTTGGTAGTGGAGTGGAAATACGTAATTCTTTAACCAGTAGACCCAAGCCTTCTTTATATCTGTATAATTATTGGAATTTTGAGACAGATAGTCTTACAACTTTAAACCGAGAAGACATGACAGATGTCTTGGTTTCTTCAATAGAGGGGTATTTTATCGGATATTCAACCCGAAACTATGACCCCCGAGACTTCAAAGGTATGGACAGGGCAGATTTTTACTTACTAAAAAATGGTAAGGAACCCATTCTTATTGAAAAGGAAATTGTAAAACTCAATAAGAACTTTCTTATACATCAAAATAAACCATATGTCACTTATTACAAAAATGGACATTGGTGGTCCTATCATTTAATAACTGATGAAAAGAAATGTCTTACAGAAAATTTACAATGGCACTTTAGTGATCGTGCAAAAAGTTATCTGTCCGATACAGACCACTACGGGATCTTAGGCTTTTCTGCCGATACCAAAACTATGTTGGTTTATGACGCATTTGATATATGGAAGTTAGATTTGGATGGTAACTCCGTAGTAAAATGTACAGATGGCGAACCTAAAAACGTATCGTACAGATTTTCCGGAGACACAAGTCTGAAAGACAATCAGTTTCGTGATACATTTTTTAGCACCCACATAGTAAATACGGAACAACTGCTAATAAAGGCAAGGAACAATAAGACACATGAAACGGCTCTTTTTTTTATGAACGAACACCATGATCTGAAAGAGCTTTTGCCCGCGGAACCTTTTAGGATACTCGGGGTGGTTCCGCTAAAACAAGGAAGGTATCTTATAAAGAGGGAGAACCATTTAATCCCTCCACAATTTGTGGTCACCGGAAAGTCGACAGCTGAAACAAGATTAAAACAAACCAACGAACACTACAAAAAGTACGAATGGGGGAAGTCAGAACTATTCAACATATCATTGAGCGACGGAGTAAATACCAATGCTACCTTAATTTACCCAGCTTTTTGGCAGCCTGATAAGCAGTATCCTTTGATTGTATATTATTATGAAAAAACGTCACCTTACGGTATGTTTTACAGGTCGCCTACTTATAACAATTTAGATGGATTCAATAGTACATTGCTGTCACAAAAAGGTTTGTTTGTTCTTTATATGGATATGCGTTACGCTGAAAACGAAGTGACGAAATTTTTATTGAAGGATACTAACGAAATTTTAGATCATATTATTGAAAAAGTTCCAAGTATAAATAAAGAAAAACTCGGTATGATAGGTCATTCTTTTGGTGGTTATGAAGTGATGTATTTGGTAGGACAGACACATCGATTTAAAGCAGCTGTTGCGGGTGCGGGTGTATCAGATCTTTACGATCTGTATTTTGCCGACAAGGATAAAGGGAGTTTAGGAATGTTTACAGTAGAGAATGTACAGTTTAAAACGCAGGCTCCTTTTTTTAATGACAAATTCAATTTAATGAATCCATTACAATATGTTGGTAATATTGAAACACCTATGCTTCTTTGGACAGGCGAAAATGATTATAGGATTAGAAAGGAACACAGTATAAAAATGTATTTGGGTTTATGGAGGCAGAAAAAGGAGGCCGAACTTTTGATTTACAAAGATGAACGTCATTTTTTAACTAAATCGGAGAATAAAAAAGATCTCACAGAACGAATTATTGTTTTTTTTGAGGACAAATTAAAATAATTTAGTAATATCTTAAAAAGTGAAAGAGGCTCAATAGCCTCTTTCTTAATTTAATTAACTTGTTTGACAAATAGTTCTTTTTTACACCAAGAATCATTAGGATTTTCCTTGCCGTAGGCAGTATGTGAATTCGTTCCTATAAGAACGGTACATAAAACACTGCCTGTGTCGTCACATTCAACCCTTTCAGCACAAGGCATACTGGGATTAATTGTAGCGTATCCGTACTCAGGTACAAATTTACTCTCTGGACCGCTCTGCGAAGCGAAAGCTGCCACTGCGCCCAATACCATTACTCCCAATGGTATCAGACTTTGTTTGAAATTTTTCATTTAATTAAATTTTTGTTGATGCCTACTCGTTTTTACAGGTTTTCGGCTTAGTCCTGATTATTGCGCAATAATATTTTAATCGAAAATTGAATCTCTAAAATGCCCTATTGCCAGAAAATTACTTCCAACACCTACAGCGTATCTGTTTGTAATGTAGAGTTGTTTAATTGGTTTGTTTTTATAATGATAAAAGTAAAAGCTACTTTCATAAGTGCCTGTTAAAAGGTTATAAACATCAATGATTGTGGCTTGACGGTACATGGCTTTATTTTCATTTCGTCCAAGACGGTCACTGGCGATATAAAGATATTTTCCGGAAGTAGCGGCTAACTTGTTTACCATTATACTGTTTTCAGACATCTTTAACTGTTGCGTTTTTGCAAGATAAATTACATCGAAATTAGGCTTTGAAATAGTGTCTATTGTTCGGATTATTTGTTTGTTTTGTAAGTTGTTATCAAAAACAAAACTTTTATTTTTATAGTAGAATACGTAAATTGTCTTTTTTAATTCATGATTGTATAGTAAGATTCCGTCATTTGAAAACAAATCTCTTGGTTGGTTCTCCTCATCAAGTATACCTTCCATTTTCATTAACCCTCTGTCAAAATTTAGAATACTCAGGTTTACATTATTTCTTTTATTGTTATAGGTACGCAGTAGGTACTTGTTACTTGAAAATGGAATTGCTTGGGAGTAGGCTATTGTGTCTGTTTTCTGCCATAGCTGTAGGTTTGGGTCGCTAACAGTACTTTTTAGAAAGGTACTAACAGTATGGTCATTTAAAAGAAGTGTGTCTTTTACAAGATCCCATTTAATTGAGGAGAAGGAATAATCATGAAAATTACTGAAATTTAGAGTTAGAGTATCAATGATTTCTGGTTTGAAGTTAATAACTAACCCATGTAGGGGAGCTGTGGTATTTCCTAAATATATTTTATCTTCAAATACGCCTGCAATATAGTAGGAATTATAGGGTAATTCAATTCTTTTTAATGGACTTAACGGATGCGGTAGGAATCTTCTTGTAAACGGATTTTCTCTTTTCATGATATGCTCCGAACTCACAAACAATGCAACCACCACCGCACTGCTGATGATCATGGTTAATACGATATAAAATATTTTTTTCTTCATGATTTTATAGTTTATGGTTATAGTTTTTAGGTTATAAGTTCTATCGTAAATGTGCTTTATTATAATCCATCCCCAATTCTCTTTTTATCTCTTCAAGCAAAACCGAATTTTAAATTAAACTACAATCTGAAAAACTGACATTATAAAAAAAGCGTTAAGCGCCGATGGTTTTTATACGTTAAAAACAAAATGCTTGTTTATTCGAGCGTTTATATTTGTTTTTGTTCTCATGAATGCTGCACTATTGTTTGCATTTGAGGCGAAGCGAAATTGAAGATTCATGAATACCATTAAGATCTTTCAGGTAATATCTTTCAAACAAAACGGAATATATAAGGAACCTGAATCAGAGCGCCATTGGGATTAAATCGAACGTTAAATCGTTGAAACAAGCGAAAACTAATCGGTTGGTCGGTGAGCCTGTCGAACCGCGATTAGGTAGCTTGTAAAACGCTATTTAACCGATTTAAGACCGCGGCAAGATTAAAGAAAAAAGACTTTTGCTTCTTTTGGTCACAAAAGAAGAAGAAATGGTTTCATTCTCCGTCATTATTATGAAAACCGTACCTAAACAAACAACCCCATTAAACCACAAATGTTCCCGCCACCCCATTTTCTCTAAAACCCCACCACATGAACAGGGAACGAACGGACTGTAGTTTAATATCAGGTAAATATATACGGTAAAGGCACTCATCATTCCCAGAAAAAGATATAGCCCCAACAGTCTGCTTTTGGTAAAGCAGAGCATCAGGGCTATAACCAGTTCACCGATAACGGTGGCATACGCAATAAAAGTTGCAAAAGCACTAAGTAAAGGCGACTGTGCCACCTGAACTTGGAAGTTTTCAAAATCGGCCAACTTGCTTACTGCTGCGTATACAAATAGTATAATGAAGAAGTAGATAACTGTCTGTTTACTGATTGATAGAATATTACGCATAATCTTTGTTGTTTGGTGTATGGTAAAATTCTGTAATTCAATAGATTAAAAAGTATCTTGTAAAATAGATATGGTGTCTGTTTGGATGTTTTTTTAATTTAAAATGAATGATTTAACCTTCTTCTGCTTCAGACTTTTTTAAACGTTGTCCGTTATTGCGCAGGTCTGTTGGCAGAATATTGTAATACTTTTTAAAGTATTTTACAAAGGCCTGATAGTTGGCGTAACCTACATCCAGTGCGATCTCTTTAAACGGGACTTCGGTGTGCGCGATCTGGTCGTACGCATAGTTCATCCGTAACGACAGATGGAATTCGTAAGCTCCACACTGGTACTGCTGTTTAAATAATTTTTTCAGCATGCTTTTGTTGGTAGGGTACTTTTGGTATAGTTCATCCAGATCCAGTTTTTTACTTAAGGGATATTTGGAAAGGTCTTCTTTAAATTGCTCTAACAGATCTTCGTTGCGCTTTCGTTGCGTAAGCTTTGCTTTCTGTCTGGTTCTTTTTTCATAAGGAACTTGGATATCTTTAATATCCATGTGTAGTTGGTACAGGTTAAGTATGAGTATGTCGGCCTCCATTTTTTTTATACTTAATGAAAAGGTATCGTTAAAAAGGGTCAGTCGGTGTACCTTCTCAGATTCTTCATTTGTCGAACTGTGTGCTGCTGTGATTTGGTTAGCGGTCTCTTTTTCAATCAGGTCTAAAAAAGGGCTGTCTTTAAGTTGGTTCACGTCCAATTGATACTTAGTAACAAAATGTTCGCACATATTTTTGATCTTGAAGTTCTTATCTGTAATAATGATGAAATGGTTTAAATACCGTTGGAATGCTGCAGGTTTGGTAAAGGAAAGATGCAGCAGGCGGTGTTTCAGTTCTTCGCACATCATGTTGAAAAGAACTTCTATAGTTTCAAATTCATCATTGTTCCCGGTGATCTCCAATTGCTGATCTACACGTCCGTAACCTAATTCCAGTAAACTCTGCATAAGGTTGTCCCAGCGCTTTTTTTTAATTTCAATATGTATCATGGCGTCTTTGTTATTTGGTTGATGTATTTTTCTGCTTCTTGCTGATTTTTGAAAATTCGGGTGGGTACTGTTGGACGGTTGTAAAAAAGATAACAGCGACCCATGGCATAGATTGTAGGGTTGTTACTAACTAATGCTACGGCGGTTAGCATATTGGATCCGTCGGTGGAGAGGTATTCACGAGCGTCGTAGGTTATGGCTGTAAGTCCGCTAACATCACATACAACGCTGTACCTTGCGTATGCTTGGAAATTCATTCGGTCTTTTACTATCTTCTCAGCCGCGTCATGGGTAAGTACCGTCTGTTTTTTAAAGGTGATGTATAATACGGAATCTTTCTTTTGATAAACGGCATACGCATTCTCGTGCTTTTTGCTTTTGTGTGAGGTTTGTATAGAGTCTTTCATAATAATTTATTTAGTATGGTGAATATTAAAAATAAGGAGCATTTAATAGTGTCTTATAGAAATTGAAAGGTGTCGTAACGGAATTATTTATGCACTCAATTTTAGTCTTAAGCAACATAGTGCAGAAGCATCGTTCGACTGGTCTGGAAGGGGATGGAATTTTACACATGATACAATGATTTGGGTTTGTTTTGTAAAATTCTGAAATTCAAATGACTAAAAGTTAGGGATAACGAAATATTACTTAGGGAATCCTAATTATTTTTCATTTTTTGAAGGGTATATGATTGTGCAGACCACTATTCTTGATGGTGCAATACAATCTTTAAACATATAACTTGATCTGTAAATAGTATTTTAAACCCGTAGCACATTATAAAACATTCACTAATGCACAGAATTTATATATTTTTTAAACCACAACAGAAAACATAGTTATTTACGGATTTATTAACAGCTTACAGACAACAAAAACGATGTAACCTGAAATTTGTTCTACGATAAATACAGAATCTATGCGGTAAAAAAAAACAACTGTTGTTTTTCAGTTTATTACATATAAAAGGATAATGCACTGAGGTTTTTTAGTGTTTTTGATTCATAAGGATAAAAACTTTCGTCTTAATCTTTTTATAAATTGATATAAAAGCTGTTTTTTTGAAATCAAAATTTTTAATGTGAAGTGAGGTCCGGTGGTGTGGGTAACAGGCGTGATGTTCAACCATCAAGGACGTGTGCGCAACAAAAAGTGTTTATCTATATAGTAACCCTGCAAGCAGATGGTGTAAACATTGCACAGCAAAAATTAATTAAAAAATAACCATTAACAATTAAAAGGTGTTGAAAGCGTAGGCTTTTAACACCTTTTTTATTATATTTATAACATTCATTTTTTGTCATCCTATGTTTGCAAGAGGAAGTTCTTTGAATATTTAATAAATTTATTTCAACAGAAGAAAGAGAAAGATAAAAGCTAAATTTTGTCATTGGTCATAAAGACCGTATTTAGGATTGATAAGTCTAAAGCAGATTTCTTCCGTTTACTTTAATTTGTCTAAAATCAAATGTATGAAAAAAAGTAATCATTATGTTGGAATTGATATTTCAAAATTAACTTTTGATGTAGCTATTTATAATCAAGATAGCAAGTATAGGTATTATAAATTCAGTAATAACGAAGAAGGGTTTAATTTGTTTTTAACACTTTTAAACACATCAGAAGATATTTGTGTAATGGAAGCCAGTGGTGTTTATTATCTGAAGTTAGCTACTTTTCTGAGTGATAGAGGAATTGCCGTAAGTGTTATAAACCCACTAGTAATCAGAAGGTTTTCACAAATGCGAATGAGTAGAGCCAAAACGGATAAAAAAGATGCCATGTTAATTGCAGAATATGGAAAAACGCAACAACCCGATCTTTGGGAACCAGAAGCGGACTATGTTTTAGAATTAAAGCAAATGTTTGCCTATTTAGAGCAGTTGAATAAAAACAAAAGTGCTTTTAGTGTTCAAAATCAAACATTTAAACAAAATCCTGTCACAAGTGAGTTAGTTGAAGAAAGTATATAGATTGATCTTAAAATTTATGTTTGGTAATAACAAGCAAATAAATTTAGAAGGAAATATAGTTATCTTTAAAACAAAAATTTAAGAATGAAAAAAAGTGTGGTTTTTATGGGTTTGGTTATGGCACTTATCATGGTGGTTATGGTGCCGTTTTTAGCTTATTTGTTTACGCATAAAAGTTGGATTATAGATTTAACTGGAAAAAATGAATTAGGCGATGCTATTGGCGGAACCACAGCACCAATTATTGGAACATGCGGTGTAATTTTTACCTTTATGGCATTTTATATTCAGTATGAATTTAATAAAAGACAAAGCGAAATTTTACAACTGCAGGTTAAAATAAACATTCGCCAGTCATTAGAGCCTTATTTTATTTATTTGATCGATAGTTTAAAGAAGTTTAAACTGGAAAATAATTCTCAAAAGAAGATTAAATATAATGGTGAATATATCGAACCTGTAAATCCGGGCGATGCCATTAAATTAAAATACCAAGTTTCTAATGTATTTGTAAGTATTGTAGATTTTAAAGAAGAGCATCACACCATAAAAAACCTACAGTTAAGCGATTTGTTTGCCTACGAAAAAGAAATTGCCTTTAGCGAAAATGTAATCGACGAATATGTTTTTCATGTAAATACCATTTTTAAATTTTTAGGATACAATATGGAAATTGATAATGGCGAAGATAAAAACGACATTATCGAAGAGTTTTTGTTCAAGTATTTATCAAGTTTGTCAATTAACGAAATTCATTTTAACCTGTATTATTTACTGATTTTTCATACCGATTTAGCAATTAGTTGTAGAAACATTGTGCTAAAATCAATAGAAAACTTACCAACCGATAGACGAAAACAGTTTCTACTTACTGTTTTTCAATACAAAGTCATTAGTTAGATTTTTTCCAGATTACCTAGCGCTTAATTTTGTCGTTACGTATTAATAATACTATTTTTGTGCTAAAAGAAAATTTAATGACCCGTATTATTTTTGCCTTAGTATTATTATTAATACCCTTTACGTTTTTTGCACAAACAAAACCATCTAAAGAATATACCACTCATTTAAATGCCGCCATGAGCCATAATGTGGGATTGGTTAAAGATAAAACGCATTTAAATAAATTAGTAAAACAAGGAAAACTAGTATCTATAAAACAACGCGGATACGGCTATCGGGTTGATAAGTTAACACATAGCCATGCATATTTGGTGCCAAAAGGACGCACCGTTTTAAATGCCATTGCGCGCGATTTTGTAAAAACAGCGGGGCAAAATTTCTTTGTGGTAACATCGTTAACCAGAACCGAAGCCGATCAAAAACGTTTACGCCGTGTAAATTCTAACGCATCTTCTAACGATAGTTCACATTGTTTTGGTGGTGCCGTAGATATTTCTTACATCCGTTTTAATCATAAAAAACAAGTAAATACTAAATTAGAACAGAAATTAGAAAAAGTTCTGAAAGACTATCAGGCACAAGGAAAAATATATTTTGTAAAAGAGCGTCACTCACGTTGTTTTCACATAATTTTTAGGTAGATTTATCTAACTAAAATATTATTTATGGATCTACATTCTGGTATGCCCTTTTGGATTGTATTAAATCCTTTGTACAATTATTACAATCCGTTAAAAAAAAATATAAAAACCCACACTGTAATAATAGGTTCCGGCATTACCGGTGCATTAGTAGCACATACTTTATGTAGTTTAGGTGTAAAATGCATTTTAATTGATAAAAGAACAATTGGCACAGGCAGCACCGCAGCATCAACCGCACAGTTACAGTATGAAATTGATGTTCCTTTGGTAGATTTGATCGAAAAAGTGGGAGAAAAAAAGGCAATCGACGCTTATAAATGTTGTTTACAATCCATAACCGATGTGGAAAATGTATTTAAAGCTATTGAAAAAGATCCAGATTTTGAGCGAGTTCCAACGTATCTTTTAGCATCAAATAAAACAGGAAAAAATCTTTTAGAAAAAGAATTCAAAGCTAGAAAAGATGCTGGTTTACCTGTGAAACATCTTACCAAAGAACAAATTAAAACCCAGTTAGGGATTGATGCTTTAGCGGGTTTGTATAACAAGACCTCTGCGCAATTAGATTGTTACAAAGGCGCAACTTACATTTTAGATCATTATTTAAAGAAAAATCAATTAGAATTATACTCACATACATTAGTTTCCAATTATAAAGAAACAAAATCGGGTTACGAGTTGGTAACCGAAAACGGCAATAAAATTATTTGCGAAAATGTGGTAATTGCCGCAGGTTACGAAGCAGGTGAGTTTCTGCCTAAAAAAGTAATGGATTTGCTTTCTACTTTCGCCATTGTTTCGCATCCGGTTGATAAAAAATATCTCTGGAAAAACCGTGCTTTAATTTGGGAAACCAAAACTCCATATTTGTATATGCGTACCACCAACGATAACCGCATTATTGTAGGCGGTGAAGATGAAGAGTACAATAATCCGTTGAAAAGAGATCAAGCTTTAACAGATAAAGCAGCGGTTTTAGAAAAAAAATTCAAAAAAATGTTTCCCGAAATTCCTTTTGTCACCGATATGTCTTGGGCAGGAACGTTTAGTTCTACAGCAGATGGCTTGCCGTATATTGGTACGTATCCCAACAAACCAAACATGTATTTTGCTTTAGGATACGGCGGAAACGGTATAACCTTTAGTATGATTGCAGCGCAAGTTATTGGCAATTTAATTATTGGGAAACCCGATAGTCGTGCCGAATTATTTGGTTTTAACCGATCTAAGCTTTAAGCAAATTCTAAAATGGCAGTTCCAAAACCTAAAAAATATGTTCGCAAGCGTGCGCCTAAAAAGAAAAAAACAGCTGTATGGAAATGGCATGTTTTGGCGTATTCGCTATTAATTATTGCTTTTTTAATTTTTCATTACCGAGATGGAATTGGCTATTTTGTGACCGATTTGTATGAACGAATTTTTAAAAAGGAAGACAGCAAGGAAGTAACAGTTCACGATTTCCGCGCCATTGAAATTTTAGACAAGCACAACGATCATTTGTTTGGGTTTGATGTATCGCATTATCAGTACGATATTAATTGGAAGGAAATTGATTCGTTATATGGAAAATTTGCGGTTGATTATGTTTTTTTACGATCTACCATGGGAATCGATGGGGTTGATACCAAGTTTACGTACAATTGGAAAAAAGCCAAAAGTCGTTTGTTGGTTCGTGGCGCCTATCATTATTATCGACCTGATGAAAACAGTACCCAACAAGCACTAAACTTCATTAAAAACACACCTTTAGAACCTGGAGATTTTTTTCCGGTGTTGGATATTGAGGAACTTTCAAAAGAACAATCGAAAGAAAAAATGCGCGAAGGTTTAAAAAACTGGCTGCAAATTGTAGAAAAGCATTACGGCGTAAAACCTATTATTTATTCGGGTGCCAATTTCTACCAACATCATTTAAAAGAATATTTTCCCGAATATAAAATATGGATTGCTAAATACAGCTTGTTCAGCGAAAAAATGAACAATGACTGGCATTTTTGGCAGTTTACCGATAAAGGCACCGTAAACGGCATTGAAACCAAAGTAGATTTAAATATATTTAGAGGTGATCGCTACGATTTAAAACAGTTTGTTATTCAGTAGATTTTTATAAGATGTTTTTAGTATGATTAAATTTCATAGCTACTATTCTCTTAGCACAATCGGCTGCGCAAATAAGTCCGGTTGCCATCATAATAACATCTTTTATCACTAATCTTCCGGCACCTGATAAATACGGAAATCCATAATGTGGTGTAGGAAAATCTCCGTCTAATTTCGGAACATATACTTCGGGTGTGGTAATTAAAAAAGTTAAGGTAACTAATGACATTCCAAATGTTAGTAAACCGCCAATTAATCCTATTTTAGCATTCCATATTCCTAAAAAGGTTAGTAAACCTATTATTATAATCACAGTTCCTAATCCGTAAGAAAAAAGATAGGTGTTGTTTTCTGTGTGCCAAGCAATATTTTTTTCAACCGTTTTACCTTCCGGGTTTTTATATTCTTTGTATTCAGGAGCTTGCTTTGAATAGAAAAAAGACATTAACGGACTATTAGCTACAAAAGGAACAATTCCATCAGCTTCGTATTGAAACGCTTTAAGACCGCCAATCCAAACCATGACAATTAAAATTGCAATTCGGGCGGTGTTTATAAACTGATTTTGCAAATTCGCTAATAAGGTTAAAATACTTTTCATTTTATATATGTTTAAGTTGAAATGATATGTAATAGGGCGTTTTAAAAATCATTAAAATTTAATTAAACACTCAAATATACAAAACTTACTGCACTTAATATTCCGCTATACAAATACTCTTTAACTCCACACGATATTCGTGGGGTAGCAGAGAGTTAATTCCCTGTAGATTTGCATTTCTTCGAACCCGATTTGTATTTTGTAGTAGTCGATTTCTATTTTGTAGCACCCGGTTTGTGTTGCTTCTGTTCCGATTCGTGTTGCTTCTGACCCGATTTGCATTGTTACCGACCCGATTTGCATTGCTACCGACCCGTTTTGTGTTGCTACCGAGCCGATTTGTATTTTGTAGTACCCGTTTTGTGTTGCTACTGACCCGTTTTGTGTTGTTTAACTCCGGTTTAACCCGTAGTGCATTATAGAAAAAGTTGCTCAAAAGATTAAAAAACCCGATGTCGCGGATTTGCAATCCGTGACAATAAAAATCTACCCCTTCACATCCAACGCATCTCGTAATGCGTTACCAATCATCATAAAAGCAACTACAACCAAACACATTGCCAAGCCGGGAATTAATGCCAAATGTGGTTTTCCTAAAATAATGTAGTTGTAGTGTTCTTTAATCATGCCGCCCCAGCTTGGTACGGGTACTTGTGCGCCCAAACCTAAAAAGCTTAAACCGCTTTCTACCAGAATTGCCGATGCAAAATTGGCTGCCGAAATTACAATAACCGGAGCCATGATATTGGGTATAATGTGTTTAAAAATAATGCGTAGATCCGAAAAACCTAAAGCGCGTGCTGCGGTTACATACTGCATTTGCTTTACGCTTAAAACCTGTCCGCGGACTACTCGGGCAACTTCAACCCACATGGTTAAACCAACGGCAATGAAAACCTGCCAGAATCCTTTTCCTAATGCCAAGGTTATTGCAATAACCAGCAAAAGGGTAGGGATAGACCATATTACGTTAATAAGCCACAGAATAAAAGCATCGGTTTTTCCGCCGAAATAACCCGCAAGTGCACCAAGTGTAATGCCAATGATTAATGAAATAAACACAGCTATAAAACCAATTGCCAGCGAAACGCGTGCGCCAACCAGTAACCGACTTAAATAATCGCGCCCCTGATTATCGGTTCCTAACAGATATTTTTTTGTCTTGATGTGGTTTTCTTCTATCGATTTTTGATCCGCATCGGGAAATACGTTGGTAAGTACGTATTTGGTTTGTGAAGTAGATGGATCAACCGAAAATTCTTTGTAATAAAGCGTATCGCCTTTAAAAGTATAAGATAAAACGGGAATAAACTGTTCTTTAATTTCTTTGCCGGTAAAATAATCAAAAACCGATGATTTGTTTTTATTTCCCAACGGAATATTTATTGTTTTAACTGTAAAGCCCGGTTTTTGCGTACTTATGGAAACATCGCCGTTGTTCGCATTTACGGTGTTATCGGGCGCAATAATATAGGCACCCAATGCAAATAAACTTAAAACTACGATAAAGACTAATGAAAAAACGCCCCAAGAATTTCTTTTGAATTTTTGGAGCGCTTTTTTATTTGCCGAGACAAATTTTTTAAACACTTTTTTATTTTTTAAATGACTATCAGAACTCTTACGCCATTATATATCTACTTAAACCGTTACTTCGAGTAGCGTAACGCAGTGAAGTGTATCGAGAAGCTTTTAATTAATTAGTTCTCGACAAGCTCGAACTGACGTACTTGATATATTACTTGACTAAATTTGTTGATGAACCAATTTTAAATTCACTTGTTTTAATATCTTTTAAAACATTAACGGCTTCTTCTACATAAACATCGTTGTTTAGGCTTTTAAACCAGCGTTTGCGTTTGTTTTGCAGCACGGTATCGTTTTTAATTAATGCTTCATCGTGTGGTAATGAGGTGAATGCCAAACTGTTTTTATATTCTTTTAAAACGTTGAAACGTTTTGATTGCTCTTCTAATTGTTTAGATTTTGCCAAATACTCATTGTATTCTAACGGAAATGTATTGTCTTCTTGCTGAGACTTTACCCATTTCGCACTTTCATCAATCAATTTAAATTCATTTTTAGCAGCAACGCGGTTTTTACTTTTGCTTACAACAGGTGCAAAATTGTAGTTAAATACGTTGTATTTTGCTTTGGCTATTTTATCCCATTCCATTGCATTTTCGTTGTCGCGCTCGCCGGTATCAACATATAAGAAACGATCCGGTAAAACCAAGTCGCTTTCTACACCTTTAAGCTGAGTAGATCCACCGTTAATACGGTAAAATTTCTGACTTGTGAATTTCATAGCACCTAAGTCGCCAATTTTCTTATTTCCAAAACGGTTTAAATCTAATAAGTTTTGAACGGTTCCTTTTCCGTATGAATGTTTAGATCCTAAAACCAAACCACGATTGTAATCTTGAATAGCCGCAGCAAAAATTTCTGAAGCCGATGCAGAATAATTATTAATTAAAACAACCAAAGGTCCATTCCATTGTGTTTTATTGTCACGATCGTACAATACATCACTTTCGCCCGATTTTGCTTTAACTTGAACTACAGGTCCGTTTGGTATAAATAAACCTACCATATCAACAACGGTTTGCAACGATCCACCGCCGTTGTTACGCAAATCTACAATGATACCTTCTACTTTTTGTTCTTTTAGATATTCCACTTCTTTAGCAACATCTTTAAAGGCATCACGACCATCACGGTTTTCAAAACTGATATAGAATTTTGGTAAGTGAATAATTCCAAATTTACCTTCAGGTGTATCAATTACCGACGATTTTGCAAAGGTTTCTTCCATTTCAAATTTGTCGCGTACAATTGCAATAACTTTTACACTACCGTCTACTTTTTTAACGGTTAATTTTACAGTGGTTCCTTTTTTACCTTTGATCATTTTAACCACTTTATCTAAGCGCATACCAGTAATATCAACGGGTAGTTCTTCGCCCTGACCTACTTTTAAAATAATGTCGCCATTTTCTAATTCACCTTGTTTCATGGCAGGTCCGCCTGGAATAACTTCGGTAATTTCGGTATTTTGATCTTTTTTACGAAGCTGTGCACCAATCCCTTCCATAGAACCCGCCATACTTTCGTCGAATTTCTTCTTATCATCAGGAGCAAGATAGTTGGTGTGTGGATCAAATTGTTCTAAAAGTGTGTTTATGTAAATGGTTAACCATTCGTCACGAGAAATCTCTTCAAAAAATTCAAAAAATTCGTTCAACGATTTTAATGTTGTTTCACGCGATTCTTTTTCAAGTTCTGCAAACGTTTTTTTAGGTTCGTTTTTTAAAGAATCATTTTCTTGAAGTTTTAGTTTATCTTCAATTCCTGAAAGCACATTTAGTTTCAGTTGTTTACGCCAGCGTTCTTTTAATTCTGTTTTATTTTTTACCCACGGTTGTTTTTCGTAATCGGTATTAATAGATTCTTTAATACTAAAATCTATAGGCGATGCCAAAATTTCTTTATAATACGTTTTCGCTTCTTGAATACGATTTTCAAATAATGGATAACTTTCGTTGAAAAAGTTAATACGCTGTTCTTTAAACTCGTCATCTAATAAGGTTTGGTATTTGTTCAAACCGTCAATGTCCGATTGTAGTAAATAGCGTTTATTGCCATCTATTATTTTTAAATAGTTGGTATAAACTTTCTCTGAAAAAGAATCATTAATATCGGCAGGTTGGTAATGTGCGTTTTGTAAAACAAAACTTAATACGCCCATTAAAAAAGCCTCTTTTTCCGGATCGGGTTCAGCCGTTTTTTTAAATGGAACAAAACTCCATAATGCAGCAGAAAGTGCCACAATTAGTATCAGTACTTTATAATTTCTCTTCATAAATTGCCAAATAGCATTCATCAAATAATTTTCAACTAAAGTAACTAAATTCTTATTATAAAAACTATTAAAGGATAAATAAAATTTTGTTAACTCTTTTAGGCGAATATGTGTTTTAAAAGGCTTTTTTAATTAAAATGATTACTTTTACGGTAACAAAAGATTTTTTATGAAAAAGCCATTGATTTTAGTAACGAACGACGACGGAATTACAGCTCCGGGAATTCGTACTTTAATTAGTATTATGAAAGAAATTGGTCAGGTGGTTGTTGTAGCTCCCGATAGTCCGCAATCGGCAATGGGGCATGCAATTACCGTGAACAACACCTTGTTTTTAGAGCAGGTTTATATTGATAAAGACGAGATTAAGGAATTCGCCTGTTCGGGAACGCCCGTAGATTGTGTAAAAATTGCCATAGATCAGATTATTAAAGCAAAGCCAGATATTTGTGTTTCGGGTATTAACCACGGGTCCAATTCTGCATCAAACGTGATTTATTCGGGAACTATGTCTGCAGCAGTAGAAGCAGGTATGAGCGGTATTCCGGCAATAGGTTTTTCTTTGGCAGATTTCAGTTGGAACGCCGATTTTGAGCCTATTAAAAAATTCGTAAAACAAATTACCCTTGAAACTCTTAAAAATGGTTTACCAGAAGGCGTTGTGTTGAATGTGAATTTTCCTAAACTGGCAGAAAAAAGCATCAAAGGAATAAAAATATGCCGACAGGCAAAAGCTACGTGGGTTGAAAAGTTCGATGAACGTACCAATCCGCATGGGAAAAAATATTATTGGTTAACCGGAACTTTTGTAAATCATGACAAAGGTGAAGATACCGACGAATGGGCGCTTGCAAACGGATATATTTCGGTAGTGCCTGTGCAATATGATTTAACTGCTTACCACGCAGTACAACAACTTAATACATGGGAATTGTAATGGACCGTTTTTTTAAATTTTTATTAGGAACTTTATGCGCATTGGCAGTTTCGTTTGTATGCGGCTGCATTGTGTTTTATTTATTTACAAAGATGAATCCGCTAACAGATGGTTTAATCTTTAAAATGACCGATATATCAACAAAAGCCTTTTCATTAGGATCAATTCCAAATATCGGTTTGTTTTATTTGTTTTTAAATCGCGAAAATTATTTCAGTGCACGCGGAGTTATTTTTTCGTTTATTCTAATAGCCTTCTACATTATTTTTAGTTAATGAAATATTACATTATAGCCGGCGAAGCTTCGGGCGATTTACATGGAGCCAATTTAATGAAAGCGCTTTTTAAGGAAGAACCCAATGCAGAAGTGCGTTTTTGGGGTGGCGAATTAATGCAGCAGGTGGGTGGTACATTGGTAAAACACTACAAAGATTTGGCTTTTATGGGCTTTGCAGAAGTTGTGGCAAACCTTAGAACCATTTTTAAGAATATCGATTTATGTAAAAAGGATATCAAAGCGTTTAATCCCGATGTAATTATTTTTATTGATTATCCCGGTTTTAATATGCGCATTGCCAAATGGGCAAAGAACGAAGGTTTTGATACGCATTATTACATTTCGCCACAAATTTGGGCTTGGAAAGAAGGCAGGATTAAAGCGATAAAGCGCGATGTAAACCAAATGTACACGATTCTTCCTTTCGAAAAAGATTTTTATGAAAACAAGCACAATTATCCGGTACATTACGTTGGACATCCGTTGTTGGATGCTATAGAATCGTTCAAAAAAAATCAGTCAATAGATTTTAAAGAAGTTTATGGGCTGGATGATCGACCAATTATTGCTTTGTTGCCAGGAAGTCGCAAGCAGGAAATCTCAAAACTGCTTACCGAAATGCTTCGAATTGTAGATTCCTATCCGCAGTTTCAATTCATTATTGCAGGCGCACCAAGTTTAAATGCCGATTTCTATAAACCGTTTATCAAACAAGAAAACGTTCAGTTAATCTTGAATGATACGTATAATCTGTTGAACAATGCCTACGCTGCTATAGTAACGTCGGGCACGGCAACGTTAGAAACTGCGCTGTTTAATGTGCCCCAAGTGGTGGTTTACAAAGGCAACGAAATATCGTATCAAATTGCTAAACGAGTGATTAAATTAAAGTACATTTCGCTGGTAAATTTAATAATGGATGAACAAATTGTTACCGAATTAATTCAAAAAGAGTGTAATACAGCAACCATAAAAAAAGAATTCGATAAAGTTATCAACAATTTAGATCGATCTAAAATGCTTGCAAAGTACCATGAATTAAGTGAATTATTGGGTGGCGGTGGTGCAAGTGAGCGAGTTATCAACATAATTAAGAAAACTTTAAGACCTTTTTAGGAAGTTTAAGAAAATTAAAAAAGCTATATTTGTGTTATACCAAAGCAAATTATAAATTCTTATTTCAAAACATATTTAAATTAATGAAAAATTTAGCTTTAACGTTAGTAACTTTGTTTACTGTATGTTTAAGTACAGAAGTTTCTGCCCAAGTAAAAAAGACTACTGTTACAACTACATCAAAAATACAGAAAGCAAAAGAAGAGGCTACAATTGCAAATATTAATAAACAAATGAATGCAATTGACGATCAATTAGACAATAAAGGGTCTAAGAAAGTCGAAAAGTTGAAATATTGCTATTTAACAGAACAATTACTTAATGTAGCCAATGATTATCAGGGGATACGTTACCAATGGGGCGGAATGTCTCGTACAGGAATGGATTGTTCGGGTTTTGTAAAAAACGCATTCAATCAGTTTAATATCGATTTGCCAAGAACTTCTAAAGAAATGGCATCACGTGGTGAACGCGTATCTTCTTCAGATGCTAAACCTGGTGATTTGATTTTCTTTAAAAATGGTGGTTCAAGAGTGATTAATCATGTAGGTATTGTAATTGAGGTAGATGGAGACGATATTAAGTTTATCCACTCTGCAACATCTAAAGGTGTTTCAATCAATTCAACAAAAGAAGCGTATTACAGTAAAGGGTTTGTACAAATAAACCGCGTTTACGACAGACAAGTATTATAGTTAGTTATTTAATATTCAAATTTTCATATCTTTATTTTAATGAATAAGGTAATGAAATATCCAATTTATCCCATTACATTTTCTTATGTTAGTGGGATTTTTTGTGGCTTTTATTTTAAGCTTCCAAATTCGCTTGTGCTTTCAATTGCCCTTTTGTCTTTTGTGGGGTTACTTTTTCTTTATATTTTACAGCGAAATAAAGGTTTTAACCGCAAGTTGAATGTTTTAACGATTCTGTCTGTCTTCTTTGCTTTTTCTTCGCTTGGATTTCTATCGTACAGTTTTAACAACAAGCCTGTAATTATTGATAATTTAAATGAAAAAGAATTCACTATAAAAGTTACCGATGTATTAAAATCAAACGCTTATTCTCATCGAATGTATGCCGATTTGGTTTCAGAAAAACAAGAGCCTAAAGTTTTGGTTACTTTTTCTAACAAAGAACCAATTCCTAAAGTCGGAAACGTTTATAAGTTGGTAGGGACCATTAAGAAAGTGCCTGAACCACGGAATCTTTACGATTTTAACTACAGCGAATATTTAAGTTTAAAGAATATTCATTATCAGATAACAACGTATAACCAATCTTTTAAAATTGCCGAAGAAAAATCTTTTCAATCGGTAATTGTTAGTGGTAGAGATTATCTTACCGCACAATTTTATAAATTAGGATATTCAGAGAAAACGCAAGGTTTTATTCAGGCGCTTCTGTTTGGCATTAAAACCAATTTAAATGATGAAATTCAGCAGCAGTTTAAAGATTTCGGAATTTTACATGTACTTGCAGTATCGGGAATGCACGTTGTATTATTGTTCTCTACTATTTCTTATGTTTTAAGAAAATTACGACTTTCAAAAAATCTAATAACCATAATCTTAATTATTTTCCTGTTGATCTTCAGTTTAATGGCAGGCTTTTCAGGATCGGTAGTTCGTGCAGCCTTAATGTGTTTAATGACGATTATTGGAACATTCGCAGGAAGAAGAATTCATACAATTAATCTTTTGGTTGGCAGTATGCTGTTAATTCTACTTTTTGATCCTAATTATTTGTTCGATGTTGGTTTTCAATTAAGCTATCTTGCGGTATTTGCCATTGTGTTCTGTTATCCGGTTGTTCAACATTATTTTACTTTTAAGAACTGGATTTTAAATTATTTTGGTCAGCTTGTAGGGGTTTCTTTGGTTGCGCAATTAGGAGTTTTACCATTAAGTATTTATTATTTTAAACAGATTCCGTTATTGTTTTTAATTGGAAATATCATTGCCATTCCAATAACCTCATTTTTGCTTTGTGCTTGGTTTATACAGATGCTTTTAAGTTTGATTTCAGTAAAGGTTTTTGCATTTTTCACTCCGTTTTTAAGTTGGATTAGTACTTTTTGTTTTGATAGTTTAAGCAGATTATCTGATTATTATTCAGTTAAAACAATTGATTATCATATCACAATCTTACAAACTGTTTTGGCTTTATTAATGATTTTTACACTGTTTTGGTTTTTCCAAAAAAAGGAACTGTATAAGGTTTATGTTTTTCTTTCGATTGTAGTTTTTTTTCAATTGATAACTTTAAAAAATATAACCGAAAATAAAAACAAACAAGAAGTTGTTGTGATGAGCGATGCGAATAATGTGGTTATTACTAATAGAGTAGGGTCAAAAATTCATCAAATTGGCAAAGTAAATAAGTTTACATTACAAAGTTTGAAAAATTACGAACTCCATACAAATTCAAAAGTTAAAAGTATTGATTCGTTGCAAAATTCTTTTGTTCTGAATGATAAAAAGTGGTTAATCATTGACAGTTTAGCAGTGTATCCTAAACAGCAGTTTGATTATGTGGTTTTACACCAAAATCCAAAAATTAATTTAGATCGATTAATGCAAAATGTTCAACCTAAAATGATTTTACTGCACAACGGAAACTATCAATATTTGGTTGATGAGTATGTAGAATATTTTAAGAAAAGGAAAATCCCTTACCACGATATGCGTACTAAGGGAAGTTATGTGATAAATTATAATTGAGGTAATAATTGTTCTGGAGTGTTGTAACCAACGATTCCTTTTGTTATTTTTCCTTCCGAATCTATAACAGCCATTGTAGGGTATCCAGGAACTTTTAAGAAACTTGTAAACTGATGTGTTCCGTTTCTTGAATTTTTACGAGCATCATTGTAATCTGGATTTTTGTACAATGTACCACCAAATTGAAACTCGTCGTTACCTTCGGCATTAAATTTTACGGCGTTGTATTTTTTGTTAATTACTTCAATAACCTTTGCGTCAGAAAAGGTGTTTTTATCTAACATTTTACAAGGTCCACACCAAACGGTATAAACATCAATAAAAATAGGTTTTTTATTCTTTTTTTGAGCCGTAAGTGCATCTTTCATGCTCATCCATTTAATTTCTTGTGCTTGGCTAACAAAACAAGCCATAGTAAATAATACTAAAAAAATGCTTTTTTTCATTGTTTAAAAATTAATTACGTAAATATAAAAAAAATCCGATAGCAAAAACTATCGGATTTGTTATTTTCAAAAAGCATGCCTTATTTAACACCATGCATTAATTTTTTAAGAACCGGATTTAGCATCATTACTAATAAACCTGCTGCAATTGGTACAACTGTAAATATTAAGAAGAAGGTTGATAATGAATATTGTTGTGTAATATTATCAATTTGTCCCCCTAATAATGCTGCTAGTTTGTTTCCAATAGCAATAGCTAAATACCACATACCAAACATAAAGGCAATCATACGCGCAGGTACTAATTTAGAAACATATGATAAACCAACTGGTGATAAACATAATTCACCAAGTGTATGGAAAAGGTATGCTAGGATTAACCAAATCATTGAAACTTTAATGCCTTCTGTAATACCGTGCGATCCATAAGCTAATAGTCCAAAACCAATAGCCATAATAATTAATCCCATACCGTATTTTACAGCTGCTGGTGGATTAAATTTAGAATCCCATATTTTTGATACAGATGACGCAAATGCAATGATAAAGAATGAGTTTAAGATAGAGAACCAAGTAGGATCGATCTCTGATGCTTCTTTAGTAAATTCGTTGTATAACATCCAAAGAGCAACTGCCCAAACACCTAAAAAGGTTATAATTAGCACTATGTTAGTAGTTGCGGCTTTATTCCAAGTTTGTTTAGCTAATAGATAAAGAACCCAAGAAATAAATAATAATGGAACAACAGTTAATAAAGTATTTACAATATTAAAAATAGTTAACGATGTTCCTTCTAAAGATCTGTCTACGCTATCGCGTGCAAATAATACTAAAGATGATGCTGCTTGTTCAAAACTCATCCAAAAGAAAATGGTAAAAAATGCGAATATAATAACAGCGATCATTCTATCGCGAATTACTTTTTCGTATCTAATTAACCTAGAAATAATTAATCCTATAAAGATAAATAAGCCAAGAATTACTAACAAATACATTCCACGAACGGTATCAAATCCTAACGAAGAAAGATCAACTGTTGGTAAAAAGTCTATACCGCCAATAACATATAATGGTGCATCAAACGCAAATAATAAACCTACAATTGTTGTAAAACCTATTAGTATATAATCTAAAGTTGTAAAATGGTTTCTTTTACCGTCTTTTACTCTTTCAACATAATCATCGTCTGATTCACCTTCTTTTTTGGTTAAATCTACAACATTGGTTGTGTTTGCTTCTTTTTTAGGTACATCACCAATATTTCCGAATAATGGTTTAGCCAACCAAAACTGCAAAGTACCTAACCCCATGAAAACCGCGGCTAATCCAAAACCATAATGCCAGCCCATTTCTCTTGCAAGATATCCACAAAGCATCATACCAAAAAAGGCACCTGCGTTTACACCCATGTAAAATATTGTGTAAGCACCGTCTTTTTTTTCTGGGAATGACTTGTACATTTCAGATAAAATAGAAGTCATATTTGGTTTAAAGAATCCAGTTCCTATTACTAAACATCCAAGTCCAAAGTACAATGCAATTTCAGAATCGAAAAACATAATAACGTGTCCCATGGTCATTACAATAGAACCAATAACAACTGCCCAACGATAACCTATGAATCTATCGGCAATAATACCACCAAAAATAGGGGTAATATATAAAAGCATTGCGTAGGTTGAATATAATGCGCCTGCATGCTCTGCAGACCAACCCATTCCTGGATTGTTGCCACTTAATGCGGCTGTTAAGAATAGAACAAGTAGAACCCTCATTCCGTAAAACGAGAAGCGCTCCCACATTTCTGTAAAGAAAAGAACGAATAATCCGGCAGGATGTCCTAAAACATTTGATTTAAAAAAATCAGGATTAGCTGTTTCTGTTGCCATTGATTTAGTTTTAATGTTTTTATAAAAAGTTTTGAAAGATACTTAATTTATTTAATTTATTGCTTTTAAAGATCAAGAACTTTTCATTTAAACCATTCGTTGCTTACGCTCTAGAGGTTTAATGATAAACCTGTCGTAAATTGATAATGATATAATTGAAAATAACCCAATACCTACAATAACAAACCAAATTTTGTTAGGGTTGTAGGTATTCCAAAGCATATCAACCATTTGCCAGTGATCCATTCCTAATTTTTGTTCTGCCAATGCAAAGTATTCGTTTTTAGAAAATGGTAAATGTACTTGTGATATATCGATACTTTTTGTAGTTGCATAATCTTTTAACGAATTTGATACAACAGCCCAATCAATTGTTTCGGCTTTTAGGTTGAATTGTTTTTCAAAGGCTGAAATAGAGATGTTTAATGCTTTTGAACCTTCTTCTATAAATTGTTCTTTTGTAACAACTTCGGGCATTTCAATGTTTCGGGTAGCCATTTCTTTTTTCAATAACGATAGTTTATCAGACCATGATTGATATAAACTTCCTGAAATAACACTTGTTACAAAATAACTTGCCGCTACCGGTAAAAAATAAGTTCCTTGGTATAAACCTTCTTTTCCTTTTGGGGTGATTAAAGCGATAAAAGATGATACAGTTGGACTTGACATCATCTCTCCGATAGCAAAAATCATGGTTCCTATAATGGTAAACCAAAGATTGCCCGAGTAAAAGGTTAAACCAATACCAATTGTTGCAATAACAGCTCCACGAATTACCGCGTTGATATGGCGCATTTTAATCACAAAAAACGAAATAGTAATCTGGAAAAGAATAATCATCAACGAATCGATGTTTGTGAACCATTCCGGTTTTACTTGTCCGTCTTGTGTTAGTAAACCACCTAATGCAGGCAGATTATCGTTTAGCCAATTACTTATTGCAGCAGAATTTACCCAGTCTTCTATAAAGTTTGGAAGCGTGTTGAATAATTGATTGAACATAGTCCAGAAACCAACCATTAACAACAATAAAATGCCTAAACGAACATCTTTCAAGGCTTCAAAAATTCCTAAGATTGATTCTTTAATGGCTTCACCTATTGAATTTTTAGGTTTTTCGACTTTTGGTTCTTTATAAAAAAGTAATAAAATGATTAAATTGATACCAATTACGATTGCAGCTTGTATAAAAATAATCTTCCAACCGTATGTAGTTCGTAAACCCGATGACATTGCCGGACCAATAAAACCACCAATATTAACCATCATATAAAAAATACCAAAGCCCATTGTTCCTGTGGTTTCATTGGTATTTCGGGCAACAATTGCCGATGCAACCGGTTTAAAAAACGCCGCACCAACCGCAACCAACAAGAAAACCATATAAACACTCCAATACGTATTTACTTCGCCTAACAGGTAATAGCCGGAAATCATGATGATATACGCAATTGTTAATGAAACTTTGTAGCCGATTCTGTCTGCAATAACACCAAAAAATAAGGGAAGAAAATAAAGTATTCCTACAATATTTCCCATAATGTTTCCTTTTTGAACGTGATCAAATCCTAAACCACCCGTATCGGTAGATCCTACCAAATAAAGACCCAAAAGAGTGTAAATACCGTACCATGCCCAACGTTCCAACAGCTCCATGAAACTGGCAATCCAGAAATTTTTATTAAAAGAGCCTAATGTACTAAACAATGAAGGTTTTTTGTTTTCTAACATATTTTTAAGAAAGTTTAAAACTTACAAATAAAGTAAAATATTCGTAAGCCTCATACAACGTTGTGGTGTTTTTTTATTTTTTTAAAATTAAACTTTGAATTTTTCAAGAATATCTAATTTTAAATATTTGGGATAAAAAGAATACTTCTTAAACCAAGCATCATTTAAAATCACTTGAATATCATTCTGCGAATAATGCTTAACTACAAAAGCTTGTGTTTCATTAAAATTTTCATTTGGTTGTTCTTCAATAGCTATAAATATCAATCGATTAAAAATGTTTTGCAGTAAACTTATATGATCAAGATTAAATAAAATATCTAAATAACGGTTTAGTACCCGAAACGGAATCATATCTTTTTCAATAACTTCTAGCATTTTTTTGTAGTTCTGCTCGTTGTGCAAAATTTCAAAATAAATATCTACATGCACATCTTCTTTATAAAATAAATTTCTAAATCTAGATAAGGTGGTAACTCTAAATTTTGACAAATACTCTTTGTCATCTAAATGTTGTTGTATAAATTGATAATCTTCAAAATTTGGATCGATTTGAAATTTATCGTGTTTCACTAAAGCTAAATTTTTAAGGTTGTTTTGGCTTGTAAAAATTTCCTCTAAAATAAGTAGATACGGTAAATTATAATCTATTTTACTATTGCTTGAAATACATTTTGAACAATACGCAATTGTTAGCTCTGGATTGATGTTTTTTAAAGCATTCAAAAATTTTATATTGAAGGCATTTTCATAAGGATAAATAGTGAAATATTCATTTACCGCTTCAAAATCGTTGTTCTCAGTAACAATGTCTAACAAAATAGAATTAAATTCTAAACGCAGTGTAAAATCATCTTCAATATATTCCAAAAGATTTTTTTTGATACATTCCGAAATGAATTTTTTGCGATTTGTTGGTGCAAATGAATGAGTAAAAGCTAGAAGATCTGTGGCGTAAGTTCCAATTAAAATTTCTGTATTAAAAAAATCATCAACGATTGCTTTTACTTGTTTTTTCCAAGCATCTTCGTCTTGTACGTTATTAAACAAAAGCGCAAATTTTTCTATAAGCGAACGAATGTATTTTTCATACCGAGTGCCCGGAACGGTGTATTTACCTTCTTGTATTATTAACGCTTCTACAAGTGCTGATAACAAGGTTAAGCTTTTTCGTTGGGTAATTTCTGTTTGTAAATAATCAAAAACCGGAGCAAGTACTTTGTTTAAAAGTTCTAGAATTTTTTTTAACTCATTAAGTTCGATTTTTTTTCTTTTAAGCATGATAGATGTAAAACTATTCACAATTAGTTTTTCAATATCGGCTACTTCATAAGACAATGTTTTTTTTGAAAAATGTAATAAAAACTGCATTTCAATTTCTTTGTTATTTGATAAAACCATTGAAAGCCAATTGCTAATTTCGTTGCTATCTAATTGTTTAAGAATTTCTTGAGCTTCGTTAAATTTTACGGTTTTCTTTTTTCGAGGAGATTTTAATGTAGTTGTTGGTTCATTATCTAACAAATTTAATAGTACAGCGGTTTTATGTAAACAATAGGTTTCTTTTGATTCACAATCACAAAAAGCGTTGATAATTTGGTTTTCTACAAGTTGAATTTTTACATCAAAGCTATGCAATTCGTCATCGACAAATGCAATAAAATTATTTTTTGTTTCTTCTTCAACCTCGCGCACCGTTAATTTGTTCACTTTGTTTTTTTTACCGGTAGTTAGTTTGTTGATGTATTCTATTGCGTTCATTATAAAATGTGCTTTACTATTTTAATTTTTAGTATTAAAAATATCAAAAAAATAAATGTTTAAAGATTTATATTTTAGTAAATTATCCTCTGTCTCGTTGCTGAATAACCATTAACATTAAACTTAAAACTACTTGTTCATCGTTAAAAAAAGTGTTACTTAGTTTTTGTACTTCAAATTTTCTACCCCAAAAAGATGGTTTTTTAACCATTTCAACTAATTCAACTCCTTTCAAATCGGTTACCACATATTTTGGATTAAAAACATAACCCGACAACATACCAATTATAGGTATTTCGCCAAAAATACTATCTATAAAACGCACCATTGCACTTCGTTCTTTTATTGTATAGATATGATTTCCTTGAGCATCTTGTAATTGATAAGTAGCTTTTATAAATGAACTAAATGTTTTTTTACGCACTTTTCCAACTACTTGCTTTTGATGATTCGTTATGGTAAAAGTTTGCTGAAAATCGATTATTTTATTAGATTCGATATCATATAAAAGTTGATTTTTATTACTATTTGTATATACTTTTACATGGTCGCGAAACTTAAACATTTTTTCACGTACATAAAATAGTATATTTCCTGAAGCATCGGTCGCACTAAAATCATTACTAATGGTAGCTATTTTAAATACAAAATTTAATGGATAGTTGTACATAGATTTGGTTATTTTTTTAAATATATAAAATGATTTATATAAAAACAAAAAGCTGACATTTTAAGACAGCTTTTTGTAGAATTTTATTTTTAGATGATTTTTTAATTAATTCCGTGCATTTTCTTTTTCAACATAGGATTCATTAAAACCAAAATTAAAGCTACAGCCATTGGCATAATTGCAATAATTAAGAAAAATGTTGATAAAGAATATTCTTGTGAAATTTTATCGATCATTCCGCCCATCATTCCAGCTAATTTGTTTGATATAGCCGATGCCAAGAACCAGAAACCAAAGATTAATCCGATTAATTTTTTTGGAGAAAGTTTACTTACATAAGATAAACCTACTGGAGATAAACACAATTCGCCCATTGTTTGGAAGAAATAAGCTAACACCAACCAAAGCATACTTACACGTACTGCTCCAGCAACTGCGCCTTGTGGTATGTCTGATGCACCATAAGCTACTACTACAAAGCTAAATCCGACTAAAAATAATCCTAAAGCAAATTTTATTGGTCCTGATGGATTCCAGTATTTTTCCCAAACTTTACTAAAGGCCGATGCAAACATTACAATAAAGAATGCATTTAAAATTTGAAACCACGATACGGTTACTTCTGTTTCTAATGCAGTAAATTCTCGTTGTACTTTCCATAAACCTAATACCGCAATTGATAAAAACGATATTGAGGTAAAAAAGATGGTTAAAGGGTATTCTTTAAATATTTTTTTGGCAAGGGAAAACAAAACAAAGGTTACAACTGCAATTGGAAATATGGTTAGTATGGCATCAATCCATTTAAAAGTGGTTGCTGTGTTGCCTTCTAAAACGCGCTGTGTATAATCTTTTGCAAAAATACTTAAAGATCCACCGGCTTGTTCAAAAGCTAAAAAGAAAAAGATACTCGCAATCATTAAAACTGCTACTACAAATAAACGGTCTTTTACAACATTTGCAGGTATAGGCTCTTCTTCTATAACTTCTTCAACCTCATCTTGTAATTTAGTTACTTCAGGAACATCGTTTTTAGGATTGTTTCCTATAACCCCAAATATTTTCTGACCAAAATAAAATTGTAACATTCCAAAGAACATGAATACACCTGCTAAGCCAAAGCCATAATGCCATCCGATTTTTTCTCCTAAGTATCCACATAATAAAGATCCTAAAAAGGCACCGGCATTAATTCCCATATAAAAAATGGTATAACCTGCGTCTTTTTTAGAACTAGTGTCTGGGTAAAGTTGGCCAACCATTGATGAAATATTTGGTTTAAACATTCCGTTACCAAGTATCATTAAACCTAAACCAATGTAAAAGAAATTTGCATCAAAGCCTTCCAACGCCATCGACGCATGACCTAAAGTCATTAACAACGCACCTATTAAAATTGCTTTTTTAAATCCGGTTAGTTTATCGGCAATCATTCCTCCAATAAGTGGTGTTGCGTAAACCAAACTGGTGTACCAGCCGTAAAGTCCCATTGCTTCTGCGTTTGTCCAGCCCCAGCCTCCTTTAGAAATTTCAGATACTAAAAAAACGGTTAGTAAAGCACGCATACCGTAATAACTAAAACGTTCCCACATTTCTGTAAAAAATAATACAAATAATGCGGCCGGATGCCCAAATACGGTTTTGTTGCTTGCTCCTAATTTATTTAAGTGTGGTTCAAGTCTCTCTTCAATTTGATTCATAGTTATGTCAACTTTAAATTATTTTATAAAAGTAAATTATTTTTTTTACAATTTTTCTAAAATGTAATTAGTCATTTTTGTATATAATTGTTCACGGGTTTTGCCTCCGTAGATTCCGTGGTTTTTATCGGGATAAATTAACCAGTCAAAATCTTTGTTTAATGAAACCAGCTTGTTGATTAACACCATCGCATTTTGAACATGCACATTATCATCTGCGGTACCATGGATCAGTAAAAAGTTTCCTTTTAATTTATCGGCATGTGTAATTGGGGAATTATTATCATAACCCGATACATTTTCTTGCGGGGTTGTCATAAAACGTTCTGTGTAAACCGAATCGTAAAAACGCCACGATGTTACCGGTGCAACTGCAATTGCCGTTTTAAAGACATCGTTTCCTTGGAAAAGTGCGTTGCTACTCATAAATCCACCATAACTCCAACCCCAGATTCCAATGCGGTTTTTATCAATAAACGATTCTTTTACCAATTGTTTCGCTACAAAAATTTGATCTTGAACTTCGAATTTCCCTAATTCTTTTTGAGTCACCTTTTTAAAATCGGCACCTTTAAAACCTGTTCCGCGACCATCAACACAAACAATAATGTATCCTTTTTGAGATAGCATCATGTGCCAGTAATCGTTAGAATCGTTCCATTTATCAGCTACTTGTTGCGAACCCGGACCTGAATATTGATACAACAACACCGGATATTTCTTTTTAGCATCGAAATTTTTAGGTTTAATAATGTATCCGTTTAAATCATTTCCAACTTCGTTTTTAAAAGTGGTAAATTCTTTTTTAGGCAGATCAAACTTTTTAAGATTCTCCTCTAATGAGGTATTGTTTAAAATTTCTTTGACGTTTTTTCCGGTCGATGCATCAACAAGCGAATACGAAGGTGCTTTGGTGCTTGACGAATGATTGTTTATGAAATACTTAAAATCAGGACTGAAAGTTGCGCTGTTGGTTCCGCTTTCTGTTGAAAGTTGTTTTTTGCTCGATCCATTTAACTGAATGCTGTACACATCGCGTTTTGTAGATCCGTTTTCAACCGATTGATAATAAATGGTTTCGTTGCTTTTGTTGTAACCGTAGTAGTTTGTAACCTCCCAATTTCCGGTAGTTACCTGTTTTTTTAACGATCCGTCGTTATTGTAATGATAAATATGATTGTAACCGTCTTTTTCGCTTGTCCAAATAAAACTGTTGTCGTTCAAAAAGG
Organism: Paenimyroides viscosum; assembly: GCF_003858535.1. Taxonomy (GTDB): domain Bacteria; phylum Bacteroidota; class Bacteroidia; order Flavobacteriales; family Flavobacteriaceae; genus Flavobacterium; species Flavobacterium viscosum. Next base: position 37,251 of record NZ_RQTJ01000016.1, read on the forward strand.
TTAAATTATCGGTGACATCAACATACGCTTTGTCTTTTTCGGTAAGAATGGTTGATGTTTTGCCTGAATTAGCATCAACAAACAACAAATTCAACTGATTTTGATGACGGTTTTGTGTTTGAACACTTAAAACGTTCGCATTATTGGTGAATTTTATGCGTGGAATGTAGTAATCTTTTTCAGCATTTAAAGCTACATTTTGAGTTGATGCTTTTGAAACATCGTATAAATGCAAGCTCACTTTTGAATTGTTTTCACCCGCTTTAGGGTATTTGAAAACCTGTTGCTGCGGATACAATTCTTCGCCATAAATATCCATTGAAAAAACAGGAACATCGCTTTCATCAAACTTAATATACGCCAGTTTTGTTCCATCGGTATTCCAATCAAACGCACGTACAAAAGCAAATTCTTCCTCGTAAACCCAGTCGGTAATACCGTTTATAATGGCGTTTTTCTTTCCGTCTTTGGTAATCTGCGTCGTTTTTTTAGAAGCAACATCAAAAACATACAAATTATTTTCAAAAGCGTAGGCAATTTTAGATCCGTTTTTGTTCAACAAAGGTTCCTGAATGGCATTCTCACTAATTTTAATTAATGATTTTGAAGCGATATCGAACAGATAATAAACCGATGTAAACGAATGACGGTAAATAGGATTGCTGTTGGTTGCAATTAATATTTTATCGTCGGTTTTATTGATGGAATAATCAGAAATTTCTTTAATTTCAGGAAAATCGGCAGTAGAAAATAACGTTTGAACCTTTTCTAACGTAGTAAAATCAAACGCATCAATAGTAAATGTTTTGGCGTTTTGGTTATAATCTAAAACGCTGTATTGGTTTTTTGTATGTAGCGTATTTAAAGCGTTTAGCTGGTTGGTTCTAAAAGTTCCGTTCCAAATTTGAGCAACTTCTATTTGTTGTTGCGCTTGTATAGTAGTGATTGATGCTGTAATAAGTGTTGACAGCAGTAAAATTTTCTTCATAAATAAAGCTGAAAATTAAAAAGGGCAAATTACTTCTTTTTTTTGGTTTTTCAAGTTGATAAGATTTGGAAACCGTTTTTTTGAATTATTTCAGGAGCTATAACTCGGAGATTAATTACTAGAAATATTTCGTACTTGAATTTCTATCTTATCTTTCCAAATCTTTCTATTGTTCACAACATATTTTTCAATACCGCTATTTGTGGTTATGAAAAGTCCGTTAGGAACGATACCTAAAGTGTAACAAAATCCAATTTCTTTGATATCGTTTAGTAAGATGGTTTGACTATGATTTTGAATGTTGAAGTTATGAGATTTGAATTGAACACGATCTGTAAGTAAGTATAATTTACCTCCCACAGCTTCCTTGTTTACAAAATGATTTGCGCCTCCAGAATAAATTATTTTTTGTCCTTCAATATTTTCAATTTGTGTTTGGTTTTGAACCGCTTTAGACGTAGTAAACAGATATATCGCAATTCCAAAAATTAGACCTGAAGTTATTCCAGAAGCTATTCCATATTTACTATCATACATTAGAGTAAAAAAAACTCCCATTGAAACTCCAAAAAATATTCCTGCTAAAATTGAATTTTTAATTTCTGCCATTTTAATTTATCTGCTAAAATCAGTAGTACAAACGCCAAATATACAAATCTATCTTTTCTAATAAAATAAATCTGTGTATCTGTAGTAATAAAATCAAACATAAAACCCAAAACCAAAAAAACGTATCTTTGCAAAAAAAAATCCGCATGAATATTGTTAATGGTTTTTCTAAACTTACAAAACAACAAAAAATAAACTGGCTGGTTGAAACCTACTTTAAGAACGACCAAACGGTGGTTCATTTGTTAAAATCGTACTGGAACAGCAACGAAGAACTGCAAAAACTGCACGATGAGTTTATAGAAAATACCATTACCAATTTTTACCTGCCAATGGGTATTGCGCCCAACTTTGTAATTAACGGCAAAACGTACACGGTGCCAATGGTTATCGAAGAAAGTTCTGTAGTTGCGGCGGCATCAAATGCAGCTAAATTCTGGAGTAAACGCGGTGGTTTTAAGGCAACCGTTTTATCTACTGAAAAAATTGGCAACGTACATTTTATGTTTGGCGGATCTAAACAAAATCTAGCGCAGTTTATTGAAAAATTGCAACCTGTTTTTAGATCTCGTACTGCAAACATTACTCGAAACATGGAAAAACGCGGCGGTGGAATTCTTGCTATTGTTTTAAAAGATAAAACTGCCGAACTTGAAAATTACTACCAACTGCACGCTACGTTTGATACAAAAGACAGCATGGGTGCTAATTTCATTAATTCGTGTTTAGAAGAATTTGCGAATGTTTTGCGTGAAGAAGTATCAAATTTTGATTTGTTTACTAATGATGAAAAAGAATCGTTACAGATTGTAATGTCGATCTTATCGAATTACGTTCCTAATTGTTTGGTTCGTGCCGAAGTTTCATGCAAAATCGACGATTTAAAATCAAAAGAAATAGAAAATCCGCAGGAGTTTGCCGAGAAATTTGTGCAGGCGGTTCGCATTGCCGAAATAGAAACGTATCGTGCCGTAACGCACAACAAAGGAATTATGAATGGGGTAGATGCAGTGGTTTTGGCAACCGGAAACGATTTTAGAGCGATTGAAGCCGGTGTACACGCTTTTGCTGCAAAAGATGGAAAATACACATCGCTTTCTCATGCTGAAATTGTGGGTGATGAATTCCGTTTTTGGATGGATCTTCCGTTGGCATTAGGAACTGTAGGCGGATTAACAAATCTGCACCCAATGGTGAAATTCGCTATGAAGTTATTGGAAAAACCAAAAGCCGATGATTTAATGCAGATTATTGCAGTTGCCGGATTGGCACAGAATTTTGCAGCCATAAAATCATTAACAACAACAGGTATTCAAAAAGGACACATGAAAATGCACTTAATGAATATTTTGAATCAGTTTAATGCTTCGGTAGATGAAAAAGCGACTGTTTTACAACATTTCGCAGAAAAAACGGTTTCCCACAGCGCAGTTGTCGATTTTATTGAAAGTTTACGAAAGTAAATGCTTTGTGAGATACCACAGATGCACAGATTTATCTTAAAATGTTAGTAATAATAGATTTCGTCAGTTCGAGCTTGTGGTTGCTGAGCCCGCCGAAGTATCGAGAACTTAAATATAAAACTTCTCGATACAGAATTTAAAAAAAATTACTCGAAGTGACGTAACACGTCAAGCTGAACTTGTTTCAGTTTCTCACAAGAAAAGTGTTTTAAAAAAATAATTATGGAATTTTACAGCAACGGCAAACTGTTTATTTTAGGCGAATATTATGTGTTAGAAGGCGCTAAGGTTTTTGCATTACCTACAAAGTTCGGTCAATATTTAAGCGTTTTTCCTTTAAAGACCAAAACCTTAAGCTGGAAAAGTTACGATGCCGATGGATTGGTTTGGTACAACGATGAAATTGCTGTAAACGATATTATTTCAAACAATCAGTCAAGTGATGATAAAGTGCGAAGCACGCTGATTGATATTCTGCATCAGGCACATTTAATGAATCCTTCCATATTAGAAAATAACGGCTTTTTAGTTGAAACCAAATTGACATTTCCTCGAAATTGGGGCTTGGGAACATCATCTACTTTAATAAACAATATCGCACAATGGTTTCAAATTGATGCTTTTAAATTACTGCAAAAATCGTTTGGTGGCAGTGGTTTCGATATTGCCTGCGCGCAAAACAACACGCCTGTAACGTATCAGGTTGTAAATAATGAACCTATTGTTGAGCAGGTTTCTTTCGATCCTAGTTTCAAAGATCAAATTTATTTTGTGTATCTGAACAAAAAGCGCGACAGTAAAGATGCTATTGCAAATTTTAGAAAAAAACAGAAGAATTTATCTGATGAAATAAAGCAGGTTTCACAAATGACCAACGAATTATTGCACATTGAAGATTTGGAAACATTTGTATCTTTTTTTAAACGTTACGAACAAAACTTAAGTGAAATTTTAGAAACACCGACCATTCAAAAAGAACTTTTCCCAGATTTTAACGGATTGGTAAAAAGCCTTGGCGGTTGGGGTGGCGATTTTGTTATGGTTGCCAGTAAAGAAAATCCAGCAACTTATTTTAAAGAAAAAGGTTTTAAAACTATACGTTCTTACAAAGACATGATTTTATAAAAAAAACACCGATTATTCGGTGTTCTTCAAACGTGTTTGTTGTTTATATAAATTAGTTACGTTTATCTTTCAGGGCGTAATTTGTCGCTGTAAGTAATTTTATAAGGCTTAGCATCAGTAACATTTCCTTTCATAACATAAATAAATTTATGCTTACTAGCCTTATCTGTGTTTAAATAAATGGTTTTCTTGGTAGCTTTGTCATAAATACTGGTAACATCGGTATTAACAATACGCATGTTTTTTGCCAATCCCGTACTTTTATCAGTAAAAACCATGCCCTTGTAAAGGGTGTTTTTATCGTTTTTTACCACAACTTCTTCTCCGGTAAAACCTTGAGTAAAAAATAAAATAGAGTATTCTTTATCTGTTGCATTGTACGATTCTAAAAATTTTCTTTGGGCAGTTTCTGTAACCGATCTAAAATCGTTTTTAACTTGTTCTGTATAAAAAACTTCTTCTTTTTTATCAGATTTAATTAGTTCTCTTTTAGCGGTTGTTTCGTTCTGCTTTTCAGTATTTTTCTTCGTTGTTTTACAAGATGCAATAGTAAATACACAAAGTAGAAAAATTAAACTTTTTAATTTCATAATAATTTTAATGTAGAGATTATGATTCATTATCTTTGTAAGATACAAATTTTATAAGCATAAATCATTCCAAAAGTAAAATAATGTTTTAGTGCTTTTAAGAATGTTTATTTTACTATTTAATCCACATTTTGTAGAAAATTATTGTAGAACTATATGCACAATTTTGATGTTATTGTTGTAGGTGGCGGTGCGTCGGGTTTTTTTACCGCAATTAATTTAGCCGAACAACAACCTAATTTACGCATTGCAATTTTAGAACGAAGCAACGAAGTCTTGTCTAAAGTCAAAATTTCTGGTGGCGGTCGTTGCAATGTTACCCATGCTTGTTTTATTCCAAACGTTTTAACGAAGTTTTATCCGCGAGGCGAACGTGAATTAAGAGGTCCGTTTCATGCCTTTTGTACAGGCGATGTTATGGAATGGTTCAGCGAACGTGGTGTTTCATTAAAGATTGAAGAAGACGGGCGTGTTTTTCCTGAATCGGATAGTTCACAAACTATTATTGATTGTTTTTTAGACGAAGCTGAAAATTTTGATATAAAAATCATAAAACAAACTATTGTTCAGCAGCTTTCAAAAGAAGGCGATTTTTGGAAGATCGAAACATCAAAAGACACTTTTCAGGCAAAACAACTGGTTATGGCAACTGGTAGCAACGTTAAAATTTGGGATATGCTTAAAATGGTAAATCATTCCATTGTAAATCCGGTTCCTTCGTTATTTACTTTCAATATTAAAGATGATCGAATTAAAGATTTAATGGGTGTTTCAACCGAAATGGTTTCGTTAAAAGTTAAAGGATCAACTTTAAAAGCAAACGGACCTTTATTGATAACGCATTGGGGAATGAGCGGACCTGCAATTTTAAGACTTTCGGCTTGGGGTGCACGTGAATTGTTCGATAAAAATTATCATTTTCAGGTAATAATTAATTGGACAAACGATTTTGTTTTCGATGAGGTTCTGGAAGAATTAATGCAGCAAAAACAGCAGCATTCTAAAAAAACTATTATAAAACATCCGTTGTACAGTCTTACACACCGTTTATGGCAGCAACTCGTTAAAGCATCAATGATTTCGGAAGATCTAACATGGGCAGATGTCTCTAAAAAACAGTTGGTGAAATTAGCAGAACAATTAACACAAGCAGAATTTAACGTGAACGGAAAAAGCACGTTTAAAGATGAATTTGTAACAGCCGGCGGAATTGATTTAAAAGAAGTGAATTTTAAAACAATGGAAAGCAAATTGCAGGATAATTTGTATTTTACCGGCGAAATTTTAAATATTGATGCCATTACCGGCGGTTTTAATTTTCAAAATGCCTGGACAACAGGTTTTCTGGCATCGAATGCCATTGCAGCAAAATATTAAAGAATAGTTGAAGTATCGTCAGTTCAAACTTTTCTAGAACTTCTCGATACGCTTCATTTCATTTCGCTACTCGAATTGACGGAACAATGATAAACGACGTCAGTTCGAGCTTGTCGAGAACTTTTACAAATAAATTATTAAATGAAAACATCATACGTTTATATTCTTCTTTGTTCAGATAACACTTATTACACAGGTGTTACAGCAGATGTTTATAAACGTTTTGATGAACATCAGGATGGTAGATTTTACGGTTCGTACACTTATAATCGACGTCCGTTGAAATTAGTTTATTTTTGTAATTTTATGGATATTGAGCAAGCAATTAGTTTCGAAAAACAGATAAAAAAATGGTCACAAGCTAAAAAGAAAGCCTTAATTGAAGGAAGATTTGAAGATTTACCAAATTTATCTAAGAAAGAAAATAAAAATTAACCATTATGAAGTAAACTTCTCGATATGCTTCATTTTATTTCGCTACTCGAAGTGACGAGATTGTTATAATACGTCAGTTCGAGCTTGTCGAGAACCAAAAAAATAATTAAAAAGATAAAATGACAACTTTAGATATATTCAAAACCAACGAGTACTCAAAAATAGAAACCAAAGGTTCGTTTACCTATTCAGCACCAAGTAATATTGCTTTGGTAAAATATTGGGGCAAAAAAGAAAATCAAATCCCTGCAAATCCGTCGTTAAGTTTTACGTTGAATAATTGTAAAACAATTACTACTTTACAATTTGAACAAAAATCTGAAAAAGGTATTTCATTTGATTTATTGTTTGAAGGTCAGACTAAAGAATCATTCCGACCAAAAATTCAGAAATATTTTGAACGCATTCAGGATTTGTGCCCGTACATTTTAGACTATCATTTTACAATCGATACTAAAAATACGTTTCCACACAGTTCGGGTATTGCTTCATCGGCATCGGGCATGGCGGCTTTGTCTGCAAACATCATTGCTTTGGAAAAATTGGTAAATCCAAATGAAACCGAAGATTATTACCTGCAAAAAGCTTCTATATTGGCTCGATTAGGATCAGGAAGTGCATGTAGAAGTATTAATGGAAACATTGTAGTTTGGGGCGAAACCGAAAGTATTGAAAATAGTTCTGATTTGTTCGGAGTTGAATTTCCGTATGAAGTAAACACTGTTTTCGAAAACTATCAGGACACTATTTTATTGGTTGATAAAGGCGAAAAACAGGTTTCTAGCACGGTTGGTCATGAGTTAATGCACAATCATCCGTTTGCAGAACGTCGTTTTCAACAAGCACATGAAAATATCGCAAAGCTGAAAGAAATTTTAAAATCGGGTAATTTAGAGCAATTTATTGCTTTGGTAGAAAGTGAAGCATTGACTTTACATGCCATGATGATGACTTCGATGCCGTATTTTATTTTAATGAAACCAAATACGTTGGAAATCATCAATCAAATTTGGAAATTCAGAGAAACAACCAGCATTCCGGTTTGTTTTACGTTAGATGCCGGTGCCAATGTGCATGTGCTGTATCCGAATAAATACAAAGCTGATGTTCAGAAATTTATTGCAGATGAATTAGCGAAATATTGTCAGAATAATCAATTTATACATGATGAAATGGGCTTTGGAACAGAAGTTTTATCCTAAAGATTAGACTTAATATGCAAAAAGAAAACTGTACCCATTGCCGCAAACCAATTGTTTGCAATGTAGATGATATATCAAATTGTGATTGTCAAAAAGTGGAATTATTAGACGAAACCGTTCAGTTTCTCTATGATAAAACACAACATGATTGTTTGTGTAACGATTGTTTAAAAAAGTTTGACGAGTTAACCAAATTCTCACTGACCAACAAATTCCCTAAAAGACCGACAGAAATGGTTGAAGGTTTGCATTTTTACATGGAAAACGGATACTTTGTTTTTACCGAAACCTATCATTTTTTAAAAGGACGCTGTTGCAAAAACGGTTGCCGCCATTGTGTATACGGAATTCATAAATAATTTGTTAACGTATTATTATAATCATTACATTTGTTATACAAAATAAAACGATATGAAAGGACCGTTATTTTACTCGAAAATCTTGTTGTTCGGCGAATACGGAATCATTAAAGATTCTAAAGGCTTAGCAATTCCGTATAATTTTTACAACGGTGCATTGAAAATTGATGACAATCCGAGTGAAATTGCATTGAAATCAAACCAAAGTTTAAAAGCATTTGCTTCTTATTTAAATCAGTTAACGTTAAACGAAACCGAATTGGTGCAATTTGATATGGATGCTTTGAATAGAGATATTGATGCAGGTATGTACTTTGATTCTAGCATTCCGCAAGGATATGGTGTTGGAAGCAGCGGTGCTTTGGTTGCAGCGATTTACGATAAATATGCTTCAGATAAAATCACGGTTTTAGAGAATTTAAATCGCGAAAAACTGTTGACCCTGAAAAAGATTTTCGGTAGAATGGAATCGTTTTTCCACGGAACATCTTCAGGATTGGATCCGTTGAACAGTTATTTAAGTCTGCCAATTTTAATCAATTCAAAAGATCATATCGAACCAACGGGTATTCCGTCACAAAAAGAAGAAGGTACGGGAGCTGTTTTCTTGCTTGATTCTGAAATGGTTGGCGAAACTGCACCAATGGTCAATATTTTTATGGATAATTTAAAGAACGAAGGTTTCCGTAATATGATGAAGTCGCAATTTGCAAAGTACACAGATGCAGCGGTAGAGAATTTCTTGAAAGGCGATTTTAAAACCCTTTATACAAATACTAAAGAACTTTCTAAAATAGCATTAAGTCATTTTAAACCAATGATTCCTGAAAAGTTCCATAACGTTTGGCAACAAGGAATTGATAGCAACGATTATTATTTAAAATTGTGCGGATCGGGCGGTGGAGGCTACATTTTAGGTTTTGCCCCAGATTACAATAAAGCAAAAGAAGCGTTGAAAGATTACAAATTAGAATTGGTTTACAGATTTTAAAAAATGACACAGACACGACAACTTAAAAGAACTTTATTAAAATTTCTCAGTTTCTTTTCGGTAGTTCGTGGATACAATATCGCCGTTGTGGTGTTGGCACAATATCTCTCGGCAATCTTTATTTTTGGCTCTCAATCGCAATCGAGAGCCATTAGTGTTTTAACCGATGGCGGTTTGTTCTTGATTATTTTTAGCAGTTCGCTGGCAATTGCTTCGGGGTACATTATCAACAACTTTTACGATACAGAGAAAGACCTTATTAACCGACCATACAAATCAAATTTAGATAAAAAAATAAGTAAAGAAACGCAGTTTCGTGTGTATTTCTTCCTTAATTTTTTAAGTGTGGCTATTGCCTGGCTGGTTTCGTGGCGCGCTGCATTTTTCTATGCCGTGTATATATTTCTGCTTTGGTTTTATTCGCACAAATTAAAACGTTTTCCTATTGTTGGAAATATAACGGCTTCGCTACTAGTTTTGCTTCCGTTTTTTGGGATTTTAATGCACTTTCAAAATTTTAGTTGGGGAATTTTCGCACACGGATTTTACCTTTATTTAATACTTTTTATTAGAGAATCGGTTAAAGATCTGGAAAATTTAAAAGGCGATTTTGCTAATAATTATCAAACAATTCCCGTACGTTTTGGTACGAATGTTTCTAAAAGTTTAATTGCTTTTTTAGTGCTGTTAACCTTACTACCTGCATTTGCATTAATAACTTACTATAAAGTGGGGTATATGCAGTATTACTTTTATATAAGCAGCGGATTGTTGCTAGCGTTTTTAATATTCTTGTATCAGGCATCAACACAAACCGAATATAAAAAACTGCACATTCTTTTAAAACTGATTATTCTTTTTGGTGTACTTTCTATTGTATTGATCGATCCAAATGTGATCATTAACGGAACAAATCTGGTAATTCCTTATTTATAAGCAAGTGTTTTGTTGGTTGATCTCACCAAATATTTCCAGATCATTAAAAACGAAACCATAATTGTTCCCAGAAAATAGGCAAGACCAATATATAATAATCTTTGTGCATCGCTGTTAAAACTTTCAAACTCATTTACTTCAGATAATAGTGCCAAAATCATATACATAGATAAAAGTATCAACACGCAAGGTATCAATACACCGATAACATTATTTTTTAAAATAATCTGAAAGATTAAAACTACTAACAGTCCAATAGCAAATGGGTTTAATAGGTTTGATGTTCCGTGCCAATAAAATAACACAGCAATAATCAGTAAATATTCTATTAAATTAGAAAGTAGAGAAATACTATTTTTCATAAAGCGCTTATTTATAATTATTAACGAATGTTTTACGAAAAATAGTATCTTGAAATTATAAATTACTTGTTGTATCAGTCGTGTTTGTTGTATAATCTGTAGCAGGAGCACTAGCAGGTTTTGGTTTTACACGAGCAAAAAAGAAAAATAAACATGTAACAAACCAGCCTGCCCAAAATAAATATCCGCCTGTATGAAATTGGCTGTTCATGTATTTATGACTTGTAGATGTAAAATCGTAAAACGTATAAAGCAACCCAATTAACCCGATAACAATAAAAATAAGGTTTACCAAGCTAAAGTTTTTATAAGTTGTGGTACGTTTAACAACCCATAAAACGGCTATAAGTACTAACTGTACAATAAAAACAGCTGCAAAACCTTTATACCAATCTTTTAAAAAACCATATTCGGTATAAAAAGTTGATACGCCAATACGACCGATTAACGACATTTTAGATAGCAGAATTCCGGCAACCAAACTAATTACTGCCTGAATTAAAATAAGAATGATCCATTTGTTTCTCATAACATATTTACAATTTAAAACTTATGGTAAAGATGCTAAATATTCTCTTATCTTTGTAAAAATTTTTGATAATGAATAAGCAAGGCGGAAACAGCGGCAATAGAAATAATAAAAAATCATCTTTTACAAAAAAAGGTTCGTCTGACAAAAACAAAACAGGTGACAAATCTGTATCGGGTTCAAAATTCAGCAAACCATATAAAAAAGACGATAAGCCGTTTAAGAAGTGGACTAATGATAAACCTGCGTCATCATCACCATCATCAGCAAAACCTGCAGTTTTAAAAAGCGAAGATATTCGATTAAATAAATATGTGTCTAATTCAGGTGTGTGTTCACGTCGCGATGCCGATTTGTATATTCAGTCTGGAAACGTTACCGTGAACGGTGAAGCGATTACAGAAATGGGTTACAAAGTAAAACCGGGCGATAAAGTAGTTTTCGACGGTGTTTTGCTGAATCCTGAAAAAAAGGTATATGTTTTATTGAACAAACCTAAAGGGTTTTCTACAGCTGACGATGAAAATGTATCAAGTGCGTATGATTTGGTTCGAAATGCATCAACATCGGTATTACGTCCTGTTGGCAGAATGGATAAAAGTACGGTTGGTTTGTTGTTGTTTACAAACGATAACGAAATGATTCAGAAATTCACCAATACCGCACAACATTCTTCAAAACTATATCATGTTTCGTTAGATAAAAACTTAAAGTACGAAGATTTAGAAAAGGTTCAAACTGGAGTTTATATCAACGAACATAAGGTTTGGGTTGAAGAAATTTCGTATGTAGAAAACCAACCAAAAAGTGAAGTAGGCGTGAAGCTGAAAACATCGAACGTAAAGGTGGTTCGCGCTATTTTTGAAAAGTTAGACTATAACGTTATAAAGTTAGACCGTGTTATGTATGCCGGTTTAACAAAATGGGGAATTGCCCGCGGACAGTGGCGCTTTCTTACAGAACAAGAAGTGATTAACTTAAAGAATTTAAAATAACAAGAAGCGTTTCAATTTTGAAACGCTTTTTTGTTATATTGCAATAAATTATAACCTTATGAACAAATATGTTTTAATGATCGCTTTGCTGACTTTACAGTTAAGTTATGGTCAAAGCCAAGAACAGCAAGCAACGAAACAAAATATCGAAGTGTCTAAACCAAAAGAATTAGCACGTTTTATTGTTTTTAGTATTATCGATCAAAGTAACACAGAAGAATTTATTAAGTTTAAAGAAAAGTATAACGTTGATATTAAGTTTGAAAGTTGTGCTGTTGATGTTTCTTTATTTAGTAAAGCCAGAACAAATAATAAAAAACTGGCTGATGTTTTAACAGAGCAATATGGTAAAGTTTGGATGGATGAACTTCCTTGTACTTTAGTTGGTGTTAGTATGGAACAATAAATAACTTTAAAGAATAAAAAAGCTCGAATTTAAAATCGAGCTTTTTGTTTATTAGTTTAATCCGCGTTTTTTCAACAACGGTTCAATTTTCGGGTCAGCACCACGGAATTTTCTGTATAACTCTGCAGGATCTTCTGTTCCTCCTTTTTCTAAAACATATTTACGGAACATCAATGCTTTTTCAGAATTGAACAAGCCTGCTGTTTTAAATGCTTCAAACGCATCGGTATCTAAAACGGCACTCCAGATGTAGCTGTAATATCCTGCTGAATATCCGCCTGCAAAAATGTGACTGAAATAGGTACTTCTGTAACGTGGAATAATTGCATCAATCAATCCGGCTTCTTTCATTGCGTTAATTTCAAACGTATTTATATCGTCTTTAATTTCTTCGGTTGCCGTGTGGTATTTCATATCTAAAAACGATGCTGCTAAATATTCTGTTGTTGCAAAACCTTGATCAAAAGTTCCCGCTTTTTTCATTTTTTCGATTAATGCATCAGGAATTACTTCGCCCGTTTTGTAATGTTTTGCATACATTTTTAAAACTTCAGGTTCCGCAGCCCAATTTTCCATTATTTGTGATGGAAGTTCAACAAAATCTCTTGGAACATTTGTTCCTGCTAAGCTTCTGTAATTTACGTTTGATAACAATCCGTGCAACGCATGACCAAATTCATGGAAAAACGTAGTTGTTTCGTCAAAAGTTAATAATGACGGAGTGGTTGCGGTTGGTTTTGTGAAATTGCAAACAATAGAAATGACCGGATTTTTACGTTTACCGTTTTCCATTTGCTGGTTGCGGTACGATGTCATCCAAGCGCCACCACGTTTTGATTCGCGCGGATGCATATCCATATACAATAAACCTAATGATTTTTTATCGCCATCGAACACTTCCCAAACCGTAACATCTGTATGATATTTAGGTACGTTCGTTAATTCCTTATAAGTTAATCCCCATAGTTTATTGGTTACATCGAAAATTCCTTTGCGAACATTCTCTAAACTTAAATAAGGTTTTAATTCTTGCTCGTCTAAATTATAACGCTCCTTACGAATTTTCTCTGCATAATAACGCCAATCTGCAGGCGCAACATCTTCATTAATTCCTTCTTTGCGCATTAAAGCCTGAATGTCTGTAGCCTCTTGTTTTGCTTTATTAACAGCCGGTGCCCATAATTTCATTAACAAGGTATTTACAGCTTCAGGATTTTTCGCCATACTTTCTTCTAACACATATTCTGCGTGGTTTTTATAACCTAACAATTGTGCTTTTTGCATACGTAAATTGGCAATTTTAAGCACATTTTCTTTATTGTCGTTTCCGTTGTTTTGGTTTCCACGAACCTGATATGCATTCCAGATTGTTTTTCGCAGTTCGCGATTATCGGCATATTGTAAAAACGGCATTACGCTAGAATTGCTTAACGTAAAAACGTATTTACCTTCTTTGCCTTTGGCTTTAGCTTCTTCGGCAGCGGCTTCGATTAGTTCGGTTGGTAAACCTGCCAAGTTTTCTTTTTTATCGATAACCAATTCGTAATTATTGGTTTCGTTCAACAAATTATCGCCGTATTTTAATGATAAAACAGATAATTCACTATTCAGTTTTTTAAGTTTGTCTTTATTTTCTGCCGAAAGATTTGCGCCACTACGCACAAAACGTTTGTAAGTTTCATCTAACAACATTTGTTGTTCTGAGCTAAGCTTTAAAGTTTCGGGTTTTGTAATTTGATATTGATTGTAAACGTTTTTTACTTTTTGAAAAAGCGCATCGTTTAAATAAATGTTGTCATTGTGTTCTGAAAGGGTAGGAGCCATTTCTTGTGACAGCTTCTGCAATTCGTCATTTGTATTGGCGCTTGTTAAATTGTAAAGTACGGTGGTAACTTTTTTTAGCGTTTCGCCAGAATTATCAATAGCTACAATAACGTTTTCAAACGATGGTTGTTCTTTGTTGTCTACAATTGCCTGAATGTCTTTTTGGTGATCTTTAATGCCTTCTAAAATAGCGGGTTTAAAATGGCTGTTCTGAATTTTATCGAACGGAGGAACTTCAAACGGAGTGTTCCATTCGGCGATTAAAGGGTTTTCTTGTCCTGATGTCATTACGGTGTTTTCCTTCTTATTACACGATTGTTGTGTAGCTGCACCTGCTAATAAGCACAGCATAATGATTGTTTTACGATTCATTACTTATGTTTTGTTGCAATTTACTAAAAGTATCGGCATAAAAAAAGTACAATCTGTTGAAAGATTGTACTTTACAAAAAAACAATTAAATATTAACTTTTATTTTTGCTCAACTAACTGAATTTCTGCATTTAACTTAACATCTTCGCCTACTAATACACCGCCAGTTTCTAACGCAGCGTTGTAGGTTAGGCCAAAATCTTTACGGTTAATTTTCCCGTCTAGGTTTATACCAACTTTGGTGTTTCCCCACGGATCGGTCATTAAACCACTAAATTCTGCATTTAATGTAACAGGTTTTGTAATGCCTTTTATGGTTAAATCGCCTGTGATTTGGTATTCGTTTCCGTCACCTTCAATTTTTGTAGATTTAAAATTTAAGGTAGGATACTGCTCTGCATCAAAGAAATCTGCACTTTTTAAGTGGTTGTCTCTGTCTGTGTTGTTTGTGAAAATTGAATTAACTTTCGCTTCAAACTGTAAATTGGCCTCTTTTAAATCATTGTCAAAATCAATTTCTGCCGAATAATCGTTAAAATTTCCTTTTACGTTAGTAAACATCATGTGTTTTACCTTAAAACCTACCTCGGTATGTGTAGGATCAATTGTCCATTTTTTCATAATATAAATATTTTTAAATTAATTTAAGTTCATTGGAACTTCTATAATTAGAAATTCACTTTTATCATTTGTTTTGATACTCACTTTGTCTGTGTCCCAAATTCCAATAGCATCGCGGGTTTGAAGTGAATTTCCGTCAACTTCGATCGATCCATTTAAAAGAAAAATATAAATTCCGTTGTTTTTAGGATCTTCAACAGTAATGGTGGTTTCTTTATCAGAATCGAACTTTGCCATTTTAAACCAAGCGTTTTGTTGTAAGCGCAAAGTACCTTCGGCTGTTGTTGGTTGAATCAGTGTTTTAATTTCGTTATCGTTTACGGCATATTCCATTTGACCGTAACGCGGCGTAATGTTCATTTTGTTTGGAATGATCCATATTTGCAGAAATTTTACAGCTTCGGTTACGCTTCCATTCATTTCGCTGTGGGTAACACCTGTGCCTGCACTCATAAACTGAATTTCGCTTTTTTGTATAACTCCTTCAGATCCGGTACTGTCTTTATGTGCCAGTTTTCCTTCTAACGGAATGGAAACAATTTCCATGTTTTCGTGCGGATGCGCGCCAAAGCCTCTGCCAGCTGCTACATAATCATCATTTAAAACTCGTAAAGCTCCAAAATTAACACGTTCTGGGTTGAAATATCCTGCAAACGAAAAGGTATGATAAGATTTTAACCAACCGTGATCGGCATATCCTCTCGATGTTCCTAAATCTATTATATACTGTGCCATTGTTTTCTTTAATTTTAATAATGTAAAGTTAGTTTACAAAAATGAATTGGCTGTTAACCTATATTAAGAAATGACAACAAGTGTTTAAAAGCTATTTTTTGCGTAGTAAATTACTTTTCATTTTGCTGAAAAATTCAGGTGTAACGCCAATGTAAGATGCAATATTTTTTTGAGGTAAGCAGTTAATAATATCGGTATGTTTTTTTAAGAATTTTTCATAGCGCTCTTCTGCAGTTAACGACATTTTGTCTAAAATGCGCTGTTGGTTAGAAATTAAATTGTTTTCGGTAAGTATTCTAAAGAAACGCTCTAATTTTGGTACTTCATTAAATAATCTTTCGGCATGGCTTCTTTGTAAAATAAGTACTTCACAATCTTCCATTACATCAATATATAAAATTGCAGGTTTTTCAGTTAAATAACTATACATATCAGCAACCCACCATCCAGGTACTGCAAAACTTAAAATATGTATTGCACCATTATCATCTATAGTGTAACTGCGTAAAATTCCCTTTAAAACAAAATAAGTGAAATGTGCTTCGTCTCCAGGTTTAATAACAACAGTTTTTGCCTTAAAGCTATCAGATTCAAACGCATTTAATACTAATTCTTCTTCTTGTGAAGTTAATGTAATATGTTTTGATATATTTTGAAGTAATAAATTTTTCATTTGAGGTAGCTGTTAATTTTGCGATTATAAAAATAATGATTAATTATGATAACATCTATTTTATTTAGTACCTTGTTGAAAATATAAATTTTGCATGTTAACATTTAAACAAATAAAAGCAAACGATGTTATAAACATTCGTCATACCGTATTAAAAGAAGGTCAGCCAATAGAAGTTTGTCATTTTGAAGGCGATTTAGACGAAGGTACCAAGCATTTTGGCGCATTTTTAAACAATACGTTGGTTGGTGCCGTAACCATGATGTCTAAAAAAACAAACAATTACAAAGTACATCCGGTGTATCGTTTAACAGGGTTGTCTATTTTACCAGAACATCAACATAAAAATATAGGTAAACGCTTGTTGCATTTTGCCGAAGAAAACATTTCCCGAAAAGGTTCTGTAATGATTTGGTGTTTTGCACGCGATTATGCCGTAAATTTTTACAAAAAGAACGGATACCGATTAAATGTGCAGCAGGTGGTAATTCCATACATTGGTTCTCACAGAATTATGTTTAAATTTGTACCGAAAGAAGATTAACTGTTTTTTAAAAATGAATATTAGAAAAATTATTGTTGGGGCACTTATTTTTTCTGCATGTACAAGTAACAATTCTAAACAGAATTTATCAAATGCAGAAAAAACTGTAAGGGTAGAAAAAATCATGCTGTTTGGAAAAGATGAAAATGTTGTAAAGTTTTATACCGATAATAATTTTGAAACTATTTGGCAAGACAGTTTAAATAGAAATGATTTAATTTCTGCTATTATTGATAGTAGATATGATGCCGTTTTGCCCGAAAAATATCCCTTAAAAAAATTAATTTCTGCACATTACAACTATAACGTTTTAAGTATTGCTGAATTACAGAAAGCCGATGTTATTTTCAGCGAAAACTTTTTTCGTATAGCAAAACAATTGGCAACAGGCAAAGTAAACCCAAAAAAACTTTATGGCGACTGGGAACCTTACATTCCGGAAAATGATTATGCAGCATTGTTAAACCAATCAGTTGCAGATCAAAAAGTTTATGATGCTTTAGAAGAGATCAAACCTAAGAACGAACTCTACCTAAAATACAAAAAAGCATTCGCAAAGTATGTTCCCATAACTTCTAAAGATACCTTGTCTGCCGAAGGATTGTTGCGAAAAAAAGTGTGGGTTAATTTTGAACGAACTAAATGGTTAGCGCCCGATTTAGGCGAAAATTATGTTTGGATTAATCTACCACAATATAATTTGCAATTGGTTGAAAATGGTAAAGTAACCGATTCATACAAAATAATTATAGGTAAAAAGGAACGTAAAACCCCGATACTTTCATCAGCTTTTAACGGAATTATCGTAAATCCAAAATGGACAGTTCCACCAACAATTCTTAAAAATGACGTTGTTCCAAAAGCATCGGCTAATCGAGGTTATTTCGCATCGAACCGTTTAACAATCTTTGACAAAAAAACCGGAAAACAAGTAAGCCCCGAAAATTGGATTCCTGCTAATTATGGATCATATCGTTACGTACAACAAACCGGTAAACTAAATTCTTTGGGTCAGATAAAGTTCGATTTTCCCAATAAACACATGGTTTATTTACACGATACCAATAACAGAACACGTTTTATAGAAAACAATCGTGCGTTAAGCTCGGGTTGTATTCGTGTAGAGGATCCGTTTAGGTTAGCGGAAAAAATATTTAAAATAGAAGGAAAAAATATATTAAAAAGCGAAATTGATACATTGGCAGTAAAAGAAAAGACCAAAAACTTTAAATTAAACCAAAAAGTAAACATCCATCAAGTGTATTTTACAGCCGTAATCAATGATGCCGGCGATGTAAAAATTCTTAACGACGTTTACTCTTTAGATAATAAATTGTATAAAAGATTAATTCAATAAATTAGATGCATTAAGGTAACCCTTTTGGTCTGCATGGTAAATAAACAAACAGCTTTCGTTTTTAATAAGGTTTATAATATCATGTGCAACATCATTAGGTAATGCAGGGCAACCTAAGCTTCTGCCTAAATAACCTTGATTTTTTCCCATTCTTTCATTCGCGTAATCGGCAGCATGTATTACAATATCACGTTCGCGTGCGTTGCTGTTAATACCTGGTTCTAAGCCATCTAAACGTAACGATAAACCGTGTTTTCCAAAGTAAGTTTCGGCGGTGGTATAAAAACCAAGGCTGCTTTTGTACGATTCGCGTGTGTTAGAAAAATCTGTTGCATATTCTTTACCGCTGTTTCTTCCGTGTGAAACCACTGTTTGGTAAAGAATTTCATTCGATTTCATATCAATAACCCACATTCTGCGTTCGGTTGATGATTTAGTAAAATCAATAATAGTAAGAAGGTCTTTGTTTAATTTTCCTTCTTCTTTAAGTTTGTAGTAACCCTTAAATGCCGCTTTAAAGCTTTCCATTTCCGGCTTGTCGAATTTTTTTTCGTCTAAATCTAAGTATTCCGATAAAACTAATTTATCAAAAGCACTTAAATTACTTGTTGTAGATTTTAAATTTGTTTTTGTTACAGCTGCAATCTCTTTAGATTTTATAGTAGATGATTTTGTAACTACTGTAACTTTTTTACCATTTCCATTTCCATTGTTATCTCCGTTGGCATCATTAATTATCATTGGTTTGAACGATAATAGACCCACCATCATTATAGGCAATAATTTAAAATTCATTTGTTCTTATATTAATGTTGTTTAAACTTCTGAACGTAAATATAATAACTTTATTACAAACCAAGTTGTTAATTTAATGTTTAATAAACATATTTAACATTTGTTTTTGCTAAAATGTTAAAAAAACAAACCGAAATCTAAAATTCTATGAGTAAATTTGAACCATATTTTTAATAGCAAAATGAACAAAAAAGTCCTTTTAATGATATTAGATGGTTGGGGAAATTCACCCGACCCAAAAGTGTCTGCCATAGATCATGCGAACACTCCTTTTATCGACAGTTTATATAAAAAATATCCTTTTGCACAATTACGAACCGACGGTTTAAATGTTGGTTTGCCTGACGGGCAAATGGGAAATTCCGAAGTAGGGCACATGAATCTGGGTGCCGGTAGAATTGTATATCAAGATTTGGCAAAGATTAATCTGGCGGTTCAAAACAAAACATTAAATGTAGAACCTGTTTTGCAAGAAGCGTTTAATTATGCGAAAGCAAACAACAAACCAGTTCATTTTTTAGGATTGGTTTCTGATGGAGGTGTGCATTCACATATCAATCATTTATTCGGATTATTAGATGCAGCCAATGATTTCGGTTTGAACGATATTTTTGTACATGCTTTTACCGATGGTCGTGATGTAGATCCAAAGTCAGGCGCAGGTCATATTGATAATTTAGTAAAACACATAGCAAATTCTCCGGCAAAACTGGCATCTGTTGTTGGCAGATATTACGCCATGGATCGCGACAAACGTTGGGAACGAGTTAAAAAATCTTATGATTTATTGGTAAAGGGAATTGGAATGCCTTCGCGAAATGCGGTTTTAAGTATATCAGACAGTTATTTAAATGATGTTACCGATGAGTTCATCGACCCGATTGTAATGGTTCATGATAACAATAAACCCGTTGCAACAATTAATGAAGGCGATGTTGTGGTCTTTTTTAATTTTAGAACCGATCGCGGCAGACAGCTAACCGAAGTGTTATCACAAGTAGATCTGCCAGAGTTTGGTATGGAAAAATTAGATTTGAACTATGTTACACTTACTAATTACGATGAAAGCTATAATAATGTTAAAGTTGTTTATAACAAAGATAATGTAACAAATACATTGGGCGAAGTTTTAGAAAGTGCTGGTAAAAAACAGATTCGCATGGCAGAAACCGAAAAGTATCCGCATGTAACGTTTTTCTTTTCAGGCGGTCGTGAAGAACCTTTTGTAGGCGAATCACGCATTTTGTGTCCGTCGCCTAAAGTAGCAACTTACGATTTAAAACCCGAAATGAGTGCTTACGATTTAAAAGATGCCTTAATACCTGAATTAAATAAAGCCGAAGCCGATTTTATTGTAATTAATTTTGCAAACGGAGATATGGTTGGGCATACCGGCAGCATGAGTGCAGCAATAAAAGCTTGTGAAACGGTTGATATTTGCACAAACCAAATTGTAAATGCTGCTGTTTTAAATAATTATACGGTAATTGTTTTGGCAGATCACGGAAATTGTGAAACCATGTACAATGAAGACGGAAGTCCGAATACGGCGCACACAACAAATCCCGTTCCTGTTATTTTAATAGATAAAGATATTAAAGAAATTCATAACGGTGTTTTGGCAGATATTGCTCCGACAGTTCTAAAATTAATGGGTGTTCCACAACCAGATGTTATGACAGCTAAAGCGTTGGTTTAAAAAAAAAAGGAAGTAAATGTTTTTTATTTAGAAAAAAATGTTATTTTTATACCTAAAATTTAATTAACTCAATTTTAAATACAATAAATTATGAAAAAACTTTTACTTTCTGTAGCATTCGTGTGTGTTGCATCTATCACCGCAAATGCACAAACGACCCTTTCACAAACAGGAGGAGTAGCACCAACAAAAGGAACTGTTGCTTGTGCAGAGTCTAATCAGCAAACGCAACAATTTATTAGGATGAGTGATAATGCTTATTTTAGAGCGTACACAATGGCAGCGGCAACAAAGATTATATCGGTGAAAGTAGGTGTTGGTAGCGTACAGGGCAATTTCCCTTTGACAGTGACGTTATATAAAAGTACAGGAGCTTTTCCTGGTTCTTTTGCTACAGGTTTAACTCAATTAGCAACTAAAGATGCGACATTTACATCTGCAAATGATTTAAAATTAGTTGAAGTAACTTTAGATGTTCCAGTTGCTGTAGCTTCGGGTGATATTATTGTGGCTAAAATCCATCATGGCGCTGGAGTTGCTGGAGATGGGAAACGTTTTTATATGGGAATAGCACCTACTGAAACTGCAAGTGCATATATGCTCTCAACAGGATGTCAAATCAATACCCCTACGGTAATGACAACAATTAATGCTGAAGCAAAAATTATCATTGATTTAGTTGAGAATGCTAATGCTTCTTCAGAACAATTCTTTGCAGAAAACTTTAATATGTATCCAAATCCAGCAACTGATGTTTTAAATATTTCATCTAAAAAGGGTTTAAATGCTAGCGAAGTTAGAATTACTGATATGACAGGGAAAGTTGTTAGAACTCAAAAAGACGCAACAACAGTAAATGTGTCTGATCTATCAGCGGGAACTTACTTAATTGATATCACAACTAAAGAAGGTAAAGCAACTTCTAAGTTTATTAAAAAATAGTATTCTCTAAATATTAAATCTAAAGCCCGAAATTATTTTCGGGCTTTTTTTATAAACAACCAGTTTTTGCTTTAAAATCTGTAAATTTGCAAAACAAAATATTATATAATGATTGTAATTAAATCTAGAGAAGAAATAGAAATCATGCGTACAGCTGCATTATTGGTTTCTAAAACTTTAGGAATGTTAGCTTCAGAAATAAAGCCAGGTGTAACAACCCTGCATTTAGATAAATTAGCAGAACAATATATTAGAGATCACGGCGGTGTACCTGGTTTTTTAGGTTTATACGGTTGCCCTTGCACATTGCTTACAAGTGTAAACGAACAAATTGTTCACGGTTTACCTACAAACCGCGCATTAGAAGAGGGCGATGTAGTTTCGTGTGATTTAGGTGCTATTGTAAACGAATATTATGGCGATCATTGCTATACTTTTGAAGTTGGTGAAGTTGCTGCCGAAACTAAAAAATTGTTACAGGTTACAAAAGAATCACTATATACAGGTATTCGTGAATTTAAAGCCGGAAACAGAGTAGAAGATGTGGGTTCTGCTATTCAGCGTTATGCCGAAGGTCACGGATATTCAGTTGTTCGTGAATTAGTGGGGCACGGATTGGGTAAAAAAATGCACGAAGGACCAGAAATGCCGAATTATGGTAAAAAAGGTCGTGGAAAATTGTTTCAAGAAGGAATGACTGTTGCTATTGAACCTATGATTAATATGGGAACTAAAAATATTAAGCAGTTAAAAGACGGTTGGACAATTGTTACACGCGACGGAAAACCATCGGCACATTTTGAACATGATGTGGCTTTGGTTGACGGAAAACCTGAACTACTTTCTACTTTTGCATACATTTACAAAGCTTTGGGAATTGTATCGAACGAAGAAGAAGAGTTTCGTAAACAGCCTTTAGTTTTATCATAAAATGATTAAAAAAGTTTTTAAAACGATATTAAATACCATACCTCGCCCCGTATTAATCAGGGCGAGTTATTTTGTTAGACCCGTTTTGGCATTGGCTTTAAAGGGAAATCGTTTTACAGATCCTATCGACGAAAAATCATTTAAAACATTTCTTCCTTACGGATACGGAAATCAGCGAAACAACGTTCTTTCGCCAAGTACTTTGTCTTTAGAGCGCCATCGCTTACTTTGGTTGTATTTAAAAAGTGAAACCAATTTTTTCTCGAAGGATTTAAAAGTATTGCATTTTGCTCCGGAACAGGCATTTTATAGTCGGTTTAAAAAACAGAAAAATCTAGATTATACCACAACAGATTTAGAGTCGCCTTTAGCTGATGTAAAAGCCGATATTTGCAACCTGCCTTTTGAAAATGATGCTTATGATGTTATTTTATGTAATCACGTTTTAGAGCATATACCAAATGACACTAAAGCAATGCAAGAATTGTATCGCGTTTTAAAGCCGGGTGGAATGGCAGTTTTACAGATTCCACAAGATTTATCAAGAGAAAAAACGTTTGAAGATAATTCTATTACCGATAAAAAAGAACGGGCTAAAATATTCGGGCAATATGATCACGTTCGAGTGTATGGTCGCGATTATTTTGATAAGTTAAGAAGTGTTGGTTTTAAAGTTGATGCTGTTGATTACACTGAAAAATTATCAAAAGAAGAAGTAGAAAAATACTGTTTGGCAAAAGGAGAAATTATTCCGGTTTGTTATAAGTAAAAGAATAAAAAGTCCTGATGCAATGAAGTGTTAGGATTTTATATTTTTAATATATCCTTTTTAGAATTCCACCGGTATTTTCTTTAATGAAACTTGAAATGATGAATGCGCTTTCGTTGTGCTCATGAACAGCAATTTTAAGTTTTGTAACATTTTAAAACAAAAAACTCCGATTGAATTTCAATCGGAGTTTTTATTGATGTATACTTAAAACTATTTTTTAGCAGTTTCTGGTTTTAATACTGCAATAATACGGTTTTTTGTTAAGTATTTTTTAGCAACATCCTGAACATCTTTTGCAGTTAAGGCATTTAAGTTCTTTTCGAAATCTAATGCTTTTTCTGGATTTTCCTGCTCATTAAATGCTCTAAGCATAACATTTAACCAATAGCTGTTTTCTTTTAAAGATTTGGTGTAATCAGTCATTTCACCTTCTTTAAACTTCACTAAATCTGCAGCTTCTGGTCCGTTTTGCTGAATTTTCTCAACTTCTTTTAAAGTTAATTCAATTAATTTATCAGCATCGGCTGGGTTTGTAGGATACGAAATAGAGAAGTTGTAAGAGCCATAAGGTAATTTGCTTAAGCTACCTTGAGCACCAGCACCATAAACACCACCTTCTTTTTCACGTAATTCTTCAATTAACTTAATGGTTAAAATTTCACCTAAAGCTTGCATTGCAAGATTTTCTTTTGCAGAGTAGGTAGTTTCGCCAGCGTAAGAAATTCTAACGGAAGCTTTATCATCGTTTCCTTTGAAGACCTCTTTTTTGTGAACACCCGTTTTACCACGCATACCTGTGTCTTTAAATGTTTCTTTGCGGTTTAAAGCTGGTAACGAGGCTAAATATTTTTCAGAGAACATTTTCATTTGCTCGTCGGTCACGTTTCCAACAAAATAAAACTCAAAATCGCTGGCATCAGCAAAACGCTCTTTAAATAAATCGTATGCTTTTTTGTAATCTGTGTTATCCCAATCTTTTTCAGTAGGAATTGGCGATGAATAACGCGCATTGTGTCCGTACATGAAATCAGAAACTTCAATTTGGAAAAACACTTCTGGCATTGCCATCATGTTCGCTAAATAAGATTTCATTTTGTTCTTTTCAGACTCAAATGCTTTTTCATCATAATTTAAATCAGTAAAATAAGCATGAACAGATTGGAACAAGAATTCTAAATCTTTAGGAGTTGCATTACCAGAAAAACCTTCTGTTACGCCACCAACGAAAGGTGAAACGCGGTACAATTTACCTGTATTAAATTTAGTTAATGCATTTTGATCCATACCAGCAATACCTGCTTGTGGTACAGAGCTTGACGCATGTTGTGTTCTTTTGAAGGTGTTGTTATCTAATAAGTTAGATCCACCAAAACTTCTTGCACCAAATAAAATTTCATCGTTTTTAAAGTCGGTTTTTTTGTAAGTTACTTTAGCACCGTTTGATAACGTTAAAGTTGTTGTACCTAACTTATCATTTTTAGTGGTATTGGTAACTTTACCTGGTTTAATTTCGTTACGAATTAATGATTCTGCAACGACAGCATCTTCATAAGGTGTAATTTCTACTTTTGATACGTCTAAAGCTGCTAAAACATCTTTTTCGGTTGGTGTTTTTAAACCTTCTTTTTCCGGACCGGTTAAAATAATTACACGGTTTTCGTCTTTAATGTATGATTGAATTACGTTGTTTACATCTTTTAATGTAATTGTTGGAAGTAATTCTTTTGCTAAATTGTATTCGTAAGAAATTGATGGCATTGCTTCACCTTCTAAAAAGTGATTTTGGTAAATACCTAAATATCTTGATGAATTGTTTTTATCGCGATCGTTATAAGCTTTTTCATAATAAGCTAATGTTTCAGTTTTAGCACGATCTAATTCAGATTGTGTAAAACCGAATTTTCTAGCACGTTCATTTTCAATGGCTAATACTCTTAATGCTTCTAACTGTTTGTCTTCTGCAGTCATTGCTCTTGATTGAAAAGCTTCTTTACCACGACCTAACAATCCGCCATGGAAACTATATCCATATACAAAAGGAGGAGTTGGGCTATTAGTATACTCTTCTAAACGAGCATTAATCATGCTTGAGAATAAATTGTCAATAAAATCGGCTTTGTAATCGCCAACTGTTGTTGATGGTTTTGGTGTGCCTTGATCCTTGTAGTAAATTTCTACGTTAGAAGAAGTTGCTTCTTTATCGGTGTTGATAGATACAAATGTTTCTTTATGATTAGGAATATCGAACGTTTTGCGTTCTTTTGCATTTACAGGATTTTTGTATTTACCAAAATGGCTTTTAATTTTACCTTCCATTTCATTAACATCAATATCTCCCACAACAATGATTGCCATTAAGTTAGGGCGGTACCAATCTTTATAAAACTGACGGATTTCTTCGTGTTTAAATGTTTCTAAATTTTCTTTTGTACCAATAGGTAAGCGTTTTGCGTATAATGAGTTATGAAGCATTTTTGGTAAAAAGTTCTTCATCATTCGCTCGTTAGCACCTAAACGTGTACGGTATTCTTCAATAACAACGCCACGTTCATCGTCGATATCTTTTCCTTCTAAATTAGCGTTAAAAGCCCAGTCTTCTAAAATTTGGAAACCTTTATCTAACTTAACAGGATCATCAGAAGGTATTGGTAAAAAATAAACGGTTTCGTCAAAATTTGTATAAGCATTTAAATGCTGACCAAATTTTACGCCGATACTTTGTAAGTAACTAATTAATTCGTTTTTAGGAAACGTTTTTGTTCCGTTAAAAACCATGTGTTCCATAAAGTGCGCCAAACCAAGTTGTTTGTCAGTTTCTAAAATAGATCCGGCATTTAAAACCATGCGTAAGTCTACTTTTTTCTCTGGTTTAGCATTTTTACGAATGTAGTAAGTTAAGCCATTGTCTAACTTCCCTATACGTACATCGGGGTCATTTGGTATTTTTTGGTTTAAATCTGCAACTTGTGCCCAAATAGATGCAGGTAGAATAAGTAACCCTAACGTAATTTTTTTAAAGTTCATTTTCGGTAATTTTAATTTTTTTTAAAAATAGAAATATTTGTTCATATATTACATTAATATATGATAATAATGTGTTAAAATATAAAAAAGACTTTGATTTAGCAAATCTTTTTATGAAAAATTATAATAGGTTTAAACCATTTGTTATTAAATGAGCTATTTCTGGTTTATTTGTTTTTACACTTAATAAATGATCTAATGCTTTATTGTAAACAGCAAGATTTTTTTGTTTAGCTAATTCAACTATTTCTAAAGTTAATAACCAATCTTGCGGGTGGTTTTGCATCAAATCTAATAAAATAACCTCTAAATCTTCGATTGTGTTTTGCTCGCGGTAATTACGGATTTTTTTATATAAATCTTCTAAAGCAATACGCTCGGCATTTTTTGTTGATTTGATTGTTTTTGTGGTAGGAACATGCGTGATCATATCGAAACTGTTAATATCAGCCGGACCCGAAAAAGCAGAAACTATTTTCTTACCAACAGCCATATCATACGTTCCCCATTCTGGTTGAAACAAAATGGTTTCATTATGAGTAACTGTACAGTTTTTAAAGCTGATAATAATGATTTCACCTTGTAGATTTCTTGATCCTGTGATAATTTCACCCGAAACCGTAATATCACCTTCAAATTCTAGTTCAATATGTTTACCTTCATATATATTGTATGCCTGCAAATCGCGCGGACTCATATCTTCTATTGCAAGATTAATGTTTTTAAGTCGACCAATAGGGCTTCCAAATCCTTCTGAATGATATTCAGTTCCATGATTTACCAATTCTTTTTCTCTATATGCCAAAGCAGTTTTGCCGGTAGTTTGAATGTATACGGGTTTACCATCATGTTTGATAACATTTGTGAATACACCAGAAATTTGTAAGCCTGTAGAAAGTTCAATTGTTCCTAAGGCTTTAGAATGGATTAATTTGTTAATACCGCTTAAGCCACCCGTACGTAAAGCCATTTTATTAGCGAATTCTTCTAAAACCATACTCAATTCTGCAAAATCTTTTGTTACATATAATTGTGGTTGTGGTTTGGTAATATCAAACCCTTGGTAAGCAGCGTCTATACTATAAGGTAGTTTTTCGACTTTATCTGTCATACACCATTCACTTTCACCTATAGATGATAACAAACCGGCACCATATATTTTAGGATTTTCTACAGTTCCTATTAAACCATATTCAACTGTCCACCAATGTAAATTGCGAATTAACGCCATTTCCGATGGTTCAGTTGATTTTGCTTGTAATTCGTCTACTTTAGATCTAATACGAATTAATTCACTTTCCGGTGTTCCTTCGGCTTCTTCTAAAATAGATAATTCACGAATTGCTTCGTAGATTTCATAGTCATGAGCTGATGAGATTGCTTTAGAGCCAATTTCTCCGAATCTGCGTAAATATTCTGCGTATTCCGGATTTGCAATAATAGGCGCGTGACCGGCACCTTCGTGGATAATATCTGGTGCTGGCGTGTATTCTATATTTTCTAACTGCCGGATATCCGAAGCAATAACCAATACATTATACGCTTGAAACTCCATAAAAGCATTCGGTGGAATAAAACCGTCTACCGCAACAGCTGCCCAGCCAATTTCTTTTAATATACGGTTCATTCCATACATACTTGGAATACTTTCTATAGATATACCGGTTTTGTTTAAACCATCTAAATAAGAAGAGTGGGCAACTTTAGATAAATAATCCACATTTTTACGCATTACATATCGCCAAACAGCTTGGTTTATAGAACTGTAATCTTCATAATCTTGTGGTTTTATAAACTGTTTAAGATGCTTGGGTAAACGATCAAGTAGCGGATTAGTTTCAAAATGCTCGTTCATATTATATTATTTCTATTTATATTGATAAGGTTTTCAGTCTTCAAAAATAAGGTATTTTAGTGAGTCTTCTTAATTATAAGTATAGTTCCTTTGTGTTAAAAAAAGACTTTTTTTTTTGAAGGTATTGTTTTTTAAAAATTAATATATAAATTAGCATTGTAAATTAACAATAAAATAATACAAATCTATTATGAAAAAAGTATTTTTATCTTTAGCAACAATTGCTTTTGTTGCTGCAGGATCTTTAACGGTAACTTCTTGTGGAGGTGATGATTCATCACCAGTAACACCACCACCACCACCAGTTAATGTGTTAACTGAAAATTTTATTCAAGTAAATAATGATCAAGAAGAAATTGTTTATTCTCTTTTAGCTTATCATGCTAACGGAGCTTCGGG
Organism: Paenimyroides viscosum; assembly: GCF_003858535.1. GTDB lineage: Bacteria > Bacteroidota > Bacteroidia > Flavobacteriales > Flavobacteriaceae > Flavobacterium > Flavobacterium viscosum. The sequence goes on from NZ_RQTJ01000016.1 coordinate 66,160, forward strand.
GGCACCTATTAAAGAGTATGCTACTACCGATGGTACTAAATATATTATGTTTGAGATGATTTCTCATAACGGTACTGCAGTAGGAACATTATCAAGTGCTACAGCTCAAACATGGGTAACTATCGCAACTATAGTTGATGATTCTGTTCCAGTTGACTCTACTGCTGATAGTGGGAAAATTGGTGGAGGTAGATATTTTGCGCCTTTTACTGAAGGAGCAAATACTCAAGTTATTTCTGCTTATACAGATATGAATGATACTGATTATGATTTTGCGGACACATTTGAATTTGATATCACTGCATTATCTTTTGGTCAAACTGGAGCTGCAACTTATGTATTAACAGGAGCAGATGAAAGTGATTCATCTATAACTTTAACTACAAACTTGAATGGAAATATGCCGTCTTTTTATTCTTTAGACGCTAGTTCAGCAAAAGGAACTAAATTGTCAAAGAAAGACGCTAAGTTTACTTTAGTTAAGTAATTAAAAAATAATGTTTTTTTAAAGAAGCTGTCTCAAAACTAGATAGCTTCTTTTTGCTTTTTAGAATATATATGTTCTTGTATAGTTGGATTTTTACTGTAGTTTTTGTAAAT
>NZ_RQTJ01000017.1 GCF_003858535.1 Paenimyroides viscosum
AATAAGGATTTGAAATTATTTAACCACGGATTACATTGATTTACTCGGATTTTATTATGCTGTGCTAAAATGCAATATACATTATACAGAAAACCTGAGACACGGTGAGTTTAATTATACAACTTCTCAACTTCGCAGTGACAGGATGCGATTCAGCTTGCGTTAGGGATAGCAGCGGATAGCCCGCAGTGAGGAGGTACGACGAGCGAGGACTTGGAGCGAATAGCCCGACCCGACTGTCTACTTGAATTTTCTTTTGTGCTGTTATAGTAAATTTACTGGATTTTGTTTTGAAACGGAATTAAAAGGGAACGCCCTAAATATTCTATACATCTTTAAAGGTACTGAACTTAAACAATTTAGGTTTTAAGAGAAATTTCTTTAGATGAATTATTAGGTTTTGTAAGCTTTTTGCCTTTATATTTGCAACCGAATTACTCTACGGGTGTAGTTCAAGGGTAGAATAGCGGTCTCCAAAACCGTTGATGGGGGTTCGAATCCCTCCACCCGTGCATAAAAAAACCAGCTGATAGCTGGTTTTTATTTTTATAATCCTAACTGAAGTCCGATACTCCAATAATTTTGATCTACTGCATTGTTACTGAACACAGGACTTAAATCGTACTTGAATACTAACTTAAAGTGGTCTTTACCTGCGTAAGCTGTTAAGCCATATTGAAAATCGTTTACATTCCAATCTCCTTTTTGTTGTTCATAGTTTTTATAATCTCCAACTTCATATCGTAAGTGTTGTTTTGAGTTGATGTTGTAACCAACGTATCCACCAATTCCAAAGTTGATTCCTTCTTTTGTTGTAAAACGACGGTTTGCTTCGTTATATGTTTTTGAAGTGGTTGTAAAATCTAACGAAATAGGAATTGTTACATAGGTGTTGCGGAAATACGCATAATTTTTACGTAAATTTATTGGAGCAGACATTGTGACAGTTTGATTTTCACCCCTTAAACCAAACATTCGATTTTGTGTTGTTGCCAAACCATTGTATTTAAAGCCTAAACCGTAACGAATACCCCATTTGTTGTTGGTTTTGCTGAAAGGTGTACGTGCGGCAACTCCCCACTCGAAGTAGTTTGAACGCATATAACCGAATTCTGAATTTGCAAAAGCGCCATCGGTAGCTACGTTACCTACACCAAATGCTAAATAAGGTGTTGTTTTGGTGCCGTATTTAACAATGGTATCCATTTGTACGGCCATTGCAAAATCGAAAGGTGATGTTTCTTTGCCCCAATCGTAATCGTAATTTTCATCGGCTGCATCAACTGTATCCTCGGCTTGTTCTTGTGCCATTATGAGTGAAATAATTTGATAGGCTTGATTTTCTGTTATAGCATCTTCTGAAACTTGCTCGTTTACAACGGCTATTTTTTCTTTAAATGTTAACATTTCACTCTCATAAGCTGTTTTTAATACTTGATTGTTGATTATATAATTTACAGCATCGGTATTTTGTGCATTAGCACCAAAAGCTAACAAGGCAATACATAATAGTTTTTTCATTTTTGTTCTTTTTAATTTTTAGAGTGAGTAGTATAATTTAGTAATTTGTTACAATGAACAACAAATGCTGTGCCGTTTTTAACATTTAATTATAAATTCTGACACTCTTACTCTAATAATCTACCCAATGTTTTTTCATCAATATCTAAAGCTTTATTGATTTTTAACACTTTATGATCTTTTGTTATATACACCCTTATAAATTGCCTATGTTTCTTTTTAAAAAGTGATAGAAACTGTTGTTCAAATACCGTTCGCTTTTCCATTAAATTAATTTGCTGGGCCACATTAATAATATATAATGGGTAATTAAAGCCTGTTTTATCAATAAGTTCTTGTACTAATTCTGGCTTTGCGGTAATGCCCATTAAATAAAAATCTATTTCATTACCATATTTTTCAACAACTTTTTTATATTCTTTTACAATCTCAACATTATTTGAACAATTTGGAACCCAAAACTCAACAATTGAAGGTTTATTGGACTGCTGTATTAAATCATAGACTTGTTTTGCAGTAAGTGTTTTAATTTCGGCTTGGGCAAATGATGAAGCTGTAAAAAAACACAGGGCGATAAATAAAATTATTTTTTTCATAGTATTTGGTTTAAAACAATTCTAACACCAAACTTACATTAAATATGTTTTGATCTGAAAACGATCTTTTAAATATAGAGTTTAAATTATATGTTGTTCTTAAACTAAAATTTTGATAACCAACATAAGCTCCTACTCCATAAATAAATTGATTGGAATTGAATTTTGCAGCAGTTGTTTGTCTGTATTTTTCTCCATCAACTTCATATTCTAATTGTCTGCTTAATTGTGAATATCCTAAAAACCCTCCTAGACCTACATAAAATGATTGACGAGATTTTATAATAGAATTTCCGAACTCATCATATTTTCTTTTCGAAAAATCATACTCCAAATAATTAGACCAATTTAGTTCAGTAAAATTCATTCTTGAATTAGTTACAGGAAAATCGATATCAACTAAAACAGTTTCGTTATTAATATTCTCAAATGTTTTATTATCTTTTATCTTAAATAGATGGAAATTAACGTCTAACATAGATTTCCAATAAATACGAGAAGTTTCTTTTCCTACACGCGTTTTAGCCCCCATTCCAACTCCAACAGAAGAAAGAAAACCACTTGCATAATAATCTTTATATGCAGTCTCATCAATAAGTAAGAAACTGTGCCCAAGTAATCTATACTCTACCATAAATAATGATTTATTTTCTATTAATTGCTTTTGATACGCTGTCATATCAGAACTAAAATTGATATTATCTTCAATTTTATTATTGATAAGTATTTTTATTTTATCTGATTGCTTTTCGGTTTCTTCTTCAATTTGCTTGGCATAAAACTCGGCTTTTTCGTTGCGCAACTTATCAGCTTCGGCTTTTGTTAACTCGTTGTTTTCTACTTTTTGATCGATTTCGTTCAACTCTTGTGCCAGTTTGTCTTTATTGTTTTTTATGATTAAATCAATATCATACGAAATATCGTTAACCTTTTTGGTAAATTGATTTACCGATTGTACTGGACGTTTTTCGCTAAAAAATTCTTGTGCCTGAAGATTTAAAAGGCTCAATAAAAAAACGGTGGTTAAAATTACTTTTTTCATTATTCTATCTCTACAGTGTTAGTAAAATTTCCAATAAAGTTATTGTGTTTTTCTTTTATCAACTTCCAAAGAACAATATCTTTTCTAATAGATTTTTCTTCGGTAGTTATGTTGTCAATTTGTCGTTCAATCTCCGCGCTGCGAAGTAAACGTTCACGATTTACTTTAATTTCTACTTTAGATTGATGCGCCAAAACCTTTTCTTCTATTTTTTGATCTGATTTTTGAATGATGTGATGATTTTGCACCACCTCACCTACTTCATTTTCTTTTGGCTGATCTCTATTATTTTGAACAATTTCTGTTGAAACCGATTTCGTTAAATGAACTTTAGTCGGAAACTTATTAGCAACAATCAGTTCTTTATCTCGGATTAATACTGATTTTTTTTCTTCTTCGTTTTTGATAGGTGTAGCATCTTTAGGTTTGTTTACAACGAATTGTTCCGTGGGTTTTGTTTCAGGAAATTGAACTTGATTTTCTTTCTGAAATACAATCCACAAACCTATAAACAACAAGACCGATGCTGCAGCCGATAGCATGTAATAAATAGTTTTGGTTTCTTGCTGAACAGGTTTATCTGCATTTAGCATCTGTTCCATTTTTTCCCAAGCATTTCCAGAAGGTTTTATTTGCCGTTGCTGAAAATGTTCTTTTATATCTTTTTCAAAATCCTCCATCATCTATCGTATTAATTCAATTTGTTGTTTTAGTAATTTTTTAGCGTATGCCAGTTGCGATTTTGATGTTCCGACAGAAATATTCAGCATTTCGGCAATTTTCTGATGTTTGTAACCTTCAATCACACTCAATACAAAAATGTATCGGCAGCCTTTGGGCAAATCGTCAATCAGTTTTTGGTAATCGTTTGATATTTCATAAGAATCTGAAACCACACTTAATACCGACTGACTGGCATCTTCTATAAAATTGAGTTCTTTTTTTGACCGAAGAAACGAAAGGCTTTCGCGAATCATAATCTTGCGGATCCAACCTTCAAAACTACCGTCGTTCCGGTACTGATTTATGTTTTGAAACACCTTCATAAAAGCGCACAGCATTACATCTTCAGCATTGTGAAGATCTTTTATATACTGCCTGCAGGTACTTAACATGATTGGCGAAAACTGATCGAACAATTGTTTTTGTGCCGCGCGGTTGTTGTTTTGTACCTGATTTATTAATTCAGACTCGGTAAAACTTGTTTTTAGATTCAATTGTTTTGACTCTTTACATACATAGACGCAAAAGAAACGGAAAAGGTTGTAAGATGATTGTTTTTTTTTAACTATTTTTTTTGAATGATTAACTCATCCATAGATTTACTGTAGAAATGACTACCCAATTTGCAGAATCTTTCTTTTCTAAAACTAATAATTGTCCAGAACCACACAAACCTCCACAGTGATAACCGTAATATACCGCTGCATAATTTCCTGAAAAACTTACTTTGGAAAATTCGACTACCCAATTTGATTGATATTTTTTATATATTTGATCCCAATCCTTATAAATATCACGTTTAAAGAAAGAATTGAATTTTCTTTTGCTAATTGACTTAAGATTAAATGTTGGATCAACAAAAGATTTGATTTTGATTTTTTGAGTCGAAGTTTTTAGCAAACCTAAAAGAGCATCTTGATAATTTTGATCGGTTTCATATTTCTTTGCTGATTCATCGTCAAAAAAACCTGAAAGAATCAACTCTTGATCAGCTTTTAACATATTTAACAACTCTCTTGAATCATCATGTAATTTTACATTTCTAATAACAAGAATTGTATTTTTATTTGTCCAATTAATTTCTTTATTATTAATTATGGTTGAATATATTTCGTATTCATTGTGAGATTGCCCATAAACATCAAAATTTGATGTAATAATAAATAGGATTGAGAAAAGAATTGTTCTTATATATTGAAACATTATTTATTTTTCAACCAATATAATAAAAACTTCGGAATTCATAGCCCGGATTGCAGCGGTATCCTTTCTTGTTGCCGTCGACTCCGCTCGGGCAACAAGAAAGATATAGCGGAAAGCCGGAAAAAGCTTCAAATAATTACTATTAAAAATGAAAGATTAATTATAATGAGATTACTTCGTCAGTTCGCAAGCTCGTGTCCGGATCAAGTCCGGAATGACAAAATTAAAGTAAATTATGATTTATTAGCCAATTGTCCGCAGGCAGCATCAATGTCTTTTCCGCGAGATCGGCGCACTTTTGCTACAATACCGGCATTGTCTAATGCTTTAAGATACGCATCGATAACAACTGGGTCGGCTTGTTGAAATTCGCCATCGTCAATTGGGTTGTATTCAATGATGTTTACTTTGCAGGGTACATATTTGCAGAATTTCACCAACGCATCAATGGCTTTTTTATCGTCGTTAATGCCTTTCCAAACTACATATTCGTAAGTGATTTTGCTTTTTGTTTTTCGGTACCAGTATTCTAACGCTTCGCGCAGTTCTTGTAACGGAAAACTTTTGGTAAATGGCATGATTTTGTTTCGGGTTTCTTCGATTGCCGAATGCAGTGAAACAGCCAGATTGAATTTAACCTCATCGTCTGCCATTTTTCTAATCATTTTTGAAACACCCGAAGTGGATACGGTAATACGTTTTGGCGACATTCCCAAACCTTCGTCTGAAGTGATTTTTTCGATCGCTTTCATTACATTCGGATAGTTCATCAACGGTTCGCCCATTCCCATAAACACAATGTTGGATAGCGGACGGTTGTGATACAGTCTGCTTTCCTGATCAATAGCCACGACTTGATCGTAAATTTCATCGGGACCTAAATTACGCATGCGCTTTAAACGCGCCGTTGCACAGAAATTACAGTCTAAACTGCAACCAACTTGCGACGACACGCAGGCTGTTGTACGTTTTTCGGTAGGAATTAAAACAGATTCTACAATTAAACCATCGTGTAAACGTACCGCATTTTTTATAGTACCGTCGTTGCTGTGCTGCATGGTATCTACCTGAATGTGGTTTATTACAAAGTGCTGTTCTAACAAAATGCGGGTTTCTTTTGATATGTTTGTCATATCGTCAAAACTATGCGCGCCCTTGCTCCACAACCATTCATACACCTGATTACCACGAAAAGCTTTATCGCCCTGCGCCACAAAAAAGTCACGTATTTGCTCTTTGGTTAAACTGCGTATGTCTTTTTTAACTGTATTCATGCTGCAAAGTTACAACAAAAAAAAGCTATTTTATATTTTGAATTTCGGTTGAAGTTGCTGTAACCGCTTTTGTGATTTTTGCTTTGGCAAGTAAATGAGCGTCCTTATTGTTATTTGCTGTTCCTAAAGATATAATTGCCGTTAAAATCATTGCACAGCTTACAAAGCCTAAACCAACAATGGCATTTTTAAATGTAGTGTTCATGTTTTTATTATTAAATAGTTTCTAAATATAATATTTTTACTTTATAACGATAAAAAACAACTGTTTATTATTTGATATTTAACATTTTAAGCCTTACTATTATCAAATCATAAACTACAAAACATTGAACTATTTATAAAATTGTTGATTATCTTTACCAGAAAATAAAAGTATATGCATTTTATTTCAGAAGAATTAGAGAATTATATAGAAAAACATTCTGCAGCCGAACCTGAGCTTTTACAGCAGTTAAATAAGGAAACGTATCAAAAAATACTGCAACCACGTATGTTAAGCGGTCATTTTCAGGGGCGTGTGTTGAGTATGCTTTCAAAAATCATTCAACCAAAACATATTTTAGAATTGGGAACATACACTGGTTATGCTACCTTATGTATGGCAGAAGGTTTGGCAACGAACGGAACTATTGATACCATTGATATTAATGAAGAATTGGAAGATATTCAACAGAAATATTTCAGCGCCTCGGCATTTAAAGACCAGATTATTCAGCATGTTGGGAACGCTTTGGATATAGTACCTACTTTGAACAAAAAATTCGATTTGGTATTTATTGATGCCGATAAGGAAAACTATATTAATTATTGGAATTTAATTGTCCCTATGATGAATAAAGGCGGAATTATTCTATCGGACAACGTATTGTGGAGCGGAAAGGTTTTAGAAGATGTTCAAAAAAACGATAAATCAACACCGATACTTTTAGAGTTTAATAAACTTGTGAATGAAGATACACGGGTTGAAACGGTTTTACTGCCGATACGCGATGGTTTAACGGTTAGTAGAATAAAATAAAATTAATGACTAAAAGAAAAAAAGCGGTATTTAATTGGAGTGGCGGAAAAGATTCTGCTTTGGCTTTGCTAAAAATACTTGAGCAAGATGAATTTAATGTTGTTTCGCTACTAACAACCATCAACCAAGAAACTTTAACATCTTCTGTACATTCTATTCCAGTAGATATTTTGGATAAACAAGCCAAAAGCATTGGCATTCCACTATATACGGTATTATTTGCTAAAGATTTATCTGATTACGATAGTAAAATGAGCGATACCGTTGATTTTTTTAAGAAACAAGGTGTTACACATTTTATTTTTGGAGATATTTTTTTGACCGATATAAAAACGTATCGTGAAAACAAATTAAATCCTTTAGGTATTGAGGTTGTTGAACCGCTTTGGAATATGTCATCGGCAGAAGTGATGAACGATTTTTTAAAATCGGGAATTAAAACAAAAATTATTGTTACCCAAGCCAATAAATTAAATGAAACATTTATTGGTAAAGATTTAAACCATGAAACCATTAGCTTATTTCCTGATGATGTTGATGTTTGCGGAGAAAATGGCGAATACCATACCCTATCTTATGCAGGTAGATTGTTTAAAAACAAAGTAGATTTTACTATTTTACACACCAATAAAATTTCGTACGATATTAAGTTAGACAACGGAAAAACAAAAACGTTTGAATATTGGCAAGCAAAAATAAGTTCATAACAAAACGCTTCTTATTGGAAAGCGTTTTGTTGTTGTTTATCGGTAAGTTTGTTTTGATCAACAACTACTTAACTCTTACTCGTTTGACTTTTCACCACAAATTGCAATGATTTACTCGGATTTTGCTATTAAATTATACAGCAATACAATTTACAAAATAGAAGATACTACTTCTTAACCAACTTTTTAACTGCTGTACCTGCGTTGGTTTGTATGTGCAGCATATAGGTGCCACTTGCTAAATTTTCTACATTTAATTGTATTTTGGTTTCACCATTAAAATTTTGTGTGTTCAATTTTTTGCCTGTAATATCGTAAATAACAACTTTGTTAACCAACATATTTTCACTGTTTGTTATGTTTACAACGTTTGTTGCCGGGTTTGGGAACATATTAAATTTTGCAGACAATTGTTCGTTAATACCTAAATTAATAACCTCTGGCGGCACCGCGCCTAATGCCGTTATTTTAATGTTATCGTAACGGTTGCGGGTATATATTTGCGGGTTATTTATACCACTTACAACACCTGCATCTAATAAAATAGAATTAATAGGAAAATCTTGAATTAAATTGATAGAAGTTTCGTTCTTTAAAAAATCTGTTACAAAAACTTTATTTAAATAAGGAATTTCAAAATATACTTTTCTGTTTGTATAATCTAAATAAAAAACAAATTTAATCCACGTATTAAAAGGTATATACTCGCCGATTGCTGTATTATTACTTACAAAAGGGTGAGCGCTGAATTTACCGACTGTTTTTTCTAATGCAACCACCGCTAAATTTGTTGCTGTAGGATAAGTTAATACGTTACCATCATTACCTGCTATAACAATTCTACTTGTGTTTCCAGCTGTGTTGGTAGCATGTTTTGAACCGGTGTAATAGTCAATTTCAAACATCAAAACATCATTACCTGTATTGCGGTTATTTATTAACGGGCTTAGGTTTGTTTTAAAAGCAAGAAGAGATTCAGCACTTGTTAACCCTGTGCTTATGTCTAGCACCTTGCCCCTACCGGTTTCGTTTACAATGGTAAAAAAACTGTTAGACTGTGTATTTTGAGAATAGGTAAACCAACCCCATTGTCCAGGCATAGTACCTGTGGTATTGGTACCTAAATTACCAACACTGTGATTGTCGAAATTTTCGGTGTACAATACCTGACTGTTGGTGTAGCTTACAGACAATAGTAAAAGTATAATAAATAAATTCTTTTTCATAATTTCATAATAAGTAATTAAAAGTACAGGCTGCTTGCGCAGCCTTGTTTATTAAAATCTATCTACCTGTAACGGTTAAATGAAGGGCAGAATTTATCCAACCTGTTTGGCCCGAAGCAAAAAAGCCTAATTTTAACCCGTAGTGCATTATAAAAAAGTTGCTCAAAACACTAATAATTAGTATATTGTATTGACTAACAATCAGATACAATTATGAGCAACTTAGAAGCAAGTTACAAATTAATTTTAATCGAATTACGTAAAATAGCAGAATTTGAAAATATGTATTTCAAGCCAATAAAGCCAAAGCTATCTGATATAGAATTGATTAGCTTAATGATTTTGGCGGAATTCAAATCGATTGATTCTGAACATCAACTTTTTAGAGACATAAAAGGTTTTGAAATTGCATCCAGAATTGAGCGAAGCGTTTATAACAGAAGAAAAAGAAAACTATTTCCATTTATGGAAGAAATCAGAATGAAAATGGTTGAAAAATTTAATGAGTTTGAAACCTTTTTTGTAGTAGATAGTATGCCGTTGGAGGTTTGTAAAATTTCACGCTCATCACGTAGTAAAATTTGTAAAGAAACAGATTACGCTATTCCAAATAAAGGATTTTGTGCCTCTCAAAACTTACATTTTTACGGGTATAAATTACACGCTGTTTGTTCAATTAATGGTGTTTTCAGAGCTTTGATTTATCTCCTGCTTCGGTTCATGATATTCATTATTTACAAGATATTAAAATGCAACTATCCGACTGTGTGATACTTGCCGATAAGGGCTATCTTTCTAGCACTATACAGCTAGACTTATTTAAGGAGGTAAATATACAATTGGAAACGCCAAAAAGAAAAAATCAGAAAGACTATAAACCACAGTTTTATCCCTTTAAAAAATACAGGAAAAGGATTGAGACTTTATTCTCTCAACTATGTGACCAGTTTATGATAAGAAGGAATTATGCCAAAACTTTTCAGGGATATAAAACAAGAATTTTGACTAAAATTACAACACTTACCGCTATTCAATATTTGAATAGATTTGTGTTTAATAGAAACATCAACAAATTAAAAATTAATCTCGTTGGATAATGCACTACGGGTTAATTTTAATTTATAGGTACTGTCAATATCCACCTCATGAGGTACACCAGTTCCAACATCAAAAACCACTTCTCGTGAATTGCAAAGATTGCCATCGAAAGGTGCCGCAATATCCCATTGTGTATCTTGTGGCACTCCTGGGGTATCATCATGAAAGTAATATAGTGGTGCCGTAGCAGCAATGCCAGGTATGGCACCTGATAATAGATTACCCCCTAAATCTTTTACGCGTTTCCAACCATGATCTCTCAAATCTGGTGGACCTGAAGGTAACGTTTTTATTTCAGGATGCATTAAGGTACTTAACACCAATGCACCTGTAGTACTATCGTAAACTTCTACTTCGTAGAAAAAAACTTTACCATAGTTATATAACAAATCTTGTTCTTGAGGAGTTATATTAGCTAAAAAAAAGAAACCTTGACCAGATCCTTGAGCTGGGTTTTGAGTGTTAGCTAGATGCAGCAATTTATCTTCTATACGGAGCCCGCTATTAGCAGGTACAGTAAACATATTTGCAACTCTAACCAAATTTCCTACTTCTTGGTTATTAGCATACAAAGTAGGGAAATTTGTAGTTAAAGAAATAGAATTAGGAGAATGTGGATTTGTATCATCAAAAACTCCATCGTTAACTCCATCAAAATACGCCAGCCCTACATACGAATATACTCTAATATCATAAATAGAATGGTCATCTACATTACCGTTTGTTATATAATACCAAGGCTGTAAAATACCAAAACCAGGAACGGGACTAGGATGATTTCTATACCATATATCCCATGGCGAAATATAATTATCACCCCACCAACCTATACCAGTTGAACTATACCAAGCACTTTGCCCACTATTGTTGTTATTAAAACTGTTGGTTTGGTACTGTGAACCGGCCTCTTCTTGTGGTTGCATTTCTACATCTTCAAAAACGCTGTCTGTTGCACATGCTGTAAGGGTTAAGGCAACTACCCCCCCCCACAAAATTTTGGTAAATTTTGTCATAATAATTATTTTTTTAATTGATTGTATTGTAAATATAACAAAATTTTTAACACCCTGTTAAATAAAATAAAAAATTAAATTTTACATAAACAACTACTTAACTCTTACTCGTTTGACTTTTCACCACAAATTGCAATGATTTACTCGGATTTTGCTATTAAATTATACAGCAATACAATTTACAAAATAGAAGATACTACTTCTTAACCAACTTTTTAACTGCAATACCCTCTGTTGTTTGCAAGTACAACATATAGGTACCGCTTGCCAGGTTTTCTACATTTAGTTGTATCCCACCTTCGTTGTTAAAACTTTGGGTACTTAACTGCTTACCGCTAATATCGTAAATAACAACTTTGTTAACCAACATATTTTCACTGTTTGTTATGTTTACAACGTTTGTTGCCGGGTTTGGGAACATATTAAATTTTGCAGACAATTGTTCATTGGTGCTTAATATATAAGGCGGTAATGTTTTTAAACCTGACACTTTAATGTTGTCTATTTTTATAATAGATGTTGCTCCTAAACTCCCTGCATCAAAATCTAAAGCAAAAGGTATGGTATTATGATAAAAAGGTGCTGTTGCTTGTAGGTTTAATGTAGGTATGTAAAAATATACATTATTGTTGTTGTAATCTACAAACATTTCTGCCTTTATCCACATATTGTGCGGAAAGGGTGTGGTGTTGTAATTTTTTAAAATAAGTGTTTTACTGCTGGTATTATCTAAGTAATTACCCAATATGCGTTTTAAGTTTGTTAGTGATTGAAAGCCAATATTAACTATAGTAAAATTATTTAATATACTTCCAGAAACACCAAAGGTACCCACCCCATAAAACTCATATTCAAATTTAAAGATGTTGTTTCCCGGGGTACGGTTGTTCCACAATGTGGTTAAAAAACCGTCTTCTTGCCTGAAAGTGTAGCTATCTGTTTGTGTAGTTGAACTGGATGTTATTGTTAGCACGTTGCCTTTACCTGCCTCTGCAGTAATCATTCCTGTGGCTGAACTAGTAGGGCTCCTTGATACCAACCACCCCCCAAGTCCAGGGGTGGTATCATCATAGTTGGTATTTAAATGACCCGTGGGGTAACTATTAAAATCTTCGGCAAAAAAAGTTTGGGCCTGTGTTGCAAAACAAATAAAAAACACATACAAGATGATGATATGTTGGGCTATTTTTTTCATTGTTTTATGTTAATTTAATTCTAGTTTTACTGTTGAAGCGGTACCACCCATAGCGGTACCACCAATACCAGAACTAGGACCACCCCCATAGCTATACCCTCCTCTAAAAGTTTCAATACTTACTCTATAACTCACCCCATTTAAAGGGTTCGCAAATACAGTTTCAGACGGGTACGTACCATCTTCTAAAACAAGTTCGTAAGAACGAAAACCATTATCATTACATCTAATATTTTTATATAATTTTGCAGAACCTACACCCGGTAAATTTGATGCCGGAATGGTAGTATCTGCCCAATAGGTTGTATCGCCTGTATCGCAATATGCCGTAATGTAACCATCGGCAATTACCAAAGACGTTCCAGGATCTTTAGCTACCCAATAATAAAAGAATACTTTACCGTATTTAGATAAAAAATCTTGTTCCATAGCAGTAGATGTTTGGTAAGGTGCAGGCGGTGACGAAATATCAAAATAAATAAAATTTGGATTGTATGCACTATTTATATTCGCACCAATAACAGGGCAATGATCTGTAGAAAACACCCTAAGTACCGTATTATCCCAAATTGGTGCAGCAAAACCGGATAACGTTATGGGCTTTGCCGGAACAAAATTACCAATTTCATTAAATGTTGGAGTTGGATACATATTGGGGAATTGTGTAGGTAAACCGATAAATGGTCCTTCTCCTATATTTGTACTTTCATCGAAAAATGTACTATCAAACACATCATTATCAGAATAAGCCAAGCCAATATAAGGTGTTACCTCAAATACAAGACGTGTTGCCGGCGTACTTGGGTAAGCCGTTGTGTTTTCATAATGGTACCACATTTCTCTATACTCGCGGTTGTATATGTCCCAAAAAGATTTGTAGCCATTTGGGTTTGCAACAGTTCCAGTGTAACTATTGGTAGTCATTCCACCATTAGCATCAGCTGTTTGTGAACTGTTGTCTGGTTGATCTGCGTTGTCAAAAATGCTGTCTGTTGTACATGCTGTAAGGGTTACTACCCCCCCCCCAGTAAAAAAAGTAATTTTTTCATAATGTTCTAATTTTTAATTAAGTGTATTGTAAATATAATCAAAATTTTAACAAAATGTTAAATAAAATACAAAAAAGAACACACTTTTTATATAAAACAAAAACGCTTTCTATTCGAAAGCGTTTTGTTGTTGTTTGTCTGTAAGTTTGTATTTATTGTTGAAATATTTAAAGATGTAATAAAATAAAAACCCTGAAGCAATACCGAAAATGTATCCGCATAAAATATCTAACGGATAATGCAATGCCAGATAAATGCGTGTATAAGCAAATATCAACGGGAAAAAGAAAATAAGCCAGGCGTATTTGTAATATCTTTTCATAATTAAAAAGATGATTAATATAGAACCGCTGGAATTTGATGCATGCCCCGAAAAGAAACTCGGACTATTTGCTTTTCTTAAAATACGCAAAAAAGGTTCAATTAACGGATCGTTCACCGGACGTAATCTAGCTACACTGTATTTTACTAAATTGGTTGTTTGATCGGTAAAAACAAAGAAAACCGTTAGTACCAATACTAAAAGTCCGAACTGTTTTAGCGAAATCTTTTTTAACAGTAAAAAAATAAGAATTATAAAAAACGGCCACCAGTTAATTTGGTGGGTAATGTACATAAAAATAGGATCCAAAAAATTGGTTCCTAAATTATTTAAGTAGATCAAAAGTTGCTGATCTTTTTCAATAAGATTTTCTAACATTAGTTTTGGCGTTTAATTGGGCCGGTCATTGTTTCAATATCTTCTTTCGCCTTGTCAATTTCTTGTTGTACATCGTTTAATGGATTGTACTTATCCAAGTCTAAATTAACAGAACTTTTAATATCGTCTAAACCAATGCGTTTTTTGATATCTTCTACGTTTACCGCTTCTTTTATATCTTTAATTACACCTGTTTCATCTACTGTTTTAGTAATTTCAGACTTTAAATCGTTCGATGCATTTTTAACTTGATTAATTACCCTTGCCAAGCCACGCGCCATTTCGGGAATTTTATCTGAACCAAAAAGCATTAAAATAACTGCTACAATTAGTACCATTTCGCCACCACCAATTCCTAAAAAAAGCGGACTTATATATAGATTTAAATACATTTTAATTATTTTACTACAAAGTTACGTAAAACTATTATTTTAAAACCTTTACAATTTCTAAAAATTCTGTAGCTTTTTCTGTGTACATAAGGTTAAGCTGCGTAATATCTACTGTTTGATACGATGTTATTATAATTGGATCTTGTGCTAAAAAGTACCCAAATGCCATATAATACTGTTCTGGAATTTTTAATTTATCCAAGTAAAACTCAATCGGAAATTTGTTTAAAAGTTGGTTGACAAACAAATATTCTTCGTCTAACTCCACCGCTTTTTTAAGCATTTTTGTTCTTCCAGAAATAGCATTTATAATAGCATCGACAGGAATAATTCCGCCGTTTGATGTTGTTGCTCTGTGCAGTCTGCGTTGTGCAGGTGTTAGTTTTCGCGCACCACCTAAGCCTAAACTTTCGGTTGTAACACGGCGATCAATTATAATTTCATCTAATAGATTTTCGGCGTATTCCATGGGCACAAAAACGATTGATTTGTTCATATCGGCGTACGATAATACTTTTTCACGACCTATTAAATGCACTGCCGAAAAAATAAGGGTGTCGTTCGGGTTTGCTTCTATAGAAAAATATCCGCCTTTCTCTGTAAGTGCAGAAGTATTTAAACTAGTGTTTTTTACATAGATACCTTCCAAATCGCGCGTTTTAGCAACAACTTTTCCTAATATGTTTTTTTTCTGCGCAAAACCGTTTAAAGTTCCAAGCAGCACAAAAAACAACAATAATATATAGGTAGTACTTTTATTCATTTTACAAAACTATTCATTCTTTTATCAGCACAAAATGTATTATCACTTATTTAACGCAACGGTATATTTTCTTGTTCCAAAAACTGAAACGATTTATCTAACAAATACATACGCCATTTAGCTTCATCGCCACTTTTAATATATTCGTCTATCACATAATCATCGTTTAAATAATAATAAAACTTCTCGACTAGCTCGTCAGGAATTTTCAAATAATCAGTCATAATATTTCTTGGCAAACCTGCTACATAAGGATTCATTTGCGTTGGACTACGTTCTACAAACTCTTCCAAATCACCTTTATTTTTGCTTAATTTTTTAAGCAGCCACATAAACATCGCTTTAAAATCCATATTTGCGTTTGGATTTCTTTTGAAGATGTGTTTATTAATTTCAGCGGAATTAAATCCCAATGATTTCGATGTGATTTTATTTATGGTAACTTCTCTTAAAACTTCTGATAATGGTTCAGGATAGATCCTAATTATAGTATTTTCAAGATCGTTAACCTTTATAAAATATTTCAATTGATAAAACTCGTTTTCAATCAATGCCAATTCGTCATTTGGTTTTATTTTGATATCAAAATAACCTGCAACATCAGTTAAAACTACTTCTTGTGTAGATACATTGATAACTTTTAATGGAAAAATGCCAACTTCGGTAATCATTAACCGCATTTTATATTGATTTCGATCTTGCGCAAACGACACGGTTGATACTAAAAGTACTAAAAAGTAAATGTATTTCATAAATGTTTTATTTGATTTACACCAAAAGTATCTGTAAAAATGTTAAAACATAATCATGGTTTTGGTAAACAATTGTTAAATAAATAAGTTTGTTGTTTATTTATAACTCATGAAGAATTTAATCATAGCAAGTACCTCAACCGTTTTTGGGTTGGGTTATTTAGAATATTTACTACCTACTTTAAAAGATCATTTTAAAAACGCATCAACGATATTGTTTATACCTTATGCAAGACCGGGCGGAATTTCGCACGACGATTACACCGCTAAAGTTGCCGAAGCTTTTGCAAAAATCGAAAAAAAAGTAGTTGGTTTACATACGTTTGAAAATCCTGTGGAAGCCATTGAAAAAGCTGAAGGAATTTTCACAGGTGGTGGAAATACTTTTTTATTGGTTAAACAATTGTATTGGCACAAAGTACTATTGCCTTTAAAAGAGGTATTGCAAAGCGGCACGCCTTATTTAGGATGTTCGGCTGGTAGCAATATTACCGGTTTAACTATGGAAACTACCAACGACATGCCTATTGTGTATCCGCCGAGTTTTCAAACATTGGCAATGGTTCCGTTTAACATCAATCCGCATTATTTAGATCCTGTGGAAGGATCTACCCACATGGGCGAAACCAGAGAAACACGAATTAATGAATTTCACAGTTTTAATACACAACCAGTTTTAGGATTGCGCGAAGGAAGTTGGTTAGAAGTTCGCGGATCAAAAATCACATTGAAAGGTAGTTTAACTGCCCGTTTGTTCAGACAAAACCAACAACCTATTGAATTAGAACCTAATTCAGATTTATCAAACTTATCATAAAACGATCTTTTACAGATCGTTTTTTTATTTCTTTTTTGTAACTTGAAAAGAAAATTATGCTTGATAAAATAAAGAAAACCATCGATTTAATTCAATCTATTGATATTGGTGCACTGCAAAAACTGAATGAAAAAGTCGATCTAAAAAAACTAATGGAATCTGTAGGTTCTTTAAATGACGATCAGCTAAAAGGGATTGTTCACCTACTGAACAATGCCAATAAAAAACATGAAGTACCACCAATTGATGCCGATTTTTATGACATCAGTGATCGATTAACAACTGACGAACGTGAAATTCAATTAAAAGTTCGTGCTTTTATGGAAAAAGAAATTGCGCTCATTGTAAACGAATATTGGCTGCACGATAGTTTTCCTCATGAAATTATTCCTAAAATAGCGGAATTAAATATTTGTGGAATTAATTACGAAGGATATGGTTGTGCAGGAAAATCGTCTTTATTAGAAGGAATTATCGCTTGTGAATTGGCTCGGGTTGATGCTTCCATTGCAACATTTTTCGGCGTACAAAGTGGTTTGTGTATGGGAAGTATTTATCGTTGCGGATCGGAAGAACAAAAGCAAGAATGGCTTCCTAAATTGCAAAAATTCGAAAAAATTGGAGCTTTCGGACTTACAGAACCTGAAGTAGGATCGGGTGCTGCCGGCGGATTGACGACTACCTGCGAAAAAACAGAAAATGGTTGGAAATTAAACGGACAAAAAAAATGGATTGGTAACGCAACTTTTGCTGATATTGTTATTATTTGGGCTCGTGATGTAGCAGATAACCAAGTAAAAGGCTTTATTGTTCGAACCGAAACTCCAGGGTTTTCAGTAGAAAAAATTAAAGATAAAATGGCATTGCGCATTGTACAAAACGGTTTAATTACCTTAACCAATTGTATGATTGATGAAAAAGATCGATTACAAAATGCAAATAGTTTTAAAGATACTACCAAAGTTCTGCAAGCTACACGAGCCGGAGTTGCTTGGATGGCGGTTGGTTGCGCACGTGGTGCCTACGAAAATGCGTTGGCTTATACCACGCAACGCGAACAATTTGGAAAACCTATTGCTGCGTTTCAATTAATCCAAAATCATTTGGTAGAAATGTTATCAAATTTAACAGCCATGCAAACCATGGTTTTTCGCTTATCGGAATTACAAGATGCCGACAAATTAAAAGACGAACACGCTTCTTTAGCTAAGGTTTTCTGTACTATGCGAACTCGGGATATTGTGTCGCGCGCTCGTGAAGTAATGGGTGGAAACGGTATTTTGTTAGAATATAATGTAGCTCGATTTTTAGCCGATGCCGAAGCAATTTATTCGTACGAAGGCACTAAAGAAATTAATTCGTTAATTGTGGGTAGAAGCATTACCGGATTTTCGGCTTTTGTTTAAATTAATCCGAATTAAGTAACCTAAACTTCGCAATTTTTATCTTTACTAAAACAAAAAAATTATGAAAGAAGAATTTAACTACTTAGAAGTCATAAAAAAGGATGAAAGTAAACGTTTTGAATTAACCATTGACGGTCATATCGCATTTATCGACTTTACCCAAAGAGGAACCGATGTTATAAAGTTAATACATACCGAAGTTCCTGAAGAATTAGGAGGACGTGGAATTGCAGCTGTTTTGGTAGAAAAAACATTACAGTATTTAGAAAAAAATAAGTTTACCTTATACCCAATTTGTCCGTATGTATTTGCGTACATTAAAAAACATCCGGAATGGAAACGCATTGTGAATGAAAATTTTAAAGGTTTTGAAGAATAAGCAAAAGCTCTTGATTTCTCAAGAGCCTTTGCTTATTATTTAACAATCTGTAATCGTTTTGTTACAGCTTTTATTCCAAAATAAAATCCTGAAATAATTGTAAAAAAAATGGCAAGCATAAAGATATACTCTACAAAACGCATTGTGGTACTAATTTCAACCACATCTCGATCTAACAAAAAACTAATTGTTGTTAATACAGATGCAATTGCCAAAAGATTTAAAACTGTTTTTTTCATAATGATTCTATTTAAAGTAATAACGTATAAAACAATTAATTTAGTATCTAATAAATTGGTTATATTTCTTCAGAATAGAGTTAGGAATGTCGTTCTGAACATAACATAGTGAAGTGAAGAATCTCAAAGATTCCTTCTTCGTCGGAATGACATTTTAACGTGATTTAACTACAGCGTTTTCATATCAATTACAAAACGATACTTAACATCCGATTGTTGCATACGAACATAAGCTTCATTAATTTCTTGCATTTGGATCACTTCTACTTCGGATACAATACCATGTTCGCCACAAAAATCAAGCATTTCTTGTGTTTCTTTAATGCCGCCGATTAAAGATCCGGCAATGTTTCTACGCTTGTTAATCAACACACCACCATGAATAGGAAACGGTTCTATTGCACCCACCATACACATGGTTTTATCTAATTTCAATAACAACAAATACGGATTTACATCATGAGCGACTGGAATAGTATTCAAAAGAAAATCGAAACTATAATTGTGTTGTTTCATTTGTTCTGCATCTTTCGAAATCAACACCTCATCGGCTCCTAATTTCATCGCATCTGCACCTTTACTTTCAGATGTTGTAATCATTACCACGTGTGCACCCATTGCTTTAGCAAACTTAACGCCCATGTGCCCCAAACCTCCTAAACCAACAACACCTACTTTATCGCCTTTTTTTACGTTCCAATGGCGCAATGGCGACCAAGTTGTAATACCGGCACACAATAAAGGCGCAACATTTTCTAACGGTAGATTAGTTGGCACGTTTAACACAAAATCTTCTTCTACCACAATGTTTTCTGAATAGCCGCCATAGGTGATTCCGCCGTGTTTGGAGTTTTTAGAATTATAAGTTCCTGTAAAACCATTTTCGCAATATTGCTCTAAACCTTCATCGCACGAATGGCAATGCTGGCACGATTCTACCATACAACCTACGCCTACAATATCTCCGATTTTAAATTTGGTAACTTCCATTCCAATCGCTTCCACTCGACCAATAATTTCATGACCTGGAACAGCTGGATAATTGGCTGGTCCCCAATCTGATTTTGCTGTGTGCAAATCGCTGTGACAAACGCCGCAATATTCTATTTTAATAAAAACATCTTTCGCATTTAAAGTTCTTCTTTCTATGGTATGTGCGCCCAACGGATCTACCGCATTAAAGGCTGCATAAGCTTTTGTTGACATGAATTATTTTATTTGAGCTATAAAGTTACGCTTTTCAAATAATAATATAATTCTGCACAATCATAAAAATAGTCTTTATCTTTGTACTTTAAATAAAACGTTATGGGAAAAGAAACGAAAGAAGGCTTATACCAAGGAATCATTGAAAAAGATGAAAAAGGAAATTTTTTCTGCGGACCTTATTTGTTAGATTATAAAATGGTTACAGCAAACTTTCAGTTAGGTGATAAAATTAGTATCAAGAAATTAATAACAAATCCTAGTGATATTTCATTTGAACAATATCCTAAAAAATCTATTAAGTTTTCAATGGCTAACGGCGACAAACCTATGAAGGATTCCGATTTCTAAATAAAGTAATATTATACAAAAAATCCATCGTGTTAAACGATGGATTTTTGTTTGGTCTTTATGCTTAAAATTTTTCTTCTTTAATTAAATTTCCGTTTTCGAAATATCTCTTTTTTATTAATTTTCCTGATTCATCAAAATCATCCCAAATTCCAAATGGTTTGTTTTCTTTAAAATATCCATTTATAGAAATAACTCCATTATCGTGATATTTTACAAATTTTCCATTTAAATTTCCATTATCATAATTCTCTTCTAGTAATAATTGCCCTTTTTCATTCCACTTTTTCAAGTTTCCACTTACTACATCGTTATCGAAATAATGAATTAATTCTCTATTTCCATTTTCGTACCAATGTTCATTTTTTCCATGAGATTTCCCATCTTTCCACTCTGCTTCATTTTTCAAAGCTCCATTTTCATAATAAAGAGTATATAAACCATTTTGTAAACCATTTATCCAATATGACACTTCTTTTAAATTACCATTTTCATACCAATGCTTAACTTCTCCATGTGGCTTTCTGTTAACTCGATATGATTTTGAGGAAACATTTCCATTTTCAAAAAACCAAGTAACTAAGCCAGTTCCATTTACATATTCTTGTATCCATTCGGGCTGTCCATTTTCATAATATCTAATCCAATCATCATTAAAAATACCATTTGTTAATTTACCCTTTTCATAAATCTGACCGTTATGATATTTCTCTAAATAATCCCCATCTTTTAAATAAACATACAAAATAGTATCTTTTTGATAAATATGATATTTGATAACATTACCCATTTCATTATATCTAAAAACAGTATCTACGTGAACTTTATTCTTTAATCTACCTTTTTCAAAAAGTTTTCCATTTGAAAAAAATAAGTGATAAAGACCATTATCCACGGTGGTTTCATCTGTTATTGGAATCCACGAAGCTTTACCTGAATTTTCATCAATCCAATATGCCCAATTTTCATTTCTTTTGGATTCATCATTAAAATCACCTTCTTTACAACTGATAAGAATAAAAACCGTGAATAGAAATAATATAGTGTATCTAAATAAATTCATCATATTGCTAATTTAATAAAAAACACCTACAAGAATAAATATCTTGCAGGTGTTAAATAAGTATAAGGTTTGAAACTACAACTTCGTAACGCCCATATTCCAAAGTGTGAACGCCTGTATATCGGCATTTTCGTTAATGGTTTGCTGAACCGATTTTCCTGCCCCGTGACCTGCATTTACATCAATACGAATTAACATTGGGTTGTTTCCTTGATTTTTCGCTTGCAATTCAGCTGCAAATTTAAAACTGTGCGCTGGTACTACTCTATCGTCATGATCACCTGTGGTAACCATTGTTGCCGGATACGAAACTCCTTCTTTTACGTTATGTACCGGCGAATATCCTTTTAAATAGTTGAACATTTCTTTAGAATCTTCGGCTGTTCCGTAATCGTACGCCCAACCTGCACCCGCTGTAAACGTGTGGTAACGCAACATATCCAGTACTCCAACTGCTGGCAAAGCTACCTTCATTAAATCAGGTCGTTGGGTCATGGTTGCACCAACTAATAACCCTCCGTTTGATCCACCGCGAATGGCTAATTTTTCAGAAGATGTATATTTTTCTTTAATTAAATATTCGGCTGCTGCAATAAAATCATCAAACACATTCTGCTTTTGCATTTGGGTTCCGGCATTATGCCATTTTTTACCGTATTCACCTCCACCGCGTAAATTTGGTACCGCATACACACCACCGTTTTCTAACCAAACGGCATTAGCAATGCTAAAACTCGGAGTTAACGATACGTTGAAACCTCCGTAAGCATATAACATCGTAGGGTTGGTTCCATCTAATTTTGTTCCTTTTTTATAGGTAATCATCATAGGCACTTGCGTACCGTCTTTAGATGCGTAAAAAACCTGTTTAGATTCGTAATCGTTTGGGTTGAATTTTACTTTTGGCTGTTGATATACTTCTGATGTTCCTGAAGCGATATCCATTCTATAAATGGTTCCTGGAGTTATGTAGTTTGTAAAAGAGAAGTACAAATCTTTGGCGTCTTTTTTACCACCAAAACCACTTGCTGTGCCCAAACCTGGCAATTCAATCTTGCGAATAAATTTTCCTGAGTAATCAAACTGATCCACCACCGAAACAGCATCTTTCATATAATGCGCAAAGAAATAACCACCGGCTTTAGATAAATCAAGCACGTTATCGCTTTCTAAAATTAGATCTTCCCAAGCATTTAAATTAACAATTTTTGCAGCATCTACCACCATTAATTTTTTATTAGGAGCTTTTAAGTTTGTTTCGATATAAAGCTTTCCGTCTTTAGAATCAATAATAGAATAATCGTTATCAAAACCAGTAACAATTGTTTGAATTTGACTGTTTGCTTTTGTTAAATCTTGAATGTATAATTCGTTACCCGATGTTGCATTTGCTGCTGATACCACCAAATATTTTTGATCGTTTGTAACGTATCCGCCAACATAACGACGCTTGTATTTTTCACCAAAAACAACTTTATCGGTTTTTTGCGACGTTCCTAATTTATGGTAATACAATTTATGTTCATCGGTTTTTGCAGAAAGTTCTGATCCGGTTGGTTTATCGTAGCTAGAATAATAGAAACCTTCGTTTTTGTACCAGCTAATTCCTGAAAATTTTACATCAATCAAAGTTTCGCCGATTACTGATTTGTCTTTTGCGTTTAAAACAATAATTTTTCTCCAATCGCTTCCACCTTCTGAAATGGCGTAAGCAACCAAACTTCCATCTTCGGTAAAAGAAACATCGGCTAACGAGGTGGTTCCGTCTTTAGAAAAGGTATTTGGATCTAAGAAGATTTCTTCTTTACCCGATTTGTCTTTACGATACAAAACCGACTGATTCTGCAAACCATCATTTTTAAAATAATAGGTAAAATCGCCTTCTACGAACGGAGCACTAATTTTTTCGTAGTTCCATTTTTCTGTCAGCTGTTTTTTTAACTGATCGCGGTAAGGAATCTGATCTAAATAAGCAAAAGTTACGTTGTTTTGTGCCGTAACCCAAGCGGCTGTTTCGGCAGATCGGTCGTCTTCTAACCAACGGTATGGGTCTGCTATTTTAGTATTGAAGTAAACATCAATAACATCTTTTTTATCGGTAGTTGGATAATTCATTTGATTTGTTTGGGCATTTACGGTTTGGGATACAACCGAAGCAATAAAAATAGAGTAAACTAATTTTTTCATGATTATGTTTTTGATAACCTGCAAAATAAAAAAACTTGCCGGATTAGGCAAGTTTTTAATTATCTGAATTAAATAAGACTATTTTTTAGTATATTCTATTGTTTGAGAAAAATCATCTTCTAAAGTAGATTTTGCTACCATTTTTACAGGATAATTGTCTGCATTGTAATTGTAAGTAACCGTTCCGGTAAAGTTATCTTCAGGAAATTCTGAATCTTCGTAATCGATATCTACCACATTATTAACTATATTAAGTTGTTCTGACATGATGTAAGCAAAAACCCATTGTGGTAATTTTACATTTTTATAGATTCCGTTTTTATCATCGTATTTAAGAACAATTTCTTCGCTATCATCGCTTTTCATTTTAGTTATATTTCCGTTGGCATCGTAAGTATAATTAAAATATCCGTCGTTAAGCAAATTACCTTTACTATCTAAAGTTAATATTTCGGTATCATTATGCGTTTGACCGTTAATTTCAGCTTTCATATTAACAGTTAACTTTGTTCCTGCTTGCGAAAAAGTATAGAACGTTTTTATGTTACTTTCTGTAGCAGTAGCTTCAACTAACTGATCGCCAGAATAAGAAAATGTGTATTCATACCCATCGCTTTCAACAATTTTAGTTAATTGCGCTTTGTTGTTGTAGGTAAAAATTGTTGTATAATCATCTGCTGTAATTTTAGATGGCAAGTACATTTTTGATACATCTACTGTTCCTTCTTCAACAGTTGTGTTATCATCGTTTTTATCACAAGATGTGAACATAAATCCGGCTAAAAGAAAAGCCGATAATACTAATTTTTTCATAAGTATGATTTTATAAATTTGGTGCAAATATAAAACTCCTTTCCATATAAACAAGAAAGGAGTTTATTTATAAGAAGTTAATCTTTTAATAATTAATGGTATAAACTTCGTTATCTGTTGATCCGTTTTCGGTATAATTAACCGACATTCTCGTAGGATACCCTGCAATAATATGTTCTACAGGGTAAGAATAACTTTCGGAATATGTGTAAGTTGTTCCTTCGTATTCTGAAACATTTGTAACAGAAATAGGATTGTTTTCGCTAAAATAATATAAATCGAAATCGCTTAACAACAATACCCATTTAGGCGACGTTGTACCACTTAAAATACCTTTATCGTTATTATAATTTGCCGTTGTTGTAGAATTGTCGTTCACTATTTTAGCAATATTTCCTTTGGTATCGTATGAAAAAGTAGTTACGTCACCAAAACTATTAAAGTTTAAAACCTGACCTTTTTCGTTAAAATTTACCAACGTGTAATCACTATCTTCATCGGTTACCTTTGCCTGATTTGCTGTAGGGTAACTAATGGTATACGTCTCTGTTTCTGTACCACTTGGACTATTGTAAATGTTTACGAATTTTGTTACTTTACCAGAATTATCATAGGTAAAAATAGTTTCGGTATATTCGGTTTCCGAATCTTTATCTGTTATTTTTACCAATTGCCCGTTTGCGCTGTAAGTGAACAGCAAATTACCGCTTACACTGGTAATTGATTTTGGAAGTTTTTTTATATCGGCAACGTTGTCATCGCTTTTACACGAAACAAAAGTTGTAGATACTGCCACTAAAATACTTAATACAATCTTTTTCATAAATTTTTATAATTATTCTGCTACCGGATAAACAATACGGATTGGTTTGTAATATGTTGATATTCTTTGATTGATATCAGAAGCTTTTACCTTAATAACATAATCGCCCTCTGCATAGGTTTCGGTACTAGATTTTGACGGTAATAATACTGTCTGTTTTTGATTAATCTCATTAAAATAGCCGTTTAAATCGAATACTTTTTCGGCAACAGTAAACTCTTTTGGTAAAGACTCTTTTGAATAAATTTCAAAAGAATATTCATAAACACCTGTTTGATCGGTAAACATAAAGTTCATGAATAAATCTTCTCCGAATTTGAATTCTTTATTGTCTGGAATATTGGTAATTTCAATTGTAGGACCAACAGTATCGGGGTCTTCATTGTTACAGCCTACAAAAGTAAAGGCTGATGTCATTAAAAACAAAAGGCTTATTTGTTTGAAAAATTTCATAATTAAATTCATTTAATCTTCAAAGATAAACGATTAATTTCAAATTTTAGTATTTATAAAATGACCTTAAAAGTCAGATTTTAGTTAATGTTTTAATAAAAAATCCCAAACCTAAACGATTTGGGATCTATAAAAAACAATGAATCTATTAATGTTGGTGATCGTGACCAATAAAAATCTCTACA
Source organism: Paenimyroides viscosum (assembly GCF_003858535.1). GTDB lineage: Bacteria > Bacteroidota > Bacteroidia > Flavobacteriales > Flavobacteriaceae > Flavobacterium > Flavobacterium viscosum. The sequence continues at coordinate 26,198 of NZ_RQTJ01000017.1, forward strand.
AACTGCTGATTTTGGTTACCGTTTACATCTAAAACCGTAATTCCCACATGGTAATGTTCTTCGGCAGCATCGGCAGGAATAGTAATTGCGTGCTCTAAAGTATAGGCTGTTGGTTTGTTCGCTATTTCGCCAACAAAAGAATATTCAAAATCAGTTGCTAAAAGTTGTTTCGCTTTATGCTCGTGACCGTCATCTGCCGAATGAATTTCGATTTTATAACTTGCCAAACCTACATTGTCTACCAAATTTGCTTTTACCGTAAAAACTGATCCCGGTTCAACTTCCTGATGATCTGTTGGCGTTATAATTTCAATGGTTGGTTTTGTTGTATCTACCACCGCATCATCGTCTGAACATGATGAAATTCCTATTAAACTAATTATTGCTAAACTTAAACTTGCTAATTTTTTCATGATTGATTTCTTTTTAAATTAAAAGGGTATTGTTATAAAAATTTGAATGTTTCTGCCAAACTCCGGAATATCCAAAGCGCGGTAAAAACTGTTGTGATGATAGTAAACCGTGTTAAAAACATTGTTTACCTGCAAACGAATCTGTGGTTTAAAACCTTTAAAGTTAAGTACCGAACTAAATTGTGCATTTGCAATGGTATAACCCGACGTTACTTCCTCATTTTGGGCAATTCTGTTTTGCTGCAATGCCGTTTTAGTTCCAACCTGAAACTGATTTTGCTGCAACAAACTACCGTCGTTCAAACGGTATTGAACATTGAATTGTCCGTTAATTGGGGTTGAAAACGGCAAAGGATAATCAACACCCGAATCACTAATCTGCTTATTGTACAAATAAGCCGCCTGTGCCTGGAAACCAAATTTGTTCCACTGGTAATGCGCATCAACCTCTAAACCGGTAAGCATCGCTTTCGACTGGTCGTATTTATAAACCTGCCCGCCGTGTGGCAAAATAGAAAACGTTCCCGTTGGTTTTAAGAAAATGTAATTAGTGAAATAATATAAATAAGCACTTGCGTTTATTTTAAAGTTATTTTTATGGAAATGCTGACTCAAATCAAAAGCCCAGCCTTTTTCTACATCTAAATTTTGATTTCCTTGTTCGTGACGAAAAGCGCCATGGTGAATTCCGTTCGAACTTAATTCCATTGCCGTTGGAAACCTGAAGTTTGATGCCACTGTAAGCGTACTTTCCCAATCGGCCGTGATTTGGTGCGATACGCCAAAGGCTACATTTCCTCTAGAAAAATCTTTAGATAACGGCACAGCTCGTTGAGCATTCTGCAAAGCCTGATCTTCTGGTGTGCCACGTTGCGATAAATAATCGAACAAAACCTCATCAAAAAAACCGGCAACTTTTACATTGGCAACATCATATCTTGCGCCTAATTCCAAATTCCAATTGGTTGCAAAATTCCAAGTATGTTTACCGAAAATGCCTAAATTCCAACGGTCATATTCCGGCATTAAATAGCTGTAACCCGTAATATCGTTGGTTTGATACTGACTTTGCACACCTAAAATAGTAGTATGATCTAACAGCCAGTCTTTTTTGTACGATAATTCGGCGTTCAGGGTATTCAATTTAAAATCTAACTCTAAATCAGGATTGATTTCGGGCGGAACCTGATTGGAATAATGCGAATGAAACAAGCTGTATTCCTGACGGTGGTTGCGTTGAAAACCAAACTTAAAATCCCACACATCATGCGTGTTTAACCACTTGGCATGATACGTCACTTTCGCATGATTTACCTGCTGATACGGCATGCCGATGTTTCGTTCTTTACCATCGGGCTTGGCATCATTCGCAGACGGAATTCCGTGTGCACCTGAAAAAAATCCCGATTTGTTTTGAAACTGACTGATGCTCAAAATACTCTGAAAATCATCTTTTACATAACCCCATTGCCCGTAAACCGATAGTTCGTTTCCGGCAGTATTGGTCATATTTCCATTTGTCAACGGAATTTTTGTAGATAGATACGTTATTTCATCAACCGGAACCTTAAAATCGGCAAATGTGGTGTACGTTGTTTTGAATTTATAAAAGTGATCACCTTTTTTATACGACATATTCAGTGCATTTGCCCACGATTTGTTTACACTTTGAGCCGTTGTAATGTATTGCCCTTTAAAACCATCGGTCGGAATTGTTTCGTTGTTCACTTCTATCACGCCTGCAATCGCGTCCGACCCGTGCGTAATAGTACCAACACCTTTAATAACCTCAACACTTTCGGTTGTTAAGGCATCAATTTCCAAACCGTGATCGGCACCCCATTGTTGTCCTTCCTGCTTAATACCATTTTCAGTAACAGCCAGACGCGTGAATCCCAAGCCGCGCATCATAGGTTTTGCAGTTTGTGATCCAACAGTAATGGCATCTAACCCGACAACGTTTGACAATGTTTTTGCCAAACTGTTGCTGTAATTATCCTGAAGATATTTCTGTGTAACTTTCTGCTGATTGTAAGCTTTTTGCTGTGCGGTATGAATTACAACTGTTTCCAAGGTTTCTTCTTCACTTAAAACAACGGTAATTTGTTTTGACTGATTCAAATAAATTTTTTCCTGATAAACGCCGTAACCAGCTGCCGAAACTTTTAATGTATACGATCCGCTTTGCAGATCCGTAAAAATAAAAGTACCCGATGCATCTGTATCCACACAATTACTGCTTAAATCAATATGGCTGTTTGCAATGGTTTCGCCCATCGTATTTTTTACCACACCTTGTAATTGATGCTGTGCCAATATACTATAGCCAAACATGCACAAAACAACCGTTAGTAATAAACGCATTTTGTGAATTTTTAATTTTTGTAAATGATTTTGATTTTATTTATGCGGATGAATTAAATCAATTTGTCAAGCTGAACTTGTTTCAGCTTCTCACATTTTTACATGAAGTTAATGAGATTCCAAATCAAGTTTGGAATGACTTACATGACAATTTATTCATCGATAAATCTTACAGTTTAAACAAAAACCGGCGGACCGCGAAGCGAGATAAAATCAAACGAAGCATTAACATAGCTTGTATGGTGCGTTGCGTTTAATTTGGGGTAGGTTATGGAAGAATAAAATACGATTACATCTGCGGTAACAGTTGTAAACGGACTAAAAGTAAAATGACAAATCTGACAATTATCTGAATGATGGTTTGCCAATTGATCATTTTTAGTGTGATGCGAATCTGTACTTAAAAAATCGGTAATTAAATGCGAATAAGTGTGCGCAGATTGAAACATCAACGTTACAAGAACGCAAATGCTAAAAAACAACGATATGAAACGCTTATTTACAGACATGTTACAAAGTTAGAAAAGTTTTACATAACAGCTAACTTTTTTCTGGCGTAAACTTTAGCCGTCACAAAATAATAGTAAAACAAGGCTACAAACGATAAAACCCCACATAAAACAAACAAATTACCTATTGCCGGTAGAACCGTGGCTAAAAAACCACTGATAACCATACCTATACCAATACCTAAATCGTAAAACGAGAAAAAAGTAGAATTGGCTGTTCCACGCTGGTCGTTTGTACCCATGTTGATAATCATGGTTTGAAACGATGGCGATGCCATACCATATCCTAAACCAATAAACAATGCCGATCCAAAATATAATAGTTCTGATGTAGCCAATCCAAAAGCAGTATATCCCAATCCTATAATAAACAACGAAGTTAACATAAGGTAGTTTACATAACCCTTATCAAGCAATTTTCCTGCAAAAAAACGCGATACCGCCATACCTATCGCCATAAATAAAAAGAAAAAACCGGTACTGCTTATTTTTAATTCGTTTAGTCCGAATTTAGCAGCATACGTAAACAGCATACCAAAACTAATAGCAATAAACAACACGTTTATACCAATTGGAAGAGCAGGTTTTAAAATAAAACGATCTAATGACAATACTTGCTTTGGTTTAAATTCACGTTTTGGCAGTTTAATGGTTAACGCAGTAATAAATCCTAAAATACCTACAACAATGGTACTGTAAAAATTATATTTAAACTCGAAGTTTTCATATAAATACAAGCCTATAAACGGACCAACAGACATGGCAATGGTAGTAGTTAAACCAAAAAAGCCCAAACCTTCGCCTCGGCGTTTTGCCGGAATAATATCAATAGCCACCGTACTACTGCTGGTGGTAATTACACTCCAAGTAACACCGTGCATCATTCGGGCAATAATAAAAAGCGTCATGGTAGATGCCCACATATATCCAAAGTAAACAAAAACAAAAAAGAAATACGCAATAAGGTACACTTTTTTACGCGAAAACGCATCTACAATATAACCAGAAAACGGACGAACCAACAAGGTGGCTATAATATAACTTGCCAGCACCAAACCGGTTTCGGCTTCGGTTGCCCCATATTTCTCTCCAATATAAAATGGCATGGTGGTACCGATTAAATAAAAGGCAAAACCCATTAAAAAGTTTGCCAAACAGGCTTTTAAAAAATTAGCCGTCCAAAGTTTCTCTATCATATCAAAAAAGAGAAAGTTTCCACAGTGAGAAACTTTCTTTATATTTTATGAATTATTTTTTTAACCTATTAAATTGTTTTGTAACAAATATTCTGCAATTTGAATGGTATTTGTTGCTGCACCTTTTCGTAAATTATCGGCAACAATCCACATGTTTAATGTGTTTTCCTGACTTTCATCTCTACGAATACGTCCTACAAAAACCTCGTTTTTATTTTGTGCATACAAAGGCATTGGGTAGGTAAAAGTGTCTAAATTGTCTTGTACCATGATTCCCGGAGTGTTTTGAAGTATCGCGCGAACTTTATTTACATCGAAATCGTTTTCGAATTCAATATTCACTGCCTCACTATGTCCACCAACTACCGGAATACGAACTGCTGTTGCCGTAACCTTAATGGTATCATCGTCCAAAATTTTCATGGTTTCGTTGGTCAGCTTCATTTCTTCTTTGGTATAACCGTTGTCTAAAAACGAATCGCAATGAGGAATGGCATTTTTATGGATCTGATATTTATAAGCCATTTCGCCTTTTACACCATTATATTCGTTTTCTAACTGCTGCACGGCTTTTACGCCTGTACCAGTGATCGACTGATAGGTAGAAACCACCACGCGTTTAATGGTATATTCTTTATGCAAAGGCGCCAATGCCATAACCAATTGAATGGTGGAACAGTTTGGGTTCGCAATGATTTTATCGTTTTTTGTCAACACATTCGCATTGATTTCAGGAACAACCAATTTTTTAGTAGGATCCATTCGCCAAGCCGACGAATTATCTACCACCGTTATACCTGCTTCGGCAAATTTTGGTGCCCATTCCAAAGAAGTTTCTCCACCTGCCGAAAACAATGCCACATCGGGTTTCATTTCAACGGCTGTTTGCAAATTCACCACCTTATACTTCTTATCCTTAAAAGCTATTTCCTTACCAACCGATTTTTCCGATGCTACCGGAATTAATTCTGTTACAGGAAAATTACGTTCTGCCAAAACATTCAGCATTACTTCGCCAACCATTCCAGTTGCGCCAACTACAGCTACTCTCATAGATAAATTTGTTTTAAGATTAAAAATTTGCAGTAGCAAAAATATGCAATAATTTGAATAATTTATGATGAAATTACTGCGTATTAAAATCTTTTACCTGAAGTTGTTTAGCTATTTATTTTTTTACAACTTTTTCTGTAGCAACGCTACCCTGAGTAGTAGTAATTTTTATAAAATACGTACCTGCTGTTACACCATGCAAGTTTATTTGATTGTTGCCGTTAAAGTTGTTTTTTTGTATTTGCTGCCCCAATACATTGTACACTTCATAATTATGTAGGGTTTCCTGTGCTTCTATGTTTAGGATATCGTTTGTTGGGTTGGGATACACCGTTACGTTTAGTTTGTTAAACCTACCTGTGCTTACTGCTGTACCACAGGCACTTGCAGCCAGCTTGGCTACAAAGAAATCGGTGTATAATGTACCTACTAAATCTGCAAGATCATTGTTATTACTATTACGGAATATACCATTAAAGAAAATACCACCCGTAATGTAGTTACCATCGTTATCTGCAGCTACGGCAAGTATACTATTAGATTCGTCCCCGTAACCAGGTATAACATCCATACCAACGGTTGTTCCGGTTTGTTTATTAAAACGTAACAAAACAGCATCTGCCCAGTAAAATTGCGTACGATTCGTTGAAAAACTATCCCAGGCATAATAAGCATCTGAACCACCGAAAGCTATCTCATTGTATCGGAAGGTAAAACCTTTAAAATTCATGGGGCCATCGGTGGTAAAATTAGGGGTTCGCGCTGTAGGTGTTTTTACCCACTGTATAGTACCGCTGCTATTAAACTTTACTACTAATGGCACATTAAACTTTATAGTGGTTTGAATTGTATGAGTAGTGGTTACAGGGTTATGAGGATCATATATTTTTGGCATATTTTGCGCATAATAGTTCTGATATATTTTACCTCCAATATATACATCGGAATTAGCAGGATCTACAATTAAAGAAGTAATTTGATTAGGAGCTATAAGAGTACCGATCTTATCAGTATGTATTTCTCTGCGCCATACCTCGCTACCGTCTGTACCGTTGATTGCCAGTATAAACGAACGTTCTACAAAGGCTTTACCACCGTATGTTAAAGTGAAAACGTTGTGTGTTATGTTCGCTGACTGCATACCTGCAATGTAATAACGGTTTAAGGTTTCATCGTATGTAAAAGAGATAACTGATGGATGTGCAAAGTCAGTTGAATCTTTTACGGGTAATACCATATCGCTTATGTAGTCTAAATTTCTATCGCATTTTATTAATCGGTGTTGCATTAAACCTTTTTGGGTATAAGAATTATAGCCATAGTTTACTGGTACGTTAAAATTGTTGTCTAAATAATTCCCTCTTCCAAACTTTCCCATAAAATGGATATTATCATTGCTATCAATAGCCAAATTGTATAATATAGGAGTATAAGGCTTACTTATCGACGGCTGGTTAAAATCGTTTCCTGTAAGAGGATCACTTTCTATTGCTTTCTTTTTAACAAGATTTCCGTTACTGTCGTATTTTAGCAAATAAGCTTTTTTATACATTTCATAAGGAATAGTGTAGTCAAAAGGGATCGTCCAAGAAGTAACAGGCAGTGCTACAGAATCATTTTCGGAAAAATATACAGGGTAATTTTTCTGTCCCGGCCAGTTTAAGAAGTAATCAACTTTAGCTGCTATATACACATTATTATTACTATCTAGCACAAAATTATATGCTTCATCAGACGCTCCTCCACCAATAGCACGGCTCCAACGCACGGTACCATCACATGTAGTAGAAAATAAAAAAATATCATTGTTTTTTGAATAATTGTAGGTACTTACAGGCTGATCTTTTAGGTGTACTCCAAAAGTACCCCGAACAGTAGCAAGAAAATAGTAATTGTTATCGGTCCCTACTTTTATATCATAAATCTGTTCTGAAGTTCTGTCAAAATTGGATTGTGCCTCGCCCGTATTCCCGTTACTGCCACCACCGCTTAATTTCCAGTCCCATTGGTAGGGTTGGGCAGCAGCAGGAATACAGAATAGAATATAGAAAATATAGAGTAAAAGGGTTTGTAAATAAGGAAATTTTGAAATTTGAAAATGATACTCCTCAATTCTTTCGGGATGACAAACCATTGTGTGTAGTTTATTTTGCATAAGTCATTGTTTTCAAGTTAACTAAAATAATGCAATATGCAATTTTTTAACTTAAAAAACAACCAATACCATAGATTATAAATAATAATTTGATACATATGCATTCATTTATCAATTTACCACAAAATCTTTTACCTGAAGTTGAATGGTTACGTTATCTTTCCATTGATTTTCTGATAACGAATAAACCATATTCATTAATTTAAGATTTTTTGTTGCATTAAGCATTTCGCCTTTTTTAAAGGCAATTGCAGGAAAAGGTTTTGAATTATTCTGTTTGACGAACATACGCAAATGCTCGTTATTTTTGCCGATACACTGCGCATTGCCGGTATCAAAAACATTGGGAGTTAAAAAAACAGGTGTCATATTTCCGGGACCATGCGGTTCGAACTGTTTCAAAATACGGAGCGTTTTTTCATCAAAATCATCAAAATTCACCACGGCATCAATTTCAATTTCTTCGGTTTGCTGTTCTTCACAAATGGTTGATTTTACCACTTCTTCAAACTTCGACTTAAAATTTTCGTATTCAGAATCTTTAATTGTTAAACCTGCTGCATACATGTGACCGCCAAACTGAATAATGTGTTCCGAACATTTTTCTAATGCCTGATACACATCAAACCCCTTAACAGATCGAGCCGAAGCTGCAAGATAATCGCCGCTTTTTGTGAAAACAAGAGTTGGGCGATAATACGTTTCGATCAACCTAGAAGCAACAATTCCAATAACACCTTTGTGCCAGCTTTCGTGATAAACAACCGATGAAAACGTATTTTCTTCGTTATTTTCAATGATTTGATTTAAGGCTTCTTCGGTAATCTGCTGGTCTAAAACTCGTCGGTTCATATTAAACTCGTCAATTTCTTTGGCAAATTCAATGGCTTCATCCAAATCAAATTCGGTCAATAATCTAACGGCATAATTTCCGTGTTTAATGCGTCCAGCAGCATTTATTCGGGGTGCAATTTTAAAAACCACATCGGTAATCGTAAATTCTTTAATAGCAAACTGCTTTTTCATTGCCAAAATACCCGGTCGCGGATTGCTATTAATAACCTGCAAACCGTAATATGCCAGAATGCGGTTTTCATCGACAATTGGCACAATATCGGCCGCAATGGCTGTTGCAACCAAATCTAAATACGGAATTAAATCTTCGATGGTTTCCTCACGATTCGCCGCCAAAGCCTGTATCAATTTAAAACCCACACCGCAACCGCACAATTCCTTAAACGGATAATTGCAATCTTTTTGTTTGGGATCTAAAACCGCAACGGCATTCGGAACCTCATCGCCGGGTAAATGGTGGTCGCAGATTACAAAATCGATTCCTTTTTGAGTGGCATATTCTATTTTATCAATTGATTTTATGCCGCAATCTAACGCAATAATCAGTGTAATTCCGTTGTCTTCGGCGTAATCGATTCCTTGGTTTGATATTCCGTAACCTTCTGCATATCGGTCGGGAATATACGTATCAACATCGGGATAAAAACTTTTAAGATAAGACGACATCAACGCAACCGCCGTGGTTCCATCAACATCATAATCGCCAAAAACCAAAATACGTTCGTTGGTTAAAATGGCTTTTTCTATACGTGTAACGGCTTTATCCATATCTTTCATTAAATACGGATTGCACAGATCTTCTAATTCTGGTCGAAAAAACTTTTTAGCCTGATTAAATGTGGCAATACCGCGCTGCGCCAACAAATTGGCAATAAGCGGCGTTACATTTAATGAAGTTATTAAATGTTGAACAATTTCAGGATCAGGATTTTGTTTTAAAGACCAACGCATAGTAAAAATGTAAAAGCACCCCAAAAATGATGTGCGTTTAAGGTACAAAATTATTTTAATATTATGGTTTTTGCAAGGTTGATTTTTGTCGCTGATTTAAAAAGAATATGTATATTGGATCGTAGCAAATAATTTAAAATCGAAATCTGATGAAAATGTCATTTTTAATTTTTATTTTCTTTTTCTCAACCCAAGTTTTTTCCACACCTCAAATTCCTGATACATTAGTGTATAATGGTAAGAAATACGATTTTGATATAGATTATTTTTCTCCTGCTCATAAGTATTTTCATGAGAGTGACTTTGTTGCGCCAAAAGAAGCCGTTATAACAACAGCAAATTATTATCCATTCATATTTACTTATGAAATAATTAATTCTAACCTATACTTAACCGATGTAAATATCTATGTAAAAGGTATAAACACTTATTTACAAGTAAAAAGTGTTTTTAAAGATTATTTTCCAAATGATGATAAAATATTAATGAATGTTAATCAAATAGTTATAATACCTAATGGTGAAATAATTTCAACCGACACAAATGGATGGTCTGATTCTTATAACTCAAAGTACTTAATATTTCAATTTAGCAAAGGAAAAGTCACCAAATCACTAAATTTAACTCATGAAGAATATTTAAATGAATGTAAAAATCAATTTCAAAATTATAAAACCACTAGAGAATTCAAAAGTTTAATAAAAAGTGCCAAATTTAATGAAGAACTAAATATTCACAATAAAATTTATCCTTTCGAGCTAAACCTAACCGCTGAACAATACATGGAAAAACGCATTTTTTATTATTTAGATAATATTAGGTAATATTTGAAATCCATGTATTTTATAGAAAGTAAATTTTCTAGAAAAACAAAAAGGAAGCCAAATAGCTTCCTTTCTCTTTAAACCTTATGAAAAACTGTTTCAATTTTAACATCGGCAAAACTGCGAAACATATGCATAACTCCGCAATATTTTTCAACCGAAAGTTCTACAGCACGGCTTAATTTTTCTTCGTTTAAATTACTTCCGTAAAAATGATAGGTAACCGTAACTTTATCATAAACCTGTGGTTCGGTATCGGTTAAAAAGCCCTGTGTTTCAATGTTGAAATCGGTTACTTCTAACCTCATCTTTTTAATCAGCGAAGCAACATCCAACCCCGAACAGCCTGCTAAAGCCGACAACATCAACGCTTTCGGACGCAGTCCGTTGTTTGTTCCGCCTACTTCTTCGGCAGCATCAATGATTAACGAACCGCCCGGATTGGTCGATTCAAACTGCATGTTTCCTTTCCAGGTTGTGGTTATTTTATGGCTACTCATTTTTATTCTTTTTTTCTTTTTGTTTACCTGCTACAATTACAACTATTTCGCCTTTTGGCGGTTTGACTTCAAAATGCTTCAACACTTCTTCTACCGATCCGCGTACGGTTTCTTCGTGCAGTTTTGATAATTCTCGCGATACCGAAACCTGGCGTTCTTTACCAAAATAGGTTTCAAATTCCGCCAATGTTTTTACCAGTTTGTGTGGTGATACATACAAAATCATGGTTCGGGTCTCTTCTGCCAATGCCAAAAAACGCGTTTGACGACCTTTTTTATCGGGCAAAAATCCTTCGAACACGAATTTATCATTTGGCAATCCACTGTTTACCAATGCCGGTACAAAAGCAGTTGCGCCCGGCAAACATTCCACAGGAATATCGTTTTCTACACAGGCACGTGTTAACAAAAATCCGGGATCGGAAATCGCGGGCGTTCCAGCATCAGAAATCAACGCAATAGTTTGTCCGTTTTTTAATTTCTGCACCGTATGTTCCACCGTTTGATGCTCGTTGTGCATGTGGTGACTGTGCATTTGCGTACCAATTTCAAAATGCTTTAACAATTTGCTGCTGGTGCGCGTGTCTTCTGCCAAAATTAAATCGACTTCCTTTAAAACCTTAATGGCTCTAAAAGTCATGTCTTCTAAATTGCCAATGGGCGTTGGCACAATGTATAATTTACTCATTTTTTGAGTTTCTTTTTAAACGTAATTTTGTCATTCTGAATGAAACGAAGTGGAATGAAGAATCTCTATTAAAAATGAAACAGATTGCTTCGCCAGTTCGCTATCGCTCGTGTCCTCCTTCGTCAGAATGACAGTTTATTGTGATAATTATTACTACAAAAATCTTTTTTCAACCAACAGCATAAAACGGGTTTCGTAATCGTCTTTTCCGTTCCAGTTGTTAAATTCGGGTTTCACTAGATCATCGATAAAATCTTTTGCTTCTTCGTAGCTTTCAATCGTGTTTAACTGCGCAATTACTCGATTTAAATCGTCGCTACTACCATTAAACAAGTTCTTTTCAAACGCAATTCTGTCATTCAAACCAATCGAAATTTTATTGGCAAACGCATCGTTTATCGATTTGTTTAAAGGAATTTGACGGTAATTTTCTGTCGATTTTTCTGCTGCCTGATTGGTTACAAAATGCTGCGATCCCTTAAAAGTATCTTCTTCTTTTTCGTTAGAATCATTGGTATTAAAAAGCTCGTTATGAGGAATAGAAAAAACCGGATCGATCTCTAACGTAGCACGTTCAACCGCTTCTTTTGCATCTTCCACAGGATCTAACTGTTCAACAATTTTTATTTCTTCCTCAACTTCTTCAACCGATTTTATGGTTTCTTCGATCGATGGTGTAAATTCTATCGTATTATTTTCGGTTTCTGATTCTTCTTCAGTAGGAATTTCTTCTACAACTTCCTCTGTTGATTCTTCTTCTTTCTCTTCCTCTTCTTCTACATTTTCAACAGAAGCTTCAACCGGTGGCGCTGCTTCAATAGCTGCTGCGTTGGTTACGCTTAATTCAATTGGTGTAATTAATTCTTCCTCAAAAGTTACCACATCGTCTTTCTTTTCTTCCGTTAAAAAAACGCTTACAGGTTGCTCTTCTTTAACATCTTCCAACAATTTTTCAGGAGTTAGCGAAGGATCCAATCGAAACTTGTTATCTTCGTAAAACTGCAGTAAAACTAATTTGTTATGCAGCAGTTCGGTTTCTTTCAGCAAAGAAGAAATTTCCGATTTATCTTTTAATTTCAAGATTCGGTGGGCGATACTTATTAAATCTGATTCAATGATTTTCTTCATAACTTTTAACGGTTTTAAATTTTACCAACTTATTTTTTGATAAATTTGCAGGATACAAAGTAACAGAAAAAACTGTTTTAAACAACTTATAATTGCTAAAATGTTTCTTGAAAATCCGGTAAATCATACAGAAAAATTTGGATGGATCGAAGTGATCTGCGGCTCGATGTTTTCGGGAAAAACCGAAGAATTGATTCGTAGATTGCGCCGTGCACAGTTTGCCAAACAGCGTGTAGAAATCTTTAAACCTGCTCTTGATACGCGTTATGACCAGGAAAATGTGGTTTCGCACCAAGGAAACGAAATTAGATCCACGCCTGTTCCTGCTGCGGCAAATATTAGAATTTTAGCCGATGGTTGTGATGTGATCGGGATTGATGAAGCGCAGTTTTTCGATGATGAAATTGTTACTGTTTGCAACGATTTGGCTAACGCCGGAATCCGCGTTATTGTTGCTGGTTTGGATATGGATTTTAAAGGGCAGCCTTTTGGACCAATGCCTGCTTTAATGGCGACTGCCGAATATGTTACCAAAGTACACGCGGTTTGCACACGCACCGGAAATTTAGCCAACTATAGCTTTAGAAAAGCAGCTAACGATAATTTGGTTATGTTGGGCGAAACCAATGAATACGAGCCTTTAAGCCGAGCGGCTTACTACAAGGCGATGCGAGAAGATCAGTAGGTTACTTTAAAATATAACGAACGTTTAGTTTGGTGTTTGTATCTAAAACACCTTCTAACGGTTGGTATTTTAAAAGTCCGTCTTTGGTTAGTTCTATAATTTTTACTTTATCTTTTTCAAACCAAGTAATTTGATATTCTAAATCGGTTGGTTTAATTTCAAGCGCATTGTTACTTGCATCTGCACTGCTAATTACTGCCGATCCATAAAATTGATTATAATAATCAAATAAATCAAAAGTTAAAGGTTCTGTAACTTCACTATTTAAAGGCATTAACACGTTTGGCGCAACAAACATCTGCGTTTTAGTTAATAGTTCTTTTCTTAAAACCTCTTGGTTTGATGTTTTTAGCTGTTGTTCGATCCATTCTTTATAAGATCCTTCAAAACCTTTGGTTTGCGCGTGTTCGTATGCTTTTTCGCCATCGTTCCCAACTACAGATTCTACCCATTCTGTGAATGTTCCGTAAAAACCATGTTTCAAAGCCATTTCGTAAGGCGATTTTCCTTTAGATGTATTTAAAGATTGTATCCATTCGGTTACAATTGCAGTGGTTTTATCGCGTTTTGCAATTTCAACATCTACTTCACGTCCCCAAAGCATTTTCATCCAATCTTCTTCCGTTCCAACGTAACCTTTGTCAACAGCTTGCTGGTAGGCTGATTTTCCACCTTTTGCATCAATCATTTCAATCCATTCGGTTACCGTTCCATCAAAACCCTCGTTAACGGCAATTTCGTAATCATTGCTAGGTTTTGCAATAATTAGTGTGTTAGTTGCCGATATTTTCACAGGGACTTCTTCTGCAACTTTTGGTGCTTCTTCAATAATTTCAGTATTTTCTACAATCGTATTTTGGGTAGGATTAAACGGAACTTCTTCTCTTTTTACCACCTCAACAACTTCAATCACATCTAACAAAACAGATTGCGGATCTTCGCTGGTAATCAAAACCGGTTCGTTGGTAGTTAGTTTAGGTAATTCGGCAGTAACAGCAACTTCTTCTTTTGCATGAACAGCGGTAACTTCTTTTTTAGGAACTTCTACAACTTCAATTACGTCTAAAACTGCTGGTTTTTTTTCAGGAACAATCTCAGCTGGTTTTGTATATGTAATTAAATCTTGTTTTTTTATTGATTTTGAAAGTGTGGTAAAATCAGAAGCCGAAACAATGTAAGTATCTAAAGCTTCCACCGGAAACAGATAAACTACATCATTTACATCTTTTATTTTTAACGGATTTTTATTGTCTTTTGATATCGTAAAAAGCGTTTTAAAATCGGCATACGGTTTAAATAATTCGCCTGTGTTTAAAATTTCGTACCATTGATCGTCAACCCACATAAAGAAACCTTCTTGAATAAATGGTGAATTAGGGTGAATCAAAACATTGTATCCAAAATCATTTCCGTCGGCAGTTGCTTTTTTATGAACATCTTCAATTTGTAGATAGGGCGCAGCGTAATACACCGCATTTTCTTGCTGGGCAGTTACCGTAAAAGGAATACAAACTAAAATTACAAGATATTTCAACATTTTTCTCTTTTTAAAACGTTGCAAATGTACATATTTATCAAAAATAAATAACAAATTGCCAACATGGTTTATCTTTGTATTAACAAACTAAATTTTTAAATGGAAACTACATCATACGTTACTACAACTTTTAAGAATTCTATTGCTGTTGTTGAATTTTTTCATCCGGCAAGTAATTCGTTCCCAAGTTCGCAACTGGCAGAACTAACAAATGCTATTAACGCTTTAAATTCGAATAATGATATCCGAGTTATTGTATTGAAAAGTGCAGGTGAAAAGGCTTTTTGTGCAGGTGCATCGTTTGATGAATTGTTGCAAGTGAGTAATTTGGAACAAGGCGGACAATTTTTCAGCGGATTTGCCAATGTTATCAATGCCATGAGAAAATCGAATAAAATAATTATTGGTCGTATTCAAGGAAAAACTGTTGGCGGTGGTGTTGGTTTGGCTGCAGCTTGCGATTATACGTTTGCTACTAAAAACGCTTCGATTAAATTGTCGGAACTGGCTATTGGTATTGGTCCGTTTGTGATTGAACCTGCTGTGAGCCGTAAAATTGGCAAACCTGCTTTAGCGGAAATGACGCTTGATGCCGAAAATTGGAAAAGTGCCAATTGGGCTTTTGATAATAAATTATTCACGCAATTGTTTGATGATGCTACACAAATGGACGAAGCCTTGGAAAAATTTGCTACACGTTTAAGCACTTATAATCCAGAAGCTTTATACGAAATGAAAAAGGTTTTATGGGAAGGTACCGAAAATTGGGATACACTTTTAAAAGAACGCGCTGCTATTTCGGGTAAATTGGTTTTATCTGATTTTACCGTGAATGCGCTGAATGCTTTTAAGGGGAAATAATATGAAGAGCCTGCTAAAGCAGGCTCTTCAACTATTAATCAATAAATTTTAAAATTCTTCATAATTTTAAAAACTAAATATAATCCTTAATTTATAAAAAAAACAAAAAAGCCTGTGAAAAACACAGACTTTTGAGTATTAACCTTTTAAAACATGATTGAGAAAAAAACTCTATCTATTTTGTTCAAATATAAAATATTTTTTCTAAATAAAAAACAAAAAAGCTTACCGGATGTAAACTTTTGATAAATAACTCAAATTCTCATGTATGCACAAAAAAACCACTAAAAACATAGTGTTTTTTTTTAGAAAAATCAATCATTTATTTAATTATCTAAGGCAATTCTCGTAAATTCTTAACAAATTCGCCGTTTTCAAAAAAGAATAAACTTCCATCCCAATTTTCTTTTGCATTATATTTTAAACCTTTTAATTCATTATCAAAATAGGTCACATATCTTCTTTTAAGCTGTTTCCCAAAATAATTACTGTCCATTACATATAATTGCGATTGATAACTTTCTGCCAAAGTATAATCTAAATTAAAATAACTGGTCATGACCAAGAAAAGTTTATAGTCATTCTTTTTTGCCCAATTTTCATAAACATATAACGGTTTACAAAATTCAGACGAACAACCATTTGCAAAAGTATAAACCAATGCTTTAGGATATTTTTTCAGTTCTTCACGCAATTCTAATGCACTAATAACATAAATTTTATCTTTATCTGTTTGTAAATTTGGCTCAAACGATTTAATCATTGCTTTTTGTTGATCGGTAAGATCATTAAAGTCGTCTGAAAGCCCTCCCATTTTAACTACTCCACATGAATTTAAAAGGAATAAAAGACTAAATAAGGTAAAAAATTTCTTCATAAGATTGTTTTATTGCTACTTCAAATATACATTAAATTTTAAATCACTAATTTTGCTAAAATTTTCGAATCATGAGTTTTATCAGAATCACCAAACAATTTACTTTTGAAACCGGTCATGCACTTTATGGTTACGACGGAAAATGTAGAAATGTTCACGGACACAGCTACAAACTGTCGGTTACCGTTATTGGGCAGCCTATAACCGATAAAAACCATGTAAAATACGGAATGGTGATCGATTTTACCGATTTAAAAACCATTGTACGCGAAGAAGTGGTAGATCAGTTTGATCATGCTACTGTTTTTAACCAAAATACGCCGCACGTAGAATTGGCTAAGGAGTTAGAACAACGTGGACACCATGTTATCTTGGTGGATTATCAACCTACAAGCGAGAATTTAGTGATTGATTATGCCGAACGAATTAAAAATCGTTTGCCGCAAAACATCAAATTATTTTCTTTGCGTTTACAAGAAACCGAAAGTTCATACGCAGAATGGTTTGCTTCTGATAACCTGTAAGCATGATTACGTTAGAAATCCCTGCAGATAAAAAAGTTTATTTTACGTCCGACCATCATTTCGGAGCACCTACCCGTGAAAAAAGTCTTCCGCGCGAAGCCTTATTTTTAAAGTGGTTGAACGCTATTGAGAAAGATGCCGGTGCGTTGTTTATCGTAGGAGATTTGTTCGATTTTTGGTTTGAATATAAAAAGGTTGTTCCCAAAGGATTTGTCCGTATTCTGGGAAAACTGGCACAAATGCGCGATAACGGCTTGCCTATTTACTTTTTTGTAGGAAACCACGATTTATGGATGGAAGATTATTTTGAAGAAGAACTGGATATTCCTGTTTTTCATGAACCTAAAGTTTTTAAAATATTTGACAAAACCGTTTTTATTGGTCATGGCGATGGTTTGGGTCCGGGCGACAACGGATACAAACGCATGAAAAAAGTGTTTACCAATCCGTTTTCAAAGTGGTTGTTTCGTTGGTTACATCCCGATATTGGTGTACGTTTGGCGGAATATTTATCGGTAAAAAACAAACTAATTTCGGGCGATGATGATGCAAAATACTTGGGCGAGGAAAAAGAATGGCTTATTTTATACGCCAATAAAAAGGTGAACGAACAATTTGCAGATTATTTTATTTTTGGGCACCGACATTTACCAATGACATTGCCGTTGAAAAACAATGCAAATGCCTTGTACATTAATTTAGGCGATTGGATTCAGTATTTTACTTTTGGAACTTTAACTTCTTTAGGTTTTGAACTTTGTTCTTTTTCAAACCAGAATCTTTCTGAACCTTTTCTTCCAAAACCCAATCATGGTGTTTAAAGTGGTTCCATTCTTCCAAAGTTAAATCAACTTCCGGATCAATTAAACGGCTGCTTGGTCGCATATTAATACTTACCCTACTTTGCATGGCATAAACAGCCACATCTTTCCCCTGACTTTTAAAATGATCTTTAATTTTATGTGCCATTTGCCAAATAACATCGGGTGCATTTAAGCGCGAACGCTGTTTTTCGTTCAGTAATTCTGTATTATTAAAAGTTAAACGCTCGTTTGTTTTTTTATCGATCACTTTAAAATGCGTTTCTCCGGTGCGCGATCTTAACATCATTCGCCAGCTTAAACGATGTCCTTCTTCGGTCCATAAAACATCGCCCTTAATAAACCAGTGACGAATTGGCAATAAAATTTGAATGATTAAATACGGAACAAAAAAGTATTTGAAAATAGCGCCATAATCTGTAATTGTTTCGCCATGATATTCTTCTTTTGGTTTGCGTCTAAAAAAGAAATTCCGAATTTGATTAGGCGGGAAAAAGAACACACAAAAACTCAATGCAAAGTACGGAAACACACCAATTTGCAAAGTTATAGAATTGAATACATGAAAAATTAACGAAGCAATTATAGCAAACCAACGGGTACGTTTCCACAGTAATGCAGGAACAATTAGTCCGTCAAAAGCAATTCCCATGTATGCAATAAACAACTGAAATTCGGTTTTTTTGAAAAATCCTTGCACAAATTCCGGCGCATTGGTCATACCTAAAAACATATTTCGGGTTACCGTTCCATCTAACCAATCGGGATAAAACTTAGCGATCGTAGCGTAAAAATACACACAACTTACCTGAATTATAAAAACCAGACGAACCCATTGCGGCATGTAATTCTTTTTTATCGACGGATTTTGTTTAGCATCTATAGAAGCATACGCATTTGCAGGCAAAAAACACATGATTAACCCAATTAACCACATTAAATAGTAGTGATTGTTGTACGATGTTTTTTGTCCGAAATAAGACAAACTCCATAAAACTGTAAGTGCAATAACAGAAAATCGGTATTTGTACCCTAACATCACTCCGACAGAAGCTACAGCCATTAAACCAAAAACCACATACATGGTTTCGTTTTGCAGATGCAACAGCCATTCAAACCCGATAAAAGTAAAATTCGTGGTAGTTTCAATAAAATTTCGGTCGACCCATTTCAATGCTAACGCACCAACAGCTTCGGCAAGGAAAATGATTCCGAAAAAAATCCGAAAAATCACCAATGAAGAATTATCTATTTTCTGAAATGCTTTTTTCCACATAACTAATCCATATTTGAAAGGAAATTTCGAGAAAAAACCTCGTCGTTCTTTAAGGCTTCAATCAACAAATCTAGCGAACCAAAATGTTCTTCGTCCCGAATTTTTGTAAGAAAACGAACGGTAATTTCTTCGTCGTAAATGGTATCGTTAAAATCAAAAATATAAACTTCGATTGTTTTTTCGGTTCCGCCAACCGTCGGGTTTGTTCCCACACTTAACATTCCGTAAAAATCTTTATCTTTAAGCGTAACACCAACCACGTAAACACCAATGGCAGGAATTAGCTTGTAATCTTCGGCAACCTGAATATTCGCTGTGGGATAACCAATGGTTCTGCCCAACTGTTTACCTGTAACTACCGTGCCCGAAACCATATACGGATAGCCCAAATAGGTTTTTGCCAATGCTACATTACCCACATTTAAGGCGTTGCGGATTTTAGTTGAACTTACAGAAACATCGTTTAATTCTTCGGCAGAAATTTGTTCTACATCAAAATGATATTTTTTACCGAATTCTATTAAATCGTGAATATCAGCAGAACGATTCTTTCCAAAACGGTGATCGTATCCTATAATAATTTTTCCGATGTTAAATTGATCTACCAAAATAGTTTTTACAAATTCTTCGGCAGATAAATTGGCAAAATCCTGCGTAAATTCCTGCACTACCAAATGATCAATACCAAAATGATCAATTAGTTTAACGCGTTCGTTTATAGTGTTTAATAATGATATTTGATGATCGGTTTTTAAAACCATTCGTGGATGCGGAAAAAAAGTAAGCACCAAGGTTTCGTAACCATATATTTTTTTTTGAAGCTTTAATTTGTTTAATATTGCCTGATGCCCAATATGCATACCATCAAAAGTACCAAGGGTTACAATGGTTTTCTTTGCAAATTTAAAAGATTGTACTGAGTTAAAAACGTTCACTTTTTACAGTTTTTTCCAAAGTTATTAATAAAATAACGAACCAAAGTTATTTTAGAAGAATCTTAATGTGCTACAATTAAAAAAAGTATAGTAAGATAAACTTCTGTTATCAATAAAGTTAGTATTTTTGGTGAAACAATCATTTTTTATGAAATTTTACAACAAACTAATTTGTTTAATACTTATTTTCTTTACAGGAAACTTGTTTGCACAATTAAACCCGTTTACCGAAAATACAGAACGTTATTTTTCTGAAAAGGAAAAATTCGTTAGAACGCATTATCCACAAAATTTTAAAATTTACTCGTTCAACTTAAAAAAAGTATTAGAATGGGCAAAAGAAGCTCCAGAATTATCTGATGCACCTTCTAAACTAACAGTAATCTTACCAGATGCAAACGGACAATTGTCTACTTATTGGGTTTACAACAACTCGACTATGGAAACGGAGCTCGCAGAAAACGTATCAAACATAAGAAGCTTAAAAGCAGTTGATACAAAAAATAATGGAAATAGCGTAAGTATAAGTATTTCTGATATTTTTGGATTTCATGCAATGGGAATGAAAGCCGATGGATCTGTTTTTTATATTGATAATTACACTAACGATTTAAATAACGTTATGGTGTATCAACGCAACAATTTAGAATTACCAAAAAATAATTTTACCTGTTTGGTTCCAGGCGATAGTTTTGATGAAGCCATTACTACACTAGAAAATCCTGTACAAACACTAAGTTTAGATAATAAGCGCAGAACATATCGTTTGGCATTAGCGTGTACCATTGAATACGCAGCTTTTCACATAAACAACGTACCTGTTGGAACACCAAATACAACTTTAGATCAAAAAAAAGAGATTGTTTTAGCTGCAATGAATGTAACGTTAACCCGCTTAAACCAAATTTTTGAAAGGGAGTTAAATGTGCATTTAAACTTAATTGCCAATAATAAAAGTATCATTTTTATTACTTCTGATGCTTTTAGTAATAATAATGCTAATGCATTAATTGATCAAAGTCAAGATGAAATTGACGCCATCATTGGAACAGCCAATTACGATATTGGACATACATTTAGTACCGGGCAAGGTGGTTTGGCAAGTTTAGGATCGGTATGTAATACATGGGCAAAAGCATCGGGTATTACAGGTTCACCTTCACCGGTAGGCGATCCGTATGATGTAGATTATGTAGCACACGAAATGGGACATCAATTTGGCGCAAATCATACCTTTAATAATTCATGCCAATCTAATAGAAACAGCAATACTGCAATGGAAGTAGGCAGCGGCAGTACCATTATGTCTTACGCAGGTATTTGTAACCCCGATGTTCAAAGCAATGTTGATGCGTATTACCATTACATTAGCATTAGAGAAATGCAAATATTTTTGTTATCTGCAAATTGTGCACAACAAACAACAGTAACTAATTCACCGCCAGTTGTTACACCGCTAACAGCGAAAACTATTCCGTACGGAACACCTTTTATATTAAGCACAACAGCTACAGATGTTAATAGCGATCCATTAACCTATACTTTTGAACAAATTAACACACAAATAGCCACACAACCACCTGTTGAAACAGCTACGACTGGTCCTGCATTTAGATCGGTAGCACCAAGTACAAATAATTTCCGTTCTTTTCCAGATATGTCAACTGTTTTAGACGGAACAACTTTTAGCACCGGAATTGTAGGTAGCAGATGGGAACGTTTGGCAACAGTAGGTAGAAATTATAGTTTTGTTGCAACCGTGCGTGACAATAACCCAACAGGCGCAAGGGTTGTTTACACACAACCGGTAACAATTACGGTAGCTAACACAGGTCCGTTTGTAATTACCGCGCCAAATAACAACCCAGGTACTACAGAAGCTGTTTGGTTTATGGGCGATACCAAAACCATTACGTGGAATGTTGGTGGAACAACAGCAAACAAGATTAATACAGTAAATGTAAATATTTTGGTTTCTACCGATAATGGTACTACATACACAGACTTAGCATTAAATGTACCTAATAACGGAAACGCAACAGTTACAATACCAACTAACTTAACAAGTACGTATGATGCCCGAATTAAAATTGAAGCTGTAGGAAACATTTTTTACACGGTTTCTAAAAAATTCACGTTGTGGGATCCAAATTTGAATACAGAAGAAGTTTCGATTGCTGATTTAAATATTTATCCGAACCCAACAACAAATGTTTTAAATGTTGAATTTTCTACAAAAGATACGGGTAAAACTAAGTTTGATATTTTTGATTTAAACGGCAGATTGATTAAAACGGTTTTTCAAGAAAACACCAACCAAGTAAACCAACAAATAAATGTGGAGAATTTACAAACTGGAACGTACATTTTGGTTATTAATACTGGTAAATATACTGCCACACATAAGTTTATTAAAAAGTAGATTTAATAAAGAGCGTGTCTTAAAAGATAGCGATTGTCAAGCTGAATTCATTTCAGCTTCTCATTAAATATTAATACAAATATCTTTAATCTATTAACAAAACGAGGAAGTCTCATAACTAATGAGATTTCCTCGTTTTTTATTCTTCTTGTTTTTCGTTAATCTTACGTTCCAGTTCTAACTGTAATTCTTCAATTATGGGGCGAACGGTGCTTTCGGGTAAATCGGCAATTATTTTTAAACCTTAACTTTTTATACTGTAAAACAATAAAACATACAGAAAACTATTTTTTTACCAGCTTTTTAACGGCTGTACCTTCATTAGTTTGTAAATGTAACATATACGTACCGCTTGCCAAGTTTTCTACGTTTAGCTGTATTTCTGCTTGCTCATTAAAGTTTTGGGTGGTTATCAATTTTCCTGCAATATCATAAACAGTAACTTGTTGTACAACCATATTTTCAGTGTTGGTTATGTTAACTACATTGGTTGCCGGGTTGGGGTACAAATTAAATTTTGAAGACAACTGCTTGTTAGTGCTTAATATATAAGACGGCAAGGTTTTTAACCCTGAAACTTTTATGTTATCTATTTTTACTATAGATGTTATATCTAAGCTTCCTGCACTAAAATCTAGAGAAAAAGGTATGGTATTATGATAAAAAGGAGCAGTTGCCTGAATGTTTAATGTGGGTATGTAAAAATATACATTCTTGGCATTGTAATCTACAAACATTTCTGCCTTTATCCAAATATTGTGCGGGAAAGGTGTTGTGTTGTAATTTTTTAAATTAAGTGTTTTAAAACTTGTGTTTTCTAAATAGCTACCGCTTATGCGATTCAAGTTTGGACCGAAGTTTGACTGAAATGCTAAACTGATTATGGTAGCATTCACATTAGAAGAATTTAGAATATGTACAGCAAAATTTATCTGACCCACCCCATAAAACTCATATTCAAATTTAAAAATGTTGTTACCTGGGGTACGGTTGTTCCACAACGTAGTTAAAAAACCATCTTCTTGCCTGAAACTATAGCTACCTGGTATTGTGGCTGAATTGGAAGTTATTGTTAATACATTACCCTTGCCAGCCTCTGCAGTTATCATTCCCGTTCCTGAACCAATACTACCACGTGATACCAACCAACCACCCTGTCCGGGGGTGGTGTCATCATAGTTGGTATTCAAATGCCCTGTGGGGTAACTATTAAAATCTTCGGTAAAAAAAGTTTGTGCTTGTGTTGTAAATGGTACAAACAATAACGATATTAAAAATAATTTACCGTTTTTCATAATTCCTTTTTACATGCATTAATTATTTTACTGTTAATGTTAAAGCAAAATGTTGCCAGAAAGTGGTATTACTAAAAAATTACTTTTTAACCAACTTTTTAACGGCTGTACCTTCATTAGTTTGTAAATGTAACATATACGTACCGCTTGCTAAACTTTCTACATTTAACTGTATTTCTGCTTGCTCATTAAAGTTTTGGGTGGTTATCAATTTTCCTGAAACATCATAAACGGTAACTTGCTGTACCAACATATTTTCGCTGTTGGTAATATTTACCACCTTTGTTGCCGGGTTAGGGTATAAATTAAATTTAGCAGCTAATTGTTCGTTACTACTTAATATGTACGATGGCAATGTTTGCAATGCAGTAATTTTTATGTTATCAAACTTAACTACTGATGATAAATTTAAACTACTTACACCAAATGACAATCCTTCAGGTAATCTGCTGTGAGAAAAATTATCAGCTTTTTGGAAGTTGAGCGTTGGTATATAAAAATACACATTCTTGGTATTATAATCTACAAACATTTCTGCTTTTATCCACATATTATACGGAAACGGGTCTGTATTATAATTTTTTAAAATGAGCTCTCTATGAGATGTAGCATACCAATAATTACACACAATGCGTTTAAAAACACTATTAAAAACCACATTAATTAATGTTGACCCTTGACTTGTAATACCGCAATTTCCAATAAAATTATCAGTCCCATAAAATTCATATTCAACCTTTAAAATATTATTACCAGCCGTACGATTGTTCCACAAAGCATCTATAACTCCTTGCGCTTGCCTAAAACTAACTGCCCCAAAAGATAATGTGCCATTAGAAGTTATAACTAACACATTACCTTTACCCGTTTCTGGCGTAACCATTGCGCTTGCTGTTACAGGAGGTGTGGTTCCAGAATACCACCCCCCTTGCTGAGGAGTAGTACTGGTATAATCGTTTATTAAATGACCTGCAGAGTAACTGTTAAAATCTTCGTTAAACAATACTTGCGCTTTTACAGTAGGTATTACAAACAATAAAAAAAGGTATATGGTGAATTTTTTTTTCATGAATAAACTTTTAATAATAAGTTAATTTAAGTTCGGAAACGGGATTATTAGTACCTCCTAAAAAGGTTGTCAAATCTACTGTATAATTGTAAGTTCGTGTACCAACTGTGTAAGTAAATGTATTTTGACTTGGAAAAATACCGTCTTCTAAAACAACTTCATATGAAGGGTTACCCGTATTGTAAAATAACTTTGCTGTAACACCTATTGGTAAACTAGCGGTAACGGTGGTATCTGTCCAAAAAGCAGCATCGCTAGTATCAACTTTTGGCATAATATACCCTTCGGCAACTACATTTAAAGTTATAGGATCAATAGCCTCCCAATAGTAAAAAAATACTTTTCCATACTGTGAAAGCAACCATTCTTCTTGCGTTGTACTTGGCTGATAAGGTGCTGGTGGTGCCGAAATATCAAAGAATATTCCATTTGGATTGTTACCCCCCGCAAAAACATTAGTACCAATAACATGGCAATGATCTGTAGAAAACACCCTAAGTACCGTATTATCCCAAATTGGGGCAGCAAAACCAGATAACGTTATGGGTTTGGCTGGCACAAAATTACCAATTTCATTAAATGTTGGAGCTGGATACATGTTGGGATATTTAGTAGGTGAACCCATAAAATCATAAGGAATTGCAAAAGGATCTGCTACATCTTTAAATATACCGTCAATAAAATCATCAGAATAAGCCAGCCCAATATAAGGTGTTACCTCAAATACAAGACGTGCTGCCGGCGTACCTGAATATTCGGTTGTGTTTTCGTAATGATACCACATTTCTCTGTATTCACGGTTGAATATGTCCCAAAAAGATTTGTAGCCATTGGGGCCAGTGTAAGAATTTGTAGTCATACCGCCACTGTTTCCATTAGCTGTTTGAGAACTGTTGTTTGTTTGATCTACGTCGTCAAACACGCTGTCTGTTGTACAAGCTGCAAGGGTTACTACCCCCCAATAAAAAAAGTAATTTTTTCATAAATAATTGTTTTAAATGTTTAATAAAGTAAATATAATAAATATTTTAACATAAAATTAAACAAAACAAAAAAAGACTAAAAATTAATTTAGTCTTTTTATAGTAACAATTATTCTTCTTGTTTTTCGTTTATCTTTCGTTCTAATTCTAATTGTAATTCTTCAATTACGGGGCGAACGGTACTTTCGGGTAAATCGGCAATACGTATGTACATTAACCCATCAACAGAGTTATTAAATAATGGGTCAACATTAAAAGCTACTACCCTAGCATTTTGTTTTATGTACTTTTTAATTAAAACTGGTAAACGCAATCCGCCTGGCTCTACTTCTTCTATCAGCTTATCAAATTTATTCAAATCGGCTTCGGCTTCATTAAAAACAAAGTCTTTATCGGCATCTTTCAACTGCACTTTATATTCTTTTTTAGGCTGAACATATTGTGCTACGTACGGATCGTAAAAATGCGATTTCATAAATTCAATCATCAACGATTTACTAAAATCCGAGAACTGATTGCTAATACTTACACCACCAATTAAATATTTATGTTCTGGGTAACGCAGTGTGGTATGCACAATTCCTTTCCACAATAAAAACAACGGCATAGGCTTTTGCTGATATACACCAATAATAAAGGCACGACCCATTTCTATAGATTGTTCCATCATGGAATGTAGTTCGGGTTCAAAACGAAACAATTCGGTTAAATAAAAACCATTAATACCATGTTTGGCATAAATATCTTTACCTATACCCATGCGGTATGCTCCGGCAATGCATTTAGCGTCATCGTCCCACAAGAACATGTGTTTGTAAAAAGTATCGTAGTTATCTAGATCAATAGATTTGTTTGTTCCTTCGCCAACC
This sequence comes from Paenimyroides viscosum, assembly GCF_003858535.1. Lineage (GTDB taxonomy): Bacteria > Bacteroidota > Bacteroidia > Flavobacteriales > Flavobacteriaceae > Flavobacterium > Flavobacterium viscosum. The sequence continues at coordinate 52,988 of NZ_RQTJ01000017.1, forward strand.
GCTCTAAAAGTAATTTCGCGCAATCTGCCTATTTCACGTAGAATATTCGGAATATTGCAAGCATCGGTTAAAAAAACTTCGTAATTTTTACTCTGCAACAATCGATTGTCCCCTTTACGTAAACCTTCAACTTCTTTCACCATTAAATCTAATAGCACAGGGCGTTCAATTTCTTTTGGCGGAGGTGTTGGCAGTTTAAATGAAGGTATTTTAATGTATTGCTTTTTATCGTCTTTAGTAGTATTCGCTAGTAAATAGGTTTTTTGTCGTAAAAATTTTCCGAAAATTTCTATTGACTCACCGTGTTCGTTTTGTTCGGCAACCGTAATAGGCTTTCCAATACGTACGCGGATTACACGGTCTTTTTGCGTTAATAATTCGGAAGGAAGTTTGGCTGTCTGTAATGTTGGACTAATTTTAGACAGCATATAAAACAACCTGCTGTTTTTTGCGTGAAAGTAAATAGGTATAACCGGAACTTGTGCTTTTCTTATCAATTTTAAAGCGCCTTCTTCCCAAGGTTTGTCTACAATTTTATCGTCTTCTTCAAAATTAGAAACTTCACCTGCCGGGAAAATACCTAATGGTTTTCCATCACTTAAATGGCGTAAGGTTTCTTTTAAGCCCAATACGCTAGACTGCGAATCTTTATGATTATCAAACGGATTAACCGGCATTATAAACGGCTTTAAAGGCTCAATTCTATGCAATAGAAAATTCGCAATGATCCTAAAATCGGGATCGCGTTCACGCATTAATTTCAACAATAAAATACCATCAATACCGCCCAACGGATGATTTGAAACAGTTATATACGGACCTTGTTTAGGTAATCTTTTTAATTCTTCTGGGTCAATTTCAAACTCAATCTGAAATTCGTTCAAAATGGCATTTAAAAAAGTAACGTCTTCTAAATGTTTGTTTCTATCGTAAATTTTGTTTAATTCTGATATTTTAAGCACTTTCATTAACAACCAACCAGAAAAAGTACCAATAAACCCATACTTTTCTAATTTTATTACGCGCGCAATTTCTTTAGCGGTTACCAACCCCATTTAACTATTTTTTTGCAAAGATAACAATTCCTTTCACACCTATTTAAAACCTATTTTATTTATAATATAGTTTTATTGTAAGGTTATGGTTTTAAATATAATAAATTTTACGTTAGTATTAAAACTTTGTTAATAAGATAATTTATAACAAAATACAAAACAACTCGTTAAATGTATTTTTATTAAAGACTGAAATATGTATTTTTGACAAAACACCAAAATAATAATGAAAATTTTATCGTACAATGTCAACGGCATAAGAGCAGCTATAACTAAAGGTTTTTTAGATTGGTTACGAGCTGCAAACCCCGACATTATTTGTTTACAAGAAATAAAAGCAACACAAGAACAAATTCCTGTTTTAGAAATTACTGCTGCGGGATATCCGTATCAATATTATTTTTCGGCAGAAAAAAAAGGTTACAGCGGTGTTGCCATTTTATGTAAAACCGAACCTAAAAATATTGTTTTTGGTACCGGAATTGAGCACATGGATAAGGAAGGAAGAAACCTTCGGGTAGATTTTGACGATGTTTCTGTAATGTCTTTATACCTGCCCTCGGGAACGAATATTGATCGTTTGGGGCATAAATTTCAGTACATGGCAGATTTTCAGAATTACATTAATGAGCTGAAAAAAGAAGTTCCAAACCTTATTATTTGTGGTGATTATAACATTTGTCATCAGGCAATTGATATTCACGACCCTATTCGCAATGCAAAAGTATCGGGATTTTTACCTGAAGAACGTGAATGGTTGGATACTTTTATGAAAAACGGATTTATTGATTCGTTTAGAATGTTGAATCCGGAACCGCATCACTATTCGTGGTGGAGCTATCGTGCAAATGCCCGAAACAATAACAAAGGCTGGAGAATTGATTATAATTTAATTGCAGAAAATATGAAAGATCGTGTAAAACGTGCCTATATTCTGCCCGATGCTAAACATTCTGATCATTGCCCTGTTGCGATAGAAATTGATTAATAAAAACATTTAGAAATATGAAAAAAATAATATTAGCAGCTTGTTGCATACCCTTTTTAACAAGTTGTGTTACCAGAAGATTATATAACGAATTAGACGAAAAGTATAAAAACTGTTCACAAGAATTAGAACGATTAACTGGTGAATCATCTGATCTAAAATCGCAATCTTTTGACTTAGGGACAAAGAATCAATCATTACAAAGTCAGTTACAAGATGCTGTTGCAGAACGTGATAAATTAAAAGTTTCTTACGATCAACTACAGAAAGATTACCAAAGTTTAGAAAAGAATAGCGACCAAGCAATTAAGGCAGAAATTGAACGCTTAAACAGTTTAAAAAACGAGTTAGACGGAAAATCGTCACGTGTTGCAGAGCTAGAAGGTAAATTGGCTGCACAAGATAAAAACCTCCGCAATTTAAAAGAAACACTTTCTAAAGCTTTGTTTGAATTTGAAGGAAAAGGCTTAACGGTTGAACAAAAAAACGGAAAAGTTTATGTATCAATGGAAAACAAATTGTTGTTTCCTTCTGGAAGCTGGACCGTAAGTAACGAGGGTAAAAATGCAGTGGAACAATTAGCCGAAGTTTTAGCTAAAAACCCAGATATTTCTATTTTAATTGAAGGACATACCGATAACGATAAAATCATGGGTAATTTAGGCGGAGGAATAACCACTAACTGGGATTTATCAACCAAACGTGCTACCGCTATTGTAAATATTATTGAACAAACCAATGGTATCGACAAAAAGAACCTAACTGCCGCCGGACGTAGTGAATATGCACCAATGGCATCAAACAGTTCTGCAACTGGGAAAGCTAAAAACCGACGTATTGAAGTAATTCTTACCCCGAAATTAGACGAAATATCAAAATTATTAAATGACTTATAACACTAATCCCGGCTAAAACCGGGATTTTTAAATTAAATATTATGAACGTTTTACACGAACAATTACAAAGTGCTATTTACTCTTTTGGATACAATTTATTAATACAATTTGGATTAAATAGTCAGGCAGCACACTACATTAATACCATTGCACTACTAATTGTATTCTTTGTGCTGTTGTATTTTATAGCCTTTGTATTGCGTAGAATTTTAATGTTGGTACTTATTAAAACCATTCGACGAAGCAAAACTAGATTCGATGATTTTTTAATTCATAATAAAGTACTAAAATACCTTACCTATTTAATTCCGCTTATCATAGCAAAACAGTCGTTACCTTTAATCTTTACTGGTTTTCCACAAATAACGTATCTATCGGTAAAAATGGTAGACATTGCGCTAATTGTTGCCTTTACATTATTATTAAAATCGGTTTTTTACACGTTTAAAGACGTACTACACAGCCGCAAACGTTTTACAGACAAACCTTTAGACAGCTATTTTCAGGTAGTATCTATTTTACTTTATATTGTTTGTTTTATCTTAATTTTTTCTGAATTAACCGGCAAAGAACCTTATGGTTTACTAACTGCCTTGGGTGCGGCATCGGCAATTGTTATTTTGGTTTTTAAGGATACTATTTTAGGATTTGTAGCCAGTATTCAAGTATCATCAAACGATATGGTTCGTGTAGGCGATTGGATCGAAATGCCAAAATACGGCGCAGACGGAACCGTTTTAATGATCAATTTAAGTACCGTAAAGGTTCAAAATTTCGATAAAACCGTAACTACAATTCCTACTTACGCATTGATTAGCGATTCGTTTAAAAACTACCGAACCATGCAAAAATCTGGTGGTCGTCGTATAAAGCGATCATTGAATATTAAAATGGGATCTATTAGATTTTTACAACAAGATGAGATCGAGGATTTAAAACGAATAAAACTTTTAAAATCGTATATTATTGAACGTCAGCAAGAAATATCAACATATAACCTAAATCATGTAGATGACCCTACAATGCTAGTAAATGGACGTAGAATGACAAACATTGGCTTGTTTCGCGAATACATAAAACGTTATTTATTAAACAACAGTAACATTCATAAACAGTTTCATTTAATGGTTAGGCACATGCAACCTACCGAACACGGTTTACCTATTGAAATTTATACCTTTACAAACACAGTTGAATGGCCTAAATACGAAGGCATAATGGCTGATATATTTGATCATGTGCTAGCTGTTGTTCCCTACTTCAAATTAGAGCTTTTTGAGCTACCAAGTGCTTCCGATATTCATGAAGTGCTTTTAGCAACAATGAATGAAAAACAATAACATTAAATTGTAAAACAAAAAAACCGGTGAGCATTACACTCACCGGTTTTTCAATTATTATTATTTAAATCTTACTTTTTAACGATTTTCACAAACTGTGAAGCTTTAGCTGTTTCAATCTTAACTAAATACGTTCCTGCACTTAATCTTGATAAGTCAACTTTTACTTCGTTGCCTTGGTAATCGTTTCCAAATACCCTCTGACCTGTTATCGTATACACTTCAACTTTCTTGATTTCTTCAATATAGCTGATGTTTAATTCAGAATCTACCGGGTTTGGATAGTATTTCAACTGTGCCAAATCTAACGATTCATTACTTAAATCTAACGTTACCGTAACCGGGGTTGGCACTGCGCTTCCACAATTGTTGGCATTTATTAATACACCGTAATACGTTGTTTGATCTTGTAACAAATGTGTTGCCAGTAATTGATTAACTTGTTGAACAGCATCGTTAGCACTTGCATACCAGCTTACGTTAGGTTGATTCATTTTTAAATCGGATACTTTAGCTGCAAACCCAAACATTTGTGATGATTGACCCGTTGGACTAGCCGGACGCGAACTTACATTTACCGCAATGTTCTTTCTTGCCGATATACAACTTCCGTTTTGGTTTGCTATATAATAACTTCCAGAGGTAATTAAGTAAGTACCCGGCAATGCTGCGGTTGTTGTATTATCTGTATACCAAACGTAATTGGTAGTTCCTGTATTCAAATCTGCAATGGTTGTGCCTTCACAAGTAGTGATTGATGCAATTGTTGGTACCGTGATGCTTGTTACTTGAACCTGAACAGATATACGGCTAGATTCACAACTACCAATAACTTGTTGTACATAATAGGTTCCCGTGGTTACAACGGTTGTATTTGCCAATGGAATCATTGATTGTAATGAGGAATACCAATTTAATGTTGCAGATGGATCTTTTGTTACCACCAAATCATTTAAAGTACTGCCACCACAAACCGTTTGGAACGATGCAGATGGTGCGTTTACTGCTGCTGCTACCGTAACTTGAATTGCTTGGCGTACTGATTCACATGTTCCAACAACCGAACTTACATAATAAGTTCCGTTTGCTAATAACTGACTTGAAGGTAACTGAACGCCACTTGTTGAACTGCTGTACCATCTTAATTGGGTATAGTTAAACCCGTCTACAATCATGTTTTGAATTCTTGTATTGCTACAAACATTCAATTGCGTTGTTACTAATGGCGTAGCTTGGCTTAAGGTTATTTGAACTGCTGTTCTTAAACTTTCGCAACCATTAACTGTTTGTGAGGCATAGTACGTTGTGCCATTTACTAACACCGTAGTTGATGGTAGCAAAGCCCCCCCTGTTGCTGTACTGTACCATTTTATATTACTGCCGTTAATTACAACATCTGCCAAAGTAGCATTTTGTCCTGCACAGAAACTGGCTGAATTTACACTTGGTGCATTTACAAACGCAGGTTCGCTAATGATAAATGTACGTGTTTGTGTACAATTATTAGCATCGGTAACTGTTACAACATAGCTGCCTTTTGTTAGGTTGCTTATTGTTGCGCCACTTTGACCATTGCTCCATAAATACGTATAAGGACCCACGCCGCCTGTTACTGATACTGTTGCTGAACCATTATTTTGTCCGTAACAACTTACATTGGTAGTACCTGCATCGCTTAATACTAATGCGCTAGGTTGTGAAATGCTTAACGACACGGGTGCCATTGCTGTACAACCGTTTGCATCGGTAACTACAACTACATAATTTCCTGCTGCTAAATTACTAACTGTAGCATTGTTAGTATTTAAACCGTGAGACCATGCATAAGTAAAAGGTGCCGTACCGCCAGTTACCGTTAAGGTAGCCGTTCCTGTATTTCCTCCATTACACTGCACATTACTTTGATTAGATACGGTAGCTGTTATAATACCTGGTTCTGTTATTACAAAAGTTTCTGTGATGGTATTCGCAGTTGCATCTGTTACCAAAACACTATATGTACCTGCTGCTAAACCTGTAGCAGTAGCATTGGTGCCACCGCTAGGTGACCATAAGTAGGTATAAGGTGCGTTTCCGCCCATTGCTACAATGGTAGCTGTTCCGTCAGCTCCTCCATTACATTTTGCGTTTGTTTGAGAGGTAGACTGTACCATTAATGGAATTGGCTGTATAATGGTGAAACTTTCTGTTACCGTACAACCATTGGCATCGGTTACCGTTACGGTATAAGTTCCCGCAACCAAACCTGTAGCTGTATCGGCTGTACCTCCAGATGGTGACCATGAATAAGTATACGGAGCTGTTCCGCCTGTTACTGAAACCGTCGCAGATCCATCATTGCCTCCGTACCAGGTAACATCGGTATGCGAGCTGTTTGCTACTGTTAAAACCGCTGGATCTGTAATAGTTACATTTTCTGTTATTACACAACCGTTTGCATCGGTAATTGTTACAGAATATGTTCCTGCAGCTAATCCCGTTAATGAACTGCTGGTATCTGCGTTGTTCCATAAGTAGGTATAAGGTGCCACACCGCCTGTTGGTGCAAGTACAACACTTCCGTTATTTAACCCATTACAAGTAATGTTTGTTGATGTTAAGTTAGAAACTATAACTGTTGGCTCTGTTATAGTAGCAGTAGCAGTAGTCGTAACATTATTAGCATCTGTTACCGTTACAGTATATGTTCCTACTGCTAAACCGGTAGCTGTAGCCGCTGTTCCACCCGATGGTGACCAAGAATACGTAAAAGGTGGCGTACCATTTGTAACTACTGCCGTAGCTGTGCCTACTGTACCTCCAAAACAAACATTATTAACAACAGTTGTAGTAGCTGTCGGAGGTGGTGTAACCTCAATTTTAATATCATCTAAAGAAATATACCAAGGTGAACTATTGATATATCCTTTTATTCCTACGTAATAAGTACCAGTAGTAGCTGGTGTAAACTTTCCAGTAATTAATTGATAACTACCATTAATAATACCTGTTTCAGGTACAATTGGATTTGCCATTGCGGTAGCTATTGCAGACGTGCCATAACTAATAGCAATATTTGAGTTTGCTGAATTGGCTGCATCTTGTCTTGCATACAACTCTACAGTATAACCTGTTCCTCCTATTAAACTTACGGGAATATAAATCCAATCTTCATTACCATATCGCAAATAAGCATTCCATGTACCTGTTCTTGGCGCTCTATTATAGTCGGTAGCTGTTGAATTTGCTGTCCAAACATCAGCACCTGTAATTGACTGTTGTAGTAAACAACCGCCAACTGCTGTTGCATTTGTGTAACCTGATTCAAAGCCTTCAAAATAAGGTATTGTATAAGGAGGGCAGTGTGTTTTAAAACTACCACCATTTACCCATTTACTAGTATCACCTGCTCCACAATTAGCACGAACCCACCAATAGTAGGTAGTACTAGCTGCTAATCCTGTTTCGGTATAGGGTGATGTTTTATTTGTACTTGATGGTACTGTACTGCTTGTAGGCGCAGTATTAGTGGTACTCCAATAAATTTCGTAATTATCTGATGGATTACTTGCAGAAGCTGTCCAAGAAAACGTTGCTCCTAAAGAAGTAATATTTGAAGATAATAAAGCTGTTGGAGTTAAGCATGATGGTGCCGGAATAATATTTACCTTGTAATCTTCAACATTTGCGTAAGAGCCTGTCCAACAAGGATCATTTGAGGTGTCATTATCTGTAGCTACAACCCGCATTGTTGTATTACCTAAAACCGCAGTTGCAGGAATAGTAATATTTCCTGTAACACTCGTTGGGTTTGCAGAACCTGATAAACCTATATGAATATTCTCTCCTGCATCTGTAAAATCTCCATCTTGATTAAAATCAATAAAAACCCGAACATTATACGAATATCCTGTTTCAAGTGTTACCGTAATAGGTTCAGTTGTGTTTTGTCCTAAATCGGTTGGTAATAAAGCTGTGAAATTTTGATATGTTGTAGTAGATACATTTGGATTTGATAAAGTTCCTAATTGAACATTTGTAATTCCATTATTATCCACAGAAGTTGGTACAGCAGTACAATAATTAAAAGTAATACCTGTTGTAAAAGTACGCTCAACACAACCTGTTGCAGCCCCCACACTATTTTTAGGAACAATTTTCCAATAATAAGTAGTATTAGCGTTTAATGTTACAGGTGTAAAAGAAGTTGTTGTAACATTAGTAGCTAAGGCAGGATTTGTAGCAGTACCTAAATATACATCGTAAGATGATGCATTAGGATCTGCTGCCCAAGTTAAAGTTGGGTTTTTTACCACTCCTGTTGCCAAATCTGCCGGCACGTGTGCTGTTGCGCAATTTGGTACTACAGTTGATGGAAAAACCAATTGTATTTGATTAATTGCGTTTTGTCTTGTTCCTGTTTGGGTTATATTGGCAGGATCAGGATTTGTGGTATCGTTTCTATAATAAATACATCTATTTGTTCCTGTTGGTGTCCAAACTCTTACATAATTACTAGAACCATCATAACCTGTAGCATTTTCATCCACAGCAACTACTAAATTATCGACATTATTGTATGCAAATGGAGTGGTTAAGATTATTTCGTACCAACCCGCAATAGGCGTGGCAGTTATTGTACCACTATAAACTTGTGTTAAACCTGCAGAGGTAATCCAATCTGTATTGGAAGAAAAAGACGTTTTGGAAGTATGTCCTAAATAAATTGTCCAGTTATTTGAACTTGTTAACGGAATACCTCCAACCATATAGAACTTAATTTTCTCAATATTTCCAGATGTCGCAATTTCACTTTGCAAAATAATCTGCTGTGAATAAGTATAACCCCAATTTGAGTTTACTGGTATGAGATAGGAAGTTGATGTACCTGAACCTACAGTAATTGTTTGTGCTCTTGTAGATATTGTAAGAAGCGCAAATAGTAAAAAAGTACAGATTAAAATAATTTTTTTCATATTTTTTTAGTTTAAAAAATTATAGCTTAAAGTAAAAGCAGAAATGTTATAACGAAAAAAAACAATCAATTAAGACAAAGAATAAGATAAAACTAAACTTAATCTTTATTTTTTACGCCCAACAAAACAATATTTTACTTTTTTCTAAATATTTGATAAATATAAAAAATAAATTGATAATAAAACAATTTTAACATAAAATAAAAACCGGTGAGCATTACACTCACCGGTTTTCAATTATTATTATTATTTAAATCTTACTTTTTAACAACCTTTACAAATTGTGATGCTGTAGCTGTTTCTATCTTAACTAAGTACGTTCCTGAACTTAATCTTGATAAATCAACTTTTACTTCGTTTGATTGGTAAGTACTACTT
>NZ_RQTJ01000018.1 GCF_003858535.1 Paenimyroides viscosum
AAACCAAAGTTATATAATTAATTTCTTAATTTCACTCCAGCTTTATAGGGGGCTAATATACTTTTATAGTAATTCTTTTACTGTATGATAGTTTTTAGTTAACTGTTTTAAACTACGTTCGTAAAGCAATTTATAAACGATCCACATAAACGTTATGCCAACAATTGAAATAAACGTACAGCAAATAATCAATACCGTATAATAAAAGGTGGTTTTAATGCTAGTGAGATTGGTGGCTTCTATAATAGTTTCGTAAACAGCAGAATATAAAACAAATAAAAAAATTATCAGTTTGCTGAACGCAAAGATTTTTAAACACATCCTAGCGTATGAAATGTTCTTCATAAGATTTATCACCGAGTCATCTTTTTTAATAGATTGTGTAATCCAAATACACACCCCAGTAAATACTATAGGTAAACTAAAAAGTATAATATTTAATAAATCAATAAGCGATTTGAGGAAATTTTGTTCTTCTTCTACCACATTTTCTTCGTCGACCAATAAACTAGCTACTACATAAAATAACAGAACAAAACAAAACAATTAACTATTACTATACATTTTAAACTTTTTAATGTTGTTTTTTTTAAAGTTGATAGTAATTCTTCACGAGATCTTGCTGTAACTTTGTTTTTATGATTTTTATTATGTTTTAAAAAATTTAAACTAAACATTTATTGATAATTTATTGCAAAATAAGAATATATTTTATAATTTTTATACAACTAATCTAAAAACAAAATTAATAGTACTATAATTACTATTAACTTCGTAATTTTGTGTTATACTAAATAATTAGAGATATGATGAATATTCCAGACTCTAGTAATCCTAGAGTAGTTATCATAGGTGGCGGATTTGCAGGTGTTGCAGTAGCACAAAAATTAAAAAATAAAGAATTTCAAGTTGTTTTACTTGATAAGCATAACTATCATAATTTTCAACCCCTAATGTATCAGGTTGCAACCGGCGGTTTAGAATCAGGTTCTATTGCGTACCCAATGCGTAAAATTATTAAAGAGCATAAAGAAGCTTTTTTTAGAATGACTTTGGTTGAACAAATCGATACAGAAAATAAAAAAGTTATTACCGATATTGGTACAATATATTACGATTATCTGGTAATTGCAACAGGTTCTACCAATAATTATTTCGGCAATAAAGAAATTGAAAAAAACAGTATGGTAATGAAAACCATACCCGAAGCTTTAAATATCAGAACGCTTTTATTAGAAAATTTTGAATTGGCTTTACAAACCAATGATATGAATGAGCGTAAAGCGTTGATGAATTTCGTTATTGTAGGTGCAGGACCAACAGGTGTAGAGTTAGCCGGGGCTTTAGCCGAAATGAAAAAGGCAGTTTTTCCTAAAGATTATCCCGATTTGGATATTTCTATGATGGAAATTAATCTGATTCAAGGTGGTGAAAAAATTTTAGATGCCATGTCTAAAAAATCATCCAAAGCGGCAGAAAAGTTTTTGAAAGACTTAGGTGTAAAAATTCATTTAAAAACCATTGTAACTAATTATGATGGCAAACGTATTGAAACTAAAGATGGTTTGTCTTTTGATACACATGCAGTAATTTGGTCGGCAGGTGTAAAAGGTGCTCCGATTGAAGGAATGCCGCAAGCCTTAGATCGCGCATCACGTATCCGTGTAAACGAATTTAATCAGGTTGAAGGTTTTACCGATGTTTTTGCATTGGGCGATGTTGCCGCAATGTATGGCGATAAATTTCAATACGGACATCCAATGATGGCACAACCTGCCATTCAACAGGGAAATTTATTAGCCGAAAATTTAGAACGTTTAGAAAAGAAACAATCATTAAAGAAATTTATTTATAATGATAAAGGTTCTATGGCAACTATTGGTAGAAACAAAGCGGTGGTAGATCTACCTAAACTGCATTTTAATGGTGTTTTTGCTTGGTTTGTTTGGATGTTTGTGCACTTATTTTCGTTAATTGGCTTTAAAAATAAAACTTTGGTTTTCTGGAGCTGGGTTTATAATTATTTTGTTTTTGATCGTGAGTCGCGCGTAATCATTCGTCCGTACCGTAAAAACAGAGACATCAAAACCACAGGATAATTAAATTTCACGATATTTTTTGTTGTAATTAATCAATAAATCAACAAATTTATTATAGGATCTAATGCCATCTTTTTGATTATTAATTTTTAAAAAGCCACCATAAAGATTTTTAAATAAATACGAAGAAACATTTCTTTTACTTTGCCAAAACAGTTCACTGTCTAATATATTTTGTTGAACACCGCTGTTTAATTGGTTATAAAGTAACTGATAAGTTTCTTCGTTTTCTCTTCTATATTCTTTTAAACAATACTTTAAAGCATACAAATTGGCGGCGTATTTAAATTTTTCATCGCTACTTTGTACGGTCGTTATATATCCAAAAAAATTAGCTTCGGCTTCACTTGCAATACCAAGTTGATGTGCCATTTCATGAGCCACCGTAACAGGCATTCCAATGGTTGGTATTTCAATATTTACCTGATTCTCGTGCGTTAACGGATTAAAGTACCCACTAAATCCGGTGTACGATTGCATATAAGAATAAAACGATGGCTTTACTTTGTTAATTTTATTATCAGTAAGAATTCCCTTTAAATGATCAGGTAAATTTTTATAGTTTAATTGCGCAATGTTGTTAAATAATTCAAGATTTTTTTCAAAATCAACTTTTTGTAAAGCATCATTAGTTACTAATAAATGCTGACTGTTTACAACATTTATTAATTGATTTGTGATAGAATCTAATTCCGTTTTACTATAACCTTTTCCTAATTCTAATTGATGAGCAACTGATAATTTGTAATTATTCAATCCCCAAAAAAACTGAAAAAAACTAAAAAACAGCACTAAAAAACCGATAATAAAAAGTGTTACTTCTTTCAACATTTTCTTTTTAAGTAAAACAAAACTTTTATACACTACATAACAAACAATAAGTGCGTACACAATATCACCTATAGAAAACGGAAACGCGTTGGTAAGTAAATACAAGATACTATCTAAGCCACTGTATATTTTTTGATTATAATGTCGGGTTATAAATAACGGAAATTTTGGACTAACCAAGTAACTAAGAACTAACAAAAGAAATAATGTAATAAAAAAATAATATTTTCTTTTCATTTATATGTTTTATTTAGAATAAATAAAAATAATTATTTATATTTGTACTCGTTAAAGATAAGGATAATGAGTAAATGTAAATCTTTTAATGAAGTAATTTATTTTTGTGACGGAAAAAAATGTTGCAGATACAATGAGGAAGCTAAATCTTGCTTAAAAGAATTACTTAATGATACAGGTTTAAACAAAAATGTTTCTTTAGAAAAAATGAAATGTCAGGGAATGTGTAAAAGCGCTCCTATATTTTATATTAATTCTGAAAAAAAGTATAAAAAGGAAGTCACAAAGAAAAAAGCACAAAAATTATTCGATAAGTATATTGTTGCATAATTTTAAAAAATAGTTATTGTTTTTATTTTGTATGAAGCCATTTTAAACCATGTTTAAAGTGGCTTTTTTATGGAATAATAAGTAACTTTGGGTAAAATTTAAAAATATGAGTCAAGATATTCGCAATTTAGAACCACTGCCGTTGTGGAATCATTTTGCAGATTTAAACGCAGTTCCGCGTCCGTCAAAAAAAGAAGAACGTGTAATTACTTTCATGAAACAATTCGGTGAAAATTTAGGATTGGAAACCATTGTAGACGAAGTAGGTAACGTAATTGTAAAAAAACCGGCAACTTCTGGTATGGAGAATCGTAAAACAATTGTTTTACAGTCGCATTTAGATATGGTTCACCAAAAGAACAACGACACCGTTTTCGATTTTGATACACAAGGAATTGATATGTATATCGATGAAGACTGGGTTCGCGCAAAAGGAACTACCTTGGGTGCCGATAACGGTATTGGCGTAGCAACCATTATGGCGGTTTTAGCATCAAAAGAAATAGAACATCCGGCAATTGAAGCTTTGTTTACTATTGATGAAGAAACCGGAATGACAGGTGCGATGGGCTTAAAAGGCGGATTGTTAACGGGCGATATATTATTAAATTTAGATACAGAAGAAGACGATGAAATTGATATCGGTTGTGCCGGTGGAGTAGATGTTACTGCACGCGCAGAGTATGATGACGAGGATACACCCGACGGATCTGTCGCTTACAAAATAACCGTTAAAGGTTTAAAAGGCGGACATTCTGGTATGGATATTCACAAAGGTTTGGGTAACGCAAATAAAATTATGAACCGTTTGCTTTTTAATGGTTTCGATAATTTTGGATTACAGATTTCTACCATTAACGGTGGAAGTTTACGTAACGCAATTCCGCGCGAAAGTGTTGCAAACGTGATCATTGCAAAAATGTACGATGAATCTTTTGTGTTTGATATGTTACCGGTTGTAAACGATATTAAAGCAGAATTTGCAACTACAGAACCTAATTTAGAAATCATTTTTGAAAAGCAGGAAACATTACCTGAAAAAGTAATGCCAGCAATGGCGCAATATTACTTGGTTCGTGCGTTGTACACGGCTCATAACGGAGTTTACAGAATGAGTGCTGATTTCGATGATTTGGTTGAAACATCTAACAATATTGCAAAAGTAACGGTTGGTAATGGTAAATTGCAGGTACAATGTTTAACAAGATCTTCGGTTGAAACATCAAAGTTCGATTTAGCGAACAGTTTACGTTCTGCATTTGAATTAATGGGGTGCGAAGTTGATTTTTCTGGATCTTATCCAGGTTGGACACCAAATCCAAATTCATCAATCTTAAAAGTTTTAGATGAATTGTACGAAAAACAAAACGGACAAAAAGCAAATGTAGTTGCTTGCCATGCCGGATTAGAGTGCGGTATTTTAGGAACTAATTACCCTGATATGGAAATGATTTCTTTTGGACCAACAATTCGCGGTGCACATTCACCAGAAGAACGTGTGTCTATTTCATCAGTTCAAAAATATTGGAAATTTGTTTTAGAAATTCTAAAGAATATTCCTGTTAAATAGCAAAAAAGCAACTCAATTGAGTTGCTTTTTTTATTTTCTTCCCAAAACATATCCTAAATAAGCCATTGGAATATAAGCCAAAATTAAATCAATACTGTTAAACCACATGGGGGCGTTGGGTACCATAAAAACCATTGAAATACCACCTGCTAAAAACAAAACACCGATTACCATTGGTTCGATAATAGATTTTGGATTTGATAGTTTTGTAGCAATAAATGCTCCAACCAACGTTCCTAAAGCATGAGCCAGAAAAGGAAATACAAAATGTTTGGGTTCCATTAAATGCATACCTGCAGCTAAACCTTCGGCAGTTTTATTATTTAAACCAGCTGGTAACGGAATTATTTTACCACTTACGGCAACAAGAATCATGTTTACTAATGATCCTATAATAAACCCAGCAATAGTTGCTAATATATTTCTGTATTTTTTCATTGCATTACTTCTTTGCTAACTTATCATTGCATTTTTGAATAAACTTCAGCTTTTCGGTTTTTAATTCATCCGCTTTTTCATCTAAATCAGAATTTTCAATACCCTCAAGTTCTTCGTATGTATAAAAATTATACTGTATGTTTTCTTTTAAATGATCTATATGAAACTGGTACTCCTCTAACAAATAACCAATTTCTTCTTTCAGCTCTTTTTTGAATTCTTTTACAACTTTTAATTCTTCCAAAATTTGCTCAATAGCTTCTTCTGTTTCAAAAAAACTATAAGGTGTATATATTGGTGCAAGTGATTTAAAATCAGTACTATTTTGTAGAGTATTTAATGTTTTAATCGAACCAAAATCAAAATTTGAATATCCTTTTAAAAGTGCTTCGTTTTTAATGATATGGTTGATAAATTCAGCATAAAAAGATTCAGTTTCAGTATCAAAATTCTTTAAATTATAAAAATGCTGTAACAGTACAAATGCATCATTATAAAAACTAATTACATCGTCTTCAATTACATCTGTTGTATAGTTTTCTTTAAACTGCAAAACAAAATCATAAATAGGCACACTGTTATTTTCCATAAATTTAATATTTTTTGTAAAGATATTCCTAATATTTTTATCTTTGGTTACAATGTGATAAAATTAGTTATGAAAACAATTTATGAAATAGATTTGCACGAAAGTACGGTTGTTAAAACGGTAATACCGGAATATGAAAACCGACTGAAACAAATTCTTTACTATCGTGTAACGCGTGTTGCAGGTGGTTGGTTGTATAAGAAAATTGGAGTTGATTTTCCTGAGGTTTTTGTACCTTACACCGATGAGTTTAAAAGTAGAAGAGAAACAGATGTATAGCGAAAGAGATGGTTTAATACCATCTCTTTTTATTTTTTTTAGAAGCATCGGACTTTCGTGATGCCGAATTTTGTGTCGATTTTTTTTTATTTGAATTACCTGTTGCTGCTGATTTATTTTTATTTCGTAAATCTTTTTTAGCATTTGGGTTTGGTTCGCGCCACGGGAAAGGATTGTCTTTTACAACTTTAACCTGCAAACGAATTAGTTTTTCAATATCGCGCCAATAGTTTTTTTCATCTCTACCAACAAAAGAAAGTGCCAAACCTTCTTCGCCGGCACGACCTGTTCTACCAATTCTGTGAATATAAATTTCGGGAATATTCGGAATATCAAAGTTAATCACAAAAGGCAGTTGCTGAATGTCAATTCCGCGTGAAGCCACATCTGTAGCAACTAAAATATCAATTTTTTTATTTTTGAAATCGTCTAAAATCTGAAATCGTGCCGCTTGCGATTTATCTCCGTGAATAGCATCGGCTTTATAACCTTCTTTTTGTAAATATTCAACTACATTATCGGCTCCGTGTTTGGTTCTTGTAAAAAGCAATACATTTTTTAAATTCTGTGTTTCAAGAACATGTTTTAAAAGTTTCTTTTTATCTTCTTTTTCTACCAAATACGTTTTCTGCGTAATATTTGCACCGGTACTAGAATCGGGATCAACCGAAACATACACGGCATTACTTAAAAATTCGTCAGCCAATTCACGAACACCCATTGGCATGGTAGCAGAAAACATTAACGTTTGTCTGTTTGGCGGGGTCAGTTTTATAATTTTTCGAACATCATTAATAAAACCCATATCCAGCATTAAATCGGCTTCATCGATCACTAATTGGTGTAAAGCATCGGTTTTAATGTAGTTTTGTTTGTATAAATCTAAAAACCTGCCTGGTGTAGCAACCAAAACATCAATACCGTATTTAAGGGCTTTAATTTGTGGCTCCATATTTACACCGCCATAAACAACATACGTTCTAATCTGTGTGTATTTGCTTAAAGCTTCAAAATGTTCGGCAATTTGTATAGCTAATTCACGGGTAGGCGAAAGGATAATAGTTCTAATCTGCTTGCGTTTTTTGCCAGCGCCTACAATTCTGTGGATATGATTTATAATAGGAATGGCAAATGCAGCCGTTTTTCCTGTTCCTGTTTGCGCACAACCCACCAAATCTTTCCCTTCGATTAAAGACGGAATTGCTTTTTCCTGAATTGGTGTAGCGGTGGTGTAACCTAGATCTTTAATGGCTTCGGCAACATTATTATTTAGTGCAAATTCGGTAAAATTCATATCAAAATTTTAAGCAAAATTACGTTTTTAATTTCGTACTTTTATGAAATTCTAATACCTTTCAACAAAATTTCTGTTCATGAAACAAACAATACTTGCAATAAGTTTACTTATATCGTTAAATATTTGGTCGCAAACAAAACCTAAAGTCGACTTTACTACCGCCAACGCTTCTATAAAATTTGATATTGCCGAACACATGGTAATTGGCGATGTTACCTATCAGTTTACCGTGAACGAAGCAACCGATTCTATTAAAATCGATGCTAAAAATATGATGATTCAAGGGATGAAGCTAAACGGACAAACACCTAAATATCATTACGATAAAAAGCAGATTTCATTAACACAAGGTTTTAAAGAAGGTGAAAACACAATTACAATTAGTTATAAAACCAACCCTAAACAAGCACTTTATTATGTGGGATCTGGAACCGATTTACAGATTTGGACGCAAGGTCAGGGAAAATATACAAGCCATTGGTTGCCAAGTTTTGACGATTACAATGAAAAAGTAATTTTTAATACAAAGATTTCTTTTGAATCTGGTTATGATGTAATTAGTAACGGAAC
Source organism: Paenimyroides viscosum (assembly GCF_003858535.1). Lineage (GTDB taxonomy): Bacteria > Bacteroidota > Bacteroidia > Flavobacteriales > Flavobacteriaceae > Flavobacterium > Flavobacterium viscosum. The sequence continues at coordinate 8,241 of NZ_RQTJ01000018.1, forward strand.
TTTAGACGGAAAAACCGTTAATGGCAAGCAAACTACTTGGAGTTATAAAATGACCAAGCCAATGAGCTCTTATTTAGTGATGTTGGCAATTGGTAAATTCGATAAAAAGACCGAAAAATCTGCATCAGGCATAACTATCGAAAATTATATTCGTCCGGTTGATGCTTCAAAATACACGACAACCTATCAGCATACAAAGAAAATGTTCGATTTTCTTGAAACGCAAACCGGTTTTTCGTATCCGTGGCAAATCTATCGAAACATTCCGGTAGAAGATTTTATGTACGGTGGTATGGAAAATACAACTTCGACCATTTTTAACAGTGATTATGTGGTTGATAATATTGGTGTGAACGATCGCGATTACGTAAACGTGAATGCACACGAAATGGCGCATCAGTGGTTTGGAAATCTTGTTACGGCAAAAACAGGTAAAGATCATTGGCTGCAAGAAGGTTTTGCAACCTATTATGCTTTGCTGGCAGAACGAGAAGTTTATGGTGTTGATGATTTTTATTGGAAATTATACGAAATGGCAGAATTGATTACCAAAGATGCTAAAGAAAATAAAAACACGGCGGTTTACAGTGAAAAAGCTACAACTGCAACCTATTATCAAAAAGGTGCTTGGATGTTGTTTTATTTATCAAGCCAGATTGGCGAAGCTAATTTTAATACCGTTGTAAAAAATTATCTGAATAAATATGCTTTTAAAAATGCTTCTACACAAGAATTTTTAAACGAAATTACTGCTGTTGTTCCTAATTTTAATATTGATAATTATAAGAAAAATTGGTTAGAAAACAAGTCGTTCAATACCAAAGATGCGTTGTTTTTAATTGAAAATACACCATTGGTAAAATCGTATTTTGAAGTATTGTCATTACAGGAAAAAGGTTTTGAAGTTAAAAAAGATCAATTACTAAAATTATTGAAAGATTCAAACACTTCTACAGATGCAAAACGCGAAATTGTTTTTCAATTGCATAAAGTTCCTTATGAAGATGCAAAAGAATTTTATCAAACCGTTGTACAATCGAACAATTTAAAGGTACGCCAAGCTTTGGCTCAGGTTGTTAGTGAAATTCCAGCGGAGTTTATGGAAGATTACAAAAAGTTCTTAAACGATAATTCATATATTACCCGCGAAATTGTCTTAAAAAATTTATGGTTGCAAGATGTATCGGGTAGAGCAGCTTTATTAGATAAAACAGCTGCTTGGAAAGGCTTTAACGATTATAATTTACGTATTACTTGGTTGATGTTTGCCTTAGCAACAGAAAATTATAAAAACGATAAAAAAACACATTGGTATTCAGAACTTGAAAATTTTGCCTACAACAAATACAACAGCAACATTCGTACAAATGCCATAAATGCAATGTGGTATTTAAATAAGTACGACAGTAATACGTTACCGCATTTGGTAAATGCTTTGGTGCATCATAACAGTCGTTTTCAAAAATTTGGACGCGATGCCATTGTTCGTTTATGTGAAAGGAAAGAGTTTAAAGATCATTTTAAAAAGTTGACACCATACTTGCCACAAGACGAACATGATGCTTTAAAAAAGTTGATAGAAGAGATGTAATTTAAAACTTAGTAAGCTAAACCTTTAAATATGTCAATAAAATGCAGCTAATAAATTTGTAAACAAATTATCCTAATAGCTTTTAATGAATTACACGAAACCTCAGTTAATATACTTATGTAAAAATGCCCGTTTCATAGGGCATTTTTATTTAGTTGCTGTTCAATTAAAATGATTTAAAAAATCGTTATTGAAAATATTGTAGTTTAAATTATAACAAACAATGAAGATTTTTTTATTTACAATTAATTAGCCTTATTTATGTTATAATTTTCTTTCAAAAGTTGTGAGTAAAAAAATCACCCAAATGGGGTATTTAGTAAAAAAAGGATTTTATGTAAGTTTGAATTTATAAAAACATTACAAACGTACATAAATATGGAAAGTAGCTTAACATCAATTTTGAAAATAAACCATAAGCTGATAAAAAATTTTTCTCCAAAAAATGTAGAAGGCAGATTTTTTATCAATGAAACGGAACATGGGTTAGATGTAAAAATCGAAAAAGACGTCAAAGATATTACCGATTGTATTTTTAGTATTAAATTAAATTTCCCACTAATTTCTTATGAAATAAATCTTTGGTCTAAAGAAGAAGATGGCTATTTAATTAATATTACTCGTAACAATGAAAATACCACCATATATAAACAAGAATATAACGTTTTAACTTCTGAAAACATTCATATTCTAAACAAAAATTTTAAATACGTTGTTAGTTTTGATAAAGTAGAGTTAGTTCATTTCATAAATAAAAAGCTGTATGATTTAGAACTAAATACAATGGCAATTATGAATATACCAAACGTTTCTAAAATAAAAGGAATCTTAAATAAAGAATTTACAAACCTTTGTTTTTACTCTTGTGGCAATACATTATTTTTAACAATTAAGTAATTTTAACTCATTTAAATGTAAAATGCTGTAAGCATAGAATTATAAAAACGATAAAGGTTTAATAATCCATTAAAAATTATACACCTACTAAATGTAATATCTATCTAAGATCGTATCTTTGTTATTAAGATTTTAATTTCTCAACAAATAAAATGGCAGGCAATACATTTGGTAACAAATTTAAACTAACAACATTTGGCGAATCACACGGAGTGGCAATTGGTGGAATAATTGATGGATGCCCGTCGAATATTGTATTAGATTTAAATGCTGTTCAGTTGGAATTAGATCGAAGAAAACCCGGACAATCAAAATTGGTAACTCAAAGAAAAGAAGCCGATGAAGTTGTTTTTTTGTCAGGTATTTTTGAAGAAAAGACCTTGGGAACTCCTATTGCTTTCCAAATAATCAACAATAATTCTAAATCAGCTGATTATGATTTGTTAAAAGATGCTTATCGCCCAAGTCATGCAGATTTTGTCTATCAGCAAAAGTACAAACATCGCGATTACAGAGGAGGAGGAAGAAGTTCTGCCAGAGAAACCGCAGCCCGAGTTATAGGCGGAGCCATTGCAAAGCAAATTATTAAACCTATTGAAATTTCAGCGTATGTTTCTTCTGTAGGATCTATTTCTTTAAATAAAAAATACACCGAACTTAATTTATTATTAACAGAAACCAATGATGTTCGATGTCCCGATGTTGAAATTGCGCAACAAATGGAACAACTTATTTTAGAAACTAAGAAAAAAGGCGATACCGTTGGTGGCATTATAACTTGTGTTATTAAAAATGTTCCGATTGGTTTGGGCGAACCTGTTTTCGATCGATTGGAAGCGAATCTGGCAAAGGCAATGTTGTCTATCAACGCTTGTAAAGGTTTTAGTTTTGGAAGTGGTTTTGAAGGAACAAAAATGTTTGGATCCCAACACAATGATTATTTTAATGAAGACGGATCAACCAAAACGAATTTTTCAGGCGGTATTCAAGGGGGAATAAGCAACGGAATGGATATTTATTTCGATGTCGCTTTTAAACCTGTTGCTACTTTACTACAACCGCAAGAAATGTTAACTACTAAAGGAACATTGGAAGTTATTAAAGGAAAAGGTAGACACGATGCTTGTGTTCTTCCGCGTGCCGTACCCATTGTAGAAGCTATGGCTGCTTTAGTAATTGCCGATTTTATGGTTTAATCATTACATTCCATCAAAATTAAATGTCCGTTTTTGTAGCTAATTTCAACCAAACCATCAGTTGAAACCTCATTGCTGCTCCCGGGTTTAAATCCTAATATTAAAGAATCATTTTCAAGTTCGTATTTCAAGTTTTTTGTCGAAATTCCATCAACAGTTCCAACAGGAATCAACGATAAAATAGTTTCTTTTGGATACCATTTTACGAAATTCTTCTGCAAAGGAAAAATTTTAGAATAATCGTCAATCATCACTAATTTTATAACTCCTTGATATTTAATAAGATTGGTGATGTTTGTAAACGTATGATCCATTCTTCTGCCGGTTGCCCAAACAATATTTGCCGCAGGTATTTTTCGGTCAATCAAATAGTTAATCGCCTTGTCAATATCATATGAATCCTGCTCGGCTAACTTTACAATTTCAATGGGATACTGCAAATTTTTGTAATATTCGTAATCAAAATCTCGGTCAAAATCCCCAATTAAAACATCAACTTTAATTCCTAATTCCAAAACGCGTGTAATGGCACTATCTAACACAATAACTAACGGATTCCATTCCAACAATTGGTTGAGTAATTCCATAGAACAAGCTTCGCCATTGGCTATGATTAATGCAGGTTCTTGATCGTCGCGTACAATATGATGAGAGGACATGATTTTTCTATTTTTAAAACCACTAAATTAAGATGTTTTCTTTATTTTAAAGGTAATATTCTTTTTAATTAAAAAAGCAACAATAAAATTTGGTTGCTTTTTGTTTTTCGACTTTAGTTTATCATGACATCTCGAAAATACCCGAAGCTTCCGCTTCTCCTCTTAATTTCAAATGCTCGATGTGACAGCTTTTTGTAAGGCTATAACTGACAAATTATGTTTTATTTCTTAACCAGCTTTTTCACGGCTAACCCGGCGTTTGTTTGTATATGCAGCATATACGTACCGCTTGCTAAATTTTCTACGTTTAATTGTATTTCGGTTTGGTTATTAAAACTTTGCGTGTTTAGCTGCTTGCCTATACTATCGTAAATAGTAACCTGCTCTACCAACATATTTTCACTGTTGGTTATGTTCACCACATTTGTTGCAGGGTTTGGGTACATATTAAATTTAGCCGACACTATTTCGTTAGCACTTAAAATATACGTTGGTACACTTGGTAATGCCGTAAGTTTAATGTTATCGTATTTAACAACTGTACCTGGTTTTAAGGCGTTTGTAAATAGATATATTTGATGAGGATCAGCTATAGATGACGACTTAATACCTGCACTAAATAGATTTAAAGTTGGTAAGTATGTATAAAACTTATTACTATCATAGTCAACATACAATTCTACCTTTAACCAAAGATTATGCGGAAAAGTAGTTGATGTGTAATTTTTTAATCTTTTATAGCTACCCCCGATTGCGCCCAATTGTAAAGTTTCTATGTAAGAATTACCTGATGAATATAGACGCATATCTATAATTGCACCATTACTAGTAGTAGTGTAACTAATGCCACTCACAGTATTAAACCAACCTATTCCATATACCTCGTATTCGTATTTTAAAACATTATTACCAGTGGTACGGTTATTCCACAATGCATTAATAACACCCATGTTTTGTTGAATCGTAATTCCCTCATTTAAATTGTTACTTGTTGTAATACTAACAACATTTCCTTTGCCTGTTTCGGGGGTAACCATGGCGGTTACACTGCCATGCCTTTCTGTAACCCAACCACCTTGCCCGGCTGCGGTACCTGTATAATCGGTATTTAAGTGTCCTGCCGGGTAACTGTTAAAATCTTCGCTTAATAATACTTGGGCGGTAGCCAAATGCGTAATTAAACAAGTTGTTATTAAAAGTATGTTTTTTTTCATAATTTATTATGTTTTTAATCAGTTATTATGTAAATATAAAAAATAATTTAACAACAAAAGCAACCAATAAATTTTAGTTGCTTTTGTTTTTTGAGACTTAAGTTTATCTTGACATCTCGACTCCGCTCGATGTGACAGCTTTCTGTAAGGCAAGAACTGGCAAATTATTTTTTATTTTTTAACTAACTTTTTAACCGCTAAACCCGCGTTTGTTTGTATATGCAGCATATACGTACCGCTTGCTAAATTTTCTACGTTTAACTGTTTAAAAGTTTCATTGAAGAATATTTATTTGAAGTTTTAAAACCACTAAATTAAGATGTTTTCTTTATTTTAAAAGGATTTAATTATATTTGAAGAAAATTAAAATTCTTAAAAATGGATTTACAACAAGACCAATGGTGGAGTAATTTTAAAAACGATGAAAACGCCGTTTTATTAGATGTTCGCACAGAAGATGAAGTAAGCGAAGGTGCAATTCCAAACGCGGTTCATCATGATTTTTATCAAGGACAAGATTTTTTAACTGCGTTAGAAAATTTAGATAAATCTAAAAATTATTATGTTTATTGTCGTTCTGGAAACCGTAGCGGTCAAACGTGTTTATTAATGAACCAATTAGGGTTTGAAAATACGTATAACTTGGTTGGCGGAATGAACGAGTGGAACGGACCTACAGTTTAATTAAGGCGTTAGCCTTTTTTTATGTAGATAAACGATACGAAAAAAATACTTTTGAATGGAATTAATAGATTTTATATTACACATAGACCAATATTTACAGGTTTTTTTGCAAGATTACGGTGTTTGGGTTTATGCCATATTGTTTTTAATTATTTTTGTTGAAACCGGTTTGGTAGTAATGCCTTTTTTACCTGGCGATTCGTTACTATTTGCAACGGGTATGTTGGCTGCACAATTTCCGGAAAGTTTAAACGTATGGTTAGTAATGATTTTAATGTTCATAGCAGCTGTTTTAGGCGATGCTTTAAACTATACCATAGGTAAAGATATTGGTATGCGCATTATAAACTTTAAAATATTTGGTAAACAACCCGTTACAATAGATCATATTAACAAAACACATACGTTTTATGAAAAGTACGGAACTAAAACAATTGTAATTGCTCGTTTTGTGCCTATTGTACGTACGTTAGCACCGTTTGTAGCTGGTATTGGAAGAATGGATTATAAAACTTTTTTTAGCTACAATGTAATTGGTGGTTTTGTATGGGTTTTTGGAATTACTTTGGCAGGATACTTTTTAGGAAATATTCCATTAATAAAAGACAACTTTTCAAAAGTAGTTTTACTGATTATTTTGATATCGGTTCTCCCAATTATCTACTCGGTTATAAAAGAAAAACTAAGTAATAAAACAAAAACGCTTTCGTAATGAAAGCGTTTTTTGTTTATATCTTTAAATTATGGTGTAAAGAAAACATCAATTGCTGATATGAGTTATTTTGAAGCATTTGATTCATCCATCCTAACTGAAATGCTAAATTAGTATTCACCTTAAATCCTGCACCAAAGTACAATCTGTTCCTATCGAATGGGTTTGTTTTTCTAGAAGTTTTATCAACATTCATAAAAATTTCGTTATACAACGTAGCATATAAATTTTGGTTTTTTTCTGTATTTTGATATAAAGGAATATCTAATCCTAATTGATAACGAAATCTTGATTTAAAATCTTGATTGTCAATAAATCGCTGTTCTAATCTAAATCTATGCTTTAATGTGTTACTAGCGATTTTTTGATTGGTAAGTACATCTTGAAAAATTCTGTTTTCAGCAAAAGGATTATCTGGTTTTTCAAATTGTTCGGTGTGTACAAAAGCGTAACCAGATCCAACAGTTAAATTATCGAACCAAACATATTGAACAGATCCTCTTAATAACATTTGATTTAAATCGGTAATAAAAGCATGATTTCTATTTTGTATATCGTAATTGAAATTCCATTTAGTGTTTTCTACTTTTGTGTTTCCATAATACATATACCAACTGCCTAATTGGGGATTGTTAGAAAAAACTTTTGCACTAAATAAAATGGTAATAAATAGAAGAATTGTTTTTATCATAACTAAAATTAGTTTGTTATTAATTATTAGCTTGTACTGTTTTTTAAGTTGCGCTTACTTGTTTCTAATATCAAAGCAAATTGTAAACCATACATAAGCGCTGCTAAAACCAAGTGTGCTGCCTGCGTACCAAACGGAAAGTGTATGTAATACATTAAAACGCCCGTAATAATTTCTAAAATTAGTAAAAGCATAATCCAATCCATTTTGGCAATTCCTAAGTTAAGACGTTTATTTCTTAAAAATAGATAAAGATTTACAAAAAATATCACAAAAGAAAAGGTTCTGTGAATGTAAAAACTCACATCGGGGTTTGCCAACCAAACTGATACATCGGTAATTCCGCTTCTTGTTTGAACATCTATAAACTGACGAACTTGTGTTCCTAATCCAATCTGTATCAAAGATAAAAGCATGGCAACCCAAGTAAAAATATGAAATGCGGCATCGTATTTACCTACATATTTTTTATTTTCCTTTGCTAAATGAATCAAATAAATTAACGCCGCCACATTTAATAACGCTGCAATCATGTGTGTGGTAATTCTTGCTGGATTCAAAACCGAAAAAACAACTGTTGCACCTAACCACGCATTAAATCCTAATAAAAACAATACGATTCCTGCCCATAAAACCACCGATTTTTTTATTTTCCAATATTTAAACGAAAGAACAAACAACACTAAACATGACAAACCTGCTAAAGCTCCGCACAAACGGTTAATGTATTCTACCCAAGTGTGGTAAGGATTAAACTCGGCATAATCGTGTTTTGTATATTGTTCCCAGTTCGATGGATTATAAACATCTGTTGTTGTAAAACGGTTGTTTGCCACCCAAAGCGAGTTATTTTTAATGATAACCTGTCCTTTGTTATATTCATGGTTTGGTTTCCAAAGCAATTCTTCAACTTGGGTAGGCGGTATGTAGTAACCAAAACATCTAGGCCAATCGGGACAACCCATACCAGAACCGGTCATTCTAACAGTAGCACCAGCTATAATTACTAAATAAATTAATATAAGTGATATTTTTGCCCAACGAATAAATGTTTTGTTTTCCATGATTATAATTTTGGATTTACCGGTTTTAAACCTAATTTTTCGGCTTTTATTAACATAAATTGATATGCTTCTGTGTAATCATTTGCAATATCGCCTTCTAAAATAGCTTCTTTAATGGCATCTTTAATTTGTCCGATTTCTCTTGAAGGGGATAAATTAAAAATCTCCATAATTTCTTCGCCTGTAATTGGTGGTTGAAAGTTGCGTACATGATCGCGTTCTTCTACTTCGATAATTTTTTGACGTACAATTTTAAAATTGTTATGATACTTTTTAAATTTCTTTTGATTTTTTGTAGTGATATCGGCTTCGCACAAAGTCAATAGATTTTCTACATCTTCACCGGCATCAAAAACAAGTCTTCTAACAGCAGAATCGGTTACTAAATCTTCTGAAATAACAATTGGTCGCGAACTCATGGCAACCATTTTTTGTACAAAACGCATTTTTTGGTTTAATGGCATGTGTAAACGTTCAAAAATTCGTTTTACCATCTTACTACCTAAAAACTCGTGCCCGTGAAATGTCCAACCGTTTTTCTTGTTGAATTTTTTTGTAGGTGCTTTGCCAATGTCGTGTAATAAAGCAGACCAACGCAGCCAAAGATCATCGGTATTCACACAAATATTATCAACAACTTCCAATGTGTGGTAAAAATTGTTTTTGTGTGTATGTCCTTCCACTTCTTCTACATTATTCAACGCAGTTAATTCAGGAAGAATTAAATCTAACAGACCGGTTTTATATAAAAGCAAAAAGCCAACAGATGGTTTCTCTGTCAATAAAATTTTATTAAGTTCTTCTACAATTCGTTCGCCCGAAATAATTTTTATGCGATCGGCATTTTTTGTAATGGCATTTAGCGAATTTTCTTCAATAATAAAATTCAACTGAGTTGCAAAACGAATGGCGCGCATCATTCGCAAAGGATCGTCAGAATAGGTAACATCAGGATCCAAAGGCGTTTTAATGATTTTATCGGTTAAAGCAGCCATTCCGTTAAAAGGATCAACCAGATCACCAAAATTTTCTTTGTTCAACGAAAAAGCCATAGCGTTAATGGTAAAATCGCGTCGGTTTTGATCGTCTTGCAACGTTCCGTTTTCAACCAAAGGATTTCTACTTTCATTTCGATACGATTCTTTTCGCGCACCAACAAACTCAATATCAATATCGTTAAAACGCAGCATTGCAGTGCCGTAATTTTTAAAAACCTGAACTTTAGGGTGGTGCGGAATTAGTTCAGAAACCTTCAACGCCAGATCAATACCGCTGCCAACTGCAACAATATCAATATCTTTTTTAGTGTTTCGTTCTAAAATAAAATCACGTACAAAACCGCCAATTACGTAAGCTTCAACCTGTAATTCTTTTGCAGCTTGTGTTATAATTTTGAAAATGGGATCTTGTAGCGCTTCGTTATAATTGGATGATTGAATCATTATTTTCTTAAAATTTTTACTTGTGCATCGTTTGTAAGTTTAATTACAGTTGATGATTTTTTACAGATTTTTGCTTGATCTATGTTTACAACATAATCCACGCCGTTTATGATTTCTTTTGATATTTCAGAAAACTGCATTGGTGTAGGTTCGCCACTGATGTTTGCCGATGTGGATACCAACGGACGTTTCATTCGTTCTACCAATTTATACACAAAAGGAACGTTTACAATACGTATTCCCAATGAATTGTCTTCGGCAATCAGGTTTTTTGCCACATTTGTAGGATTGTCTAAAACCAAAGTTGTTGGTTTTTCGGCGCAATCTAAAATATCAAAAGCAACGGGCGGAATATTCTTAAAAACATTGTAAAGCAAGCGGTCGTTATTCACTAACACAATCATGCTTTTACTTTCGGCACGTTTTTTTAAATCATATATTTTTTTAACGGCTTCCTCATTTGTAGCATCACAACCTATTCCCCAAACGGTATCAGTAGGATACAGAATAATGCCGCCGTTTTTAATAACTTCAAAAGCTTCGTGAACTTCTTTATTAATGTCTTCCATAAAAAGGAATTAGTTTAGTTTGATTAAAACTCAATTTTCTCGCCCACATTTAAGCCTGAATTTTTAGCGAAAACACCACATAAATGGAACAGTAAGCGAGCACCAACATTTCCGTCCCAATCATCAGATCCCGGAGCTACTTCTACCAAATCAATTCCGATAATTTTTTTGTTAGAATCTGCCAATCTGCTCAATAAATAAGTAGCTTGTTCGTATGATAATCCGCCTGGAACGGGAGTTCCCGTGTTTGGACAATACCAACGATACAATGCATCAATATCGAAACTAACAGCTACATTTTCAGGTAATTGATTTAGAATTTCATCGCACTGATCTTTCCACGTTTTTCCACTGAATTGGTTCGCTTTTAAATCGGTGTCTGTATAAACTTTTACTTTGTTTGATGCTTTGATCACATTTACTTCGCCTTCACTGAAATCGCGTATACCAACCTGAACAATTTTTTCGATTTGTGGTAATTTAATGGCATTGTACATGATGGATGCATGCGAATAGGTAAAACCTTCGTAAGCTTCGCGCAAATCCATGTGTGCATCAAAATGTAAAATTCCGAAATTATCGTTTTTAGATGCCAAAGCTTCATAATATCCCATTGGTGTTGAATGATCTCCACCTAATAAAATCACTTTTTTGCCTTGATTCATCCAATAAAGCGCACGTTCTTTCACTTCTTGATTGAATTGTGCCGATGCTTTATTAATTTTATCTAAATCTGATTGAAGCTGAGGAAATGTTTCAATATTCTCTCCGTTTTCTAACGCTTCAATAACAGGTTGCGCTAAACTTTTATATTTTTCGCTGTTAGTGATCCATTGTTCTGGCGCTTCGTCCATGTAAATTCCCAATTTCCATAAATCTGGAAATTCCTGGTGTAATAAATCTACCTGAAAAGAGGCGTCAAAAATAGCTTCCGGACCTTCGCTGGCACCACTTCCGTAGCTTACAGTAACTTCCCAAGGTGCAGGTAAAATAATGATTTCACTTTCTTCTGCGTTAAACGGTAATCCATAAATGGTGGCATCTGCCAAACCTGGTTGCGATGGATCGAAATTCTCTATTTTTTGTTGTTTTGATAACATACTAAATTCCACTAGTTTTTAAAATGCAAATATAAAAAAAGCCAGCGTAAAGCCGGCTAAATATCTTAAGTTGTTTGGATACCTGTCTTTAAAATCTGACCAAAATCGTACATTTCTTCAAAAGTGGTGTATAATGGTACCGGAGCCAAACGAATAACCGCTGGTTCGCGCCAATCTGTAACAACGCCTTGCTTCATTAAATAGTGAAACAATTCTTTACCTTCACCGTGTAAAATAACCGATAATTGCGATCCACGTTCTGCTTGATTTTTAGGCGTAATAATTTCTAAATTAGTTCTTGTTTCTTTAGCAGTTTCTTCAACAATAAATTCTAAATATGCTGTAATTAAATTTCGCTTTTCAACTAAAGCTTCCATTCCAATTTCATCGAACATTTCAACCGATGCCAAATACGGGGCCATTGCTAATACACCTGTACATGAACTTTGCCAGCCTAAAGCACCTTCATTTGGTGTATATTCTGGTTCCATTAAAAAACGACGTTCTTTATTGTGTCCGTACCATCCGCCAAAACGATTTAAATTTTTATTGGTATGATGCTTTTCATGAACGAAATAACCAGATACACTTCCCGGACCGGCATTCATATATTTATAACTACACCAACACGCAAAATCAACTTGCCAATCATGTAGTTTTAGTTCGATATTTCCTGCGGCATGCGCCAAATCCCAACCAACTTTTGCACCAACTACATGTCCGGCTTTTGTGATATTTTCCATATCTAAAACCTGACCGGTGTAATAGTTAATTCCACCAATTAAAACCAACGCCAATTGATCGCCAACTTGGTTAATTTTAGCAATAATGTCTTCATTGCGTAAATTGTGTTCGCCTTCTCTGCGCTTAACTTCAACAATAACATCTTTTGGATCTAAACCATGAAATTTAACCTGTGTTTGAAACATATATTGATCGCTTGGAAACGCTTTTTCTTCGCAGATAATTTTAAATCGGGTAGAAGTAGGGTTGTAAAACGAAACCATCATCATGTGCAGATTAACGGTTAACGTATTCATTACCGAAACTTCGCTTGGTTTTGCACCAACAATTTTTGACAAAGGATTTGAAAAACGCTCGTGATAATCCCACCAAGGTTTTTCTGCATAAAAATGACCTTCAACTGCCATATTTGCCCAATCGTTCATAACATCTTCTACATATTTTTTTGCGCGTTTTGGCATTAATCCTAAAGAATTTCCTGTAAAATAAATTGTTTTTTTACCGTTTACTTTAGGAAATTCAAATTCTGATTGATATTTTTTTAATTGATCTTGCGCATCTAATGACTGTGCAAATTCTCTTGTATTTTGAAAATTCATTTAGTTTTATTTTTGAAGGCTAAATTTAATTATAAAATAGGTATTGAACAAAGAGTTTTAGATAGAAAAAACAGATTATGGAAATTATTCCTCATCGTGGTCTTCTGGTTTAGGTCCATCTTTATCGATATCTTCATTTAAAAAAGGAACATAAATTCGTTCGCTTTTAATGACAATAATCATGGAAAGAACGGCATGCAGAAAAATGCAGGTGAGTAGAAAAATTATTCGTCCTTTACCAAAAATATCGTTGTTAAAAATAACTTCATAATGATAAGCTACAAAGCAATATCCCACAAAAACCAAAGTGTTTAAGGTGATTACACGAAAAAACTTTTTTCGGTTAGACAATACAATGATGGTCACCAAAAAACAAAGCATGGAGATTGCAATAACGACTAATATTCCTTGTAAAAATGTCATATAAAATTTTCTATGGTAAATATCGTAATTTTAAAAGATACAAAACAAAAAAATCCGATCATGGGACCGGATTTTTAACTTATAATTACCAACTAATTATTTTCCTGCAGCGATTAAGTTTAAGGCAGAACCTGCTTTAAACCATTCTATCTGACTATCATTATAGGTGTGGTTTGCCATGATAATGTCTTTAGATCCATCTTTATGAACAAATTCTAATGTTAACTGTTTTCCTGGAGCAAATTCAGTTAAATCTAAAAAGTTGATGGTATCATCTTCTTGAATTTTATCGTAGTCAGCTTCGTTGGCAAACGTTAAACCTAACATTCCTTGTTTTTTAAGGTTTGTTTCGTGAATACGTGCAAACGATTTTACAAGCACCGCAACAACACCTAAATGGCGTGGTTCCATTGCAGCGTGCTCACGCGAAGATCCTTCGCCGTAATTTTGATCGCCAACTACAATAGATGGGATACCTGCAGCTTTGTATTCGCGTTGTACAGCCGGCACTTCAGCATACGTTCCTGTTAATTGGTTTTTAACGCTGTTTGTTTTATTGTTAAAAGCATTTTCGGCACCAATAAGCATATTGTTCGAAATATTATCTAAATGTCCGCGGAAACGTAACCATGGTCCAGCCATAGAAATATGATCGGTTGTACATTTACCAAATGCTTTGATTAACAATTTTGCACCTGTAATATTTTGACCATCCCAAGGTTGGAAAGGTTCTAACAACTGTAAACGAGAAGAATCTGGTGATACAATTACCTGAACGCTTGATCCGTTTGCAGCCGGAGCTTGAAATCCAGGATCTTCCACTTCGAAACCTTTCGTTGGCAATTCGTCTCCAAACGGAGGTTTGAACATGACTTCTTCGCCATTATCATTTAATAATTTATCAGTAATTGGGTTGAAATCCAATCGACCAGAAATCGCCAAAGCAGCTACCATTTCAGGTGATGTTACAAAAGCATGTGTGTTAGGATTTCCATCGGCGCGTTTAGAGAAGTTACGGTTAAAAGAATGAACAATGGTGTTTTTCTCGCCCTTATCAGCACCTTCACGATCCCATTGACCAATACAAGGACCACAAGCGTTGGTAAATACTTTAGTTCCCATTTTCTCAAAAGCAGCAATAATTCCGTCACGTTCAATGGTGTAACGAATTTGTTCTGATCCTGGGTTGATACCGAATTCAGCTTTAGGTGTGATCCCTAATTCAACTGCTTGATTTACGATAGAAACCGCTCTTGACATATCTTCGTAAGACGAGTTGGTACAAGATCCGATCAATCCCCATTCTACTTTAATTGGCCAATCGTTTTTAGCAGCTTCTTCCTTCATTTTAGAAACCGGTGTACCTCTGTCTGGAGTGAATGGTCCGTTGATATGTGGTTCTAATTCGGTTAAATTAATTTCGATTAATTCATCGAAATATTGCTCTGGATTTGCATACACTTCAGCATCTGCCGTCAAATAATTAGCTATTTTATCAGCAGCATCAACCACATCTTGGCGACCTGTTGCAGCTAAATATCTACGCATTGAATCATCGTAACCAAAAGTTGATGTTGTTGCACCAATTTCGGCTCCCATGTTACAAATGGTTCCTTTACCAGTTGCCGACAGAGATTTAGCACCTTCGCCAAAATATTCGACAATGGCGCCTGTACCACCTTTTACGGTTAAGATATCAGCTACTTTTAAGATAACATCTTTTGGAGCAGTCCAGCCGTTTAAGTTTCCTGTTAATTTAACTCCGATTAATTTTGGAAATTTTAATTCCCAAGACATTCCTGACATTACATCAACAGCATCGGCACCACCAACACCAATTGCCAACATACCCAAGCCACCAGCGTTTACTGTGTGCGAATCGGTACCAATAATTAATCCGCCTGGGAAAGCATAGTTTTCTAATACAATTTGGTGAATAATTCCCGAGCCTGGTTTCCAAAATCCGATACCGTATTTGTTAGAAACGGAAGAAAGAAAATCGAAAACTTCTTTAGATTGTGTATTTGCAACTGCCAAATCTTTTTCGGCACCTACTTTTGCAAGAATCAAGTGATCGCAATGTACGGTGGTTGGTACAGCTACGCTTTCTTTACCAGCGTGCATGAACTGCAACAATGCCATTTGTGCGGTTGCGTCTTGACAAGCCACACGGTCTGGTGCAAAATCTACATAATCTTTAGAACGGGTAAATTTAGTAGAAGGCATTCCTTCCCATAAATGTGCATATAAGATTTTTTCTGAAAGTGTTAACGGACGCCCAACCAATTCACGTGCTTTGTCAACGCGTGAAGGCATGGTTTCGTACACTTTTTTAATCATTTCAATATCAAAAGCCATAGTATTCAAATTGAATTTTTCAATTACTAATTATTAACTACAATTTACGGCTTTTTTTTTTAAAATAATGGTAATAATCTTAGTTGAAGTAATTTAAAATGATTCTAATCAGTTCATTGGAATGGTTTACATAGAAACAATTGCGGCAGGGATAGCAGCGGTTAGCCCGGAGTGTAGCTTTGAAAAAGCTATGCGAGGACTATGAGCGGATAGCCCGGTGCTTTGCAGCCGCCCAAAAAATAAACAACAAAAAAAACGAGTCAACCAAATGAATGATTAACTCGTTTTGTATGTAAGATTTCGAGAATGTTTAGTTCATCGAAATTGGTTTGAATTTTGTTAAGTTGATACCTTCAACCGCTGCTTTATATTCTTCGATAGATGGCATTCTACCTAAGATTGCAGATAAAACAACTACTGGAGTTGAGGCTAATAAAGATTCACCTTTTTTACCATCGCGATCCTCTACCACACGACCTTGGAAAAGTCGCGTTGAAGTAGCCAAAACGGTATCACCTTTTTCGGCTTTTTCTTGGTTACCCATACATAGGTTACAACCAGGGCGCTCAAGATACATCACGTTTTCGTACTCGGTACGAGCGTTTTGTTTTGGTAAAGCATCAGAAAACTCGAAGCCTGAATATTTTTGTAAATATTCCCAATCACCTTCAGCTTTTAACTCGTCGATGATGTTATAGGTAGGAGCAGCCACAACTAATGGCGCGTTGAATTTTACTTCTCCGTTTTGTTTTTCGATGTTTTTCAACATTTGAGAAACGATTTTCAAGTCGTCTTTGTGCACCATACACGATCCTACGAATCCTAAATCTACTTTTTTATCGCTACCGTAGTAAGATAATTCGCGAATGGTATCGTGCGTATAACGTTTTGAAACATCTTCATTGTTAACGTCTGGATCGGCAATCATTGGCTCTTCGATAATATCTAAATCAATCACCACTTCGGCAAAATATTTTGCATTGGCATCTGGCGTTAAAGCTGGTTTTTTTCCTGAACGAATTTCTTCGATACGTTTGTTTGCTTTATCGATTAAACCTTGTAATACTTGGTTTTCGTTGTCCATACCTTTCTCGATCATGATTTGGATACGAGATTTCGCAATTTCTAACGATTCGATTAAGGTATCGTCTTGTGAAATACAGATAGACGCTTTTGCTTTCATTTCAGCTGTCCAATCTGTAAAAGTAAACGCTTGATCAGCTAACAAAGTTCCGATGTGCACTTCAATGATTCGACCTTGGAAAACATTCTCTCCGTCGAATTGTTTCAACATTTGAGATTGCGTTGCATGAACCACGTCACGGAAATCCATGTGCGGTTTCATTTCACCTTTGAAGGTAACTTTTACAGATTCTGGAATTGGCATAGAAGCCTCACCCGTTGCCAAAGCTAAAGCTACCGTACCAGAATCGGCACCGAAAGCAACACCTTTTGACATACGTGTGTGCGAGTCACCACCAATGATAATTGCCCATTCGTCAATTGTAATATCGTTTAATACTTTATGGATAACATCGGTCATTGAATGATAAACACCTTTTGGATCACGTGCCGTGATTACACCAAAATCGTTCATGAATTTCATTAATTTAGGGATGTTGGCTTGCGCTTTTTTATCCCAAACAGAAGCTGTGTGACAACCTGATTGATAAGCACCATCAACTGTAGGCGCAATCACTGTAGCAGCCATAGACTCCAATTCTTGAGCAGTCATTAAACCAGTTGTATCTTGTGAACCTACAATGTTTACTTTTACACGAACATCAGATCCTGCATGTAATGTTTTACCTGGTGTAACACCTACTGCATTTTTATTGAATATTTTTTCAACAGCCGTTAAACCTTGACCTTCAACAGAAATTTCTTTAGATGGAGCAAATACCAATGGCGCCTCGATACCTAAAGTTTCTGCGGCAAATGTTTGGATTTTTTTTCCAAATACAATGGCATAAGAACCACCAGCTTTGATAAACTCTAATTTTTGAGGTGTGAAAGATTTAGAAATATCTTTTAATTCAACCTCACCGTTATATAATTTTTTTGATTTTGTATTGATCGTTAAAACGCTGCCTGTAGCTACAGAATAAACTTCTTCTAAAACAGGATCACCAGCTTCGTTACGAACTACATCTCCGTTAGCATCTACTTGTTTTTTCCAGTTTTGTAAATCGATACCAATACCACCCGTTACATCAACAGTTGTTAAGAAAATTGGTGAAATTCCGTTCGTTCCTGCTACGATTGGCGCAATGTTTACGAATGGAATGTATGGAGAAGCTTGTTTACCTGTCCATAAAGCCACGTTGTTTACACCTGACATACGAGAAGATCCAACTCCCATTGTACCTTTTTCAGCAATTAGCATTACAGAAGCATCTGGATGTTGTGCTTGTAAAGCTACGATTTCTGCTTGTTGTGCAGGAGACATCATACATTGTCCATGTAATTCACGGTCTGAACGAGAGTGTGCTTGATTACCTGGCGACAATAAATCGGTAGAGATATCACCTTCTGCCGCAATGTAAGTTACTACCTTGATTTCTTCTGCAACTTCTGGAAGCTTTGTGAAAAATTCTGCTTTAGCATAACTTTCTAAAATATTTTTCGCAATTTGGTTTCCTGCATTGAAAGCATCAGCTAAACGAGCTGTATCTGCATCGTAAAGGAAAACTTGCGTTTTAAGTACTTCGGCCGCTTGTTTTGCGATTTCAACATCGTTTCCTAAAGCTAAATCTAAAAGTACTTTGATCGATGGTCCACCTTTCATGTGCGATAATAATTCAAACGCGAACGTTGGATTGATTTCAGCAACATTTTCCTGACCTAAGATGATTTCTTTCAAAAATTGTGCTTTAACACCTGCCGCAGAAGTTGTTCCTGGCAAAGTATTGTAGATAAAAAACTTAACCGAATCTTCGCGGTTTTCGTTTGATGTATCTTTAATTTGCGCAATAATTTCGTTCAATAAATCAGCATCATCAATTGGTTTTGGGTGTAAGCCTAATGCTTTTCTTTCTTCGATTTCGTTGATGTAATCTTGATATAAATTCATAGTTTTATTTTGTAATTTTTAAAAGGCAGTTTCGCTTACCGCATTAAACTGGCTTGTGTTTTTATTTTAATTAAGTTGTGATTTTTTTTAATTTGATGCAAAATTACAAAAAGGATTTTATATTTTAAAATTTTTCAATAAAATCATCAAATCAAACAATTATTATTTATAATTATTCTTTTTTAAGATTAAATAATTATTGTTTTAAGAAAGTTTATTGCGAATAGTTTAAATAATAATATTTTTATTACAATTTAGATATATTTATTTCCATAAAATTGATAATTAAATAAAAAGCTCTTCGAACAGAAGAGCTTTAATGTATTATTTTTTTAACCAATTACTTTTAAAAGTACAATTTTGGTAATCGTCATCGATATATATATAGGTATCATCAACTGTTTTAGAAATCCATTTACCTATTGTTTCATTTTGTTTTGCTTGTAAGGCTACACTTCTAATTTTCATATAATCGTTAGAAAAATCTGCTGCATGTTCAGGAATCTTATTTATTACTTGAACAATTTGATAGTGTGATTTGTTTGATGGATCTGTAATTAATGTTGTTGGAGATATTTCGTTAACTTTTAAATTAGAAACCATTGAATATAATGTACGATCTTCCATTTGGTTTAATTCAAAACGAGTATCACCTCTTTTGTCTGTTAAAACACCACCGCTTTGCTTTGTTTCTTTTTGATCTGAATATTGGCGGGCAGCATCGGCAAACGTTATTTCTTTATTTAAAATACGAATACGTAAATCGTCTAAATCTTTCTTTGCCTTCTCTAAAGCTTCTTGTGATGGTTTAGGCGACATAACAATATGGCGGACTTCTAAATTTTTACCAACAATTTTTTCTAACAATATAATGTGGTAACCAAATTCGGTTTCAAAAGGTTTAGAAACTTCGCCTTCTTTCAATGAAAAGGCAACATCTTTAAACTCTTTTACATATTGCGATTTTTTATCTAACGAAAAGAAACCACCTGTTTGTAAAGAAGCTCTGTCTTCTGAATGTAAATATACTTTACTTGCAAACGAAGATCCATCTAAAACATCTTGACGAATTTCGTTTAATTTGTCAATAACCGCTTGGCGTTCTTCTTTTGTAATTACTGGTTTTATAACAATTTCAGCCAATTCTAATTCTTCACCAACAATTGGAAGTGAATCTTTTGGAATGTTGTTGTAAAACTGACGAATTTCTTCTGGTGTAATGGTTACATCTTTAATTAATTTTTCTTGCATACGAGCAGCCAGCTGATTTTCTTTCATAATTTCAAAAAAAACGCTTCTTAATTCTTCGTAAGATTTCTTATTGTAATATTTCACAACATTATCAATAGAACCTACTTGTTCTACCATACGATCAATCTGCTCGTCCATTTTAAAATTTATATCCTCATCAGTTACAACAATACTATCTTGTATTGCCTGATGTGAGAATAATCTGTTTTCTAAAAGAGTACCCAAAATTTCACAACGACCAAATTTAGATGTATCGTAACCAGTTGCTTTTGCTTGAATGAATCCGTTATAGATATCAGAATCTAAAACCACATAATTACCAACAATACCAACAATACCATCGATACGTTTTTTTGTTGATTCTTGTGCTTGTACGCTCACAAAACCAATAACAGTTAAAACTGTTAGTAAGGTATTTTTAAGAAATAATTTCATATTTGTTTATTAAATTTTTACAAATCGCAACAAAGATACATAGCTACGACAAACTTTTATATTTTTTTAATTTTAATTAAGAGTTTTTTTATTGTATTTGGTTTTTAGTTGATCTAAAACCGGTTGATTTACTTTAATTTGGGCTTTGTTTATAAGATCTTGATTGTACTTATCTTCGTATTGTTTTTGATAATCAGACAAAACTTGATTTTTAACTTCTTCATAATTTGACTGGTGTTCGTCTTTCTTATCACGAATGTAAAAAACATAATAGTTATTATTGTGCTTTACTACGTTTTTACCAAGCGAATTAAAATCTAAATTTTCGGGTAAACGTTTGTCATTCATATAAAATCGACCTTGGTATTTGTAAACCATTGGAAAATCGGCTTCTTTAACTTTGTAATTCTTTTTTAGCAGTTTATGATATGTTTTAGCGTCTGATTTACTGTTGAAAACATACACTTCGCCAATAAAATTAGCTGGTTGTAAATATGTAGTTTTATTGTTTTGGTAATAGTTTTGTAAGGCAACAGTATCTTTGGCGCTTTCATTCCAAATGTTTTGCTCTAACAACTCAAATAAAACTAAACCTTCTTTAAACTCATTTAAATTATGAGCAAACTCAGGAAAATTACTTTCTAAATTGTTATTGTACGTTTCTTTTAATTTTCGTAAAGAATAAAAATCAAAGGCTTTTTTAATTAAAAGTTCATCGGTTTTTACCGCAGCATATTGTTTCGGGAACGAATAAATATGATCTAAAATATTTTTTGTCGTTATTTTTTGGTCAGAATACGTAGCAAGAATCATTTCTGTAGCCTCATTACTTTCAACAGTTGGCTGATTCATCAGTTCTTGGCGTTGAAAAAGAGGAACTGTAGCATTGATGTTTTTTTCGTTAACGGTGAAATGATACATTTCTCTTAAATGGGTAATTAAATCTTTTTCTAAGATTTTAGAACGGCTATCACTTTTAATTTTTCGTAGATAATTAGCTTTTAATTCCTCCTTAGTTGGTTTGTCTTTAATATTTGTTACGGCAACAATATGCCAACCATACTGACTTAAGAAGGGTTTTGAGTAAGCGTCATTAAAGTTAAGATCGTACAAAACATCAGAAATTCCATCGATATTTAACGAACCTTCGTTGTAAATACCTATATCACCGCCTTTATCACACGTATGAATATCTTCAGAAAAATGAAAAGCAACATCGTAAAAAGTATCGCCAACTGTTAAACGCTTGTAAATGTCGTCGATTTTCTTTTTAGCTTCCGCATTATTTTTATCTTTGGTTTCAACTAAAATATGGGCAATGTTTTTAATTTTTGGTGTTTCACGTTTGTTGTAAACCTTAATTAAATGATATCCGAAATTAGATCGAACCGGCAAAGAAATTTCGCCAATTTTTGTATTGTATGCACCACTTTCAAAAGGATAAACCATTTTAAAAACACTAAAATATCCTAAGTTTCCATTGTTTGTTTTGGCACTTAAATCATCAGAATATTTAACGGCTGCATTTTCAAACGATAGTCCTTTTAAAATTTCATTTCTAACATCTATCGCTTTATTGTATGCTTTTAATGTATCGGCTGGCTGCGCAAATTCATCAACATTAATTAAAATATGCGATGCTTTTACTTCAAAATCGGCACGGTTTAAAGCTTCGTTTACTAAGCGATCTAATTCTTTTTCGTTTATAAAATATTTTTCAGCTAATTCTGTTCTATAAACTTTGAGTTCTTGTTCAATTTTGGCCAATTTATCAATTTCTAACGCATAAGCATTTTGCAGTCTTAACTTGTAAGTTTTATATAAGTTAAAATAGGTGTCAATGTCTTTCTGAGATTCATCGGCAATAATATCAATGTTTTTGTTGTATAAACGCTCAAAATCACCAACATTATAGACACTGTCGTTAATGGTAACTAAAAAATCGGTAGGTTTTTGTGCAAAAGCTGTGATTGATAAATTAAGCAGTAAAAAATTTAAAGTTACTTTTATAAGTTTCATTACAATTTTGGTTGATTTCACAAAGTTAAACTTTTTTGTGAGAGAACATAATTAGATTAAAAAATGCGCCAATCTATTTGTTTTAAAATACACATTAATATACTATTTTTGCAAACCTAAGTACACAGTAATGAGTTTTAAAGACGAAATATTAAAAAGAAGAACCTTTGCGGTTATTGCGCATCCCGATGCCGGTAAAACAACCTTAACAGAAAAACTGCTTTTGTTTGGTGGTGCAATTCAGGAAGCTGGTGCCGTAAAAAGCAATAAAATTAAAAAAGGAGCCACATCCGATTTTATGGAAATTGAACGCCAAAGGGGAATTTCGGTGGCAACTTCGGTTCTTGCTTTTAATTATAAAGAGAAAAAAGTTAATATTTTAGATACACCCGGGCACAAAGATTTTGCCGAAGATACCTTTAGAACACTTACAGCGGTTGATTCTGTTATTGTGGTAATCGACGTTGCAAAAGGGGTAGAGGAGCAGACCGAAAAATTGGTTGAAGTTTGTAGAATGCGTAACATACCTATGATTGTGTTTATTAACAAATTAGACCGTGAAGGTAAAGATGCTTTTGATTTGTTAGATGAAGTGGAGCAAAAGTTAGGATTAAAAGTTACGCCTTTGTCGTTTCCTATTGGTATGGGATACGATTTTCAAGGTATTTACAATATTTGGGAGAAGAACATAAACTTGTTTTCTGAAGACAGCCGTAAAAATATCGACGATGTAATTACGATTGATAATTTGGAAGACGAAGCGTTGGATAAATTAGTAGGAGGGAAAGCTGCTACTAGGTTGCGTGAAGAACTGGAATTGGTTGCAGAAGTGTATCCGGAGTTTAATCGTGAAGATTATATTAATGGCGATTTACAGCCGGTTTTCTTTGGATCTGCCTTAAATAATTTTGGTGTACGTGAAATGCTTGATTGTTTTATAGAGATAGCTCCGTCGCCACGTGCGAAAGATTCTGACACTAGAACAGTTCAGCCCGATGAAAATAAATTTGCAGGTTTCGTGTTTAAAATCCACGCAAATATGGATCCAAAACACCGAGACCGTTTAGCGTTTATTAAAATAGTTTCGGGAACTTTTGAACGTAACAAACCATATATGCATGTACGTTTAGGCAAGAATTTGAAATTTTCTAGTCCGAATGCGTTTTTTGCCGAAAAGAAAGAAATTGTTGATATTTCCTATGCTGGTGATATTGTTGGTTTGCACGATACTGGAAATTTTAAAATTGGCGATACTTTAACAGAAGGCGAGTTGATGAATTTCCGAGGGATACCATCGTTCTCTCCAGAGCATTTCCGTTACATTAACAATGCCGATCCAATGAAATCGAAGCAATTAGAAAAAGGAATTGATCAGTTAATGGATGAAGGTGTAGCGCAGTTGTTTACCTTAGAATTAAACGGACGAAAAGTTATTGGAACCGTTGGTGCCTTACAGTACGAAGTTATTCAGTACCGCTTAGAACACGAATATGGTGCAAAATGTACTTATGAACCTTTTGCAGCTTTTAAAGCGTGTTGGGTACGACCAGAAGATCCTAAAAATGAAGAATTTGCAGAATTTAAACGTGTAAAACAACGTTTTTTGGCAAAAGATAAATCGGGACAATTGGTTTTCTTGGCAGATTCTGATTTTTCTATACAAATGACGCAAAGTAAATATCCATCTGTAAAATTAGATTACGTTTCCGAACGAATTTTATAAATTTATTTATCATAATGTAAAAATCTTCCTTTTGGAGGATTTTTACTTATTAAAACAACCTTATGAAAAACACCATACTATTACTAATTATTTTTATACCTACATTAATTTTTGCTCAGGGCGATAATATAAAAGGTAAATGGATATTAGATTATGTGACTTATGAAGATGGTAATCCGTTAGAAATTGAAAATCCTTTATTTTCAATATTTAAAAGTATAGAAATTTTAGATGATCATATTATCATTGATGGAATCAGAAAAAATAAAGCAACAATTTATGTTGGCAGAATAAGTACACGCTATCTTAAATATAAATATTATATTGATAATAAATACCTAGTTTTAAAAGAAGATAAGGACGATAAACTTTATTATTACTTAAGAGTTATTGATTTTAAGTTTAAATATCCAGAATCAAAACCAAGTAGAATTGAATATGAGGGTAAAACTGTTTTAAAATACGACAGATTATTAAATGTTGATATTTTAAATAATTTTAATTACGATACCTTAATAGCATTTCAAAAAAACATAAAAAGTTATAAAAAACATTCATTTACCAACAAATTGTTTAAGGCTACATATATTTTAACAGCTGATAATAAAATAGAGCATGTAAAAATTGAAAAGTCTGTTTCACCTAAATTTGATGAAGATTTTATTAAAGAAGCGCACAATCTTAGTATGTTATATAATAACAAAACAGAAAATGATATTTTAATGGAATACACTGATTTTATGGGCACATATTGGCCTGAACGTAACGATGTTCAAAAAGAATTTTTTGCAAACAAAGTAATTGCAGATTATTACTTTACCAATAAGCAATTTAATTTATCTAAAGAAATTTATACTATCTTATATAATAGTAAAGATGTTTTAACTGTGATTGACAACGCAATAGTTAACGATATTTATAAAAAATTATATGTATCATTATTACATACTAATAATTTAGTTGATGCTTGTATAATGTTGAATGATATCAAAGAATCAGATTATTTTAATGTTAGAAATTATCTTAAAGAATATTGCCCCCAATAAAAAAGCTTCCAAAATAGGAAGCTTTCGTCATTTATAATGTATCTCTGTAGATTCTTCATTTCACTGTGTTACATTCAGAATGACACAAAAAATATATAATTACGATTTTTGTTCTTTATTAAAATAAACAAGGTAGTAATACATTTGTTTTTCTTCGTCCCAACCTTTTTCTATGAATTTTTCAGCAGATTCAGGATTAATGAAATCTAACTTAATTTGTACGTTGGTATCTAAATTAATTACGTTTTTAATTTTTTTACGAACATCAGAAACCGCGTTATTTGCAATTGGGAAGTTTGATACATCTTCAATGCTGTATTTTTCAGCACGATCTGTTTTGTAATTCTTAAACTCGGCTTGTAAATCAGGATTGTCAATTACATCATTAATAAAATTCTGCTCTTCGAACTCGTCATTCTTTGCAAAATAATTTACAGATCGGTTCATAAACATCACCTCTTCTTTTTTATCTTCGGCAGGTAAAACCACATCTTTAGCAAAATCCTGAACAAACTTTAAGTATTTTTTGGTCATGAAGTTTTCATCTTGAAAAGCATCAACCGATAAAAAATGTTCTAACCAATAACGCGCATCGTAACGGTTACTGTCAATAGTCAAAATTTTGTAGCCTTCTTCTTTCTTGTAATTGAAAATGATACAGCCTTTATCTAATTTGCTCAAATTAATTCCTTGCTGAAGCACCATTTCCAGGTTGCTGTTGTTTTCTTCGAATTGTAAAAAGTCTGATTTTAACTCACTTTTAAAAATACCAATCGCATCAACCGGATTGTTATCAATAGTAATATGCGTTAAATAAGTCACGTAAACTTCACCGTTTTTAATATGCGGATGGTTTGACTGCTCATATAAATGCTTAGTGATTTTCTTTGAAACTTCGTGAGCGTTGCTTGGATTTGCAAAAATTTCGTTGGCAAAATTAAACATGTCGTTATAATCTAAGTCAACATCGTGTGCAAACTGGTAATAGTTTTCTTCTTTTTCGCGAAAAGGCTTAAAAAAATATTCTTTTAAAAGTGGCGTAATTTCGTCGTTTACATTAAAAGTATTTTCAGACAGAAAAATAGCTTCGGCACGGCTTTTATTTCCAACTCGGTGAATTGACAAAGATTCTATCTGGGTATTAAATAAATTAATCATAGCGTTTGTACTGTTTATAGGTAAAAAAAGAAAACCGTTTGGCTTTCTTTTAATTAATTTTTATGTTATTATTTGTCATTCCCACGAAAGAGAAATCTTTGTTAATAATTGTTATCGTCGTTATCAAATTCACTAAAACCTTCATCACCGTCAAACATATCAAAATCTTCATCATCGTAATCATCATCAAAATCTCCGTAGATATCGTCTTTAGAAATCGGATCGTCGAAGTTTTTAACAGGCGCATCTTCAGGTAAAATTCCGTGTGCAAAAAGTAGCGCAGGCAATTCTTTTTCTTCCGAATCGTCTTCACTTTCAATTGCAGCCAATTCTACAAAGAATGTCCAGTTTACAAACGGATCGTATACATAAAGAATTTTTGTTTGATCTTCATACAATAAATCACTCAGTTTAAAATCGCTCATTATTTTGTGTTCGCCCGGAACATCGCCCATATCAAACAACATAATTTCATCTTGTTGTTCCCAATTGTCATCACACAAAAAGAACGATCCGCCTTCCATACCATCAAACCC
Source organism: Paenimyroides viscosum (assembly GCF_003858535.1). GTDB lineage: Bacteria > Bacteroidota > Bacteroidia > Flavobacteriales > Flavobacteriaceae > Flavobacterium > Flavobacterium viscosum. The sequence goes on from NZ_RQTJ01000018.1 coordinate 35,425, forward strand.
GAAAGCGTTGATAATAGTATTGTGTAAATCTTCTAAAGTATCTGTATCTTTAATGGCAATGTCTCTTAAAACATCATCTTCAGCATCTAAAATAACGCGAAATTTGTAAACCATAGCTCTTAATATTTGATAGCAAATTTACTATTTAATATTGATTTTTTTCCGCTTTTAAAATTTCTTTTTTTTGTTTATGAAGGTAAAAATTACAGTTGAGAAGGTAAAATCGACAATTCGGCTACTTTTAGTTTTTGCGTCAATGATCTTGCCCTACATTTGACTTATAAATAATTACGATATGAAAAATTTTATAAAACACATAAAACAGTTTTCAATAATATTGGTAATATGCTATGCTATTGTGGTCGCTATAAATTATCAATATGGCGCAAGATACAACGGCTTTGGATTTGTAAAGCAATTTATAAACGTGTTTACCTACACTTTTGGAATTTACCTTGCAAATACTTTGGTATTATCGGACTATTATTTAAAACGTAAAAAGAATTTTGAAAACATTTTAGTCGGCGGAATTTTAGTAAACATCTTAACTGCTTTGGTAGTTTTATTGTTAGAATTTTCAGGATATTTAGTTTTTATAAACAGTTCTGTTGCTGAAGCTTTTACGTTTGTAAAAAATAACTCTATGGTTATGTTATGGTTTTCTATGACTATTTCAACTATTGTTTACATTGTTTTATTAATTCGCCGAAAAGATAAAATTGAAGTTACACAGCAAAAAGATATTGCTATAAAAGCAACAGCGTCGTTTGAAACATTGAAAAATCAGTTAGATCCGCATTTTTTGTTTAATTCTTTGAATGTTTTAAGTTCTTTAATCGAAGAAAATCCAAAAAAAGCACAAGAATTTACCATAGCACTTTCAAAGATTTATCGTTATGTTTTAGATAAGAAAGATAAAAACCTGATTTCGGTTGAAGAAGAATTAAATTTCGCAAAATTGTATGTTTCACTTTTAAAGATGCGTTTTGAAGATGCCATCATCATCAATTTTCAAACAGATTCTGATGTGAACGAATTTAGAATTGTTCCATTAAGTTTACAGCTTTTGTTAGAAAACGCTATTAAACACAACATTATATCAGATCAAAAACCGTTACAGATCGATATTTTTAAAGAAGGTAATTGCCTGGTTGTTCAAAATTCTTTTCAAAAAAAGGAAACTTTTGAAAAATCTGCAGGTATTGGTTTACAAAATATTATACAACGTTACCATTTGTTTTCAAATACAGAGATCAATATTCAACAAATTGATAAACATTATATTGTAAAGCTCCCATTAATTTCAGGCGAATCATTGTACAATTTTCAAGAAGATTTAATAACCGAAGAAGTATTTAACAACGCTTACGACAGAATGTATCAGTTAAAGGAATTTTATATAACAGTGGTCGCAGCAATTATTTTTATACCGTTAGCAATAATTGTAAATATGTTTTATATGCCCACTTTTAAATGGTCATTAGCATTAACTTTATTTATGTTATTCGCATTGGTTATAAATGGAATAAAAACGATTAACTTTTTAAAAAAATGGGAAGATAAAATGATTAATAAACAAATTAATAAAAATAAAGAAAATGGAAAATTATAGTCAGTTAGAACTTTTAAAAGCAAGAAAACGTGTCAAAAAAGTGAAAGAATTTTACGTACATTTAATCGTTTATATTTGTGTAAATTCCTTTTTTATAATCATAACTTTAATAAATAATGATGGAAATTATTGGTTTTTATTGCCATTGATAGGTTGGGGAATAGGATTGTTTTCGCACGCTGCAAGTACTTTTAATTTTATACCTTTTTTAAATAAAGATTGGGAAAATCGAAAAATTAAGCAGTATATGGACGAAGAACGAAATGCTTTTAAAAACAAAGAACAATGAAAATTGTAATTATTGAAGACGAAAAACCCGCTGCACGTTTATTAAAACGCAAAGTAGAAAATTTAAATTGTGAGGTGGTTATGATTTTAGAATCTGTAACAGAAAGTATTGAATGGTTTTTATCTAACGAACATCCCGATTTGGTTTTGGTTGATATTCAATTGTCCGACGGTTTATCGTTTGAAATTTTTGAACAAGTCGCAATTAAAAGTGCTGTCATTTTCACAACTGCTTATGACGAATATGCCCTAAAAGCATTTAAGTTGAACAGTATAGATTATTTGTTGAAACCAATTGATGAAAACGAACTGAAAGCAGCTATTAAAAAGTTTTTAGCATTGCAGAATAAAACAGTTTTTAATCAGCAAAGTTTAAACAATGTCTACAGCAGTAATTTTAAAAAACGATTTGTAATTAAAACTGGTAATATCATAAAAATTATCGATGTTAACGATATTGAATGTTTTTACAGCGCATTTAAAAGCAGTTTTTTAACAACGATTGAAAATAGAACGTTTAGCTTAGACGATAGCCTTGAAACAATTGAAAATGAAGTAAATTCAAAAGATTTTTTTAGAGTAAACCGACAGTTTTTAATCAATTTAAAAGCGATTAAAGAAATAAGTATTTATAGCAATTCGCGTTTAAAAATCAGCCTGAATAATTATAAAGAAGAAGAAATTATTGTAAGCAGAGAAAAAGTTCAGGCTTTTAAAGAATGGATAAGCCGATAAATTCAGTAGTTTAGATTAAAATTTAAAATCAATGAAAAATTATTTAGTTGCGATATGTTTAGTTGGATTTTTATTAAATTCAGTTGAAACAACAGCTCAAACGCCTCAAACGGTTTCTGAAAAAAAATTATTAGAAAAGCCTTATAATCCCAGCGATAATGCCCAACAAAAGATAGATGCATTACTAAAACAGGTTAAAAAAGAAAAAAAGAATGTTATTCTACAAGCTGGTGGAAACTGGTGCAGTTGGTGTTTGCTGTTTAACGATTTTATTAAAACAAATACTAAAGTAAAAAAAGAACTTCAAAGCAATTTTTTATACTATCACTTAAATTATTCAAAAGAAAATAAAAACGAATCCGTTTTTAAAAAATACGCTCCAAATGGCGATAAATTAGGCTATCCGTTTTTTATTGTTTTGAATAGTAGCGGTAAAGTTTTAAAAGTTCAGGAAAGTGGAAGTTTAGAAGAAGGTAAAGGATATAACGAAACAAAAGTTTTAAGCTTTTTAAAATCGGTAAAATAAATTTATAATTTTCATTTTAAATTATTCTTACATTAATGTTTTAAATGATTATTGGAAAGATTACACCAAGCTTTAATTTTATCATCAATGTCATGCTGAACTTGTTTCAGCATCTCACAAGATTAAATAATGATTAGATTACTTCGTCAGTTCGCAAGCTCGTGTCCGTGTCAAGCACGGAATGACACGCTGTATATTGACAAAACGTGCTTTCAATATTTTGGTACAAGGTTCCAAATAGTCATTATCTCTTAAATAAATTTTTTAAAAAACGTCCTTTTTAGTTAATAATTATAAATTTGCATCTTCAACAACAATTTTAAAAAAATGGATACAAATTTATTAGTAGACATTGCGCAGCAATATGGCTGTCCGGTGTATGTTTATGACGGTAACACAATTGAAAATCAATTTCAACGTTTACAAGATGCTTTTAAACAAGTAAAAAAATTAAAAATCAATTATGCGGCTAAAGCATTAACCAACATTTCCGTTTTAAAGTTGTTGAAGAAGAAGGGCAGTGGGTTAGACACCGTATCTATACAGGAAGTTTTATTAGGATTAGAAGCAGGTTTTTCTCCAGATGACATCATGTTTACTCCGAACGGTGTATCTTTAGAAGAGATCGAAGAAGCGGTACAATTAGGTGTTCACATTAATATTGATAACCTTTCTATTTTAGAGCAATTTGGAGCTAAACACCCGAATATCCCTGTTTGTGTGCGCATTAATCCGCATGTAATGGCAGGTGGAAACAGCAATATTTCAGTGGGACATATCGATAGTAAATTCGGAATTTCGGTTCATCAAACGCCTCATATTTTAAGAATTATCGAAAATACCAAAATGAAAGTAAACGGAATCCACATGCACACGGGTTCTGATATTTTAGATATCGAAGTTTTTTTATATGCTTCTGAAATTTTGTTCGAAACAGCTAAACAATTTAAAAACCTTGATTTTATTGACTTTGGTAGTGGATTCAAAGTTCCATATAAAGAGGGTGATTTAGAAACCGATATTGAAGAACTTGGAGAAAAATTAACGGTTCGTTTCAATGAATTCTGTAAAGAATACGGCAAAAATTTAACTTTGGTTTTTGAACCAGGAAAGTTTTTGGTTTCTCAAGCAGGTTATTTTTTGGCTAAAGTAAATGTGGTAAAACAAACTACATCTACTGTATTTGCTGGTGTAGATTCTGGTTTTAATCATTTAATCCGTCCAATGTTTTACAATTCGTACCATCATATCACTAATATTTCAAATGAAATCGGTAAACAGCGTTTTTATTCGGTGGTAGGATACATTTGTGAAACCGATACCTTTGCAAGTAACCGCAAAATTGCCGAAATTAGTGAAGGCGACATTTTGTGTTTTCACAATGCAGGTGCTTACTGTTTTTCAATGACATCAAATTATAATTCTCGCTTTAAACCTGCCGAAGTTTTGGTTTATAACGAAAAAGTTCATTTAATTAGAAAACACGAAACGATGGATGATTTATTAAAAAATCAAGTGTTGGTTGATTTAGATTAATTATTCCGTAACAAATATTTAATATCAATAGGATAGGCAAGCGTTTAGTTTGCCTATTTTTGTATAAAATAATTCAGAAATGAAAAGAAGAAGTTTTTTTAAGTTAGGAGGCTTAGCTGCTTTGGGTTCAACATTAGTTAATCCAATCGATACTTTTGCAGGAAACACCGATATATCATTAAATTCAACCAATAAAAAAGCCAAGAATATTATTTTTATGGTGAGCGACGGAATGAGTTCTGGAACGCTGAATCTTGCAAATATGTATTCTAACCGCATACTTGGAAAAACCAGTAATTGGATTCAACTTTATATAGATAACAAAGTTTCTCGCGGAATAATGGATATGGCATCGGCTTCATCAATCGTTACCGATTCTGCTGCGGCAAGTTCATCTTGGGGCGGTGGCGCACGTGTGAATAACGGTTCGTTGAACATTAGTCCGTCTGGTGAAGGAAATCTTCCTATTTGGCAAAAATTCAAATTAAAAGGTAAAAAAGCAGGTTGTGTTACTACGGTTCCTATCACACATGCAACGCCAGCTGGTTTTACAGTTGCAATTAAAAGTCGAAACGATCAATCGGCAATTGCAGAAGAGTATCTTCGTATTGGTTACGATGTTTTATTAGGCGGTGGTCAGCGTTATTTTGATCCGTCACACAGAAAAGATAAAAAGGATATGTATGCTGCCTTTCAAAAACAAAATTATGTGGTTGCAAAAAACAAGTCCGATTTAAGAAATACAGATCAATCTAAAAAATTATTAGGTGTATTTGATTTTGATGCACTTCCTTATCAAATTGATCGAAAACAATCTGTGGAACTGACGAATTCTATTCCGACTTTGGCTGAAATGACAGAGGTTGCGATCAATCAAATGAAAGATCATAAAGATGGATTTGTGTTACAGGTTGAATCAGGAAAAGTTGATTGGGCGGCACATGCAAACGATGTTTCGGCTTTAATTCACGAACAATTGCAGTTTGATGAAGCCATTGCTGTAGCTATGAAATTTGCCGAACAAGATAAAAATACATTGGTTGTAATTACCACCGATCACGGAAATGCAAATCCCGGAATGATTTACGGAAAATATGCAAACGAACATTTCGACAGTCTGGAGAAATACAATTTTACAAACGAACATATTTTAAACAATATTAAGAATAATCAGTCCGAAAGTCAGATTAAAGAGTTTATTAAAAGTTCGATAAATGTTGAGTTAAACGATGACGAAGCTAAAACAATAGCATCATACTACAACGGATTAAAAAAAGGCGATGACGGTTTGTACAATTACAAGCATTTGCCTTTTAGTACGTTTGCCGAAATTCAGAAAAAATATAATTCAGTAGGATGGATCTCAATGGATCACTCTGCAGATTATGTAGAAGTTGCCATGTTTGGTCCAGGAAATCATTTGCATAAACCGTTTATGAAAAATACCGATATGCACTATTTATTGTTGGAAGCCGCCGAAGTAGAAAACAAATTTTAGTGTATTTTTGTCGAATGAAAATTGCAGTAATCAATAATTACGACTCATTTGTACACAACATCATTCACTATTTAGAAAGTTTTGATGGAGTAGAAGTATCCGTTTTTTTAAACGATAAATTTTACTTAGAACAATTGCAGAGTTTTGATAAAATTGTGTTGTCTCCAGGTCCTGGAATTCCAGAAGAAGCGGGACTTTTATTAGATGTAATTGATTTTTATAAAGATAAAAAAAGCATTTTAGGCGTTTGTTTGGGGCATCAGGCAATTGCTGAATATTTTGGATGTTCACTTGTGAATTTAAATCAGCCTTTACACGGAATTGCAACAAAGCTACACATTATAGAAGACGATTTTTTATGGAATGATCTACATAACGATATTTTTGTTGGGCATTACCATTCGTGGAGTGTAAGTAAAAATAATCTTTCTACTGAAATCATTGTTACCGCAATTGATGAACTGGGAAATATTATGGCATTAAAACATAAAAAATATGATATTCGCGGCGTTCAGTTTCATCCGGAATCTGTTTTAACCCCACAAGGAAAAATAATAATTGAGAATTGGTTGAAAAGTAATTAAAAAAGAAAAACGATCTTAACGATCGTTTTTCTTTTTATTCAATTTAAAATAACTTAAAAAATCACCTATGTAATAATCACCATTTTTATAATATTCTTTGGTAGAAGATTTTTTGGTTGCAAAATCCGATTTGGGTTTTAAATTAAGATTAGTATTTCCAATTATATAAAACCCATTTTTTGTAGGTAAGTTAATACCGCTATCTGTACCTTCAAACCCATAAAATGATGCATACTCTAGCTTGCTTCCATCCAATGAAATAATAGAACTATAAACATCCGTATTTCCACCGCCGTGTTTAGTTTGGTATGAATTAACTGTTGTTGGTAAATGATCTTGAGAACTAACATTATTATTAGTAGAACTTATAAATAAACCATTTTCATTACCAAATAAATGCTCCCCTCCATGAACAAAACTGGTCCAAATTCTTTGACCGTCTTGGGAAAATTTTGAAACAGTTTTAGGACCGGCAGTAGAATTGGGCTCTTTTAAAAAAGCATTATCTGTAATTAAATTTTTATTTCTATTTAATTTAAAACCTACCTTAAATGATGTTAAAATATAAGCTTCATCACCTATAACTGTCAAGGCATTGTTGTTTTTTAAGACACTTCCAAAAGGAACATTGGAATTTTGTTCACCAAAGTAAGTGCTCCACAATCTAGTTCCATCAAAATTAAACTTAGAAAGAAAAACACTTGAAATAGCCCCTGATATATTACCATTTCTAACAATTGTTTTTTGATGTGTGTTAGCTGTACCAAAATAATCACTTCCAGCACTTGCGTTCATGTGGTCGCCATAAATATACAAACCATTTGTACCAGCAACAATACTTTTAATTATTGAAAAATCTTTAGTATAAAAGGTACTCCAAATGTGCTTTCCGTTTGCGTCAAGCTTACTAATAGCATCTTGATACTTAATGGTAGAATTTGTATCACCTTTGGTTTGAAAGAAAGACGGTGAGGTTATAGAATTTTTATTTCTTTTATTTAGAACATAAATATTATTGTTTTTATCAATAGTTAAATGTCCTTCGTTTAATGCTATATCATGAAAATAGCTAAACCAAATAAGTTTTCCTTCAAGATTAATTTTTGATATAAAACTTGGTCTTGCAAACATTCCAATCATAATTCGCTCACCATAAACACCTGGTGTGGCAAAATTTTCATTGTTTGTTCTTCCTGTAAAGATTATATTATTTTCAGAATCAAACTTTATATTTTCAATAACAGAACCTCCTTTTTCGCCGGCTGGAATTTTATAAATGAGTTTTGGATTGATTTCATTTGGACGATATTCATAAATTTCATCTCCATCTGCATTTAATACATACAAATATCCTGTTTTAGCATTCACTTCAGTAACAAAAGAATGGTTTCTTACTATTGATTTATGTGGACTAAAAGGTTTTATTGTTCTATCAAATATAGGTAGCAATGTTCCCCATTCACGTTTGTACAAAGACTGTCCGTAATTTTCTGTAGTAGTAAATAGAACAAATGCTGATATAAGCAACACTAATTTTCGCATAATAATTTGTAAATCTACTCTTAATAAACTAATAGTCTAATTTATTAGATGATGAATGTTTAAATTAATCTTTCTTTTTTGGCTTACCGTTATTAAATTTAACGTTGCCTAATATGTCTTTTTTAGTTGGTGTAGTGCTTTTTGCAGTTGTATTGTTTTTTCCTTTAAAAGCTGGTTTAGAAGTTACTGGTTTTTTAGGAGTATATACCATTTTAGGTTTATCTTCAACCTTTGGTTTATCTGTTAAAGGAATTTTTGAAGCTGAAATTCCTGCTAAAACTTCTCTTGGATTTTTAGGATTTTCTTTTGTGCCACGTAAGTGAATTACTAATCCGTTTAAAAAATTACGTAAAACTTGATCTTGACATTCAACATATTTAGGATGATCTTCGTTTCTAAAAAAATTTCCAATTTCACCTTTTGAGATTCTAAAATCTACTAATTCTAAAATTTCTACAATTTGATCGTCGCGTAATTGTAATGCAACACGTAATTTTTTAAAGATATCGTTGTTTGTCATAATAATTCTTAAATTTTATCAAAGATACAAGAAAAAAGCTTTCTTAAAAGAAAGCTTAATAAGTAATATCGCTAATTGGTGTTAAGGTTAAAAAATCAACCGCATTCCATTTAAATTGTGTAACCTTTTGCTCGCCAAAAGCATAAAGTATGTCATTATAAATTACAATATCTTTAAATTTATAATTTACAGATTTTACTAAAACAGGTTCCGCTGCTTGTGTTACATCAAATATTTTAAGCTCATCATCACAAATAATTAAATAATTTTCATGTATAGCTAAACCACGCGGATATGTTAAATTTCTTTGGTGAATTAATTTCGGATTTGTTACATCGGCAATATCATAAACCATTAAAGTGTTTAAATTGTTGCCACAAGTTGTATTAGAATGTAAGGTTACAAATGCGTGTGTTTTATTTGCCACTACAGGGTCGCATGCTGTAAAATGCTGAGCGTCTGATAGGTACTTTGGGTTTTCAGGATTTGATACATCATAAATAAACATACCGTTTCGCGAACCCATAAACATTAAATTATCTAATGAATAAATGGTTTCTATATCACGACCAATTGTTACATCATTTACCTTTACAGGATCAGTTGTGTTTGATATTTGAAAAACATGTAGTTTTTGATTATCAACCGTATAAAGATAATTTCCTTTAATAGTAAAAACTGCCATTGATCCACCTTTTCCAGACCCTTCACTACTAGGAGAAGCCGTATCTGACCCATCACTTGAACAAAATGTTAATAGAAAACAAGATGCAAGTAAAAAACTAAATTTTAAAAACTTTTTCATAAACATTAAGATTTCCAATCAACAATAATTTCATTTTCACCTGCATAATGTACCCAACCGTCTGGACTTATTTTTTGTGGGAAAGTATTTTTAATGCGTTTATGAACAGTAACTTGACTATTATTTATTGACACCGCTACTAAATCAACTGCTTGGTTAATGTAAATAGTGTTGTTTTTAATTGCCATGTCGGTTGCTCCAGGAACTTCAAGAAAACCCGTTAATTGTGGGGCATTAGGGTTGGAATTATCGTATATGTGAAATCCTTTATTTTCGTCTGTAATAAAAATATAAGTATCTTTTACATAGATTTTACCCGCTTTAATCATATTTTTTGGGGCAGTCATTTTAATAGAACTTTCTAATTGTGCACGCGACATAATTACAGCTTGATATTGTGAATAATGTGGTTGTGATGGCACATCATCGTCATCATAATAATTATAGAAACAACTTTGTAAAGATAAAGTTCCTACAAGTGTTAGTGAGAAAAATAATAATTTAATTTTTTTCATGTTTTATATGTATTTTTTTTAAAAATATAAAAAATACTTATAGGTTTGTTTTTTTATTAGTTAATTCTTGAATTTCATCTCGTAAACGTGCAGCTTGTATAAAATCTAGGTTTTTAGCTGCTTTTTCCATTTCTTTGCGTTTTTCTTTAACAACTTTATCAATATCTTTTGTAGTACGATAAATTATTTGATCTTCTGCTACCGTTTTTAGTTCCGTTTCATTTTGATCATAACCTTTAAATTTATCTGTAAACGATTTTTCAATTTTTTTATTTAAAGCTTTTGGTTTTAAACCATGTTCTTTATTAAAAGCAATTTGTTTATTGCGTCTATAAATTGTTTCGTCTATTGTACGTTGCATGCTCGCAGTTATTTTATCGGCATACATAATAGCTCTACCATTTATATTACGTGCAGCCCTTCCAACTGTTTGAGTTAAAGAACGTGTACTGCGTAAAAAACCTTCTTTATCTGCATCTAAAATCGCTACTAAAGATACTTCGGGTAAATCTAAACCTTCACGTAAAAGATTTACACCAATTAATACATCAAATATCCCTTTGCGAAGATCCTGCATAATTTCAATACGCTCTAATGTTTCCACATCGGAATGTATGTATCTGCATCGAATCCCAATTTTTGTAAAGTGTTTTGCCAATTCTTCTGCCATTCGTTTGGTTAGGGTTGTAACCAAAACACGTTCGTCTAGTTCAACGCGTTTATGAATTTCTTCTACTAAATCATCTATTTGATTTTGACTTGGACGAACTTCTATAATTGGGTCTAATAATCCTGTTGGACGAATAACTTGCTCAACATAAATACCTTCAGACTTCTGTAATTCATAATCTGCCGGAGTTGCCGAAACATAAATTACTTGATTTTGTAGTAATTCAAACTCTTCAAATTTTAACGGACGGTTATCCATTGCTGCCGGTAACCTAAAACCATATTCTACCAAGTTTTCTTTACGGGAACGATCACCACCATACATAGCATGAACTTGCGATACCGTAACGTGACTTTCATCGATTATCATTAAATAATCTTTTGGGAAATAATCTATCAAACAGAAAGGACGAGTTCCAGGTTCGCGACCATCTAAATATCTTGAATAATTTTCGATACCTGAACAATAGCCTAGTTCGCGTATCATTTCTAGATCAAAATTGGTACGTTCTTCTAAACGCTTTGCTTCAAGGTGTTTACCTATAGATTTAAAGTAATCTACTTGTTTAACCATATCTTGTTGAATTGCCCAAATAGCATTTTGCAACACATCTGGCGAAGTAACAAACATATTGGCAGGATAAATACTTAATAATTTGTACTTTTCTATCACTTTTGATGAAGAAATATCAAATGATTCTATGGTTTCAATTTCATCACCAAAAAAATGAATTCTAAACGGATCGTCTGCATAACTTGGAAAAACTTCTATAGTATCGCCTTTAATTCTAAAAGTACCGTGCGAAAATTCAGCTTCGGTTCGTGAATATAACGATTGAACTAATTGTTGAAGAAATTTAGTACGTGAAATAATCTGATCTTGTTCAATGGTTACTACGTTTTTCTGAAACTCTGTCGGATTTCCAATTCCATACAAACACGAAACAGACGCAACAACTAAAACATCTCTTCGTCCTGAAAGTAGAGAAGATGTAGTACTTAATCGCATCTTTTCTAGATCTTCGTTAATAGATAAATCTTTTTCAATATAAGTTCCTGTTACAGGTAGATAGGCTTCTGGTTGGTAGTAATCATAGTATGAAACAAAATATTCCACTGCATTATTTGGAAAGAATTGTTTAAATTCTGAATACAATTGTGCAGCTAATGTTTTATTATGCGCCAAAACCAATGTTGGTTTTTGTACTTCTTGAATAACATTTGCAACAGTAAATGTTTTACCAGAGCCTGTAACACCTAATAATGTCTGGAAACGTTCGTCGTTATTAATTCCGCTTGATAAACTTTTTATTGCTGTAGGCTGATCGCCCATTGGTTTGTATTCTGATACTACTTCAAATTTCATTTTGTAGAGAGTTTATACAAATATAGGAATAAAAAAAGAGAGGTATAAAACCTCTCTTTTTTCTTATTATAAAACTATTAATTAGTTTACTTTGAAAGTTACTCTTCTAGCAAATTTAGAAGTAGTTTTGTTAGTACCGTCGAATGAGGTATCTTCACCTTTAGCACTTGTTGTAATTCTAGAGCTAGAAATACCAGATTGTTCTAAAATTTTAGCTACGTTTTTAGCACGTTTTTCAGACAAACGTTGGTTGTATGAAGGGTTACCAACTGAATCAGCAAAACCATTAACTTCAACAGTAGCATTTGGATTAGAACGTAAGTAAGTAATTAAGAAATTAGTTGCTTCTGCGTTTTTAGGAGTTGATTTGTCGAAATCAAAATAAACTGCAACATATCCTTGGTTGATTAAGTCTTGAGCTGTGTTTGAATCAGCAGAAGAGAATGTATCACCTTTTTTAGCATATCTTGAATCGAAATAATCTTCGTAAGAATCTGGAATACCGTTTTTGTTTAAGTCAATAGAACGACCTTTAGTATCAACCATGTTTCCTGCTGGAGTATTTGGTTCTAAATCTAAATAATCAGCTACACCATCGTTATCAGAATCAATCATTTTGTTTTCGATGTCAGTAACACGGTTTTCTAAAGATTCAACTCTGTTTGTTAAACCATCGTTAGCATACCAGTCAGCATGTTGTTCGTTTTTCCCTAAGTAAAAAGATAAACCTAAAGTTGCATTGTAGAAAGTACCGTTAAATCCTCTTTCGTTAGCATTGATTTCTGAAGCACCATCAAATGTATAGTTTTGACGAACAGTATTAACCATTGTAAAGTCAGCATTTAAAGCAACACGGTTACCTAATTTTACTTGACCAGTTAATCCTAACAATACGTGACCCATTTTATCTTTTCCATAGTCAAGAACTGTAGAACCATCTTTACCTGGTTCCATCCAAGAGTATCCAGCACCCATGTGAGCTTGTAAACCAAAAGTTCTAGTCCACTCTTCAAAGTTCATAATACGACCTAAATTTGCAACCCCTTGTAAGCTTGCTCTGTAGTGTGTAGTTCTAAAGTAGTTAGAATCTTCTCCATTTTTCATATAGTCATATCCAAAATCAGCTTTAATACCGAATTTGTTATTGAACATGTAACGAACACCAGCATCAGCGTGAACTAATCCGAAGAAAGTATCACCTGTATAACCAGGAGTCATTGGAGCTGAAGGTTTTGTTAAACCACCATTAATGTCAATAGACCATTTGTTGTAAGGTAATCCTTCTTGAGCATTCATATTAGATAAACCTAATACAGCTGCAATTAAAGGCAAAGTTATTTTTTTCATAAAACTTTTTTTTAAATTATTAATAAAAACAGATAATTTTGTATTTGTAATTTTTGGTAAAAATAGTATATTTTAACTAAAAACAAAAATTTTTTTAATTTTTTAACCATTTATAATCTGAATAAAAAGTTCCAAAAGGCAGGAGGGAAGCAATTAATACCAAACCTAACTTCTTAAAAGACCAGTTATATTCATATTTTAAATAAATAGCTAGTACAACATATAGAACAAAAAGTATGCCATGAATCATACCAATTGGATATAATAATTGTTGATACAATTCAGGATTATTAGGTTTATTGTATAACATGTTATAAAATAAAGCCAAATATGAGATACCTTCTAAGGTTGCAACTAATCTAAAAAAGTTTAACATTTTTAAAATTGTTGAAATTGTTGGTTGTATTCTTTTAAGTCGGCTACATTATGTTTATTATCTAAATCTAACATTAAAGACATAAAATAGGTAAAGCTTTCACTTGTAGAACTATCGGTTGATATTTCAACATTATCCTCAATTGGTTCGTCAGATGGGATATTTACTAAAAAATCTTCGTTTTGGTCAATATGCTCATAAGCTAAGCGCAATGCTTTAACTAGAACTGGTTTTTCTTCTAGTAATGCAAATTCTCTAAGCTTTTTTAGTTCTGGAACTATAGTTTTTGCAACTATGCCGTTTGAAATAACTTCTGCTTGAAGCGCTTTTATAATTTTTTGTGCGTTTGAATTTTCCACTTATTTATTTTTTATAAACAGCGCAAAAATAGTGATATTTGTTGAAATAAAAATTTATTATTACTATTTTATTTATATAATTATATTGAACTATAATATATATTATGTAAAATAGAATTAGTTAAATTGTTTTAATCCATTTAAATAATCTATAATTAATGTACGCTTTACTGTTAAGTTTAATATCATCTCTTTTGGTTGGTTTTTATTTTAAAAGTCTAAAAATCAGCAATATAAAAAATATTTATATTGTAATATTTACAAATTATATTGTTGCTATAATTACATGCTATTTACTATTTAATGAATCTCTCAATGTATTTACTGTTAAAAAATCAATATCAATAATAACTTTATTATTAGGTATTTTAATGCCAACAATTTTTTTTATACTTAATAAATCGTTGATAAGATCTGGTTTAGCGAAAACAGATATTTTTCAACGTATATCATTAATTATTCCTGTAGCATTGAGTTTTTGGCTGTTTAATGAAGTATTTACATGGTCAAAATTTATTGCAATTATTCTAGCTTTTACAAGTATTGTACTATTGTTGTATAAAAAATCCACAAATAAGGGAAATTTCAACGGTTTCTACTTGCTAGCTGTTTTTATTGGATATGGTACTGTTGATACATTATTTAAAATTCTAGCTACAAATAAAGAAATTCCGTACATAGCTGCATTATTTACGGTGTTTATTTTATGTGCTATTACAAGTTTAATTTATTTACTAATACATAAAGGAACAATTAAGATAAACTATATATATTATGGGATTGTGTTGGGAATTTTAAATTTTTCGAACATTTATTTCTATATGAAAGCACATAAAATTTTTTCAGAGACCCCGACTCTAGTCTTTATTACCATGAACTTAGGTGTTATTATTGGCGGAAGTTTTATTGGGAAATTTTATTTTAAAGAAAATCTTACAAAAAATGCAGTTACAGGTATTGTTTTAGCCGTGATTAGTGTAATTTTATTAGCTTTAATTCAAATAGATATTTTATAAATGAACTATACTCCCAAAATATTTGTAACTGTTGATGTTGTTTTATTTAGAAAGATAAACAGCAGCTACGAAATTTTATTAATTCAGCGATTGAACGATCCCTTTAAAGATTATTGGGCTTTACCTGGCGGTTTTGTTGATGAAAACGAGGATTTAGAAACAGCCGCCAAACGCGAACTTTTTGAAGAAACCGATATTCAGCTATTTCAGGTTAAGCAAATTAAAGCGTATGGAAATCCTAAAAGAGATCCGCGCCATCATACAATATCTGTGGCTTTTATGGGCGAAATTGACAGTTTGGCTGAAGCCAAAGCAAAGGATGATGCAAAATCGGTGAAGTGGTTTTCTGTAGATGAATTACCTGCTTTAGCTTTTGATCATGCCGAAATTATTCGAGATGCGATTGAAAAATTCATAATAAAACCAGCTTATTAGGCTGGTTTTTGTTTTAAAAGATATCAATACTTCCTTTTCCTTCACGAATCACTTCTGGTTCGTTTCCAGTTAAGTCAATAATGGTTGATGCCATGTTATCTCCGTAACCACCATCAATTACAGCATCAACTTTATTCTGCCATTTTTCAAAAATCAATTCAGGATCAGTTGTGTATTCAATTAATTCATCATCATCATAAATCGATGTTGAAACAATAGGATTTCCCAATTGCTTAACCAATTCTAATGCAATGCTGTTATCGGGCACACGAATTCCGACAGTCTTTTTCTTTTTAAATTCCTTCGGAAGATTATTATTTCCTTCTAAAATAAAGGTGTACGGACCAGGCAATGCACGTTTTAAAATTTTAAACGACGAGGTGTCTAAACTTTTAACGTAGTCCGAAATATTACTTAAATCGTTACAAACAAAAGAAAAATTTGCTTTTTCGAGCTTGATTCCCTTAATTTTAGCGATACGTTCTAAAGCTTTTGTGTTTGTAATATCGCAACCTAAACCGTAAACCGTGTCGGTTGGATAAATAATCAAACCACCATCTTTTAATATCTTTACTACTTTCTGAATTTCCTTTTCATTAGGATTATCAGGATATATTTTTATAAATTTTGCCATACTTTTAATTTTTCAATTTAATATTCAAATAGTCAACAACATAATAATTCCAAATACCTTTTTTTATACCTATTTCAACTATGTAATTATTTGGATTTTTACCAATAAACTGATTTATTCTTTTTGAACTAACTTTTATACTTTCTGAATGATTATTAAATTTAAAATAGATTTTATTTGACTGTCTGGATTTTGTGAACTTTTCAACTGGAATCGAAACTACTTCTATTTTGCTTTTTTGTATTTCAATTTTGTTAAATATGTCCCAAATTATATTTGAAGGAATCCAAAACATAACTAAAGAGAACATAAAAAAAACAAAGTTTATTAGTAAAATGTATATAATTTTAATGTGAATTTTTTTTTATTTTTTAAGCTCTGAAAAAGATTTTTTATAATCCAGTCCTAATATGTTAAATCTTATAGCAATAAAGAAACCTATCAAAATTGGCAACCAAAATATAAATATATTGTATTTGTAATCTTTGCCAATATATGATGACTTGATAAAAATATTATACAAAACAAAAACGATAATTAGAGCTATAAAAGATTTAAATAGATAATTACCTCCTTTTGTTTGCTTCTTCTTATGTTGATATTTTGATTTATAATATCCCATTTATAAATTTTGCCATTATTCCAGTATATTAAGTTTTGCAAAACGCAGCAGCAATTTTTTAATTCCACCAACATCAAAATGAATTTCGGCTTTTTTGTCTGCCCCTGCTCCTTCTAAGTTAAGAATTTTTCCTTTACCAAAACGTTCGTGCATAATAATTTGTCCTTCTTGTAACGAAGAATTTTCATTTGATGAGGAACTTGAAGCCGAAATCTTACTCATATCCTTCAATCTTCTAATATCATTATTTGGCTTTTGATCCTCATTTTCTCGAACCCATTTTGGCGGAACTCCTGCAGTTGGCTTGTTTAAACGCAATTTAGATTTATCAACATCGCCAAAAATATCTTCATTGATTGATGATTTATATCGGTAATTTGTTTCGGGAGCCGATAGAAATTCCAAATACTGCGGATCAATCTCTTGAATAAATCTTGACGGATCACAATCGCTTAATTTTCCCCAACGATATCTGCTTTGAGCATAAGTTAAGTATGCTTTATGTTCGGCACGGGTTAAAGCAACGTAAAACAAACGACGTTCTTCTTCTAAATCTGCACGCGAATTCACACTCATGGCACTCGGAAACAGATCTTCTTCCATACCAACCACAAAAACTGTCGGGAATTCCAGTCCTTTTGCCAAGTGAATGGTCATTAAAGCCACACGGTCATCATCGCCTTTATCGTTATCCAAATCACTTGCCAATGCAACATCTTCCAAAAATTCTGCTAAACTTCCACGTGCACCATCAACTTCAACCTGACCTTCAGTAAAATCCTTAATACCGTTTAAAAGTTCTTCAATATTATCTAAACGCGTAATACCTTCAGGTGTTCCGTCTTTTTTTAATTCCTGAACTAAGCCGGTTTTTTTAACCACATAATCGGTTAAATAATACGCATCATGATTATCATTTATTACCTGGAAATTTTTAATCATGGTAACAAAATCGCTTATTTTACTTTTGGTTCCAGATGTTAATTTGAGATCAATTTTATCGATATGTTCCATTACCTCAAAAATACTGCGCTTGTAATGATTGGCGGCAATATTCAGTTTTTCAACCGTTGTATTACCAATTCCGCGCGCCGGATAGTTTATTACACGCACCAAAGCTTCTTCGTCTTTAGGGTTTACAAGCAAACGAAGATATCCTAAAACATCTTTAATTTCTTTACGTTGATAGAACGATAAACCGCCATAAATTCTATAAGGTATATCCTTTTTACGCAAGGCATCTTCCATAGCACGCGATTGCGCATTGGTTCTGTACAAAATAGCGAAATCGCCATTTTTCATTTGATGCGTCATTTTTTCTTCAAAAATGGTCGATGCTACAAATCTTCCTTCTTCGGCATCGGTTATCGATCGGTGAATTTTAATTTTTGGTCCGTCATCATTTGCTGTCCAAACCAATTTATCAAGCTTGGTTTTATTTTTGTCGATAATGGTATTGGCTGCTTCTACAATATTTTTTGATGATCGATAATTCTGTTCCAAACGATACACCTTAACATCGTCAAAATCTTTCTGAAAATTGAAAATGTTGTTGATATTGGCGCCACGAAACGCATAAATTGATTGTGCATCGTCGCCTACCACACAAATATTCTGAAAACGATCTGCCAGCGCCTTTACAATTAAGTATTGCGAATTGTTGGTATCCTGATACTCATCAACCATAATATATCTGAAACGATCCTGATATTTCAACAAAACTTCAGGAAAACGAATCAAAAGCTCATTTGTTTTCAACAATAAATCGTCAAAATCCATTGCGCCAGCCTTAAAACATCTTTCAACATACGCCTGATATAAATCGCCAACACGTGGTTTTTTTGCCATGGCATCGGCTTCCATCAACTCCGGATTGTTAAAATACGCTTTAACGGTAACCATATTATTTTTGTAGTTAGATATTCTGCTTAAAACATCTTTAGGCTTGTAAATATCCTTATCTAACTGCATTTCTTTAATAATTTGCCCGATCAAACGTTGTGAATCTTGAGAATCGTAAATCGTAAAATTTGAAGGATATCCCAACTTATCAGCTTCAGCACGAAGAATTCTTGCAAAAACCGAGTGAAAAGTTCCCATCCATAAATTTTTAGCTTCGGCAGAATTAACAATTTTCGAGATACGTTCTTTCATTTCTTTAGCCGCTTTGTTGGTAAAAGTCAGCGACAAAATGTTAAAAGCATCAACGCCAAGGTGCATCAAATAAGCAATACGTAAGGTTAAAACGCGTGTTTTACCAGAACCCGCACCGGCAATAATAATCATTGGTCCGTTTTTTTGTAAAACAGGTTCACGTTGCGCATCGTTTAATTGATCGATATAATTTTGCATAGATTTATTTTCAGAAAAAACAAAGTTACTACTACTAAAAATAAGTAGCAAATAATATTATTTTAGGTTTATATTTGTTTTTTAAAAGTGATATAGATGTTTTCAAATTTTACGGTTGACTGGAAAGAGTCGTTACTTATATTATTAGGTTTAGTTATTATAGTATTATTGTTTTATGTTTTTAATAGAAAATCGATTGCGAAAGAGAAAGAAACACGAAATTTTTTAAGACAACGTATGCAACAACCCCATACCGCGCCAAAGGTTCAAGAAACTTTAAGAAAATCTACTCCGCAAACGGTGCAGGCATACGAAAGATTAATTATTTTAATGGAACGTATAGATTTGCAAAAATTAGTAGTTCGTGTAGCACCAATATCAGAGTTAAAACAAGATTACGCATCGTTCTTAATACAAAATATAGAACAAGAATACGATTTTAATATTTCACAGCAATTGTATGTATCAGAAGAAGCATGGGCATTAATTGCAACTGCAAAACAAACAATTATTCAACAAATTTTAAAAACAAGTTTAAAAGAAGATGTTTTAACTGCAACCGATTTACAAAAAAAACTTATACAAAGTAAAGAACAAAACTCGGTAACCGAATTGGCAAAAAACAGATTAAAACAAGAATTTAAAAATTTGGTTTAATTTTTGATTAATTACAATAAACATTAAAGTAAAAAGTATGAAAAAGGTATTAACTATTTTGGGAATTGCTTTTTTAGCAAGTTGCGAATCGTCTGACACCTGTCATTGTGAAGTTTTTGAAAACATTGGCACCGAAGAGCAACCTCAGTTGAGATACATTGGAAGTTTAGATGGAAACTGCGATGATAAAATTAAAGAAGAAGAAAAAGTTTACCAAAGTGTAAGCTGTGATTAAGAAGCTGTCTCAAAACTAGACAGCTTCTTTTTTGCTTTTTAGAATATATATGTTCTTGTA
>NZ_RQTJ01000019.1 GCF_003858535.1 Paenimyroides viscosum
AGGTTCCGAAATTCGGAGCCTTTTTGTTTTAACTGCGTTTGCGGCTAAAATTACACATAACGGGAAAGGGCTTTGCGAGGTGCGGGCTACTGCAACCGGAAGTGGAGAGGATAACCGAACGCTAGCAAAAACTTTTTCCATTTTTTAAAATTACGAAAAAACTAAAAATGGAAAAGTTGTTTGCGGGTATTTTCTACAAATTTTCTGAGATTTACTTCAACCCCGCATCTTGCAAAACCCATGTTATCTGCAGGCATTTTTTAGTGTGTTGAAGATTTAGAGAAAAAGTTCATAACAAAAACACCTGCAACAATCAAAATAATTCCAATAATTGCTGGTAAATCCAAAGATTGTTTAAAGATAATTACTGAAATCAATGCAGTTAAGACAATTCCTAAACCTCCCCAAATCGCATAAGCAATTCCTAAAGGTATTGATTTTAATGCTTGAGAAAGGAAGAAAAAGCAAGCAATATATGCTATTATTGTTATTGTCGTGGGTAAAAGTTTTGAAAATCCGTCAGATGCTTTCATAAAACTTGAACCTAAAACTTCAAGAACAATCGCTAATGCTAAATATAAATATTTCATTGTTTGTTATTACTTTTTGTTAAGATAAAATTACTATAATTTAAATTCTTAGATAGTTTTTTTGTGAAATTCCTTCTATGAAATGGGTTTGGATATGCTTGCAGATAACTCCCAAATATACGCAATTACATTTATTTAAGAAATATTTGTTTATTCTTTATCAACATAGGTATAATACGGGATATAATAAAAAGATATAGTGCGTAATTTGTATTGTAATTTTAAATTTTAATGCGATTTTAAATAAAATATATACAAAATACGAATCTGGAAATTTAGGTGTTGATAAGCTCTTTATATTATATTATTTTTTATACATGAACATGATAATAATCCCACCCACCCTATTTCAAAGTTAAATTTCTATCTAACTGTTTAATACTTTACAACCGGGAAATAACCCCTTGCTGTAAATAATTAAACAATAAATTCACAAAACACAACCTCTTAAAATCGGTTGAGTTTTTAGTCGTTCATTTTACGATAGAAATTAGTGTGTTCATCCCAGTTTAAAGGAAAAGTAATTAATGTTTTAAGTTATTCTTTTTGCTTGGTTTTTATTGCTCCATCAATATATTGAAAATAGTTGTTCCTCTTTTTACATCATTCTACTCGGAGTGATCGCCATATATGGTTTTCTTGTTGCAAAATAATTGCCTATTCCGCTTTATAAAAATCTATTGAGGTTTCTACTTCTTAAGAACTACAAAAATAGATATCACCTTAAAATCGTCATTATTTTTAGGAAAAATAACGCCAATTTTCAGTTTATCTATCGTGTATTTCTAACTCGCAGACACTCCTAAATATATTTACCAGTCGAATCCATTTGTCAGCTTCAGTTCTGTAGCGGCCAATGGATTTTTCCTTTTATAAATCGTTCGGTAGGCAATAGTTCTATTTCGCACAGAAAAGCCATAAGCGACAACTCACGAAGAATGATTAATAAAAATTGTAGAACTATTAAATATTATTTTATTATGGAAACAAATGTAAAAACTGCCCAAGCAAAAAGAACCTTTAAAACAACAGATAAGAGCCAAGCTCAAACTACAAAGAATAATTATAACGATTTGTTCTTTAGTTCAATTATTGAACAACTGGAAAGCGTAGAAGAGAAACATTGGCAACATTTTTTAAAAGAAAATGTATCTTTTATGCCTGCTAACAGACTTTCTTTACAATCTTACACACGATTAAACCAATTTATATTGGCACTTGATATGTTGATTAATAAGCGTTCAAATTGCTATTATGCAACTTTTAATCAAATAACTAAATCAAAAGGTAAAATAAAAAAAGGCTCAAAATCATTGCCTATACAGTACTTTAGTTATGATATTAGACATAAAGAAACGGAAGAACGTATTCAACTTGCTGATTTTAAGGCTTTAGATAGCACCAAACAAAAGCAATATCGAGTAAAAAGCTTTATGAAGTATTATCGTGTATTTCATACGGATAACATTGAAAATATAAATGATTGTGACTTTCCTATTATTGCAGATATTGAATTCATTGAGCTTGACGAATGTGCCGAAAAATTTATTAATGATTTAATTGAAACCAAAAATTTATCCTTACAACATCTAGTACAAGGCGAAGCGTATTATACTCCTGGAAAAGATGAAATTCATTTACCCAAACCGCAGTATTTCAAAAATAAGGGTGCATATTATTCAACTGTTTTTCATGAAATTATTCATTGGACAGGACACAAAGATCGGTTAAACCGATTAGACCAAGATTTTGAAGACGGTAGAAATAAATATGCTTTTGAAGAGTTAGTTGCTGAACTGGGTTCTTTATTGTTTTCATTAGAATTTAATTATTCGGAGCAGTTTATTAACTCAATTATCTATCTAAAAAGTTGGTTAAAGCATACATCTGAAGAGAAAAAACATCAAATTTTAGAAGAGGCTTTTAGTTATGCGAATAAAGCAATAAATTATCTTAAATCATAATCTTTTACGCCCTTTATTATTTTTAAAGGGCGTAAAAATTTGCCCCTTCGGGGCGGATTGCTTTAGTTAGTGATACCTTACATTTTTATCCTAATATTTTCTTACCCACCCACCCTATTTCAAAGTTAAATTTCTATCTAACCCTCTAATACTTTACACCCGGGAAATACCCCTTGCTGTAAACAATTATATGGTACATTCACAAAACACAACCTTTTACAATCGGTTTAGTTTTTAGTTGTTCATTTTACGATATAAATTAGTGTGTTTAACCCATTTGTAATAAAGTATTTATAAAATATTATTTTATAAAAAACAGTAGTATATAAATATATATTTATATGTAAATATATTAATATTTAACTATACACATATTTGTATATCAATATATTTTGTTTTATTTTTGATAAAAATTAATAGATGAATTATGGCTAAGATCATTTTATTTACTCATCAGAAAGGTGGTGTTGGGAAAAGTACATTGTCTTACAATGTTGCAAATTTACTCAACCAAGATGCTAAGGTTGGCTTAATTGATTGGGATTATCAAGGTACATTACTTCAAGTAAAAGACTTAAATGACCAGCTGACGTATATTGATGTGGATCGTAAAATTAATAAGATTCCGCATGAAGATTTCGATTTCATCATTATCGATACACCTCCTTACCTATTCGAAGAAATACACTCATTGGTACAACAAGCTGATTTAATTGTAATACCAACGCAAGCGAGTATTAATGATTTATTAGCTATTGATAAAACTGTACAGATTATTAAAGATAATAATGCTGTAGATCGATCTTTAATCGTTTTTAATAGAATTAAAGCTAATTCATCACTTAAAGATAGATTAAGTGAAAATTTTAATGAGTTGGATGTTCCTATTGCTAACACTGTAATCAACGATTATGATGCAATTACCAACAGTATTGTAACCAAAGGAGTTGAAGGAAAGCACAAAGCGAGTAATCAACTTCAGAATTTGACAAGAGAATTAATGATTAAACTTTTAAGTAATGGCTAATAAAAAAGTAGATTTATCTGCATTAGTTAATCAGGTAAAAAAAACACAAGTAGAAACACCAGTACAAAAAGTGGTGCCGGTACAAAAACCTTCTACGTCTGAAAAAGGATTATATGTAAAAGTTCCGAGCGAAATGATTACGTTCCTTAAAAATAAAGCATCATTGATAGAAGGAATGACTGTGAAAGAATTGATTAATACTGCATTAGTAAACGTTTATGAGGAAGAATACAATGAATTCTTAAAGCGTTATCATGGAAAAGTCAAATAAAGTATATGTAGTAAACGTAAAGCTCTTAAATGGTAACTGGGTTAAATATCGTGCTGTACAAGGATCAGCTGGAGTAAAACGCCTGATTAAGTATTTTGATGAAAACTTTACAGGAGAAAACAAATGGTTATTCTGTAATGTTTATGAAAAAGAAAGTCAGCAACAAGTAGCTAACTATTTAAACGGTAAGAACCCTACCCGACCATAAAATAAAAGAGGAGCCGAAGCCCCTCTTTCGGAAACAAAATAAATTTTGTTTTCCTTTTCGTATTTCAAATATACGATTAAATTTTATTTGGTCACTAAAATATTTATTAAATTACAGCACTTTAACGAGAGAGAAAATTACAACTTATGAATGAGGAAGAAAAAGATAATAAAGTAAAAGAAACCTTTAGCAGCAATAAGATTGCTGATAAGGTGAAAATTTCTAATGAATTTTATCGAGATCTATTTTTTCATGAAGATAATGGCAATTTCGTTGTTAAAGAATCCATGCCGATTGAGGCGAACCGTATTATAATTAATATTTTAAATACGTTACGAAACAAGCAGTTCCAATATGGAGTTTCAGATGATAGTTTTCAATTGGACTTATTTAAGAAAACTTATTTAGAAGACGACGAATCTTATGCTAAAATAGTAATGAAATCTTCTGATATTTCTAAATCAAGAAATTTAGAGTTAACTAAAAAAGGACTTCAATTTTTAGTTAATTACAAGCAAGAATGGCATACGGTCAAGTTTTTTAACTCTAAAGGTGAAGTAGAAAAAAAACAATTTTATGGTGGTTTAATTATTGATCCAACCATTTATAAAGGACAAGTATCTTTTTATATTAATCCTTATTGGTTTAAAAAGATAGTAGCTTTAGCAAATTATAATTACGTTCTATATTCTTTAGTGTATTCTGTAAAATCTCATAAACAGTTCCTATTTGCACTCTGGCTAAATACTCTTAGAGAAGATGGTACTAAGGTTACTTTAGAATATATGAATAGAACCTGGGGAATTAATTATAAAGATTTAAGAACGCTTAAAAAGGGCTTTTTAGATCCGATTAAAAAAGTATTAGACAAATCCTCGTCTTTCTCTTTTAATAGCTCTGTAAATGGAAATTACATAGGTATAACGAGATATCAGCTTAAATCCATTGGAAGTGGCGCAGCAGAATCTTCGAATATTGCAAGTCAGGACGATCAATTTAAATTATATAAACTTTCTTATATTAAGAAAAGACATAACCTGACTAAAAAAGAGTTAGAGCATTTGGAAAAAATATTTAATATTGATTTTGGTGCAAAGTTTCTCTTTAGCAGTGCATATAAGAATGTGGTTAAGAAATATAATACAGCAAGAAGAAAAGATAATAACAAACCTTTAATTACTGATATTCCTTTCTCAGAATTGTTAGATGAAATTCAAGAAGAAGTTATTTCTATTTATTCTGTAACGAAACACGCTCAAATATCCCCTAAGGGTTATCCAATTTTTAATGCTCCGTTGTAGGAGCATTTTTTATTAATATTTTCGAAATTCCACTACCCATATTTAAGGTGAGGGTCTAAGATTTTATTCGAAATTTCAATGTATACAATAGTTTCGATTAAAATATCTGTTTTAATATTCGACATTCCACTACCCATTAAAACAAAGCTATTAATAAATTAAAGAAATCTTTTCTTTTAGTTTTCGACATTCCACTACCCATCATTATATAAAGCCTTTCATATATCAAGATTAATTACTTAATTATTTCGAGATTCTACTACCCATTAATCCTTAATGAATTAAAATTAAATAAGATACCTGGTTGATGATCATTTAGTTTCGGTATTTATATATTTGAAATTTAGCACCTAACTTAAATTTCAATTTTTCGACATTCCACTACCCATCGTTATATAAATACACTGATATATTAAGATAATTTAGATGTATATTTCGAGATTCCACTACCCATGTTATATTAATGTGTTAACTATCATTGCTTTATATATGTTTATTTTTACAGTTGAGTATATATTTATACTGTTTATCATCATATTACATTATTAATTTATCGTATCTTTATATGATTTAATTATTAAAAATCGAGATTCCACTACCCAAAATTCAATGAAAAACCATCATTTCCTTTTTTTTCGACATTCCACTACCCGTATTTTATGCAGTTTTCCCATTTAATATTCGACATTCCACTACCCATCGCACTTTTTTTAGATTTAGAGTCAGTTTTTAATGTCAAAAATCGACATTCCACTACCCAAAAATCGAGATTCTACTACCCACATAAATTTATTTCGAGATTCCACTACCCAAAAATCGAGATTCCACTACCCAAGCATTCGACATTCTACTACCCATATCTTCGAGATTCCACTACCCAAAATAACTTAAAATATAGGCTATAAAACCCTACAAAACAATACTTTATATCTAAAAAAAACAGTTGCTTAAAATTAATATTAAAATTAATATTAAAATTAAACTAAGAAACGCATAAAATCATATTCCCATTTTAAAAGGAATTTTTTTAATCTTTTTCCCATTATTGATAAAAAAGTCCGAAAAGGAAAGACTATATTTTCACCAGTGCCCGGCGAATTTTTGTAAATAATAGCTAATTTTATAGAATGAAACGAGTTGGTACATGCCCCATTTGCAACAAAGGAGAGCTTTTAGAGTTTGAGGATAAATTTCAATGTAATTTCGTTGAAAATAATAAGCAGTTGTGCAATTTTTTTATTTATAAATCGTACTCAAAGAAAAATATTTCTCCCGAAATGCTATTTGACTTACTTCACAATTACGAAACAAAATTTTATTCAGATTTTGTGGATGATAAAGGTGAAAAATTTGAAGCTGCATTAAAAATAGTACACGGTTATATTAATTATAAGTTTCGAAATCAAATTGTAGATAATGTTAAGTGTGTTAATTGTGATGGCGAAATTCTAAGAACAAAGCAAGGCTGGGGATGTGAAAATTATTTTAACCGTAAATGTGGAATGTTTATTTACCGTTCTTATAATGGAATTGCAATGACTGAAGATAATGTACGATTATTAGTTACTGGCAACTACACTCCTTTTTTAAATTTTACTTCAAAACAAGGTATTAATTTTCAAGCAAAACTTTTTGTAAATGACAGTACTTTTCAAGTGCAATTTGATTACTCTTTAGGAGATTGTCCGAAGTGTAGCGGTGCCGTATTGAAAATGGAGAAATTCTTTGGTTGTACTAATTATCTATCAGATTTAAGATGTGATTTTATAATTTGGCCATCAATTTTTGGCTATAATTTATCTTCTAATGATGTAGAAATATTACTTAGAGGAGATCAAACTGATGTTAAATCTTTTAGGTGGAAAGATAAGGATTTTGAGGGAAGGCTTTCATTAGATGAAAATTTTAAATGTAAAGTATTATAATAACTTACTTGTTATCATATATTTAAGAACATATATGTATAGTAATATATATAAATATACATATATAAAAGTATATACATATTTAAATATAAAGATAGCTTTATATTTAAATATTGTTTTATAATTTAGTCTTACTTTTTAAAGATGATTATGATAATTTTCAATTTTAAAGCATTAAAATATTAATGTAAAGTCTCTCCCTATTACTGTTTCAAATGCTATATTTGCATAAAATAGTATTATAATGAAAGAACTTTTAGAACAGTTGAACGCAGAATTTGAAACGTTCAATTCAGATGCTCAATTACAAATGGAAAAAGAAAATAAAGCTGCTGGAACAAGAGCGAGAAAATCATCTTTAGCTTTAGAGAAACTTTTAAAAGAATTTAGAAAGTTATCTTTAGAAGAATCTAAAAAATAATAGACAAGCCGTATATATTAAGATACGGCTTTATTTTTTGATTATAATACGATATATATAAATATATACATAGAAATATATTTATATATTTCTTTTCTTTTTATCTCTGATCAAAGCATCTACCACACCTAATATTATTACTTCATCATCTTCATCAATTTTTACGCTTTTTGCGTAATCAGAATTTAAAGCTATTAAAGTACTATTGTGCTTATCATATCTTTTTAAAGTATATTCTGATGAATTAATCGACACTACAATATCATCGTTATGACACGGTTCATAATCTGTACGTAGAATGATTATATCATTCTCCTGATATTCGGGATACATCGATCGTCCTTTAACTAAATTTAGAAAAGTGCTTTCTATTTTCGATAAATAGCGTTCGTCTAAACTAATACGATCACTTAAAAAATCTTCAGCAGGTGAAGGAAAGCCTGCACGCACACCTCCTAATATTTGAACATATTTTTTTTCACCATCACTATGTATGGTTAGATTTTCCAATTCTGTTCCGAAGTACGGTGCTTTTTTAAAATTTATCATTTTACTCTAAGTATATCTTTCCAATTAGTTGTATAATTTGGACTTAAAAGATCTTGGCGCATCTTCCATGTTTTATCCAGTGCTTGTGAACCAATTTTTAATTTTTTTACTCCATATTTAAAATTAAGTTGATCCATTACCTTCATCAGCTTGCGGTGTTGTGGGTGCTCATCTTCAAATAAGTTGAATTGCTTTTCGCTTTCTGGACTTATTCCTCCAACAATAACGCCAGCTTTTTTATATCCATATCCTTTTTTGAAAATAATATCTAAACCTTTTTTAGCATACTTAATTATCTCAATTGATGAATTAGTAGGGTAGGGGATGGTTACGTTTACAGATTGGTAATATTGTGGTTTATCTGTTTGAAATCTATTGGTAAAAATAAAAACAGTAACTATTCTACAAGTAGAATGTTGGTTGCGTAATTTTTCGGCACAGGTGGTTGCAAAAGTAGCAATGCGCTCTTGTAGATAGGTTTTATCTTCATACGTTTTATCAAAAGATCTTGTCGTAGCAATATTCTTTTTTGTTTTTACATCTTCAAGTTCCATAGCAGATATGCCTTCTAATTCCTTTTTTAGTCGTAAACCAACTACAGTAAATTCCTTTCGGACATATTCATCAGGAAGATTTGTAAAATCTAATGCTTTATTTACTCCTTTTGCCTTTAATTTTTTAGCAAATTGTCTACCAATACCCCATACATCTTCAATAGCTAACCATCGCAAAGCTTTAATCCGTTTTTCTTCGGAATCTATAGCATATACACCTTCTAATTGCGGATATTTTTTAGCTATCCTATTGGCCACTTTAGTTAATGCTTTTGTGGGCGCAATTCCAATACACGTTGGAATTAAAGTGTTTTTAAGCACTTCTTTCCGTATCGCTTTTGCATACGATACTAAATCATAATTTTCAAATCCCTTGAATTGTAAAAAGCTTTCATCTATCGAATAAACTTCTAAATCAGGTGTATATTTTCTAAGGATTCGAGTTACACGGTTACTCATATCGCCATACAGAGCGTAGTTTGATGAAAATACATTTACACTATTATCCTGAAATAACTTTTTGTATTCAAAAGCGGGTGCTCCCATTGGAATACCGAGTGCTTTTGCTTCGTTAGAACGCGCCACAACACAGCCATCGTTGTTGCTTAACACAACAATTGGCTTATGCCGTAATTGAGGTTTAAACACCCTTTCACAACTCGCATAAAAATTATTACAATCGACTAAAGCATACATCCTACAAAATTATTAAATTAGTAAACGTGCTAAAGTTAAATTATTATGATGCCAAGAAACGTCGTTTGTTTAGCGTTAGATTTAGGAAATTCATTAGAACCTGAGCATATATCTAACATTGAGATTGTAGCGAAAAATTTAGAAGATTTTAATAATCGTTTTCAAACAGATTTTTATCTTTTTTATGATACGGATGGATATACTTTTGAAATCCCCGAACAATTTATAATTAATGACTTATTAAATTGGTTTGTTGAAGGTATTGGCAAATTATTAGCTTTTTCATATTCCCCAACTCGGGACAGTTATTTTGATTTAAATTCGTATTTAAATGATCGCAAAACAGAGTTAGACTTTTTACATAGTTTTGAAATGTATAACAATTATCGTCAACGTTATATTGATTATGCCCCATTAGGATTTTTAGAAGAGGACTCGTACTTTTTTATAAAAGAAAATCTTACTAATTTGATATTAGATTATTCTCGGAATTTTAGTTGATAAAAACATTTTACGGCAGTTATATTTAATTACTAATAGGCGAAATATAAAATTATTTATTTTCGTTTATTTTGGTTATTTCGTTTATTTCGTTTAAATTTGTTTAAACAATTTAAAATATGGAAGCATTAGACTATATAAAAAGACCCACTAAGAAAGAACAACGAGTGGCTATTGAATCTTATTCAGCACTTTCTTCAATTTTATCACAATTGAAACAAGATGATACTGAAATAGAAATCGAAGAAACAAACGACAGAATTAAAATACCTTTTAAAGCTTTAAAACTTTTAAGTGAAATTTTAAAGTCAATGAGTGAAGGAAATCCAATATCTATTGTCCCTATTGCAACGGAAGTCACTACTCAAAAGGCAGCTGAAATATTGGGCTGTTCAAGACCACATTTAGTTAAACTTTTAGAGCAAGGTGAAATTGATTTTACAATGGTTGGAAGACATCGTCGTATTTTATTTGAAGATGTAATCAAATATAAAAACGAGATGAAGCAAAAACAGAAAAAGCATATCATTGATATTATGAACTTTGATGACGAAATAGGTTTATATGATTCATAGTGTAAGGTACAAAGCTGTTCTTGATACCAATGTAATATTTCCTATCGTGATTAGAGATTTATTATTTTGGTTTGCTCATTATGATTTATATACCCCAAAATGGAGTAAAATCATTTTTGATGAATGGAAATCTGTAATGATTCGAAAGGGAGTTGAATCTTCACAAGCAGAGAAGCGGATAAACGTAGCAAATTTGGCATTTCCCGATGCTTTAGTATTAAATTATGAAGGATTAATTGAAAATTTAAATTTACCTGATAAAGATGATAGACATGTATTAGCTGCTGCTATTAAAGTAAATGCTAATATTATTGTAACTAATAATTTGAAGGATTTTCCAGATGATTATTTAGACTCTTTTGGATTGAAGGCAGTTTGTGCAGATGATTTTCTGACGGATATCATAGATTTAAATCCAAAAATAGCCCTCCAAGCTTTTAAAGATTTGGTATTAAATCGCAAAAACCCTGCAATGGATGAATTTCAAGTATTAGAAAGTTTTAGAAAAAATGGATTAAATCAAACAGCAGATTATTTACATACTCTTTTGTAATTTAATTATACCAAAAATCGACCGTTTTATGGAACTACTTTTTAGTAGTTCTTTTTTTATTTATAATAGTGCTATTTATCGTTATTTTTAGTAGTTTCGTATAGTAACGTTTTATAGTACTATTTTATGACAATTGGATATGCGAGGGTATCAACAAAGGATCAAAATTTACAAAATCAGATAGATTTACTCAACCAACACAAATGTGAAAAGATATTCTCAGATGTTGCTAGTGGAGTGAAAGAAGATCGTAAAGGGTTATTAGAACTTTTAGAGTTTGCTCGACCTGGTGATACTATTTTAGTATATAAAAATGATCGTATTTTTCGCTCGCTTAAAAATATGGTAGATTTGATTGAAACCTTCAATCAAAAGAAGATTCATTTCAAATCTATAACAGAACCCGAATTTGATACGCAATCAGCTAATGGTAAATTTTTACTTCAGATATTTAGCGCTGTAGCAGAGTTTGAACGTAACTTGATTAGCGAACGTACGAAACACGGTTTAGAAGGAGCAAGGAGACGGAATAAAAATTTAGGGCGACCACAAGGAGTTTCAAAAGAAACTTTAGAAAAATATCAGTTCGCAAAGCATCTTTACGACAATAAAAAATTGAGCATTGATAAAGCTTGTAAACAAGCCGGATTAAGTAAAACTACCTTTTATAGAGTTGAAAAAGAAAAATAAAGTTTTAGATGACAATTAATGACGTCCTAATGTTTTATTTTTAAAAAATTATTTTATGGAAACACTTATAGAAATAAATGGGGTAGAGATTGAAATAACTAAAATCTACCAGATGAAAACTTATGATTCTTTAATTGAGGGAACTGCGAATAAAGAACTAAATGATGATGTTTTAGAAGATATAAAACAACGTGCTAAACGTATTTTTTATCGAAGTTCTTATTATGTCATGGATCCACGAGTGAATGATGATGATGATTTTCCTCACTATTGTATTATTTTAGAATTAATGGTTTTTAATACATTTCAAGACCCTGATAAAGATTATTCTGCTTTAACAGTAATTTGTTTTCAAGATGAGTTTGCATTTCCAATAAATGAAGAAAATTTAATCCATTTGCGACAAATACCTTTTGGACTATTATGGAGGGAATATAGATTATAAATTTATTGTAGCTATAAAAATAAAAATACATAAAACATATAATGACAAATACAGCCCAAAGAGCAGAACTACAAGCCAAAATCTGGAAAATCGCCAACGAAGTACGTGGCTCAGTAGACGGATGGGATTTCAAACACTTTGTGTTAGGAACATTATTCTACCGTTTCATAAGTGAGAATTTCACCAATTACATCGAAGGTGGAGATGAAAGTGTAAACTATGCAAAATTAGCAGACGACATCATCACACCAGAAATCAAAGACGATGCTATTAGAACAAAAGGATATTTCATTTATCCAAGTCAATTGTTTTGTAATGTAGTCGATAATGCCAATACAAATTCAAACCTAAATACAGACTTAAAAGCAATATTTACAGATATTGAAAACTCAGCGAATGGGTACGAATCTGAACAAGATATCAAAGGATTATTCGCAGATTTCGATACAACAAGTACACGTTTAGGAAATACCGTAGAAGATAAAAACAAACGATTAACTGCAATCCTTAAAGGTGTGGCCGAGTTAAATTTTGGTAGTTTCGAGGATAGTCAAATCGACTTATTCGGGGATGCGTACGAATTCTTAATTTCTAACTATGCAGCCAATGCAGGGAAATCGGGAGGTGAATTCTTTACGCCTCAAAACGTATCGAAATTGATTGCGCAATTAGCGATGCACAAACAAACTTCGGTTAACAAAATCTACGATCCTGCCGCTGGTTCGGGTTCTTTGTTATTACAAGCCAAAAAACACTTCGATAACCACATTATTGAGGATGGATTCTTCGGACAAGAAATCAATCATACAACCTACAACTTAGCGCGTATGAATATGTTTTTGCACAATGTCAATTACGATAAATTCAACATTCAATTAGGAGATACCTTAACCGATCCTCATTTTATCGACGATAAACCATTCGATGCCATTGTATCTAATCCACCTTATTCGGTGAATTGGGTAGGTTCAGATGATCCAACGTTAATTAACGACGATCGTTTTGCTCCTGCAGGAGTTTTAGCACCAAAATCAAAAGCAGATTTTGCCTTTGTCTTACATGCGTTGAATTACTTATCAAGCAAAGGACGTGCAGCCATTGTATGTTTTCCTGGTATTTTCTACCGAGGTGGAGCAGAACAAAAAATCAGAAAATACTTGGTGGACAACAACTTTGTAGAAACAGTGATTAGCTTACCTGCAAATTTATTCTTCGGAACGTCTATTGGAGTAAACATCTTAGTTTTATCGAAACACAAGTCCGAGAATACCACACAATTTATCGATGCAACAGGTGAAGACTTCTACAAGAAAGTAACCAATAACAACATGTTAGAGGATGTACACATCGAGAAGATCATGCAGTTATTCGATTCGAAAGAAAATGTAGAACATGTGGCTTTAACGATAGACAATACAAAAATTGCTGAAAACGATTACAACCTTTCGGTAAGTTCGTATGTAGAAGCAGTAGATACACGCGAAGTGATAGACATTGAAGTCTTAAATACCGAGCTAGCAGATACAGTAAACAACATTACAACGTTACGCACAGCAATTGATAACCTAATTAAAGAAATCGAAGGATGAACAAATTAGACGAGTTATTACAAGGGGTTGATGTGGAGTGGAAATCATTAGGAGAAATTTCAGAAATATATGGTGGACTTAAAGGTAAGAATAAGTCTGATTTTACTGATGGTAATGCAAAATATGTTACTTATAAAAATATTTACAACAATATAGAAGTTGATTTTGATACACTTGAAATGGTAAAAGTTTCACAAGATGAAAATCAATATGAAGTTAAATATGGAGATGTATTATTTACAGGTTCATCTGAAAATGCTAGTGAAGCTGGTATTTCTTCTGCCATAACTTTTAAATCTGATGCTAAAGTTTATCTTAATAGTTTTTCTTTTGGATTAAGATTTAATTCTGAAATCAAATTATTACCAGAATTTACTAAATATCTATTTAGAAGTAAATCTATTCGAGATGAAATTATTAAAACAGCTAGTGGAGTGACAAGATATAATGTTTCAAAGAAAAGATTTATTAAAATCCAAATTCCAATCCCACCAATAGAAATCCAACAAGAAATTGTTCGTGTTTTAGATGAATTAACAACGTTAACCAATCAATTAACAACCGAATTAGAAACCGAACGCCAAAACCGTAAAAAACAATTCGAGTTCTTTCGTGAACAGTTGTTTAGGTTTGAGGAGGGTGAAAATAATTATGTTGCTTTAGGGGAATTAGCAGAAAATTTAGATTCCAAAAGAAAACCTATCACAAGTAGTCAAAGAAAACCAGGAAAAATACCTTATTATGGTGCTTCTGGAATTGTAGATTATGTTGAAGATTATATTTTCGATGGAGATTATTTATTAGTTTCAGAAGATGGTGCTAATTTATTGGCAAGATCAACTCCAATCGCTTTTAGTATAAGTGGAAAGAATTGGGTAAATAATCATGCTCATATCTTAAAATTCGAAACAAAATATGAAAGATTATTTGTTGAGTATTATTTAAATAGTATTGATTTAGCACCATATATTACTGGAGCTGCTCAACCTAAATTAAATAAGAAAAATTTAAATAGTATAAAAATTCCTAATCCAGCATTAGAAGAAAAAGAACGTATTGTAAAACTCTTAGATCAATTCGATGCCACACATACAGCCATTGAAGAAGGAATTACAAAAGAAATTAAACTAAGAACCCAACAATACGAATATTACCGAGAAAAGTTATTAAGCTTTCCTCAAAACTAAACCATACAACCAATTAACAGCTACTAGAATAACATAAGATGTACAAAACTATCGCAGAATCCAACAATTACATTGTATTGGACAAATACACCAAATTCTACGAATTAAATGAGGCTCCAGTGGCTTATCAATCAGAAGCTGCCTTAGAAAAAGAATTCATCCAAGATTTAATTAATCTGGGATACGAGAATCCATCTCATCTAAAATCAACAGATGCTATGTTAGCCAATGTGCGTACGCAATTACAAGCATTGAATAATATGGTATTTACCGATAACGAATGGGCGCGTTTCCTTGTAGAATATTTAGATAAACCAAGTGATAGTTTAGTCGATAAATCGCGTAAACTTCACGATAACCACATCTACGATTTTGTATTTGATGATGGACACATTCAAAACATCTATTTAGTCGATAAAGAGAATATTACGCGAAACAAAGTGCAAGTCATCTCACAGGTCGAACAAACAGGATCGCACGCCAATCGTTACGATGTAACGATTTTGGTCAACGGATTACCGATGATTCAAGTAGAGCTAAAGAAACGTGGCGTAGCCATTCGTGAGGCGTTTAATCAAGTACACCGTTATTCTAAAGAAAGCTTTAATTCAGACAATTCGTTATTTAAATACTTGCAGTTGTTTGTCATTTCGAATGGAACAGATACACGTTATTTTGCCAATACCGTTACGCGTAACAAAAACAGTTACGATTTCACGATGAATTGGGCAAAGGCTGATAATACGTTAATCAAAGATTTAAAGGATTTTACAGCAACATTTTTCCAAAAAAATACACTACTTAATGTCTTACTAACCTATACGGTTTTAGACATCAAAGATACATTATTGGTCATGCGACCTTATCAGATAGCAGCAACCGAACGTATTTTATGGAAAATTAAAAGTGCTTATCAAACCAAAAAATGGTCATCTTTAGAAAGTGGTGGGTACATTTGGCATACTACTGGTTCAGGGAAAACGTTAACCAGTTTCAAGGCTGCTCGTTTAGCGACTAAATTAGATTTTATCGATAAAGTATTTTTCGTGGTAGACCGTAAGGATTTAGACTTTCAGACCATGAAAGAATACCAAAAATTTTCGCCTGATAGTGTCAACGGTTCAAACAGTACAGCAGGTTTAAAACGAAATATCGAAAAAGACGACAACAAAATTATTGTCACAACCATTCAGAAGTTAAACAACTTAATGAAGGGGGATCAAGAGTTGGATATTTACAATAAACAAGTTGTTTTCATATTTGATGAAGCCCACCGTTCTCAATTTGGTGAAGCCCAAAAAAATCTGCAAAAGAAATTCAAAAAATATTACCAATTCGGATTTACAGGAACACCAATTTTCCCTGAAAATGCATTAGGTGCAGAAACCACAGCAAGTGTTTTTGGTTCAGAATTACACGCGTATGTCATTACAGATGCCATCAGAGATGAAAAGGTTTTAAAATTCAAAGTGGATTACCACAATGTTAAACCTCAATTCAAAGGGGTTGAGACAGAAATAGATGAAAAGAAATTGAATGCAGAAGATGCGAAGAAAGCCTTTCTGCATCCTGCACGTATCAGCGAAATTTCGAAATACATCCTACACAATTACCGCATTAAAACACACCGTACAAAAGGCGGAAATAACGGTTTCAATGCGATGTTTGCCGTGAGTAGCGTAGAAGCAGCTAAACATTATTACGAAGAATTAAACCGTCAGCAAATTGACAGTGAAAAACCGTTGAAGATTGCGACGATCTTTTCTTTTGCAGCGAACGAAGAACAATCAGCAATTGGAGAAATCATAGATGAATCATTCGAGCCTTCTGCTTTAAACAGTACAGCAAAAGAATTCTTAACGAAAGCCATCAACGATTACAATAAGATGTTCAAAACAAGTTATGGTGTGGATAGCGATGAATTCCAGAATTACTACCGTGATCTTTCAGAAAGAGTAAAAAACAAAGAAATCGATTTATTAATCGTTGTCGGTATGTTTTTAACTGGATTTGACGCACCAAAATTAAATACCTTATTCGTTGATAAAAACTTACGTTACCATGGTTTAATTCAAGCATTTTCTCGTACCAATCGTATCTTAGATGCAACGAAATCTTTTGGAAATATTGTTACATTCCGCGATTTGGAACAAGCAACGATTGATGCCATCACATTATTTGGAAATAAAAACACGAAGAATGTTGTTTTAGAGAAAAGCTACAAAGAATATTTAGAAGGTTTTACCGACGCTTCAACAGGTGATGCACGTAGAGGATTTATTGAAGTAGTTAACGAATTAAATACAAAATTCCCAAATCCAGATGCAATTGAAAAGGAGAAGGATAAAAAGGAGTTTACAAAATTATTCGGAGAATACTTACGCGTTGAAAATATCTTACAAAACTACGATGAATTCACAAGTCTAAAAGCCTTACAAAGCATTGACCAAAGCGATGCGACTGCTGTAGAAGAATTCAAAGAAATGTACCATGTTTCAGATGATGATTTAGCTGTGATGCAAAAGATTCAGTTGTTACCACAACGTGTAGAACAAGACTATCGTTCGACGTATAATGATATTCGTGATTGGTTAAGAAAAGAAAAAGAAGGGAAACAACCAGAAGATGGTGGAATCGATTGGGATGATGTTGTTTTTGAAGTTGATTTATTAAAATCACAAGAGATTAATTTAGATTACATCTTAGAATTGATCTTTGAGCACAATAAGAAAACAAAAGACAAAGCTGAATTAGTAGAAGAAGTAAGCCGAGTAATTCGTGCAAGTATTGGGAATAGAGGAAAAGAATCTTTAGTAGTGGATTTCATTAACGAAACAGATTTAGATACCATTCCAGATAAAGCAACGGTTATTGATTCGTTCTTTAAATATGCACAAGTCAAACAAAAAGAAGAAGCTACTGAATTAATCGTAGAGGAAAACTTAAACGAAGAAGCGACAAAACGCTACATCGAATCTTCTTTAAAACGAGAATACGCAAGTTCTAACGGTACAGAATTAAATGCCATTTTACCAAAAATGAGTCCGTTAAATCCACAATATCTTACAAAAAAGCAAACTGTTTTTCAAAAAATAAGTGCCTTTATTGATAAGTTTAAGGGGGTGGGAGGTAGATTATAATTTTATTAATTATAACTAAAATCTTAATTAAAATAGAACAGCTTTCCATTATGGAAAGCTGTTTTTTATTTACATAAACTCCAAAATTTCTTGCTTCATTTTTACAGGAAACTTGACATTATTTTATTTCAAAAGATCCTTGTCAATGGATTCGATTTCTTTGATAAGCGGTTTTAAATTTTCATCATTTAAGGCTTCTAATTGTGTTTGAAGTTTGTACAATCTCAATGAAATTTTCTTTACATTCTTTTCTTCCATAGCTAATAAAAAAATTTAATGTTAATTATAATGTTTTCCAAGGTTTTTTAAATTTTTGCAAAGGTAAGATTAATATTTTATTTAAAAATAAAAGCTTTTGTCCAGTCTTTAATCATCGGGTTTTAAGTGATTTTTCCCAATCTGTACTGTTGTTGTTTTTAAGCATTCTATCGCCAGTATCCGCCTTAACTATGGTTTTCTTGGTGCAAAATTATTGCAAGTCGATTTTATTAAAAATTAATTTAGGTTTCACTTCATAAGAATTTATACGGTACTGCTGCATTTGTAACAGTCATAATTTTTGTAAAAAATTCCGCCGGTTCCAACCTTGCATTTCCTTCAACTTCTAATTCGCAGATGCTCCGAAATTAATTTACCGTTTCGTAAACCGTGTATCGGTCCATTAAAAAATGGAGCAGCTAAACGGTTTGCTTGCCTTTATTAAAATCTCCGTATGCAATCTTATCATTTGGCACAGAAAAGCCATAAGCGACCACTCACGAAGAATGTTCAATATAAAACAACAACACAAAAATTAGAATCATGAAAAATCTAAAAAATAGTTCCGATGCTTTACAGACCGATCAAAAAGCTACAGAAAAAGACCAAGCTCTTGCTTCAAAGAATAGTTCGTTTTTTGAAAAGACAATTAATAAAGCAAAAAAAGATGTAGTAGGTAAAATAACTTTTTACGATTCGGGAGAAATTATGATTTATGAAACTAAAGAAGATTATATTAAAGCTATAAAAGCAGAATTATACTGTAATCCTTTCGGTTTTAAACCTCAAACGTTGATAAAAGACACCGAATTTCATAAAAAAGTTGAAGACCTTATAAGAGCAGAGTTTGAATAGAATATCAATAACAAATTAATTACTAAAAGTAACAAATTAGAAAAGTATTAGATAATATAATTATTCAATGTAAAAAAAAAACACTCGACCGAGTGTTTTTTTTTACATAAAATCAAGAATTTCTTTCTTCATTTTTGTTGAAAATTTTAAATTATTTTCTTTCAAAAGATCCTTATCAATGGATTCAATTTCTTTGATAAGTGGTTTTAAATTTTCATCATTTAAGGCTTCTAATTGTGTTTGAACCTTGTACAATCTCAATGAAATTTTCTTTACATTTTTTTCTTCCATAGCTTATAAAAAAATTTAATGTTATTTAAAATGATTTCTAAAAATACAAAATTTAATTGTTTGACACAATTGCTGTACCGATAGAAATGACGTATTGTAAATATATGTTCAATCAGGGGCTAAAGTTATAGTGTATGTTTAGCGAGAGGATACGGGGCAAAATTGCCCCGTAATTAATAATTTATTGAAAATCAATAAAATAACATACACTATAAAGTAATTTGTAAACAAATATGTAACTTAATTTGTTTATTAGATTGAAAATTAATAATTTAACTGTATTAAAATCTGTAACTTATGTCTAATGTTGTTCGTATTGATGTTTCTACAAAGTTAAAGCTTGATCAGTTAAAAGAAAATTATAGCATCAAAACTTTTGCGGAAGTTGTAGAAAAAATGACTTCTTTTATTATAGATAATAAATTCGATTTGAATCGAAATTATACTGAAGATTGGCACAATGTAATTGAAAAGTCTAATGACAAAACATTGAAAAGAATTGAAGATGTAATTCGAATTATTCGGAATATTGAAAAGGAATCTGTTATCCCAATTCGCAATCAAGTTTATGACATGTATCACAATAATGATGCGAATTTTAAAGCTGATGTTATTGATGAAGTTAAGAAAGATATTGAAGTAAATAGTTCTACTGAAACTGATATTGAAAAATATAAAATCGAATTAGCACAGGTTAAAAAAAGTCGTGATTTATATTTCAATGAATTAAATAATTTACGTCCATTAGTCAATGAAATTTTAAATTCTATTACTACTAAATCTGGACTGATGGGAACGAAAGTAGAAACAAATATTTCACCAGAAAGATTAACTGAACTAAAACAATTAATCAATAAATAATGTATATCAATTTTACTCCACATAAAGCAAACGTGAATAATTCAAACGCTTCTTCTTGTGCGAATATTTTTGAATATTTAGAAAAAGAAGAACAAGGATTTGTTCAAGAGGAATCTATTTTCAAAGATGAAAATAAAGAATCAATTGGTTTTTTTGATCAACAAAATATCAATATTCCTAAAGATACAGTGATTGAAAATATTGATAATAATAGAGGTAAAAGAGGAATAAAAGAATCAAACTTTTACATGATAAATATTTCTCCTTCTTATTTAGAACAGAAACATCTTTTAAAAAGAATTGATCAGTTTTTAGAGGATAAAATGAAGAATGAAAAAATCAAATTATCTGACAAAGATTTAGCAAATGTACGTGATGTTATGATGCGTGATATGCTTATGAATTATAGTAGAGAGGTCATGAAGGAATATGCTAAAAACTTTGATCGTGAAATTAATGGAAAGAAAATTACTGATGAAAATTTAATGTATTACGGTCGAGTTGAAACGCAACGTACGTACAATTTTAAAGACAGTCAAGTTTTAGTAAATAAAAAACTTTTTAAAAAAATTGAGAAGACCAAAGATGTAAATCGAATAAAAATTTTACAAGAATCTTTATATAAAGATTATTTCTCTGGAGAAGTAATCAAAGAAGGAGTTGCTAAAGGAGGAGTTAATTATCATGTGCATATTGTTGTTTCTCGACATGATAGAACGAATGATCCTCGCAGTAAAATAAGTTTGTCACCAATGAGTAAATATCGTGAACAAAACTCGCAACTCAATAATCAAAAGAATAAAACAATAGGTTTTAACAGAGATGCTTTTTTTCAAAATGCTGAAAAAACTTTTGATGATTTTTTTAATTATAATCGAGATTATTCTAAATCGTATGAAGCGATGAAGAAAAATGCTAATACAAAAGGATTCCGAGAAAATAATAAAAATGGAATTGTAAAAAATGTGAAAAAAGAATTGAGTAGGTATGTAGGAATACCTATTTCAAATCCATCACATATATTGAAAATGCAGCTGTCACAAAATTTAGGAATGAATATTCCTACGCATTTGAGTATACCAACTAATCCAGCACAGTTAACACTTAAAGTTGCCAAAACTGTAGCTAAAACTATTGAAAAAGGTTACGGAATGTAAATTACTATTGCTATGAATTTATTTACTGAATTAACTACCGAAAACAAATTAATCGTTTTAGTAATGATTGCATTTTCATTACTGGGTTTTATTTTTCTTTTTCGTAAAGGGATGATAAATCGGATTATTGGAATCTTAATTACTATTGGAATTATAAGTCTATACTTTTATTTTTTTAAAGGAAATAATCTGTTTATCGCTTTATTATTAGTACCGCCTTTTATTATAGGATTATTGACTTCATTCTTTAAATCAAAACCAAAAGAACCAAACCCTAGAGAAGTTCATTTTCCTGCAAATCGAAAAAATATTTTTATTCCTAATGTGAATACAGGAGTGTTTATCGTGGCAGGTGCAGGATCTGGAAAAACAGAAAGTCCTATTTATTATTTAATGAAACATTTCGCTGAACATCAATTTACAGGAGTAATCTATGATTATAAAAATGGAGAACTTTCTGAAATTGCTTTCGGACTTTTTGGCGATCGTTTAAAACCAATTGCGTTACACAATGTAGATTATTCTTATCGGATCAATCCTATTGCTCCACAATATATCGAAAATGAAGTAGATATTGAAAATATTTCAAAATCTATTTTAGTGAATCTGAAAGGCAAGGATGAAAAGGAGGATTTCTTTTATTCAGCCGGTGCCGGGCTATTTGCGGCTATTATTTTGAAACTTCGCACGTATCACCCAGATATGTGTACTTTACCACATGCAGTAGCGTTTTTTTTAAGTTTAGAAGAGTTATTGAATGCACAGGATGAAGATAATCCACAACCTTTCAAACCATTAGTAGATTGGTTAAAAACCGACCCAAGAGTTATGAGTCAGGCATCTGCCTTTTTAATGGGAATACAATCAACCCGACAAACAGCTGCCGTATTAGCTTCATTAGCTTCTTTGTTGCGAAAGATTGTCAATCTTGAAGCCTTTTATATTTTATCTGGGAATGAAATTGATTTGAATGTCAACGATCCTGAGATTGATATTGTACTGTCGGTTATCAATGAACCTAAAAATGCGACCGCTTTAACGCCACTTTTGGCGGCTATATTACAAACCACAACTTCGCAGATGATGCAGAGAAATAGAAA
This sequence comes from Paenimyroides viscosum, assembly GCF_003858535.1. GTDB lineage: Bacteria > Bacteroidota > Bacteroidia > Flavobacteriales > Flavobacteriaceae > Flavobacterium > Flavobacterium viscosum. The sequence goes on from NZ_RQTJ01000019.1 coordinate 22,709, forward strand.
GCAAAGTTTTGTTTTATTAGATGAAGCACCTACGGTTAAATTACTGAACATGGCAAAAATTCCTGCTACCATGAGAAGTTTTGGTGTAAGTACCGTGTATGCTATCCAAGATATTTCACAAGGTTACGTACAATATGGGCGTGATGATTTTCGAGAGATTACCTCCAATTTAGGAACTCAGATTTTGGGTAAATCAAATGATCCAGATACAGCGAAATTTAATGAGCAGTACTTTGAACTCGTTAAGGAAAAGCAAGTTTCTAAAAACTTAAAAGGAGGATCAGACTTGTTTGGTTCTACTAATTCTCGAACCATTTCCCAAAGAGAAGTTTCTAAAGTCCGGGCGTATGAATTTACGCAATTTAAAGTAGGGCAATTTGCATTTATTAGTGGTGGCAAATCACAAGTGATACAATTCAAGAAGGCAGCTATTAATAAACCTCATTTAAACCGAGTACGAACGGTTTCTAAGGAAGATTTAGAATTGCATTTTCAAAAGATATTTGATGATGTGAGGACGTTGTTTTAAGAGGGAGCAAAAAAGCAGTAATCGTAAAATTACTGCTTGTATATCTTAAAACTAAATACAAATCTAATAGCGTGCCGAAGGGTTCAACGGGCTTTACTTCATGGTTTATTATTTGTTTTAGTATTCAGTGATTTTCAATTTATCTCTTGTCTTCCAGACAAGACGAAAGCTTAGTTATTAGCTGCAGTATTATTTATCCTGATTTGCTTTACGTATTATATTTTCAATGAATTTTGTTTGCTCCGCCTTGCGTTGTATTTCTCTTTCGTGTAATGTTTTTAAAATATATTTCAAATTAGAAATTGCGGAGTTTCTCATTTCAAAATCATACTGAGTATCAAAAATTTAAGCTTCCTAAGGTTGCGTTCAACGGGCTTTCATCTCTTGTCTTTCAGACAAGACGAAAGCTTAGCTATTATGGACAGTTATTTAAAATTTACTTACAGCTATTGGAAAATTGGTACTTCCATCACTCACTGGCCATTGATTTACACCGAATTCGTCACTTGCTTTAACAAATGTACTTGGAAGTACTAATCTCATTAATTCGTCTGCTGGTAAAATTGCACAATGTCTTGAAGAATCAAGATGCCAATTCATTGCATGTTGTAAAAACATTTTGGAAAATATGAAATTGTATGCTTCTTCTCCTAGTTTACAAGCATAACAAACCATTAAACCATTTTGACATCTTTTTATATGACTTTCATAAATCTCTCTGGATTCTTCTATAGTTAATGGATTTCTGAAAATTCCACCATTTTCAAACGCTGGAATTTTATCAGCCAAATCAACTATTGGCACTGATTGTGCTAGAACTCTACAACTTTCAAGTATAATAATTTGTTTATCACAATTTAATATAAATTGTCCCGCTTTTACTATTTCATTTTCATTTAATTCAAATAGTTGATTGTCATTTTGATTTGCACCATGACCAATATATACTATGATTCCGTAGTCTAATTTTTCAGATGATAATTTCTCTTTTAATTCTATGTGAGTAGGTTCATCCATATATTCTATTTCATTGATGTAATAACCTCCGCCTGCTGTACTTTTAAAAAACTCCGAAAACCACTCACAAAATTGTCTGTCAATGGTTCTTTCTCTTTCTGTTTTTGAGTAGCCTTTAATTATATAAACTTTTCTATTCATCAATTTTGTAGTGTGTTATGGGCAGTTATTTATTATTTTTTAGACTGTCTATTTGTTTTACAGCATCAGATTTTGTCTTTTTATTTATCATTGGAGTAGGTCTTGTTAAATGTTTATTAGAAGAGTTATTATTTTCTTTTTTAATCATACCATCCTTACCATAAAGATTATCATAGTTCTCTTTTGTGTTTTTTATTATTGATGATATTCCTCCGTAAATTAGAATACCTATTAATATTCCGACAACCATTTTATTGTTTTTTAATTTATTTAAAACGTTATCGTATAAAGATTCCTTTTTGGAATTGCTCAATAATTTGCCTTGTTCATATAGTTTTAATTCTTTAGAAATAGAGTCATTAAACTCAATAGTTAGTCTTTCCAAGATATCAAAATATTTATCTAAGTATTTTGAATCAATAAGTTCAGGCTTTGTTTCAACGCAATAGAAGTTTTTGTTCTCCTTTGTGTATGTTTCTAATTGCATTGTAAGAAAACTATATGCTGTTTCATTATACTTTTCTAAATGTGAATATTTTGTTCTTTCTGGTTTTTCAAAATATTCAGTTTCTTTTTTATTTACTTCCTTTAGAAATTCTTTATATTTAATAGCATTCCATTGTTTGACTGTTTCAATAATTTCGTCTTTATTCACTTCTGAAAGACTATTTTCAGAAATATTGTCTTTTAATTCCTCAAAAAATGTAGTTATAGTTAATTGATTACTTGTATGAATTATTTGATTTGTTTCTTCTTTTAAGTTTTTAAACAAATTTAATATGTGATTAATTTGAAATTCTAAATTTTCTTTTTCCCAACCATATAAATCATCTGTTTCCTTTCTACTAAAATAAGAAGTGAATTCATATATTGATTTTCCTTCTTTAAATTCAATCAAATTATTTATAGCCCAATTTTTTAGTGGAAAGAGAGGTTTCATTTTCGATGCGTTTTTTTGTAATTGCCCATAACTTATAAAGTAAACGAAACATTCTATTCTATTTCATACCCATATAGCAAGATATGCGAATGTTTTTAATCTTTGTTTCGCTTTATATATTTCAAATATAAGTATTCTTTTAACATCTTGATAAAAGGTATTTAATAAATAAGATGTAAATCATCAGCAAAAAGTGGACAATTTTAGTCACAAAAAAAAGCAGTAATTATAAAATTACTGCTCGTATATCTTAAAGCTGCACTTCGAAAACTCCATAATACGTAATAAGCTACTCCGGTTCCGTTCAACGGACTTTCATCTCTTGTCTTCCAGACAAGACGACTCGACCGAAGGGACAGAGCGAAGCTAAAGCTTAGTTATTATACGCTGGCTTATTTATATTTCAGAAAGTTCTCTTCTTATTTCAGTAACAAGTTTTTCTTTTATTTCAAGAGTTTGTGCAGCTAAATTTTCTATAAGATTTTTTTGTTCATTCATTGATGTCATATCTTTTTCAATGATTTGTTTAGCTAAATCTTTCATCATTTGTGCAGATACATCGAATGATAATTGTGATAAACGATCCATTTCATCTAAAAGAGTTAGTACGCTATCACCAGCTATTAATTTTAAAGAATTTGTTTCATTTTTGAACTTAAAATATCTTTCTTGAGATTTCATCATAATTGCTTGAATAGAATTAGAAAATTCTGAGGCAGCTTTTAACTCTTTTTCTGTATCGCCAACGTTACATAAATAATCTGTATTGAATTTTGTGAGAACAGGGAGAAATTCTTGTTGCGCTTCTAAATTTCCAACTTGTGATTGTTCGTCTAAAAGAGTAAAATATTTCATATAAGCGTTACTTTTAGTTTCATATTGAATTTTACGTCTAGTTGTTTCTAGACCGTATTTTGAAGTAACTTTTTCCTTTTCTTCTGTTATTTGTGAGGTATCTTCAATTATTGCTTTGTTTTTTCCTTTTTCTTTAAAATAGGAAGTTAAATATCCGATTAAAAAACCTCCAATTAGCGATAAGATTATTTCCATTGGTTTTTGGCATGAAGTTTAGAAAGCTTGCGTACAACATATATATATATGCGAAGTTACACTTTTTATTCAAATGTTAAAATTTATTGTAAAACCCTTTAAAGTCAGTAGTTAAGAATACTTGAGCTGCACTTCGCAATAATATAACTGAAGGCGTATATGCGAAGGTTATTTTTTTGTGAAGATATAAAAAAAACAGTGTAAAGTATAAATTAATACTAGTACAGTATTTTCTTAATTAACAGAAGAAAATATTAGCGTACAATATTGTACTACTAAAGTTTTGCATTAATGTTAACTTCCTTCGGTTTAACTCATCTATTTGATTTGTTTTGGCATTCGTTGAATTTACATTTCGTTCAACAGGCTTTACTTCATGGTTTATTATTTGTTTTAGTATTCAGTGATTATTAATTCATCTACCTCATACATTCTATTAGTTTTTGTATTCGGTGAACCTAAAGGTTTCATGTCTTCCACACAAGACGACTCGACCGAAGTGACAGAGCGAAGCTAAAGCTTAGTTATTATCTGCTGCCTTTATTTTTTCATATTTTTTATTAATGATATTAACGTTCCAATTGATAATGTCAAAATACTAGTTAACCAAAGTTTATAACCTAATTCTAATGAAGTTATTTTCGAAAGACTTCCAGATGAACTTGCTGTTATTTCTTCCATTAATGAAAAACTAAATGCAATTATCGATGCAATTATTGAAAGTATAATTCCAACGTTTTTCTTTCTAATAATTTGAATTATTGACAATATATAAATTGGATTTGCACACCAAAAAAAAAAACCTGTAATTCCACCACCTAACGGAAAAGTCCAACCAAAAAAGAAAAGCATTAAACTATTTGCCCAAGCTGCTGGATTTTCATCTCTGTCAATATAAAAAGCGGGTTGCGATAAAGAAATACATAAAATAATCAGACTTATACAAATTGTATATTTCTGAAAATTTGGAAGGCTTTTTAATTGTTTAATTAAATTCATTTTAAGCGGTTGCCTTGGAAAGGTTGCACATAACTTATATATAAGCAAAACATTCTACTCTATTTCATACCCATATAGTAAGATATGCGAATGTTTTTAGTGTTTTTGTTTTATATACATTTCAAATATAATGATTTTTTTAACATTTAGGAATTATTATTTATATCTCAAATTCTAATGAAATCATATCCTTTCATTGCAATAAGAATGTTGCTTTTTTATATATAAAAATATATGTATATATAAATATATTAAAATCGCGTCAAATGTTAAAATTTAAAATTAACATATAAAGGAGTTTATAGTTAGTAAAAAATTTATAACTTGGGTTTTGAAAAAGAAAATCCATGAAAAAGAAATTAATTTATATGTCGATAGCGACCTTTGCTATCGCACAGAGTTCTATTGCTCAGAACCTTGATTTACAGACACCTGCAAACAATCTTAAGCAACAAATTTCATCAATATTTCCTATTGTTGCCTGTATTCTATTTGTAGTTGTTGCCTTAGTTAATTTAGGCCATTTTACCAAAGAGGGTGGCGATTGGAAAAAGGGCGTTTTTAACATTGTTCTTTACTGTGTTATCGTAGGGGTTATTGTTAGTTTATATCAGTATGTAGGTTCCACAAGTTTATAATTTAAAAAATACTTTCTGGCTATGAGAAAGATTAAGAATTATAAACACTTTAGAAAAGAACCTTCTATTTGGGGTATGAATGTAAAGGCTTTTATGGTCTTTATAATTGTTGTTATATGCTCATTAATGACATTAACAACCGGAGTTTCCATCCCTAAACTTATTGTTTTATTACTAATAATAGGAGTCTCTTATTTGGTTTGTGTTTCCCTTCTTTCTAATAAAGGATTGTTTTCAAGTGTATCAGATGAAAAATTACCAAACAAAATATCGAAATACGAATGATACTACATTAGCTATAGATCAAAATAAAATCTGGGCAGCCAATGGAGTGTTTGCTATGGCATATCATATTGATTTGCCTGAGAAATATTCTTTGGGAGAAGATGATCTTGAAGCTATGAATGATTTTTGGCATAAAGCCTTTAAATATCTTCCCACAAATACCATAATTTGTAAGCAAGATATGTATGCTCAACGTAATTTGAGTACGCATGCTTGGTCTGATACTAACTTTTTGCAGAGATCTACTAAAAGCTATTTTAATAATCGACCATATTTAGAACATTCGTGCAATCTATTCTTTGTACAATCAAGTATCGATACGTTTTTCAATGATAAAATTCAAAATCCTTTTAAGCGGCTAACTAAAAAGAAATTTACTCAGTATGATGATAAAATCAGAAGTTTTATTGATGCTGTTGAGAATACCGTTTCCTTTTTGATTAATCAAAAACTAAATAGTGGTAATGCGTTCTGTATTCAGCCCTTCACTTTTGAGGAAACTATGGCGTATGAAGATTTCTTCTTCAATGGTTTTACTAATGATGTAATTACAGATCGAATTTTTGAAAAAGACCATATTCAGATAGGTGATAAATTTTTGGCAACCGTTTGTATTAATGATGAGAAACAAATGCCTGATGCTATCAATTCATATAAATTAGATAAAGACTTCTCTACGGCAAATTATAAATTCTATCAAAGTAATGGAGACATTTTTGGGTTCGATCTAAACTTTGATCACGTGTATAATCAAATCATTTTTATAGATGATAGTAAAAAGCATACTCGTGATTTAGAAAAACGAAATGAACAACTGGAGAAATCTCAAAGATTTTCCAATGAGAACAAAATTGGATTTGATCAAACCAAATTAATTATAGAAGATGTAATCAACGAGCGAGATCATGTGCAAATTATTCGTGGCCATAATAACATTATTGCAATGGCATCGAATATGGAAGATTTAAAAATGCGTTCGAATCAAATTATTCAAAAGTGCCGGGAGCTGGATATCAAAGCATATTTGCCTATTTCGAATTATTTAAATGCTACGTTTAATTACTCATTCCCTTTATTTGCGCAATATTTTTCAAACCGTCAAACTTATCGTGCAAATTTAGATTTAGCTGTTTCGTTATTCAATAATACCACGAATTATAAGAGCGATAAAGAGGGAATTTTATTCAACTCTCGCTTTAATTCTAACATTCCTGTACGCGTGGACACCTGGGATGAAAACAAAAAATATATGAACGCCCGAAACTTCTTTATTGTTGCTCCTACGGGTTATGGAAAGTCGTTTTTAGCGAATCATATTTTTAGAAATTTTAATGAGCAGAATAACAGTAAAACCGTAATTATTGATTTAGGAGGATCTTATAAAAAGCTATCTGCCCTTTATTCGGACACAGCTTATATTACCTATCAAGAAGGACAAAGCTTAGGGATTAATCCTTTTTTAATAGAGGGAGAAATAACGTCTAAAAAGATTGAAGAATTAACGCTGTTCGTGCAAACGCATTATAGAAGAGATAGTGTTCCTAGTCAAAAAGAAAGTACAGCTCTAAAAAAAATTATAGAGCATTATTATCTAACAAAAAGTAGAAATAATGATACCTATTTTTCCTTTTTGAATTTTGTTGATTTTGTTGAAAATTCAAAGGATAATCTTTTATCTACTCTAGAAATTGATACAGATTATTTTGATTTAAGAGAGTTCCTCTTCTTGTTGTCTGATTTTAGAAAAAATGGATTGTATGAATTCCTTTATCGAGAAGATGAAGATACAATTATTCAATCATTAGCCGACAAACGAATTATCGTTTTTGAATTAGATGAAATAAAGGATAATGAACTTTTGCTTACCATTATGCTTCAGCTAATCGGGATTACTATTGAGGATATTATTTGGAAGGATAAATCAACACGAGGATATATCTTTTTTGATGAATTCGCTAAACAATTAAAATTCGATGGAATTTTAAATAAAGTGGAATACTTCTTTCAGGCGGTACGTAAACAAAACTCGGCTATTGGTATTGTTCTACAATCAATTACCCAATTACCTGAAAATACCACAGCCCGATCAATTATTGAAAATACTCAAATGTTATATGTTCTTAATGCTAAGGATTACCGTGAAATTCAAAAACGTTTTCATCTATCTGATCATGCGTATAATCAATTAGTATCTATACAAAGTAATTTTTCTGCGGAACAACCTTATTCGGAGGTCTTTATTATGCGTGGAAACGTTCATGGTGTTTATCGATTAGAAACACCTCAGGAAGTGTTTTGGGCATATCAAACAGAAGGTAGCAAGAATCAAGAATTGATGAATTATTACCAGGAATATGGAGATATGGAGAAAGCAATTGCAAAAATGATTAGTAATAAATAATGTAAAAAATAAGCTATGAAAAGAATTTTTTTACTCGTTGCATTATTAGTTGGTATAAGTAGTAATGCACAAATGATTACCGTTACTGAAGCTCCTGCCACCGATATTTTATTAGGGGAGCAGATTGCAGACGGATTGAAGAGTTTACAGGTATCGATGGACAATTACGAATTGGTGAAATCGAACGTGGAAAAAATTGAAAAGGTGAATTCATATATCGGACAGTTACAACTTATCTCTGATATGATCGATCGACAGCAAGAAGCTATAAAAAATGCTCAACAGGTTGAAAAGCTGATAAAGAATATTAAAAATGCTTCTACTGCTAAATCCACATTGAATTCAGTTTCTAATTCGCTAACAGCCATTAATAATTCGGCAAAGATGATTAACAAAATTACTTCGTCCGGGTTTTTTAATATGAGCGACAAAGAACGTATTGATATGCTTGAAAAAGAGAATCAGACAATATCATCTAATGCAAGAAAAATAAAAAGTAAGCTGTACATCCTTAAAAATTTGTAGATGGACGCATTTGATTTTTCATTCATAAATAGCATTCGACAATCCATTGAAAGTGAAGATATTTTAAACTACACTATTACTGGTTTTAAAGCATTTGCGATTGCTTTATTAGGGTTAAAATATTTAGGCAAGTACTTTCAGAATATGGATCATGAAGAACCGCGATTAGGTGGGTTTATGGAGGTTTTAGGTGCGGGTATGATTATTATTTCAGCCGACTGGATTATCGATATGATTGAAAACATATTTGCTCAAATTGATGATTCTATAACCACCAAAACCGTTCCTTTTAATACGGAAGTATTTACTAATGCAATGCTTGAATTGCAAATGTTACAAGACGGATGTTCGGGGTTTGACTGTATTAATGTCTTTATTGATTCGTTTGTTGCCAATTGTATCATCGTCATATTCTATTCGATTTATTGCTTGTTATGGGTGTTGGATAATTTGGTGTACGGGTTTTATTTGATAGAACGAGTTTTTTTAATTCAGATTATGAGGTTCGTTTTTCCCTTAGCTATTGTCTTTTCACAGTTAGATGGAACAAAAGATTTTTTTTACCGTTGGATAAAAAAATATGTAGGGATTTTAATATTGCCCATACCGTATATGGCCATATTTCATTTGTCGAATTTAGTAATGACACATACCTCGCAAATTCAAAGCGTAAACCCTGATGATCCTGCTAATTTAACTAAGAGATTATTGCTCTATATCGCAGGTTTAGGTATATCATTTTTCTTGAAAATTAAACTGTTTAGTGGTACCAAACGATTAGTAGATAATTTATTCAATTAGTATGAAAGTAGGAGAAAACATATTTTATAAACTAAAAAGAAACAATGTAGCCGTATACGTTATGGCTGTAATTACGTTGGTTTCTGTTGTGTCATCAGCATACTTTAGCTATCAAACCTATCTTCATAGTCGCAATCATGTGTATGCAATAGATAGTAAAGGTCAAATGATTCCTTTAACGCTGATTGATCAAAAGAAAGACCGTATTAGACAAGTAATGGCAAATGCTGATTTGTTCGTGAATTACGCTTACGATATCGACGCCTTTAATTACAAAGAAAAGAAAGAAAAATTATCCTGGTTGTTAGACAATCATGTAATACGGATTTTTAAGAATAAAGAGAATGCCGGCTATTATAATCAGTTGCTGCAATACAATATTATTCAACACGCAAAAGTGCTTCCTGAAACCATGAAATGGTCAGAAGAAAACGGAAAATATACGTTGCGATTTATTTCTCAGATACAAATTATTAATACAGGGCAAAGGCAGGTTTACAATATTCAAATTAAGTTGAATATGATTGATGTGTCAATTAATTATCCATACAATCCTTACGGACTTTTGATAGTTGATTATGTGGAAGAAAATAAGGTTTTAATTCAAGATGTTGAACAGTTAAAAGAAATGGAATAGATGAATTGGGATTTTAAGAATTTAAGTGAAGAAGATAAACGTAAATACATTGTTTATACCATTTTTGGAATTATTTCAATAGGTGTAATTGGTATTGGCTTTTCTTTCGTGGGTACTAAAGATTCATCCAATAAGGAAGTGAATACTATAGATGTTCCTTTATCTTCAGAAAAAGAACAATACGAAACAAGGCTACAAGCTTTACAAAAATTTGATACCGTTAAGGCTGATCCAAATCAGCGCATGACTCAATTTTTTGCAAGAAAAAAGTCGGATGATATAGAAGATAATATAGAGTATTTCAATCAGAATAAATCGGAAACAAATATGAATTCTGATTATGAGCCAATTCATCAGCAAGTGGATAATACTGCTCCTGCCCAAACTTCGAATTACAACCGATACGGAAATTCATCCATGTGGCAAGTAGAAGAACCTCAAAATAGTAACATTGGGTATTCATCAGCTAATTACGTTGAAAACAGAGTACAGCAAATTGAACAACGCACTACAGTTCAGACTACTGAAACTTATATGAACAATATCGTTGCCGTAGAACAATCAAAAAAAGATCTGTTCGAGAATGGCAAACAAGTAGGTAATGGTACGATTCAAGCAGTTGTTAGAGGCACACAAGAGGTTAAAAACGGACAAACTTTACGGTTTCAAACCAATGCAGATGGTGTCATTAATGGCGTGAAAATTCCTCGCAATACGTCATTATTTGGTATCGTCCGTTTTAATCAATACCGTGCTGAAATTACCATAGAAACAGCTAATATTAATGGATCGATCGTGCCTGTTAATCTAGTGGTTTACAGTAATGATGGTTTAAAAGGAATTCCTATCTCTTTAGATGAAAGTCTAAAACAAGGAAGAAATAGTGCTGTTGATGATGTAGCAAGAAGTGGTGGTATTTTAGGTAAAGCTGGAAGTGTAGTTGGTAGCGTAGTATCAAATAAAGTTAAAGAATCTTCAGTGAAATTTATTGATAATCAAAAAGTCTTATTAATTCAAAAATGATAAAGTTATTTACAATCGCATTATTCTTCATTGGATTAGAAGTAAATGCACAGGTACAAGTCTTAAAAGCATCAACAGATAAATTCATTACGGTACAATTCCCTTCGAAAGTTGATTTTTATCAAAACTCAGTATCTATCCATGATAAAGTCGGAATTAGACAAGTAGATGATATTTTGTTCATACAGTTTTTAGAACCCAATGTTCAAGAAACCAACTTATTTGTAAAAACGGTTGATAATAAAACGTACAATTTTCTATTACAATACCATGAGGATCCAACAGATCTTACCGTTCGAATTGGTGCAAGCGATATAATGAAGGAATCACAATCCAACGCTACTTCATTACCAGTAAGTAGTTCCAACATAAGCCAAAAGCTTTTGAATGAATCCGGGTATATCAAAAGCCGTAATATCTCATCTTATAAAAACATCAAGGTTATTTTAAATGGGATTTATGTCAATAGCAATAAGATGTATGTTTTAATGCGAATTGATAACAATAGCAATATAAATTACGATGTAAATGCCTTTAAGTTTTATATCACTAACTCCAAGGGTATCGCTACCAGTGAGCAAACGGTTGATGTGAATATTCTAAATGTAACTCCTGATTTAAAAGTACTTCCTAAGGGAAAAAATAATATAGTTTTTATGTTCGATAAATTTTCTGTGGGGGATGATAAACAGCTTCTTTTTGAATTAACAGAGAAAAACGGAGATAGAAATTTAAGTTTCAAAATTTTAGCATCATTAATTGATAACGCACGCTATTACAATTAAAAAACAAACTATGAAAAATATTTTATTGTTCCTTTTCGGACTTTTCTATGCAACAACTTTTGCTCAAACACATTATGCAGGTCAATACAGCTTAGGGCTTAATTATGGCTTTGTAAATAGTGGAACAAACTACAATATTAACGTTCAAAAGCTTATTGGAAATAAATTTTTTGGAATGCGAGCCGATTTAGACCTTTTGAAACAAGATTATAGCCTTGCATTTTTTGGTGCAACAAAATACCAAGGGAATTTTAATAGTAAAAGAGTTGGTATTGCAGCTACCTATTCGCTTGAAAAAGTAATACCACATCCCTTTTATCTTCAGCTTTATATCGGTGGAATTTATAGTAATGAAGATCTTAAAAATTTTGATCTTCCTGAAGGAGCGATGCCTTCATACAACCGAAATAATTTTGGTGCATATGGAGGTACAGAATTAGAGTTTGTTCTTTTTCCAGCGCTCTCATTCACTGGAGGGTTAAAATATCAAAACATCTTTAAGTCTACTATTGATAAAGAAATCATTTTTGGGCAAGTAGGTATCAAAATAAACTTTTAGTCTAACACATTTAAACTTTTTATGCTATGAAAAAGATTTTAAAATTATTCGTTTGTTGCGTGCTTCTTATAAGCTGCTCAGATGAGGAGAATCTTATCGGTGGAAATTCTGATTATAAATTTCCGTTTGAAATTGTTATTACTGGTGAGAGTAATTCGGTAAGTAATATTCCTTTTGATATTACTATTCATCCATTAGAATCGGGAGAGATTGAAAACCCTAATCCGGATTATAAATTCAAATTTTCGGTTATGGATGCACAGGTTAAAAACGGTGAAACATTGCTTACAAATGATACTTGGCTGAATTATAGCGATCTGTCGCAAGGTAAGCTTAACCTAACATTTAATTCTAACAACAATTCTTCTGCTAAAACCTTGACTGTTACTATGAAAAATAGCCAAGGATATGAAGTAACTCAGACCAAATCTTTCGGTGTGGCTAATCTTGAGTTAGATTTTGAAGTGAGTCTTTTAGATGATCAGCAGAATCCTTTACCTGATAACGTTATACCGTATGTAAAAAGACAAAATACGGTAATAAAAGTGCAGAATTTAGTTCCCGAAAATACTATTACAGGTGTAAAGTTTCATAGTAATGCTATTTTATCTGTAAATGGAAATCCTATTACAAACTCTACTGTTATTCCATATGGTTCAGGTGTATTTACAATTAAATATAAAGATGATAGTTATGGTGTACAGCCTATAAATGTTATTGCTATGGATCAACAAAACAATGAGGTTACTAAAGGATTGATTGTTGATTTAAAGTATAAAGTTTTTGATGTGAATTTTACGTGGGGAACTAGTTCTTCTGTAGCTACAAATACCAGTGATTTATTAGAGTTTTATGTAGTAGGTAATTGGAATTCTAGTCCTTATCATTTTACTAGAACTGGTGGAAGAACTGATAAATACATAAAAATAAACCTACAAAAATATGACCCAGACGAAACATTTTATTTAGAATGTATTCGAACACCTAATACCCTTCTTAAATATTATGGGGGAAGTTCTAATGGAAATCAAAATACCGATCCATTGGATACAAATTGGCAAGGTCATTATATATTGGAAGAAGGTTCAAATTACGTCATATTAGATGCGAATTTTGTTGCTCAATCTTCAACAATATGGGGTTCTGGTACAGTAACTTTTAAAGTAGTTAGTAGTAATGGAAACGAGAAAACTAAAAATTATAATATAAACGTGTATTTAAACGGATCATTAAATTAAAATAATTATATATGAAAAAGTTAATCTTATTTGTCTCAACTGCATTTATGCTTATATCGTGTAATGAAGATGAACAATTTGTAAGAAATGAAGATGGTATTTCTGCTTTACAAATTGAAAGTTCATTCGTGTCTCTTGATAAAAATGAAATCCCTGTTGATTTTACATTTTATTCGGCAACAGATGTTCAATCTGTAATTATGAATATTGATTTTGATGGAGAAATCAAGCTAAATGGCAGTACAGTAAGTGGTAATTTTCAATATCACATAAATGATAATGTGACATTAACTCCTAATGAATATGGAAGAACTCAAGCAATTGTTTCTTTACCTGAACATAGTGCTTTTTCAATAAAAGATTTTTACACTATTGAATCAAATGGTCAGCCGTATGTATTTGTGAATAATTTGATACAAAGATCACCACAATACTCTAATGGTAAAATATATTATGAAACAACCGATGGTAATTCATATTCAGTAAATAAAGTCCAATTAGTAGTATTAAGTGCACAACCGTATGAATTTTCTATTGATGAAAATAATTCAATCTTAAACTCTTCAACTACTATTTTTCAACGAACTGATTTATTATCTACATTTGAGTTAGGGCTAAAAGATCAAAATTATGGATCTAATAGTTTTTCTTTTATTTTTTCTGACGGTCACGAAGTCGATTACAACTTTAATTACGTAAAGACATACTGGTTAAATTAATTATTAAAATCAAAGGGCGCTTTTACCGCTCTTTGATTTTGTAATAATGTACTCCTTCAGGAATATGTGTATGTAACAAATGCGGATTAGCAAACTTGAAAAGAGGGTCAGCTATTATTTTTTGTTGCCTCTCGTTTCGTACAATTTGAAAATCAAAAAACGTGTACTTAAAATATATTGGCTTTAGTTGGTGCTGCTTATAGAAATTAAATATATAGTTTATAGCTATAAAAGTAGGCACATATGCTTGGGTTTCCTTGGGCATATAAGGACGTAATTTCCAATAGTTTTTTGTTTTATGCTTTTTGATTAAATTTTCTATTCGTGCGGGTCCGGCATTATAAGCCGAGATGGCTAAATTCCAATCTCCAAATTTGTCGTGCAAATATTTTAAGTAGCGTGCAGCTGCATCGGTTGATGCTACTGGATCATAAAACAAATCGACATATTTATCCTGGTATAAACCATATTGTTTGCCTGTAGCTGGCATAAATTGCCAAATCCCCTTCGCCCCTGCTGAAGATATCGCTCGTGGGTTTAAGTTTGACTCTACAATGGCTAAATATTTTAATTCAGGAGGAAGATTATATTGTGCTAATTTGGACTCAAATAAAGGGAAATAATAGGTTGACAGCCCTATTATTTTAGGTAACCATTTATAAGACAGGTATTTTTTTACATAATAATAGGTAACATCGTTATATTCAATATCTAGAGAAGTTTTGTTATTTAAATAATAAAAATATTCTTTATAGTTATTTAGTGATAAATTAATATTATTGTTTATATTTTCGCTTAGTTGTATACTATTAAGAAATTTGTTGTCATTTTTTAAAAAAATGGTGTCTTGTAATTGCGAGAAGCTTTTAACTGAGGGGATTATTAAAACGTATATGATGAAAATAATCTTTTTCATATGGAAATTAACAAGTTTAGAAAGCAAAATAAATTAACCCAAAAACGGATTTCTGAAATAATCGGTTGCCACCACAAGACTATAGCCTATATGGATAGCCGAATGAATGAACATCTTTTTATTCAATATTTAAAAGTACTTCGACAACATGGGTTTGATGTGAATGAATTTATTGATTATCAAATTACTCTTACTGAAAAGTCACCTGAAACCGAATAATCAAATATAATAATTTTCATTTTGAGGTGTTAAAAAAAAGAGTCTATATTGAGGAATATGTTATATTTATATTTTAAATAATTAATCAATTTTTCTCGTATGAAAGGAAAGCCTTTTATATTTTTAATTACCATTTTTTTATTAATTAGTTTGTTGGCTTTATCCTTTTTGGATATACCATCCCTTGTACAAAACATTATCTATTTTGTATTTGGGTTAATTGGAGCTTATTTTATTTTCAATAATTATTTTATGGGAATGAGCGATGAAGAAAAGAAAAATTGGAATATTAATTTAGATTTTTATAAAAAGAAGAAAAGTAAAAACTAAAAATTTATGCTTATTTCATGCAAAGAATGTAACCATAAAATTTCTGATAAAGCTAATACTTGTCCCAATTGTGGCTATCCATTGCGGAGAATTAAACCAGCTGTAAAATCAAAAGAAGGACTTTTTCTAAAGTCTATGAATTTTGGTTGCTTTCTATTTATAATATTTCTGATTCTCCGCAAACACACCTAATATTTTTAGTATATTAGCGCTCAAAAAGCAGGGATTATGAACATATTCAGTTTTACGGCTCATTTCGGTTCGGAGGAAGATTGTCGTTTGCATTTCAAGGAGCAGCGTGATAAGGAAGGGGTTGTCTGCAAGCGATGCGGGGGCACTTCCCATTATTGGTTACAGGGTAAATGGAGTTATGAATGCAAAGGTTGCCGTTTCCGCACCTCGTTGCGCAGCGGTACGATCATGGAGAGCTCCAAGCTGCCGTTTCTGGTGTGGTACAAAACGATGTTCCTGATGAGTTGCACAAAAAAGGGATTCTCCACCAACGAACTCCAGAAGCAATTAGGATTGAAGCGTTACGAACCGGTATGGGCGATGGTACACAAACTCCGCAGGGCGATGGGCAACCGGGATGCAAGGTATACACTGGAAGGGATGATAGAACTGGATGAGGGTTACTTTTCGGTGGCCAGTAAGGAAATCGAGCGAGGCAAGGGTACACGTGGCCGGGGAGCCGAGGGAAAGCAGAACGTTGCGGTGATGGCCGAAAGCACCCCGTTGGAAGATATCGAAACGGGCAAAAAGGAGAAGCATGTGCGTTATTTCAAGGCCAGGGTACTGGATAGCCATCAAAGTGAAGGAATCAACGGCGTGGTCAGGGACTGCATGGAGGATGATGCCATCGTATTTTCGGACAAAAGCACTTCTTACGTTGACATCTCCGATCTGGTGGAATTGCACGTCACCGAGAAATCAGACGCCAAAACCACCAAGGAAACACTCAAATGGGTGCATATCGCAATCAGTAATGCAAAACGGACATTGCTGGGCAACTACCATAAAATCAAAAGGAAATACTTACAGTTGTATCTCAACGAGTTTATTTACAAATTAAACAGACGGTATTTTGGAGACAAACTCTTTGACAGACTAGTAATTGCGAATATAACAGGTGCATAAACGGATAATCAGAATCTTTAAACATCCTAATTAACTACCTGCGGATTTTAGGTATTATTATAGAAGCCCCCATGAATAAATCGCTCATCATTTTCGGCATCGTCAACATAACCTCGGACAGTTTCTCCGATGGAGGCCGGTATCTGGCGCCAGACGCAGCCATTGCGCAGGCGCGTAAGCTGATGGCCGAGGGGGCAGATGTGATCGACCTCGGTCCGGCATCCAGCAATCCCGACGCCGCGCCTGTTTCGTCCGACACAGAAATCGCGCGTATCGCGCCGGTGCTGGACGCGCTCAAGGCAGATGGCATTCCCGTCTCGCTCGACAGTTATCAACCCGCGACGCAAGCCTATGCCTTGTCGCGTGGTGTGGCCTATCTCAATGATATTCGCGGTTTTCCAGACGCTGCGTTCTATCCGCAATTGGCGAAATCATCTGCCAAACTCGTCGTTATGCATTCGGTGCAAGACGGGCAGGCAGATCGGCGCGAGGCACCCGCTGGCGACATCATGGATCACATTGCGGCGTTCTTTGACGCGCGCATCGCGGCGCTGACGGGTGCCGGTATCAAACGCAACCGCCTTGTCCTTGATCCCGGCATGGGGTTTTTTCTGGGGGCTGCTCCCGAAACCTCGCTCTCGGTGCTGGCGCGGTTCGATGAATTGCGGCTGCGCTTCGATTTGCCGGTGCTTCTGTCTGTTTCGCGCAAATCCTTTCTGCGCGCGCTCACAGGCCGTGGTCCGGGGGATGTCGGGGCCGCGACACTCGCTGCAGAGCTTGCCGCCGCCGCAGGTGGAGCTGACTTCATCCGCACACACGAGCCGCGCCCCTTGCGCGACGGGCTGGCGGTATTGGCGGCGCTGAAAGAAACCGCAAGAATTCGTTAACTGCACATTCGGGATATTTCTCTATATTCGCGGTTCAGCAGGCATGTCCCCTTTGAGGGCGACCCGACGACAGGATAATCGACCTTATGGTGCGCAAATATTTCGGCACAGACGGTATTCGTGGCAAAGCCAACGAAGGCGCGATGACGGCGGAAACCGCCTTGCGCGTCGGCATGGCGGCTGGCCGTGTCTTTCGTCGCGGTGACCACCGCCATCGTGTCGTGATCGGCAAGGATACGCGCCTGTCGGGCTATATGCTTGAACCCGCGCTCACAGCCGGTTTCACCTCGATGGGCATGGACGTATTCCTTTTTGGCCCGCTGCCGACAACGTATAGGAAGAATAAACGCCCTTTTCACCCAAGTCCAACAGCTTTGGACCGCAGTTGACTCTTTCGACACCCCTGCGATGCAACCCAATCCGGCTGACGGGGAGCCAGCAACGCTGAAAATTTACCCTCCTCTTTCCCACTAGCGGCTCCTTTTCCGACAACCAGCACGGCGGATCCCTGCCGCGGCGCTGTGAACGCAGCATTTTGATTGGTATCGTTGGCCTTCAGGCTCGTCAGTCAAACAGACCCAGGAGCAGCTCAGCCGGTGGCGCCCGGCTTTCGGGTAACGCCCTGGTCCCGCTGGTTTCGGCTTTGTGCTTCAGGTGATCAAGGATCTGCTTGATCACTATAGGGTCTTCAATGCAGGCGATGACTTTCATGGCGCCGCCGCAGCCGCTGCAGGTCTCGATGTCGATATTGAAAACACGCTTGAGCCGTTGCGCCCATGTCATCGACGCTCGCCGTTGTGCTGGTGTTGCCGGTTCATCAGCCACCCTGACCTTGTTGCCCCTGCCCCGTTTTGCCGGCGTGACCAACGCCCGGTGCCGACTGTTGGGTGCGAACACCCCGTGGAAGCGGGTTAGGTTGACTCTGGGCTTCGGTACCAGGGCGGCCAGCCTTGCAATGAAATCCAATGGTTCGAAAATGACGTGCGTGGTGCCGTCCCGGTACGGCGTCTTGAGCTGGTAGCGCACGTTGCCGCCTCGTGTTAACGACAGCCGCTTCTCGGATACCGCCGGGCGGCTGATGTACCGGCACAGCCGTTCGAGCTTCTTGCGTTCATCGGCCCTGGCCGCCACGCCGGCGTGCAGGCTGGACCCGGCTACCTTGCCAATCCCGTCACCGAACGGATCACCACTGGTCGGCAGAGTTTGCAAAGTGAACACCTTTCGCCCCGCCTGTGAACCGACAGCGATACGGTAAGTGATCGAGTGCCCCAGCAGGGGTGTCATCGGGTCGTCATCCACCGCATCCGAGGCCAGATAGCTGTTTTCGACATCCCGTTCCAGCAGGCCTTGCCGTTCCAGATAGCGACCCACCCGGTGGGCGATGGTGTGCGTCAGCTGGGTGAGCTCTGGGCTGGTCGGCGCCTTGACCCAGCGGAAACGCGCTGAGCCGTGGGATTGCTCGACATACACACCGTCGAGAAACAGCATGTGGAAGTGAACATTCAGATTGAGCGCCGATCCAAAACGCTGGATCAGGGTGACCGCGCCCGTCTTGGCCACTTGGTGGGTATGGCCCGCTTTCTTGACCAGGTGCGTGGCAATGACGCGGTAAACGATGCCCAGCACCCACCCCATGATCTCGGGCCGGCTGGCAAACAGGAAACGCAGCTGAAACGGGAAGCTCAACACCCACTGACGCATGGGTTGTTCAGGCAGTACTTCATCAACCAGCAAGGCGGCACTTTCGGCCATCCGCCGCGCCCCACAGCTCGGGCAGAAACCGCGACGCTTACAGCTGAAAGCGACCAGGTGCTCGGCGTGGCAAGACTCGCAGCGAACCCGTAGAAAGCCATGCTCCAGCCGCCCGCATTGGAGAAATTCTTCAAATTCCCGTTGCACATAGCCCGGCAATTCCTTTCCCTGCTCTGCCATAAGCGCAGCGAATGCCGGGTAATACTCGTCAACGATCTGATAGAGAAGGGTTTGCTCGGGTCGGTGGCTCTGGTAACGACCAGTATCCCGATCCCGGCTGGCCGTCCTGGCCGCCACATGAGGCATGTTCCGCGTCCTTGCAATACTGTGTTTACATACAGTCTATCGCTTAGCGGAAAGTTCTTTTACCCTCAGCCGAAATGCCTGCCGTTGCTAGACATTGCCAGCCAGTGCCCGTCACTCCCACTCGATTGTAAACAAGCACACAAAACCCTTTAGTGACAACAATTTGCAAGAACTATCAGGCTCAGTGCCATGAAAAATACCATGACCAGATCATGAGGTTGAACACGGCTTGCGCCGGCAGCGTTCACGCTCCTGGTCGGCGATCTCGCCCGGCTGCAATGCTAGCTCAGCATCGGTCATGCGCTCCAGCACGTCGCGTAGGCGGATGGTGCAAGGAATGGGCGGCAGCTCGAACTCATAGCCGCCGGCGATCATTTCGGCCGCAATCTCCTCGGTGATGAAAAACGGCTCGTCGTCTTGGTTCGGCTTCTTCATGCCCTTTCCTCCTGGCGCTCATCCTGGCCGACAGCGGCCAGGGCATCGGCTTCCGTCAATGCGTCCTCCACGAACGCGCCGTGCTGCTTCGCTTCGGCCTGGCTGACCTCGGCCCATATCCGTTTCACCTGGGCCGCACTGTACCCGGCCAGCTCGGCGGTCTTGTTGATGCTGTAGCCGGACTTGCGCAGCGCGACAACTTGGGCGCGGCGCTTCGGATCAGCACGGCGGCCCTTGTACCGCCCGGCCTGGCGGGCCAACTCAATGCCTTGGCGCTGGCGTTCGCGCCTGTCCTCGTAGTCGTCGCGGGCCATCTGCAAGGCCAGGCGAAAAAGCATGATCTGCACGGCTTCCAGCACGATCTTGGCGACGCCCTGGGCCTCGGCCGCCAGGTCGGATAGATCGACCACGCCAGGGACGGCCAGGCGTGCGCCTTTGGCCTGTATCGAGGCCACCAGGCGCTCGGCCTCGGGCAAAGGTAGGCGGCTGATGCGGTCGATCTTCTCGGCAATGACCACCTCGCCGGGCTGTAGGTCGCCGATCATGCGCAGCAGCTCAGGCCGGTCGGCGCGTGCGCCGGATGCCTTCTCACGGTAGATGCCGGCGACGTAGTAGCCGGCGGCCTTCGCGGCCGTAGTGATCGCCTCTTGGCGTTCCAAGTCCTGCGCGTCGGTGCTGACGCGCAGATAGACCCGCGCCACCATCGGCGCGGCTACTGGCTTCGTCCTGCGCATACTTGCGGGCTCCTTTGGGCATACTCAAATGCACCCATCTTAAACTGGCAGGCCAATTTATCACATATCGATCTAAATGCGCCTAGCTCATTTTTACAGCTTAAATGAGCTATTGAGCACACTCCATATTTCGACTATTATTGAAACATGGAAACGATAAATGCTGTAGCCGCCCTGGCGGCCATCGCTCAAGAATCGCGCCTCGCGGTGTTCCGGCTTCTCGTCCAGGCCGGCCCCGCCGGCATGGCCGCCGGAAAAATCAGCGAAGCGGCCGGCATCCCGCCGTCTTCGCTATCCTTCCACCTGAAAGAGCTGGCACACGCCGGCATGGTCACGTCGCGGCAAGAAGGCCGATTTGTGATCTACGAGGCGAACTTTTCGACGGCCACTAACCTGGTGGCCTTTCTCACGGAAAACTGCTGCGGCGGCCAGGTGTGCAACCTGTCTTGCACCACGGAAGCCGGGAAGGTGTTGGCATGAGACTTCGCCATCTTTCCGACCCCGATTCTTTGCCCGCTTTGGACAAATCCTTTGCCATCGAGCGCCCGGCGCTCGGGCTGGCACCCGACGCCCCGCCGGTGCGTATCCTGCTGCTGTATGGCTCGCTGCGCGCCCGCTCGTTCTCACGGCTGGCCGTCGAGGAAGCGGCCCGGCTGCTGCAATTCTTTGGCGCAGAAACACGCATCTTCGACCCGTCCGATTTGCCGTTGCCCGATCAAGTGCAAAGCGACGATCACCCGGCCGTCAAGGAGCTGCGCGCCCTGTCCGAGTGGTCAGAGGGACAAGTCTGGTGCAGCCCGGAACGCCACGGTCAGATTACCAGTGTCATGAAGGCGCAGATTGACCATCTGCCGCTTGAAATGGCCGGCATCCGGCCGACCCAAGGCCGCACCCTGGCCGTGATGCAGGTATCCGGCGGCTCGCAGAGCTTCAACGCCGTGAACACCTTGCGTCTGCTCGGCCGCTGGATGCGAATGTTCACCATTCCGAACCAGTCGAGTATCGCCAAAGCGTTCCAAGAGTTCGACGCGGCGGGCCGCATGAAGCCCTCGCCGTACTACGACCGAATAGCCGATGTGATGGAAGAACTGGTGCGCTTCACGGCGCTGGTACGGCCGCACCGTGAAGCACTGACAGACCGCTATTCCGAACGGAAAGCGGCCGGCCACGTCATCGACGAGGCCACCGATCTTTCATCCATCGCCATTGCTCCCCAGCCACTACCAGAAAGCGAAACATCATGACCGAAAGAATCTATAACGTCCTCATCCTCTGCACCGGCAATTCGGCGCGCAGCATCATGGCCGAAGCTCTCATCAACACGATGGGGCAAGGGCGCTTCCGCGCCTACAGCGCCGGCAGTCACCCAACCGGCAAGGTCAATCCCTTCGCCGTCGAAAAGGTGGAGTCGGTGAATTACCCGACCGAGAATCTGCGCAGCAAGAGCTGGGACGAGTACGCCACGCCCGACGCACCGAAGATGGACTTCATCACATCGAGCCGCGGCTTGGCGAAGTGCGGGCTTGAATTGAGCGAAAGTTCAATTCAGAACCGAACGAAGCAAAAGCTGTGGCTTTTGGTAAATTTAATAAAAAAACAAAAGCAAAACAGCTTTTGCGAATAAGGAAGCATTAAATTTCAATTTTGCACTTAACCCCGCATTTTGCTAAGCCGATGTTGAACTAAACCTCCGGTAGCTTTCGCTGCGATGATTTAGTACCTTAGTATTTATTAA
>NZ_RQTJ01000020.1 GCF_003858535.1 Paenimyroides viscosum
CAAAAAGAAATGAACCTTTTGTAAAATTAATTACTTGATTACTTGTTTTTATCTTAGAATGCTCAGTACAGGTTGAAGGAGGAATCTTCTTAAAAAACTTTAGCTTTTAGTTTTTAATAAATTTCTGCGTGCTGCCCGCAATGCGTAATATGTATGAACCTTTTTGTAATGTACTAACGTTAATTTGTGCTTGTGCAGTATTGTTTAAAGATCCCTTTAAAACTTCGCGCCCCATTAAATCGTAAACAGAATAAGGTTTGTTTACTGCTTCCGGAAACGTTAAGTTTAACACATCGCTTGCAGGGTTTGGAAACATGGAAAACTCAATTTTTTCTTGATCTTTAACCGCTAAAGGGTTAACTGCAAAACGATAAACGGTGTTTGCGGCAGGTAATGCGTTTAGGTTTGTTGTAATTTGGGTTGCATCTGTATATTCGCCATACGTAGGGGTAGTTGTATTACCAGTTACTGCGCCCGCTTTATCACCATTTGTTGCTTCATACAAGAAAATAGACCAATAAGTTGCTTCACTGTTCAGCATAGCAATATTTGTTACATTATTTGGTCCGAATCTAAACTCAATACTCTTATCTGCCTCATAAAACCAGACTTGATAATTCAAGAATAAATTAGTTGTCCCAACAGTATCAAATTCTTCTTCTAAACCGGCATTTTTTAATTCTAATTTTAAAATTCTACTACCTGTTGTGCCTTCAACTTTATATGAAATTGGTGATTGCCCCGCACCTGTTCCAGTAGTATTGCGATCTTGTACATAAGCCGATAATGGAGCTACATACACATACTCTTCACCCGCAGGTAATGTTTTAACTAATACAAAATTATCATCTTCAAAACCAAACGATGGAAATGTTTCACCAAAAACATAAACTGGAAATGCAGAAGCAATAGGTCCAAAATCATCATACATCCATGCTGCATTACCATTCATATTGGTAGGTGTACCCAAATCTGCATAAGTAGCAGTGCTTTGTGTAAAGTTATAATAGTTTTGTGCACTTACTGTTATTGTGGTTAACAACAAGCCTGCTAATAAAGTAATTTTTTTCATTTTTTTAAATATTTTAATTAATTATTCGATATAAATATATATAATGTTTTTCCAATTAAAACACCTTATAAATATTTAACAAATTGTTATACAATATTGTATGTAAAGTAATTGTTTACACCAATTACAATGTCAAACGATCCTCTCTCGGTTAAAAAAACCTGTACACTATTTGACTAAAAGGTGTACAGGTTTTATAATAAAGATGTACATGTTTTGGTTAAAAGCAGTACATCTTTTTTAAAGGTTACTTTTTATACTTTTCGTAAGTAAGGGTTTTAACCATATCTTTTAAATCGGCACCAGGCTTAAACTGTATTTTTGCCGTTTTAATTAATTTGGCGTTAAAGCTTGTTCGGTATTTGCGCCCTCACTGCTAAGCGTTAAGCCAAATGCCCCAAAATCGCCAAAACGCACTATTTTACCATTGCTTAAATGGCGCGATAATACTTTTATTAAATCGTTTAAAACTGCCATAACATCGGTGTCGCTTACCGTGGTACTGCCTTGTGCAATTTCTTTACTTAAATCGCGAAAGGTTACTTCGCCATCGCTTTTTGCGGTTGCATACCATTTCTTTTCTGCGGCTGCATTTATTGGGTTATGCTTTGCCGTTACATTGTACTTTACTGCCATATCAACAAAATTTTCAAATTAACTTTTATAAATATAAAAAAATACTTAAAATATTTTGAAGGTGTATTATTTTATTTAGTTCTTTTGCTACAGAAAAAAATTGTAAAACTCCTGATTGGACGTTTTAAATCTTAACAATTATGAAAAAAACATTTCCTTTTTTACTACTTATTCTTATTACAGTTGGTTGCAAATGTGAAGAAACTTTGACGGTTTACACTTTAACAGATCAAGAAAAAACTATAGTACCTTATAGATTAAATGATGTTGTAAAATGGACAGACGATAACATTGGGTATAATGGGAATGTTATTAAAATTACCGATGATTATGCTGAGAGGAACAGAGATTGTGATATAACAAAATTTAACCAAAGAATTTCATATATCTCATTTGATGACTTTGAATACAGTATTTTATTAAATAAAAATAATTTATCATCTATAGATTTGGTTGTGCAAGAAATTGTTAATTCTAAAGTAACAAAATCTTTTGGTAAATCGGTAACATTAGATAGTTTTACCACCATAGAATTTAATGGAGAAACCTATAATAATTCTGTGCTGTTAAAAGAAAATGTGTTAGATGGAGAACCTTTTGGTCATTTGGTTTACAGCAAAACCAATGGCATTGAATTTATATTGTTTGAAGACGGTACTTGGTACAAACAGGTAGAGTAAAATTAAGAAAACAACTCTAACAGAGTTTCAAACTCTGTTAGAGTTTAATGTAAAAACGAAAACAAAAACGGCAATGTAACAATTGCCATTTTTTTATACTAATTTTAAAAAATTAACTTTTTGTACTAATGAAAAAAATAACACAACTAAGTTTGGTGGCTGTTTTGGCATTGGCATCTTGTAAAAAAGACAAGCCCGATACAGACAACCAAACACACGGTATCGCTTTACAGTATATGGATACTACCGTTAAACCGGGCGATGATTTTTACCGTTTTGTAAATGGCAAGTGGTTCGATAAAACCGAAATTCCTGCAGATAAATCAACTTGGGGTAGTTTTGACGAGCTTGCTAAAAACACCGATCTAGATGTTTTAAACATGCTGAAAGAAGCTGCTAATAACAAAGATTTACAATCGAGTTCTGATGAAGGTAAAGCGGTAAATCTTTATAAAACCTATTTAGATACGGTTTCGCGTGCCAATTTAGGTATTAAACCTATCGAAGCTGATTTAGCGAGAGTTGCAGCCATTAAAACAATTGATGATGTAAACGCATTGATTCAGGCTACTATTTTTGAAGGTGGAACAGGATTATTCGGTACGTATGTAAGTGCTGATGCATTGAATTCAAACAAAAATGTAGTATATGTTTACGGAACATCAACCGGATTAGGCGAACGCGATTATTATCTTTTGAAAGATGCCGAAACAACAGAAATTCGTAAGAAATATGAAAAACACGTTGCCAGAATGCTGAAAGCGGTAGGCAATAATGAAGCAGATGCTACGGCGAAAGCAGCAAAAGTTTTGTCTTTTGAAACAAAAATTTCTGAAGCAGAATTAACAAAAGTAGAAATGCGTGACGATCGTAAAACCTACAACCCAATGCCTGTTACCAAACTGCAAAGTATAGCATCAAACATTAATTGGACAGCTTATTTTGATAAAACAGGTTTAAAGAAAATAGATTCTGTAGTGGTTTCACAGCCAAAAGCATTGGCTAAAATGAACGAATTACTTAAAACTACTCCTATCGAAGATTTAAAAGCTTACCTAACATGGAACGTGATCAATGGTTCGGCTTCTATGTTGTCGCCAGAATTAGAAAGAGCAAACTGGGAGTTTTTCAGTAAAGTTTTATCGGGTGCACAAAAGCAAAAACCAATCGAAGAGCGCGGTGTGAACATTGTAAATAGTTCGTTAGGTGAAGCTTTAGGAAAATTATATGTAGATAAAAAATTCCCGCCTGAAGCGAAAGAAAAAGCACAGGAAATGATCGAAAATGTGGTTAAAGCATACGAAAATCGTATTAAAAACCTTCCGTGGATGGCTCCTGCAACGCGCCAGGGTGCATTAGATAAGTTGGCAAAATTGAATATTAAAATCGGATATCCAGACAAATGGGAAGATTATTCAAAATTAACCGTTAAAAGTCCGACTGAAAAGGGAACTTATTTCGATAATATGAAAGCCATTACACAATGGAACATTAAAAAGAATTTTGACGAATACGGAAAACCTGTTGATAAAACCAAATGGGGAATGCCGCCACAAATGGTAAATGCATATTACAACCCGGCTTATAACGAAATTGTTTTCCCGGCAGCGATTTTACAACCGCCTTTCTATGATTATAAAGCAGACGAAGCTGTGAATTATGGTGGAATTGGAGCTGTAATTGGTCACGAAATTTCGCATGGTTTTGATGATTCTGGTGCACGATACAATGCCGATGGTAATTTAGTTGACTGGTGGCAAGCAAGCGATTTAACGCAGTTTACCAAATTAGGAAAAAGCTTGGCAGCACAATACAGCGCATTACAACCTTTCAGCGGAATTTATGTTGATGGCGATTTTACTTTAGGAGAAAACATTGGAGATTTAGGTGGAATTACCGCTGCTTACGATGGTTTACAGATTTTCTTAAAGAATAATCCACAAGAAAAAATCGACGGATTTACTCCGGAACAGCGTTTCTTTATTTCGTGGGCAACTGTTTGGAGAACTAAATCTCGTGATGAATATGTGAAAAATCAGGTTAAAACTGATCCGCATGCACCGGGAATTTACCGTTCGTATGTTCCTTTACAAAATTTAGATGCTTGGTACGAAGCTTTTAATGTTACACCAGAAAACAAGTTGTACATTAAACCGGAAAACCGAGTTAAAATTTGGTAAAAGTCACTAAAATAGAAAATAAAAAACTCTATCAGAGTTTAGAACTTTGGTAGAGTTAAACATAGAGTTTTAAACAAAAAAAGCTGTTTCAATTTGAAACAGCTTTTTGCTTTATGATAGTATTTAATCTTCGTCAGTTCGAGCTTGTCGAAAGGCTTTACTGCGTTCCGCTACTCGAAGCGACGAAATGAATCTAAAAAATCTAATTAAAAACGGTAACCAATATTAATACCCGCATTTAACTCAACGCCCATAAATTCTTTGGCTACATCTTCATTAAAGTTTCTTCCAATATTTACAAAAGGTGCAACAGTAAAAGCATCGTTTTTAACTAATTTGTAACCCGCTCCTACTCCGATAATGAATGAATTCATATCGGTTGTAAATCTTTGGTAAACACCTTCGGCTACTTTTTTATCTTGCTCGTAATCACCAAAACGGTATTTTAAGAACGGCTGCGCGTAAAAGCCCGATGCATGCTCACCTTCTTTACCGCCAAAATAAAAACTGTAATTTACAGCAATAGCATTGGTGTTAAACTGCTTAAATTTTCCTTCTTTTTTGTTTTGCCCGTAATAAGAAAAACGATCGTTAATTAACAAATCTACTCCAACAGACTGGTCTTGATCAATAAAATGCTCATAACCAATTTCAACCGACTGGTTTACAATGGTGTTAAAAATGTTTAATTCTACTTCGTTTAATGCCTGTGCTTGTGCGTTTGCTGTGCCCACTAAAGCGCAAACTGCTAATACTAATCTTTTCATAATCATGATATTTTTGACAAATATAAAATTTTTGTAATTAATTTCTTCCTTTTTCGGCAGGATATAAATCGGGCAGTGAATCACTTTGCCAATATTCTTTGGTATCAACGTTTAAAATAGATAGTTTTCCGGTAAAAGCTGCACCTGTATCAACATTCCAAACATTAGCAAAATTCATGGGTGCCGATGCGCCAAAACGTATAACTGGCGTGTGCCCAACATAAATTTCTTTGTACAGTTTTAGTCTTTGAGGATATCGTACACTTTCCGGACTTAAATTACCGTCAACAGCCATCGCGGTTTCCCAAAGCGTTCTGTCCCACCAGAACATTCCTCGAAAGTATTCAAATGCCACGCCTTTTAAATGTGTAAAACCGGCATGTACAAACAATCGGTTTTTATCATCAATATAATATTCATTCAATTTTTGTAAAAAGACAATATGTTTTTCAATAACACCTAACGAAATATTTTGATATGCTTGAACAGTTGCTTCGCCACCATGAAAACGCCAAAGTTCGTTATCGTCTTCTTTTTTTAACCATTTCAACAACATTTCTTCGTGATTTCCTTGCATAAAAACACAGGAATAGGTTGCAGATAAATCAATCAAAAAATCTAAAACAGCAGGTGTTTCGCTCCATCCGTCAACATAATCGCCTAAAAAAATCAATTGATCATTGGTGGTAACGTTTGCTCGGTTTAAAACCTGTTGCAATGCTTTTAAGCCTCCGTGAATATCGCCAATTACAAATGTATTACTCATTTTGTGTTTCGTATTTTAGTTTTCTAAGAATGCGCATTACTTCTTTAAAAGAGGTGTTTAAAAAAGGGTGTTTGTAATTTTTAAAGACTTCTTTATGATTGATCAATACTTCTTTCGCTTTCTTGAAGCCGTGAAGATAACATAACATTAATGAATAACAAAGGTTTTGTAAATCGTTTTGTTCTGTTAAGCTTAAGCGTTTGTAATGCGACAGTTTGTTTAATATAAGCGTGTAATAGTTGTATAGGTGATACAAATGACGTTTGTCTATTTCGGGAGTTTCAAAAATAATCTCTGATGTAATTTGATACGTCATAGAATCGCTAAAGATAATTTTCTGTACGCTAAACGGAATGTATCTGTTGTTTTTTCGAAAGCCGATTTTCACGTATTCGGTAATTATAAATTCATCATCATTAAAAGTGATAGAAACCTCATCGAGTGCCGAATAAAATATTTTCACCTGTTCGTTGATTAGTTCGATATCAACCCTAGACAGATAAACATCTCCCTTTTTTACTTTTTCGATACCAGCCCAACATAGCGTAAAATATTCTTTAAAAACATGATATTTCGGTTTCATGTCGGGATGTTTGTTGGTCATAAAATCAAGTACGCTGTCAATAGTATTTTGTAAATTGGTAACCGATGCCTTTAAAATACTATCTACAATTTCACTGTTGTTTATTTTTACCGTTAGATATTGCGGATGCGATATACTGCCAATTCGTGAAAACGATGCACCTTCATCAATAGTATAAATTCGTTTTTTAAAGTAACATTTTCCTTTCTTCGGATAAATCGTCACCAAGCCAACCACCATTCCGTTTTCCAGATGCGGAAAAATAACGTTTTCGTACTGAATCTGTGGCGGATTTTCCAAATAAGCATTCAATAGGTTTTGAATATGACTGTCGTCGTAAAAATCAATACCCATTATGGTATTTTTCTCGTCTTCAATTCCCACCAAAATAAAAGACTGATTGTAAGGGTTTGAATTGGATAAAGAACAAACATGTTTTAAAAATTTGGCTTTTCCTTCTAAAGTATGTAAGTTTAGCTGCTGCTTTTTATCAAAGAAGCTGTTTTCTGTATGGTGAGCCAGTAAATTCTTTATTAAAAGGCGTTTGTTTATCACAATTAAAGTTTTATCTTAAAATTATAAAAAGAAAATGATAATACATACTTAAAACAAATATACAAATGTGTATTTTAACCATTTGTTAACAAGTTAAGCAAATAAATTTTAATCAATTTGTAAGGAAAATTAATACATAGAGAAAACAATATAATGGAAGCAACAACATCCACGACTGACATTCGTTCTATCAACGATAAAATAGAACGTGAAAGTGCATTTATTGATTTGCTTACTGCCGAAATGAACAAAGCAATTGTGGGGCAGAAACACATGATTGATCGCTTATTGATTGGCTTGTTAGGGCAAGGGCATATTTTACTGGAAGGTGTACCAGGTTTAGCTAAAACATTAGCTATTAATACACTTGCTAAAGCTGTAGACGGATCTTTTAGCCGCATACAGTTTACACCCGATTTATTACCTGCCGATGTGGTTGGTACCATGATTTATAACGTAAAGGTTAACGATTTTAGTATTAAAAAAGGACCTGTTTTTGCTAATTTTATTTTAGCCGATGAAATTAACCGTGCTCCTGCAAAAGTGCAGTCGGCGTTGTTAGAGGCTATGCAGGAAAAACAAGTTACCATTGGCGATACTACACATAAACTGCAAAAACCATTCTTGGTAATGGCTACGCAAAACCCGGTGGAACAAGAAGGAACTTATCCGTTACCGGAAGCGCAAATGGACCGTTTTATGCTTAAAACCGTGATCGATTATCCAAAGTTGGAAGAAGAACGATTGGTAATCCGTCAAAATTTGGCAGGAACCGTTCCAACCATTAATTCGGTGGTTTCTATTGAACAGATTCTTCGCGCACAACAAACTGTGAAAGAGGTTTATATGGATGAAAAAATCGAAAAATATATTTTAGATATCATCTTTGCAACGCGTTATCCGGAACAATTCAAGCTAGAAAGTTTAAAACCTTACATAAGCTACGGTGCATCTCCTCGTGGATCTATCAACTTGGCTACAGCAGCAAAATGTTATGCGTTTATTCGCCGTCGCGGTTACGTAATTCCAGAAGATGTACGTGCAGTTGTATTAGATGTGTTGCGTCACAGAATTGGTATTACTTACGAAGCCGAAGCCGATAACGTTACCAGCGTAGATATCATAAACAAGATTGTTAACGAAATTGAGGTGCCTTAATACTTAAGTCAAAAGTCAAAACGACCAAAGTCATAAAGGCACGGAAGTTCGACTTTAAGACATTTGACATTAAGACTAACAAGATGGAAACAAAAGATATTTTACAAAAGGTTCGAAAAATCGAAATAAAAACCCGTAGGTTAAGCGATCATATTTTTTCGGGCGAATACCATACCTCTTTCAAAGGAAAAGGAATGTCGTTTTCCGAAGTTCGCCAGTATCAGTACGGAGACGATATTCGTGCAATCGATTGGAATGTTACCGCGCGCTACAGCGAACCTTACGTAAAGGTTTTTGAAGAAGAACGCGAGTTGACGTTGATGTTGATGGTTGATGTAAGCGGATCGCAGGATTTTGGTTCTACCGACGATTTTAAACGTGATATTGTTACAGAAATTGCCGCAACACTGGCTTTTTCGGCAACAACGAACAACGATAAAATTGGTCTGATCTTATTTTCAGATCAAATTGAGTTGTTTATTCCGCCCAAAAAAGGAAAATCACATATTTTAAGAATCATTCGCGAACTGATCAATTTTCAGCCAAAAAGCAATCAAACCAATATTGGGCAGGCGTTTGAATATCTTTCTAAAGTAATGAAAAAGAAGGCAATTGTATTTGTACTGTCTGATTTCATGACGAAAGATTACGACCGTATTTTGCGCATTGCAGCCAAACGCCACGATGTTACCGGCATAAAAGTGTACGACAAACGTGAACAAGATTTAAACAATGTTGGCTACGTTTTAATGCAAGATGCCGAAACAAACGAGGCACAATATGTAAACGCAGGCGACGCCAATGTGCGTAAAGCCTACCGCGAACATTACCAGGAATTAGAAGATTATTTTACAACAACATTTACACGCAGCGGCGCCGGAGTTATTAAAACAGCTACCGATGACAGCTACGTTAAAAAACTATTGGCTTACTTTAAAGCACGATAATATGAACAAATTAGTAGTTGCGTTATTTTTAAGTTTATGTACTTTGGCAGGTTTTGCCCAGGTAACATCGGCGGTAGATTCAACTCAAATAAAAATAGGTTCGGCGTTTAACCTAACCATTAAGGCAACCGCTAACGAAGGCAGTAAAGTGGTTTTTCCTAATCAGCAGAATATTGGTCCGTTTGAAGTTTTGGAGCAATCTAAAACCGATACTATTTTAGACGGAAAACGCATGGAACTGATCAAAAAATATACGTTAACCCAGTTTGATTCTGGTGCGTATGTAGTTCCGCGTTTATCGGTTTATATCGACGGAAAAAATCATCAGACCAATTTGTTCAACATAAAAGTGAACAATGTTACGGTTGATACGCTAAAACAGCCAATGCACGATATTAAAGCACAGATTGGCAGCGAAACTGATACAGATAAATTATGGAAATATTTATTTGGTATTCTATTTTCTATCATTGCGGGTGTGGTGGCTTATTTTATAGTTAAACGCATTCAAAATAAAAATTTAACCGAAGAAGATCTATACAAAACGCCATTAGAAAAGGTAACTAAAAAGTTACAGTTGTTAGATTCTAAACGATTGGTTTTAAACGGCGATGTAAAATCGTATTATTCTGAAATGACCGATGTTATTAGGGATTATATCGAAGAAGTCTTTGAAATTCCTGCAAAGGAATCAACAACATCAGAGGTGATTCAGATGCTTTTTCAAACGATAAAAACAAAGAAAATACAATTAAGCAAAGAATCGATTAACGATTTAAAACGTGTTTTGCAAACTGCCGATTTGGTAAAATTTGCAAAATCGGAGCCAATGATGAACGAGATCGAACAAGATC
This sequence comes from Paenimyroides viscosum, assembly GCF_003858535.1. Classification (GTDB taxonomy): domain Bacteria; phylum Bacteroidota; class Bacteroidia; order Flavobacteriales; family Flavobacteriaceae; genus Flavobacterium; species Flavobacterium viscosum. The sequence goes on from NZ_RQTJ01000020.1 coordinate 10,199, forward strand.
GAAGAGCATCAGAAGTTATTTCGGTTTCAATTGATAAAGCCATTCCGCGTTTTTCAGAAGAACAGTCAGAACGTGTAAAACTGCGTGAACGTCGTTTCAAAAAACGTCAGCAAATGCGTTTGTGGATTCCAATTGGCGTAACAACATTATTGCTTTTTGTTACCAGCATTGTGTACATAGTTCAAGCGGTTCGTTCGGGTGTTGAATGGAGTATTTTTGCATCGAACAAAAGCTTATACGAACGCGAATGGGTAACGTCTGATTATGGTTTTCCGGCAGTTATCTTAAGCACGCCCGAAGCGTTAACGCGTGTTCAAATGCCACAATCTGACAAAGAAAAACAACAATCGCAAACCAGCGTTTTTGCATATTCAAACCTTAAAACTCAATTAATAATCGCAATTGGTACAACCGTAACGCAAACAAATGATTCTATTAGTTTAGATCAAATGTTGAAATATAAGCTTGATCTAACAGCAAAACAATACGGTGCAAAAGATGTTACCTATAATGCCGAAGAATTTACCCAAGACGGTGTTCGCGGAATTAGAGGTACCGGAACTTTGGTAGCGCAGAACTTTATATCGGGCGAAGCAATAAAAATGCAGTACGATATGTACGTTTTTGTGCAACAGAACGGTATTCAGGAAGTTAGTGTTTTGTTTAAGGAAGGTGATGAATACGGAGCAAAAATAGATCAACGAATTATTGAATCCATTCAATTAAATGTAGCAAATACAAATGAGTAATATAACCTTTTTAAATCCGCAGTTTTTTTGGTTGCTATTACTTTTACTGCCTTTGGGCTGGTATTGGTACGTTAACAGAAAAAACGAAAAAGTTCCTGTAAAAATAAGCAGCATACAAGGTTTTAAAAACAGTAAAACCTTATTAACAAAAATGTATCCGTTGCTTTTTGTATTACGTGCTGTAGCATTTGCTGCATTAATTGTAGCTTTGGCGCGACCACAAACGGTAGATAAAAGCACAAAGTCTAAAATTACAAACGGTGTTGATATCGTTTTGGCTACCGATGTTTCTGGTTCGATGTTATCACGCGATTTAAAACCAAACCGTTTGGAAGCCTTAAAAAGTGTAGCTGCCGATTTTATTAAACAACGTACCGATGACCGTTTGGGAATTGTTGTTTATGCTGCCGAAGCCTATACAAAAGCACCTGTAACAAGTGATAAAAATATGTTGTTGAATCAGTTGGCAGATATTAAGTACGACAGAATTATTCAAGATGGAACAGGGATCGGCGTTGGTTTGGCAACAGCGGTTAATCGTTTAAAAGACAGCAAAGCGAAAAGCAAGGTGGTTATTTTAATGACCGATGGTGTGAACAATTCCGGGTTGATCGATCCGCAAATGGCTGCCGATATTGCCAAAGAGTTTAAAATTAAGGTTTACACAATTGGTATTGGTACCAACGGAATGGCAGAAACTCCTGTATCTATCAAAGCAAACGGCGATTTGGAATACAAACGCATGAAGGTGGAGATTGATGAAAATTTAATGAAAAGCATCGCACAAAAAACAGGCGGTAAATATTTCCGTGCAACAGATACCAAACGATTAGAAAATATTTATGAAGAGATAAATCAATTGGAAAAAACAAAAATCGACGAGCAGAAGTTTGTGCAACGTACCGAATTATTTCGCCCGTTAGTGCTTTTAGCATTGGTTTTATTACTGGTTGAATTTATTTCGAGAAAAACATTATTTAAAGGATTCGTGTAAAATGTGGGGATTAGATACACCTTTTTATTTCTATTTACTACTGTTAATTCCAATATTAATAGCAGTTTACCTATGGAATACCGTTTGGAAAAAAAAGAAAATTGCCGAATTTGGTTCAGGTAACTATTTAAAGCGTCTGGCTCCCGAAGCATCAACCACAAGCAAACCGCTTATAAAAATGGTATTGCTAGCTGTAACAGTTTTCGCTTTAATCATTGCATTGGTTAATCCAAAATTCGGAACAAGAATAGAAACCGTAAAACGCCAAGGTGTTGATATTGTATTTGCAATTGATGTTTCTAAAAGTATGTTGGCAGAAGACATTGCGCCATCACGTTTGGGAAAATCAAAACAATTGGCGTCGCAAATTATCAATAATCTGGCATCCGATCGTATCGGAATTGTAGGTTATGCAGGATCGGCCTTTCCAATGTTACCAATTACTACCGATTACAGCATGGCAAAAATGTATATTCAGGATATGCATACCGATATGGTTTCAAGTATGGGAACGGCTTTGCGTGAAGCTATTGAAGTTGGAAGTAATTATTTTGATGATCCAAAAACCAGCAAAGTAATGATCTTGATTTCTGATGGCGAAGATCACGGCGAAGGAATCAGCGATGCTATTGCAATGGCGAAAGATAAAGGCATTAAGATTATTACTGTGGGAGTTGGAACTCCGGATGGCGGACAGATTCCTATTAAGCAAAACGGCAGAACAATCGATTATAAAAAAGATACCGATGGATCTATCGTGGTTACCAAATTAAACGATGCTACTTTAAAGGAAATTGCCAAAAGTACCGGTGGTGTTTTTATTTACGGAAGTAAGACGGATGAGGTGTTGCAGTTGGTAGATCAAACCTTACAAAAGATAGAAAAAACCGATTTTGAATCACAACAAATTGCCGATTTTCAGTCGCAGTTTCAATGGTTCATCGGTTTGGCTTTATTGCTGTTGATTATTGACAGTTTGGTGTTAGAAAGACGTACAGCTTGGATGAAGAAAATTAATTTATTTAACGAGAAATAACATGAAACACTTTTGGTATATCATATTAGTACAACTAGTTATGCTGAATGCTGTTGGGGCACAATCATATAAATCGGAATTAGCGAACGGCAACCAGAGTTTTAGTGTAAAAAATTACACCAAAGCAGAGCAAACCTATCGCAAAGCATCGGCAAAAGAAAAACAAAATACTGCCGCACAATACAACAAGGCAAATAGTATCTACAAGATGCAGTCTATGAACGAGGCTGTTTCGTCGTATCAAACTGCATTAAAATCGGCAAAGAGCAAAGAAGAAAAACATCAGATTTTTCATAACATGGGCAATGCCTTTATGAAATTGAAAGATTACGGAAGTGCTGTTGAAGCTTATAAAAATGCTTTGAGAAACAATCCGAACGATGATAAAACACGCTACAATTATGCGTTAGCAAAGAAAATGCAGAAAGAAAATCCTGATCAGAATAAAGATAATAAAGACAACAAGCAAAATCAGGATCAAAACAAAGACAAAAAAGATCAGGACAAGAAAGACGATCAAAACAAGGATCAGAAAGACAAGAACGATCAAAATAAAGATAAAAAAGACGATAAAGGCGATCAGGATAAAAAAGATCAACAAGATAAAGACGGAAAAGATGACAAAGGCGATAAAGACAAAGAACAGCCTAAACCAAATCCGCAGCAACAAAAGCAAAACCAGTCTAAACAACAAATGGAAAACATGTTAAAAGCGTTAGACAATCATGAACAAGGCGTTCGCGAACGTATTCAGGGTCGTGAGCAAAAAGGCAAACCGGTATCGTCACCCACACAAAAAGATTGGTAAAAACTATGTACGCAAAACATTTCATATATACGTTTTTAGCTTTATTTACAAGCATAGCTACTTGGGCACAGTTTCAAATTAAAACCCAAGTTAGCAGTCAGTCTATTGGAATTAATCAAGTAGTAGAAGTACGTTTCACCATGACCGATGACGGCGACGATTTTAAACGACCATCGTTTGATGGATTTGAAGTTGTTGGCGGACCTATGCAGTCTGTTAGCCACAGTTGGGTAAATGGAAAAACCAGTATGGAAAAAAGCTTTTCGTTCTTTATTCAACCTAAAAAGAAGGGAAATTTAGTGATTGGATCGGCTTCTGTTGTGTTTGAAGGCAAAGTGTATAAATCACAACCTGTTACTGTAAAAGTGGGTGATGCTGTGCAAGAACAACCAAGACCACAACAACGTCGTCGCGATCCGTTTGCTATTTTTGATGAAATGGAAGAAGAGTTGTTACGCCGTCAACGTCAGCAACAACAGCTTCCAAAAAACATGGGACAAGGCATTCATTTGGTTGCAAAAGTATCAAAAAGCAGTGCCTTTGTTAACGAACCCATTACTGTTGAATACGGTTTATACGTAAGCGATCAGGCAGGATTTAACACCATGGCTGTGAAAAACATGCCAAAGTATCAGAATTTCTGGAACCACATGATCGAACAAAAACAGCAAGGCGTAACGCGTGCCGAATTAAACGGTAAAAGTTACCGCTACCTTGCCTTGCATAAAGCTGTTTTATTACCACAAAAAGACGGAACTTTAAAAATTGATCCGCTAGAAATTGAGTTAGACGAACAGTATTATACAGGTCGTTCGGATGTTTTTGGCACGCCCGAAATTGGCATTCGCAAAAAAGTATATTCATCGGGAACAAAAACCATTCAAGTAAAACCATTGCCGTTAGACAGTCAACCAGCAGGTTATACCGGTGCTGTTGGTTCGTATCAGTTTAGTGTTCAAGCAAACAAAACATCGGTAAAGGCAAACGAACCTTTAGAGTTAACCCTAACCGTTCAAGGAAAAGGAAATTTAGATTTGTTGACCTTGCCAAAACCGGTTGCGCCAACGGCGTTGGAATTGTACGATCCTGAAAAAATCAACCGTGTAAACAAAAGTATATCGGCAGGAATGGAAGGTTCAAAAGCCGAAAAATATGTAATTGTGCCGCAATACAAAGGTACTTACACTATTGAACCGATTACTTTTTCGTATTTCGATACGGCTTCAAAAACCTATAAAACCATAACATCGCAACCTATCACCATTGAAGTAACCGATGGTCCCGAACTGCCTACAAACGCTTCTATGAACAACAAAGCCGAAGTGGTAAGTAGCAAAACAGAAATACAACCTTTAAACAAAAACATTGAATGGTTTAACGGCAATTTCATCACGCACAACAATTCGTTTTACGTTTGGTGGTTAGCGCCTTTATTGCTGTTGCCAATGGTGTTTGTGGCTAAAAATGTATCCGACAAAAAAACGGGCGATGTGAGCGGGAATAAACTAAAAGCAAGCAATAAACTGGCTAAAAAATACCTTTCGGCTGCTAAAACCCAAATGGGAAACAAAGAAGCTTTTTACGAGGCTTTGGAACGATGCCTGCACAACTATTTAAAGGCGAAATTGAAAATTGAAACCACCGAAATGAGTAACGATACCATTACCGAATTGTTACAAAACAATCAGATTAGCGATCAGGATATTTCGACCTTTATATCGATAAAAACAACCTGTGAAATGGCTCGATACGCTCAAATGGATATTCAAACCATGCAGAAAGATTACGATCTGGCGGTACAGTTGATTAATTCAATCGATAAACAAATAAAAAAGTAATATGAAACAGTTATTGATACTTTTTTTAAGTTTTTGCTTTTCGTTGGGTTTACAAGCTCAGGAAAATAACGATGCGCTTTTTACTAAAGGAATAAACGCTTTTAACCAGAAAAATTATGCTGCATCTGCACAGGTTTTTGAAAAATTGGTTAAGACAGATTCTTTAAATGCTGCGCTGCATTACAATTTAGGTACAGCCTATTTGCGTTTACAGAGTACGGGGTTAAGCATTTATCATTTGGAAAAATCGTTGAAACTGCAACCAGATTACGAACCTGCACGTATTAACCTGAATTTTGCCGAAAAGCTTAAAACCAAAGTTACAAAAGGCAATTTACCCATTCCACAACAGCAAATGTTGTACAGTGTTTTTAATTTTTTAAAACCAAATACGTGGGCTTATCTGGCAATTGCAAGTATGTTTTTAACGGTTATTGCACTTGTAATTTATCGTTTAAACAATAATGCAACGGCTAAAAAAGCACTTTTTACCTTAAGTATTTTTACGTTGGCAATTAGTATCGGAAGTTATTTTATATCGAAAAATCAATCTGATTATTTGTTGATGAACAATTACGTTATTGTAAAAGATAAAGATGTTTTGTTAATGAATGAACCAAGATCTGTTGCCAAGATAACAGCCACGTTAAACGAAGGCGAAAAAGGATTTATACAGGAAGAAACCAATCAATGGATTAAAATTCAGCTGCAAAACGACACCATTGGCTGGGTTGATAAAAGCAACGTATTAATGTATTAGAACACTAAATATCAATTAATTACTTTTTTATATCTTTGTAAATAATGATTTGCCAAATGAAAACAAAAACAGAGAATAAAACCGTTGAAAAAACAAACAAAAAAAGAATTTCTAAAACATGGCTTACGGCATTAAAATATGCCGGTACAGGTAAGATTTTGGATATGAGAGCCGTCTTGAAATAAGTATGAGTCGCTATTTATTAGATACAAATATTTTAGTTTTTTTAGTTTCGGGACAGTTAGATAATATATCTGAAGAAACCAGAGATATTTTGGACGATTACAACAATCAACTCTATACAAGTTCTATATCTGTAACAGAGTTAGTACAGTTGTATCGTATTAAAAAAATACAGCAAAGTAAAATGTTTAAAACTTCATCTGAAATGGTTTCTGTGATAGAAAAAGATTTTTTTATAAAAATTCTACCCTTTTCAAAAGAGCATATAAAAAAACTAACTACAATAAAAATTTCAGAAGGTCACAACGATCCTTTTGACCATGCAATCATTGCACATTCTATTACCGAAAAACTAACACTTATTTCTTCAGACCGTCGTTTCAAAGAATATATTCCACAGAAACTAAAATTTGCTTTTAACAAACGATAGTCTTTGTTCTTCCATTTAGACTGAAATCTATTCGTTTTTTGTAACTTTATCAAAAGATTGATTTATCATGATTTCAGATTCTCCAAATACTATATTAGAAACTCTTGAATGTTCCTTTTTAAAATGGCGCGATTTTTCGTTGAATGACCGTATTTTAGTGTTAAAAGACATTAGAGAAAAGTTGCTTAAAAACAAACACGATTACGCACATGCCATCACAACCGATATGAACAAGCCTATAAAACTAGCGCTTGCCGAGGTGGAGAAATGTGCTTATTTGTGCGATTATTACATAGAAAATGCAGCAAAGTTTCTGGAAAACCAAGAAATAAAAACCGGTTTTAGTAAAAGCTATATTACGTTTCGTCCGTTGGGAGTTTTATTGGGTGTTATGCCTTGGAATTTTCCGTTTTGGCAGGTGTTTAGGTTTGTTGTTCCTAGTTTACTTACCGGAAACGTATTTGTGGTGAAACATGCAAGCAATGTGCCGTTAAGTGCCAAAGCATTAGAAAATGTTTTTAATGTAGATACCATTAATTTCCCGATTTATAAAGATCTTTTTATAAAAAGCAGTGAAGTTGCTAACGTCATTTCCAATCCAATTATTAAAGCCGTTTCACTAACAGGTAGCGAACATGCAGGAAAATCGGTTGCAGAAACGGCGGGGAAACACCTTAAAAAGTGTGTGTTGGAATTAGGCGGAAGCAATGCTTTTATTGTTTTAAACGATGCCGATTTAAACTATGCTGCCGAAAAAGCTGTTAGCGCACGCATGCAAAATGCCGGACAAAGTTGTATTGCCTCTAAACGATTTTTAATTCACGAAGATGTTTACAGTCAGTTTGTTGATTTGTTCAAACAGAAATTAAGCAGTTTGATTTTTGGCGATAAATACGATGAAACGGTAACTTTTGGAGCAATGGCTCGAGAAGATTTAGCGATTGAATTAGAAAATCAATTGGAAAGAAGTGTAGCAAAAGGCGCAACAATAATTGCAGGAGGTAAACGTAACGGAGCTTTTTTTGAACCAACAATCGTTACAAATGTTTCTGTTGATATGCCTGTTTTTGCCGAAGAAACTTTTGGTCCGGTTGCAGCCATTATGCCTTTTAAAACCATTGACGAAGCTATTGAATTAAGCAACAAATCGAACTATGGATTGGGTGCAAGTATTTTTACTGATAACCCACAGCAGTTAGATAATTACCTGCATTTGTTTGATGAAGGCGCTTTATTCATTAACGAAATGGTAGTGTCAGATCCGCATTTACCGTTTGGAGGTATTAAAAATTCCGGCTACGGGCGCGAATTATCACACTTTGCTTTGTACGAATTTGCGAACATTCAAACGGTTGTTGTGAAGTAAAATTTATTAAAAAAGTTCCGATAAAATCTCTATTGATTTGACTTGTTTAAATCCTACAATATGGGTTTGATAATAAAGTATCAATAATTTTAAAAGCGATCTGCGTTGCGTGTTTGTCAGTACCACTTTTTTATCGTTTACAGAAAGATCGAACAATTTACGGAATAAAGCCGTTTCGTCTTCATTAAAACAATTGGGTGTATAATGCATGGTAAAACTGCCATCGTTCGGATTGAAATAAATTGAATCTTTATCGGAATCGTCAGGATAAAAACCTAAATATTTTGTAAGATTAATTAAAATCCACAAATGAAAATCGGGCGAAAAAGAATGCTCATCAAACCAAACCAAAGCGGTTTTTAAAAATAGAAATAAGTCATTATTTGGCTGCTCTTCTTTTATGCTGTGACTTAAAACTTCGGCAATAAAAATGCTGACACTGTTTTTGTAAAATTCCAACGAAATGGTCTGATAAGGATATGCCAGCTTCAATTCAGAAATATACTCTAAAGCGCCTTTGTTTTTGTGAACAGCATCAATATACAACTGATTCAACGGTTGAAAATATGCACTGTTTAATCCTTTATTTTTTGCCGAAAACGCATTGCGTACAAAATAGGTTTTTAAGCCAAAATGTTGGGTAAAACATTTCACAATCAGACTTTTTTCCTGATAACGCAAGGCACTTAAAACAATGGCTTCGGTTTTAATATGCATTACCGAATAATCATCACTTTTTTAACTGCGTCTAATTCGCCATCTTGCGAAGTAATAAAAATCATGTACACGCCAGAAGGCACTTTAGATCCTGAAAAAGAAAGCGTGTTCCAAGTTACGGTTCCGCCTAATGATTTTGTTTCGTGTACTAAATTTCCGGCAATATCGGTAATTTTCACAGTAGCATCGCTTACCAATCCACTTATTTTAACATCGCCCGAAAAACCAGGTTTCACTGGGTTTGGATACACTTTAATATTGTCTAAATCTGTCAATGGAGTAGTTGCAAAGTTTTTAAAAGATACCATACCTTGGCGTGTTACAAAATATACTTCGCCAGTAGAACCGTTTATAGTAACCGCCGTAACATCGTTACTAGGTAATGGCGAGTTGGCTGTGGTAAAATTGTAAAGCGTTTCGTATTTATCTGAAATTAAGAAAACACCCGATTCTGCAACCGATACCCATTTATTGTTAGATCCATCAACAGTTATATTTAAAATATCTTGTTCAAAAAATAGTTCTTGTGCTTTACCTTCTTCTTCAATAATAATATTTGTTGTTGTTAATTGAGGTGTAGTTAAAAACTGATCAATGTTTCTTACCACTCTTAACCCCCTTGCTGTACCAATCCATAATTCGTTTTTATAGTCTAAAGCAATAGATCGAACCGAAATATTTGGCAATGCGCCGGTACCAGCTCCGGTATCAATCTTCATTGCTTTATTACTTTTTGTTTCGTTAAAAGCATATAAACCACTTAAGCGGCTAGCAAACCATTTTGTGTTGTTTTTATCTATTATTGGACTAAAATACGCATCACTTCCTGGGTTGTTGCTCACAAAAATATCTGATGTATATTTATTAAATTGATTGTTTTTATCAATAGTAATCAAAGTAGGATTCATTCCTGCCGTGTTGGTCATCCAACCTGTTCCGTTTCTATCAAAAGTTACACCGTAAATACGTAAATCGGTTGGGATAATAGGTATAAAAACATCGGTATTTGTATCGTCATAAACCGTTATTTGCTTTTCGTTTATATTAAAAACCCCTAACCCATCGTTAAAAGTACTTAGGTATGCAAAATTTGGTTTTTGTGGGTTAAAACTGATATTGACTGTTGATTGCAAGCCGTTTAATTGTTCGTTAGAAATATGTTCCCACGACAGCATGTTTTTGTAAGTGCTGATGCCGTATTTGGTTAAACCGTTAGGTTCGTATGGGTTCATATCAATACCGTAACCCCCAAAAGTTAACCAAAGATCTTTATTATTAACTACAGCAGAAGAAATATTGTTGCTTAACGGACCACTTGGTGAAACAACTTCGATATTTTCTTTATTTTCTAACGGTACTTTTAGTCCACCGTTTTTATTAGCTGCTAGATAATAATTTCCGTTTGAAAAAGTAGCATCACTTATTCCTCCTTTTTCATCAAATGAATATATAAATTCGTTGTAAACAGATAAATCTGTAGAACGTAAACGAGCTGCTTCTTTTGTAATTTCAATTAAAATATCGCCAGAAACACTAAACTTTAAAAATCCGCCCCAAACATCACCTACTTCGTCAATTTGGTTTGAAGCAGAAATAGTGTTTAAGAACAAATCATCTTTAACTCCGATTAATTTATTTGAAAAGGTTGTCAATTCTATCCAATTATCAAAATCAATTACCTGCCAATTGTTATAATCTATTAAATTGGTGTTCATTGATGCTTTTTTAAGACCTTCATTTTCTACCGCTGCATAAATATGATTATTAAAAACCGCGATACTTTTTACATTGATCATTTCTCCGCCAACAGCAACATAATAGGTATCACCAAAATGATTGTCGTTCAACCGAACCGCCGTTATACCATAGCCTGTAGCCAAATAAGCATAACCAGCATGTATAATGATTTTATTTATTTTCTTTTGATTATCTGGAATGTTGGTTTTTAAAAAAATGTCGTTTAAATGATAAATCTTATCTGCAGCCAAATCAATAATGGCTATTTTTCCGTTGGCACTTCCTACAACCAGTTTTTTATAATCTTTGGCATAAGCCAATGTGCTAATTTCATTAATTTTTAAGCCGCTTACGGTATTAAAAATCTCGGTTTCTTTACTATACTCGTTATAAGCAAAAACACTGTTATCTGTTGCAACGTATATGTTTTGATCGTCTTTTTCAATAGCTTTAGTTTCTTGGTAAGAATAATAACCTTTCCACAATTGATTTGTTTGTGCTACCGATACAAACGATACTAAAAAGAAAAATATTTGATAATAAAATTTCATACAGACTTGATTTCAAAGATTGAAACGTTTTTTTTATAAAAATAGTATAAATTGGGATATGTAATGCTTCTTATTCCTTAAAATTTGATAAGCATTATGTGGATTTATATTTGAATATAAAACAATGTAACTATAAGAGAAGCTATCTTTATTTGAATTTAAACGAGGTTTTAATGACTAAAATCTCTATTTTAGATTACAAATCTTTTATTTTTAATCTTGTACTCCTTACGGTTGATTTTGTGTTCCTCAGACTTAATCTTGTATTCCTCGGACTTCATCTTCTATTTCTCGGACTTGATCTTGCATTCCTCAGACTTGATCTTCCATTCCTCAGACTTGATCTTGCATTCCTCAGACTTGATCTTGCATTCCTCAGACTTAATCTTCTATTCCTCAGACTTGATCTTGCATTCCTCGGGCTTGATCTTGCATTCCTCGGGCTTGATCTTCTATTGCTCAGGCTTTATCTTGTATTCCTCTCGTTTAGCATTGTTGTGCTACCCAGTGGTTTTCAAATTCTTTGAACTAGTAAGATGCATGCGTTAGCGTGAGAAATATGAAATCGAAATAACTGAAATGAAAAAGAATATGATAAATTGAATTTTCATTTTCTTGCAATATACCAAAAAAATTGTTCAAAATATTTTCGACAAAACTCAGTGACCGTGGAACGGTTTTCTATTTTGTCAAGCTAAACTTGTTTTACTTCGTACTATTCGCAGACTCGGGTCAGTTTCGCATAGCATAGATTTTGAGATCCTGAAACAAGTTCAGGATGAACTGTGTTAATTTATATCTGTGAATCTGTGGGAAATAAAAAAACCGTTCCTATCACTTCGACAAGCTCAGTGAACGATGAACGGTTTTCTAATATCTAATATCTCACATCTAAAAAGACTACAACGGAATGTTTCCGTGTTTACGGTTAGGTGTAGCTACTTCTTTATTTTCTAACATTTTGAATGCTTTGATTAATTTGCGGCGGGTATCTTGTGGGAAAATTACCTCGTCAATAAATCCACGTTGAGCTGCACGATATGGATTGGCAAATTTTTCGGCATATTCTGCTTCTTTTTCTGCTAATTTAGCGGCTGGATCAGCTGCTTCGGCAATCTCGCGTTTAAAGATAATTTCTGACGCTCCTTTAGCTCCCATAACTGCAATTTCTGCACCTGGCCAAGCAAAGTTCATATCGGCACCAAGGTGTTTTGAGTTCATTACATCGTAAGCACCACCGTACGCTTTACGTGTAATAACCGTTACTTTTGGCACAGTAGCTTCCGATAAAGCATATAATAATTTCGCTCCGTGTACAATAATTCCGTTCCACTCTTGGTCTGTTCCTGGTAAGAAACCTGGTACATCTACCAATACTAACAATGGAACGTTGAACGCATCACAGAAACGTACAAAACGAGCCGATTTAATTGATGAATTTACATCTAAACATCCTGCCAAGAACATTGGGTTGTTTGCAACAATACCTACTGATTTTCCAGCGATACGAGCAAAACCAACGATGATGTTTTCTGCGTAGTTTTTGTGAATTTCATAGAAAGAATCCTCATCGATCACGTTGTTGATTACGTCGTGCATATCGTAAGGTTTGTTCGCGTTATCAGGAACAATCGTATTTAATTGCTCACGTAACTCGTCACCTAATTGGTATGGCAAATCTTCAACAACTTCTTGGTTATTTTGAGGAATATAGCTTAATAAACGTTTCACATCTTCTAAACATTCTACGTCGTTCGCAGAAGTGGTATGAGCCACTCCGGATTTAGTTGAATGCGTTGATGCTCCACCTAATTCTTCAGCAGAAACGGTTTCGTTAGTAACGGTTTTAACCACATTTGGACCTGTTACAAACATATAAGAAGATCCTTCAACCATCATCGTAAAATCGGTCATAGCAGGCGAGTAAACCGCACCACCAGCACAAGGTCCCATAATAGCAGAAATTTGTGGAATAACTCCCGATGCCTGTACGTTGCGGAAGAAGATATCTGCATATCCACCTAACGAACGAACGCCTTCTTGAATACGAGCTCCACCAGAATCGTTTAATCCGATCATTGGCGCACCCACTTTCAATGCCATATCCATTACTTTACAGATTTTCTCTGCATGTGTTTCAGATAAAGCTCCACCGAAAACCGTAAAATCTTGAGCGAAAGCGTACACTAAACGTCCGTTTACTGTTCCGTAACCTGTAATTACACCATCACCTAAATAATGTTCTTTATCTAAACCAAAATCTTTGGTACGGTGGGTTACAAAAGCTCCGATTTCTTCGAAAGAACCTTCGTCAAAGAAGTATTCAATACGCTCACGAGCCGTTAATTTCTTTTTACCGTGTTGCGCTGCAATACGTTTTTCACCTCCACCTAATTTGGCTTCAGCTAATTTTTTATTTAAAATATCGAATTTTGTATTCATAGTTTTTATTCTTTTTTTCCACAGATGCACAGATGATTATTTCTTACCCGAATGCCCAACTAAATCAAAACCTACATCAAAAACAATAACAGTATTAATATTTTGATTATATTCTCTAATCTCTTTAAGCATTCCTTCACTTAATTTTTGTCCTTCAACCTTTGAAATATTAGCTCTAATTGTTAATTTATCATCTAAAATATCAGCGTCGATAACACCATCCATATTCTTACAAATTTCAATTAACTTTCTGTTAATTTCAGAATCTGTATTTTCCTTACTTATTTCCGTGACAACAGAATTATCAGTTTTTTCTACTTCAGAATTGTTTTTACAACTGAAAAGAACAAAACTAATTAATATGAATGTGATTTTGTTTGACATAATACTTAATTGATTTTATTAAATCTGTGGTATATAATTATAACTTCGTTGGTACGCGTAAAACTTTTTGATCTGCAAAATATTGTTTCAAAGCTACTAAAGCAGCTACTTCTGCTTCTTTTGCTTGGTTTTCTTTAATGATATCTGCGCTATAAAATTTCTTAACGAAATTGGTATCAAAGTTTCCTGAAACAAATGCATCATGTTCAAAAACAAACGTTCCGAATGGCAACGTAGTGCTTACACCTTTTACTTTGTATTCTTGAATGGCTTTCAACATTAATTGAATCGCCTCGTTACGATCTTTACCATACGTAATCAATTTTGATAACATGGGATCGTAATAAATAGGCACATCCATACCTTGTTCAAAACCATTGTCTACACGAACACCTTCACCTGTTGGTAAAATGTACGTTTCTAAATTTCCAACTGATGGTAAGAAATCGTTTAATGGATCTTCGGCATAGACACGTAATTCTAATGCGTGCCCTTTAATTTGTAAATCGTCTTGAGTGATTGGTAACACTTCGCCACGAGCTACACGAATTTGCATTTCAACCAAGTCGATTCCTGTAATTAATTCTGTAACAGGGTGCTCTACTTGTAAACGTGTATTCATTTCTAAGAAATAGAAATTTTTGTTTTCGTCTAATAAGAATTCAACCGTACCCGCACCCACGTAATCACAAGATTTAGCCACTTTTACAGCAGCTTCACCCATGGCTTTACGAATTTCGGGAGTTAAAACAGCCGAAGGAGCTTCTTCAACCACTTTTTGGTGACGACGTTGAACCGAACATTCACGTTCGAATAAATACACTACGTTTCCGTGTGTATCAGCCATAACCTGAATTTCGATGTGACGTGGAGATGCTACGAATTTTTCAATAAAAACCGATCCGTCTCCGAAAGCTGAAGTTGCTTCAGAAATGGCACGTTGCATTTGAGATTCGAAATCTTCTTCTTTCTCAACCAAACGCATTCCTTTTCCACCACCACCAGCAGATGCTTTAATTAAAATTGGGAAACCAACTTCTTTCGCCACTTGTTTCGCTTCTTCGATATCTGTGATGGCGTGGTCTAAACCAGGAACCATAGGAATATCGTACACTTTTACGGTATCTTTTGCAGCTAATTTATCTCCCATTACGCGCATAGCGTGCGATTTTGGTCCGATAAACGTAATATTGTTTTTCTCTGCTAATTCTGCAAATGTTGAATTTTCTGATAAGAATCCGTATCCTGGGTGAATCCCATCAACACCTAATTCTTTACATACTTCAATAATTTTATCACCTAATAAATACGATTGATTTGAAGGCGCCTCACCGATACAAACTGCTTCATCAGCAAATTTTACGTGAGGCGATTGACGGTCGGCAACCGAATAAACAGCAACGGTTTTAATTCCCATTTTCTTTGCTGTTTTCATTACGCGTAGTGCAATTTCACCACGGTTTGCAACTAATATTTTTTTCATTTTTTTATCAAGATAAAAGAGAAAAGAAATTTGTACTAAAACGAAAAATAAACTGCTTTTGTTGTCAAGCTGAACTTGATTCAGCTTCTCATTACGCTTATAAAATTTTTGAGATTCCGAAACAAGTTCGGAATGACAATATTATTTGATTAATTTTTCTGAAATAGTTTTAATTCCTTTTTTCTATGAAATTTTTACTCAAATTCAATTAACAATTGACCTTTATCTACTGCTTGTCCTTTTTCAACAGCGATCGATTTTATTACTCCTGCACGAGGAGAATCAAAACTATTCTCCATTTTCATAGCTTCTAAAATCAATAAATTATCACCTTCTTGAACTTCCTGACCTACCGCAACATTAATCTCTAAAATCAATCCTGGCATAGGTGCTTTAATTGCGTTCACTACTTTTGCCTTACCTACTTCAAAGCCCATTTCTTTAATTAATTGATCTAAATGGTTGGCGATAGACACTACATACTCGTTGTTATTTACAACTACTGTATATGTTTTGTTGATGAAATCGGTGTTCACAACTTCGGCATGATACGAAGTATTGTTGTGTAACACATGAAAGTTTTTTTGATCCAAGCTCACTGCATCAGCAGTTTGCATTTGCTCTTCTGTAAAATCAAAGTGGTGTTCTTTATTTACAGAAACTTTAAGTGTGTTGTTCATTTTTAAAAAATTGTTTGAGGGTAAAGTTATTTAAAAATTCGCAATTATTTAATTAAAAACCAGCTTTAATTCTTTAATTAAAAGGTTATTGCGATATTTGAATAAAAAAAATTATATGAATAAATATTCGGTTGTTTTTATGCCAGATGTTCAAACAATTACATTAGTTAAAGAGATGAAATTGAATTTAGCAGCCAAAACCGGAAGTTTTAAAAGTAAAAATGCATTGGCACATTTTTCTATTTTTGAATTCTTTAGCGAAGTATCGCAAGAAGATCGATTTTTTATACAATTAGAACGGATTGCATCTGAAATTGAACCATTTGAAATGCATTGTAACAGTTTTAACCAATATAATAATGGTGCTTTTTATATAAAACCAAGTGAGGATTCAACAGATAAAATGTCATCTATTATGAAGCAAATTTTAAATGAAGTAACAACGATGAAAAAAGAGCATCAAACAACCACACCGCATTTAACTATAGGTAGGCAATTAAGTCAAAAACAATTACAAATTGCTCAACAAATGTTTCAAAATATTGATATTTCGTTTCCTGTTACTCATTTAAGTTTGCGAAAATTTAATCTACAAATTAAGCAATACGAAGTTTATAAAGAGTTTCCGCTACTTGGAAAACCCAAAGAAATACAAGGAAGTTTGTTTTAAGGTTTATATTTGCAAAAATTCAATTTTTAATGAAGCAGATATTACTTGATTTTTGGCAGTTTATTAAACACCCTAAAGATTTACGCGATTCTTCAGGAAATAAATGGAAAGTGTTTTTTACGCTTTTCCTAGCAGAATTAGCTCTTCTCGCAATTTACCTTCCCGTGATCTATTTAATAGATAAATACTTTGCAATTGAAAATGCTACTGAATTAAATTTTAATATTGTACTAAGTTTTTTACTACTAATTTTACTTGTTCCTTTTATTGAGGAAGTTTTTTTTAGATTAGGTTTACGCCGTAAAGGATTAGTCGAAATTTTTTTTACTGAGCAACAATGGGAAAAATATTTTCCAATATTTATTTATTCCTCATCTATTATTTTTGGAATAGTTCATATTAGTAATTATGCGAATTTTAGTTGGACATTTATAGTACTCTCGCCCATTTTGATACTCACACAACTTACTGGCGGATTTATACTTGCTTATTTACGTGTACGTTTTAATTTTTGGCTAAGCTTTCTGTATCATGCCTTATGGAACTTTACAGCAATATTTTTATTAGGAAGCTTATCTATGTTTTTTGTTGATACTATTGATATTAAAACGAACGATTACGAACTGCAAGTTAAGCATCAATTATTTGTAAGTTTAACGGATGATAAAACCATTACTTTTGAACAAACAGAAGAAGGTAAAATAAAGATTATTCAATCTGATGAATATAGTGTAAGTGAAATGCTTGAAATTTTAAATGTAGATTTTGACAATTACGTTCCAGAATCGGTTATCATCGACTTAAATTTTAAATCAAACAACGGGATATCAAACGATAGTTTGTTAATCATATTAGAAGAAAATAAACTATTAAAAAAACGTTGATAAAACAAAAGCGAAAACTAATTAGTTTTCGCTTTTGTTTTTTAAGTAATGATTCAGCAAAAAAGTAGTTGAACAATCGTGCTTTTTTATTTCGTTAGCTTGCAATTCGGTTTTAATGTTGTTTGCCAAAACCTTTCCGTATTCTACACCAAACTGATCAAAACTATAAATGTTCCAAATAAAACCCTGCACAAACGTTTTATGTTCATACATAGCCAGCAAACTGCCTAATGATTCTGGTGTAAGCTTATCAATTAATATGGTATTTGATGGTCGGTTACCTTTAAAATCTTTATAAACAGCATTTTTATCGGTTTGGTCATCGGTATGATAATTTCCTTCTTTACCATTCATCAATGCTTCGGTTTGAGCAAAAAAGTTCGCCATTAGCAAATCGTGCAAATCACTTGGATAAAATGGATTTATGAAACCAATAAAATCTGTCGGAATAATTTTTGTTCCTTGGTGAAACAACTGAAAAAATGCGTGTTGTGAGTTTGTACCAACTTCGCCCCAAACAATGGTTCCTGTTTCATAATTTACCACACTACCGTTTCTATCTACACTTTTTCCGTTACTTTCCATAATTACCTGTTGCAAATAAGCAGGTAACATTTTTAATTTATCTACATACGGAACAACTGCTTCGGTTTCAAAACAAAAAAAGTTGTTATACCAAATAGATATCAATGCTAAAATAACCGGAATATTTTCTTTAAAAGGAGTTTTAGAAAAATGTTGATCCATTTTATTGGCTCCGTTTAAAAGTTCTTTAAAATCAGCAAACCCAATAGACAATGCGGTACTTAAACCAACGGCACTCCATAATGAATAACGTCCGCCCACGTAATCCCACATGGGAAATATATTTTTAATTTCGATACCATATTTTACCGCTTCCGGAATATTTGATGAAACCGCCACGATATGATTTTCGGCCTTTAAACCATTTTGCAACAACCAATTTTTAAAAATATCTGCATTGCTAATAGTTTCTAAGGTTGTAAATGTTTTTGAAACCATTACAACTAAAGTAGTTTCGGCATTTAATTTGTTTTTTAAACATTCTATACTATCATTATCAATGTTTGATATGTAATGAACATTTAAGTGATTTTTGTAATCTGCCAAGGCTTCGGTAACTAATTTTGGACCTAGATCTGAACCTCCGATCCCGATATTTATAACATCTGTAAACGCTTTTCCTGTTGATCCTTTAATATTACCCGAAATTACGCTTTCTGTAAACTGTTGCATTTGTTTTAAAGCTGTAGCAACTTCTTCGGTTTGGTTTGCAGGTTCTTTTCTTAAATCGGTATGTAGTACTTTTCGATCTTCGGTTTCATTAATGGTTTCTCCGCTTAAAAGTGCGTTGATTCCCGATTTTAAATCTACTTCTTCTGCTAGCTGCACCAACAAATCAATAGTTTTATTGGTAATTCTGTTTTTGGAAAAATCGACTAAAAAATCATTCCAAACAATATTAAAATCGTTTACACGATTAGGATTAGCGGTAAAAAGCTCTTGCATCTTTACAAATTGAACTTCGTAAAAATGTTCGCGCAAATTTTGCCACGTTTTTGTTTCGGTAGGGTTATTTTTTGGTAACGACATTAATTTTCAAATTTTTCTATAAGTTTGTCTTCTATAGCTTTTTTTACTGGTTTTATCTGTGATAAATAGGTTGATAAATCGCTTTTATCCATTGCTAATGATGTGGGCAATTTTTGTTTTAATGGATCAACTTGGATGCCATTTTTCCAAAAACGATAACAAACATGAGGTCCTGTAGCTAAACCGGTGCTTCCTACTTTACCAATTACTTGACCTTGAGTTACACTTTGCCCACGACGAACCAATATTTTAGACATGTGCAAATATTGGGTGCTGTACATGTTGTTGTGTTTTACTTTTACGTAATTTCCGTTTCCAGAGGTTCTGCCGGTTTCAACCACTACGCCCGATGCCGTTGTCATAATAGGTGTTCCGTGTGGGGCTGCATAATCGGTTCCGTTGTGGGCTTTAAAGCGTTTTTGAACGGGGTGAAATCTGTTTTTAGAAAATTTAGATGTAATGGTAAAATATTTTAAAGGCGATTTTAAAAACATGGTACGCATTTGCTTGCCGTTTTCATCAAAAAACTGCGCTTCTTTTACGCCTTCTTGTTTGTACGGAAAACCATACACATCTTTACCGTTGTAATTAAAATAAGCCCCTAAAATTTCTTCGGTTCCTACATAAATAGAATCATTAATAAATTTTTCTTTTACAGAAAGTGCAAATTTATCGCCCCTTTTAAATTTAAAAAAATCTATTGTCCAAGCAAAGCGTTTTGCTAAACCTGCTGCCAAACCTGGATCTAATCCTTCTTTTTGAATAGATGCCGATAAAGACCCATCTATTTCCCCTGCAATTGTTTTTATTTTATACGATACAGGATAATCTACGGTATATGCGTGAATAGAATCGCGAAAATCTATTACTTGAAAACCCATTTTGTCGGGTTCGTAAATTAAAATTTCTAATCTGGGAATAGTTTCTTTTGATTTTAACAATGTAAAGGTTTTACCTGCTTTAATTTTTCGAACATTGAACGAATCTTTTACTTTACCAACAATATCATGAATTTCGGTAGCATCGTAATTATGACGTGCCAATATCAAACTTAAATTATCTCCACGCTCAACCGTATCACGTTCTACATGATATTCGTTCAAAGAAAAACCATAAGCAAATTCTGGTTTTACTTCTTCTTTGTCTTTTACAGATAGTTCGGCAAATTCAGGTTCTGATTCCTTTTTATTGCACGCAAAAAGTATCGTAAAAATTGTTAGAGATAATATGAGTTGAAAAAACTTCATTACAAAGCGTCTTTTCCCCAGTTTGCCAATTCTTCTTCGCTCCATAATTCCGGGAAGAAAATTCTGCGTTGGTATTGCGGTAACATGTATTTTTTCCAATCGCTTCCACCGGTTGCTTCTTGCGGACCTGCTTCGCTTTCGATGTATTTTTTTGCAGCTTTAAAATGTCCCATAACCCATGTAATGTTCACGGTTTTGTCATAATGACGCATCGCCTGACGCAAATCTTCGTTCTGCTGATCTTCTATTGGAAGCTGTTTGAACTTTTGCCAAAGATTAGCTGTATTGTATTTCTGCATAAAATCAATGAATTCTTTTTTGTATTTCTTTTCGAATTCATTAATTAAGTAAGATTTTTTTCCTGTTTTGTAATCTTTACCCGCAGCCTGCCAATACATGTGTTCAAAAGCATGTTCGTACGGTGTATTTCTGTCGATTGTTTCACGGTAACGTGCATCAATCAAATTAATTAAATCGGTTGAGGCAAATTCTATCAAACGATACTGTGCGCTTTGAAATCCGCTGGCTGGTGTTAAGGTGTTACGGAATTTTAGGTATTGTTCTGTTTCCATTCCATCGCCCATAATGGTAAACGATGTGGTTAACATATCAAAATAACGAGAAATTCTACCTAAACGTTCTGTAAAAAATGGAGTTGTTAAATTTTCTGCGAAGCAAACCTGTTCTATTTCCCACAAGATCATTTTAAACAACAATTCGTTTACCTGATGGTACATGATAAATACCATTTCATCTGGCAGGGTTGATCGTTGGATCTGTAAATTAAGCAAGGCGTCGGTTTGTATGTAATCCCAATAAGTAATTGGTTTTTGCCATAACATTCCTTCTAAATGCGTGTCTAATTTTTGATCTATTTTAGTAAATTTATCCTGTAAGGCTTCTATTTTTTGTTTGCGTTCGTTTGAAATTTCCATTATTTTACGACTTTCAAAGGGGTTTTTAAATTTTTATGTTGAATTAACTCTGCCTTTAAAGAACCAACCAGTAAACTTGCCTGAATTTTCAATGGAACCCTGTTCTCATCGTTTGAAACCCAAAGAGTTAAACTTTCTTCTGCTTTAAAAACACGTCCCGACATAACATACGGACGGAACTTCATGCTGTTAATTGTCCCAAATTTAGTTTTAATTTTTTCATAACCCATAAATTTTAATTTAAATTTAAAGATTTCATCATCAAAAAACATATCAATCTGTATGGTTTCGCCTGCTTTAATGTTGTCTAGCTTTTCGTGATTACGTAAATAATAAAAAGCCGAAATAACATCTTGTATGTTAGAATGTATGTTGTATGTTTTTTCTGTTTTAGCTTTATAATCTTTTAGTAATACGGTATT
Source organism: Paenimyroides viscosum (assembly GCF_003858535.1). Classification (GTDB taxonomy): domain Bacteria; phylum Bacteroidota; class Bacteroidia; order Flavobacteriales; family Flavobacteriaceae; genus Flavobacterium; species Flavobacterium viscosum. The sequence goes on from NZ_RQTJ01000020.1 coordinate 32,129, forward strand.
TGTTTTATAGTTTATAAAACCTTCTTGATTTTTGGTGTAGCCACCTTCGTTAATTTTGCGAACAAAGCGGTAAGGTTGTCCCGTGTTTTTATCGAAATAACTTTGATAGTCGTCTTTAACTTTAAAAAACGTTTTAGACAAACCCGTAGTGTACCCATCGCCTTTTGCATGATACACACTTTTATCGTTATAAGTTGTTTCTTTAAGATCTATTGTAGCAATACCCGCATTTATAAAACCATACGAAACTTGAAATTTTAAATATTCGCCCGATTTAAATGCAGAAGATTGCCCATAACCAACAAAGGTTAGTAATAAAACTACACAGGTTAAAAATGTATTTTTCATATTTTCAATTTTTTAGGAAAGATACAAAACAATATCTGTTCCAAAGTTATTAAAAAACAAAAAACCCAGTTGTTACCAACTGAGTTTTTATGCTATTAACCAACCAAAAAACTATAAATTATGAAAAATTTATTACATAAATAAGGCTTTATGAGTACCTTATTTTTGTGGGTGCAAAGGTATATTAATATTTAATATTTTTTTAGCTAAATTTACATTTAACTTTTATTTAACTTTCTAACAGCGTTCTTATTAAAGTGTACCGCGTTTTTCTTGCTCTCTTTCAATAGATTCAAACAATGCTTTAAAATTACCAGCGCCAAATCCGCGAGCTCCCATACGTTGAATTACTTCAAAGAATAATGTAGGACGATCTTCTACCGGTTTGGTAAAAATTTGTAACAAATATCCTTCTTCATCTGCATCAATCATAATTCCTAATTTTTGCAATTCGTTGATATCTTCTTTGAATTTATCCATGTGGTCTTTTAAACGCTCTGGAATTGCATCATAATAACTTTGAGGTGGAATTGATAAAAACTCAACACCGCGTGCTTTCATATCAGCAACCGTTTTTAAGATATCGTCTGTTGCAACTGCAATGTGCTGTACACCTTCGCCTTCATAAAAATCTAAATATTCTTCGATTTGTGATTTTTTCTTACCTTCTGCTGGCTCATTGATAGGGAATTTAATTCTTCCGTTTCCGTTTGCCATTACTTTAGACATTAAAGCAGAATATTCGGTAGTAATTTGTTTGTCATCAAACGATAAGAAGTTTACAAATCCTAAAACATCTTCAAACCATTTTACCCAAACGTTCATTTGATCCCAACCAACGTTACCTACCATGTGGTCGATAAATTTTAAACCTACCGGTGCTGGCTGGTAATCAGATTCCCATTTAACGTATCCTGGCAAAAATAAACCGTTGTAGTTTTTACGCTCTGTAAACAAGAAAACAGTTTCGCCATAAGCAATAATTCCTGCTTGAATTACTTCACCGTTTTCATCTGAAGTAACTGTTGGCTCGCTGAACGATTTTGCACCACGTTTTGTAGTTTCTTCGTAAGCCGAAACGGCATCTTCTACCCATAAAGCTACCACTTTAACTCCGTCACCATGTTTTTTAACATGCTCACCAATTGGAGAATCAGAGTTTAAGGCTGTTGTAAGTACAATGCGGATTTTATCTTGTTTAATTACATAAGAAGCACGATCGCGAACACCAGTTTCTAACCCTGAATAAGCTTCGGACTGAAAACCAAATGCCGTTTTGTAATAATGTGCTGCTTGTTTTGCATTACCTACATAAAATTCAACATAATCTGTACCTAAAATTGGTAAGAAATCTTGTGCTCCTTCAAATATTTTTTCTAATCCGTACTCAACAGATTTTAATTCGTTTGACATAATAATTATTGTATTTAGTTTTGTAAAATTAATCTAACCATGATTGATAGTACTGCTCATCAGCTATCTTCATGGCCTCTTCTGTAACCATTAAAGGTTTAAAGGTATCAACCATAACGGCTAATTCTTGTGTATCTACTTTGCCTATGCTTCGCTCCATTGCACCTGGGTGTGGTCCGTGTGGAATTCCTGCTGGGTGTAAGGAAATATGACCGGCTTCGATATCGTTACGACTCATAAAATCACCATCTACGTAATAAAGAACCTCATCAGAATCAATATTACTGTGATTGTACGGAGCTGGAACAGATTCCGGATGATAATCATACAAACGCGGAACGAACGAACACACTACAAACGCATCAGATTCAAAAGTTTGATGCACCGGTGGCGGCTGGTGAATACGACCTGTAATCGGTTCAAAATCGTGGATTGAGAATGCATACGGGAAGTTGTATCCATCATAACCAACAACATCAAACGGATGTGATGCGTAAACCATATCGAAGATTTCGTCTTGTTTGCGAACTTTAATTAAAAAATCGCCTTTTTCATCGTAGGTTTCTAATTCTTCTGGTCGGCGGATATCGCGTTCGCAAAATGGCGAATGTTCTAATAGCTGACCAAACCAGTTACGGTAACGTTTTGGCGTATAAATTGGTCGGCGCGATTCTACGATAAACAAACGGTTATCGTCTGTATCAAAATCTATTTTATAAATAATTCCGCGCGGAATCAATAAATAATCACCATATTTAAAATCTAAATTTCCTAAAATGGTGCGCAATTTACCGGTTCCTCTGTGAATAAAAATCAACTCATCGGCATCAGTATTCTTATAAAAATAATCTTGAGTTTTATCTGAAGGCGCAGCCAAAACAATGGTTAAATCACTGTTTGTTAATACGGCTTTACGGCTTTCTAAAAAATCTGCTGTTTTTGGAACCTGAAAACCGCGCAAACGGTACGATTGTATATTATTTGCACGTGCAATTTTTGGCGCAACACTGTAAGATCCTTTAATTTCTTTTACTTGCGTTGGGCGTTGTTCATGATACATGTTAGACGACATTCCATCGAAACCAACAGTACCAAACAACTGCTCATAATAAAAATCGCCGTTAGGCTTACGAAACTGTATGTGGCGTTTGTGTGGAATTTTTCCTAATTTATGATATAAAGGCATATTTCTTAGTTTTTAATTAATAGTAAAAGCATAGCACTGCCTTCTTCATTCGGGATTCCGCTTAATGAAGTATTTAAGTTTTGATAATAATCCTTGCCATGTTTTCATACCTAACAAATATAAAAACTATTTTTTGAATTATAAATTTTCAGATAAAATAAAAGAAGCTTATTTTAAGTAAAAGTTAAAACCAAAATCCTAAACTAAACCAGGTATAATGAATCTTTACTTCGGGCGAATACGATTGTTTTATTTCTAGCGGACCAACAACGGTTTGAAAGCCATATCCTAATGCGTAACCTGAATTTATAGGCAATTCTAACCAATCGTTGTACTGAAACATAGCATCTTTTAAATACATATAATTTGCGGTAAAATTTAAATGATGCTTTTTGTAAAAGCGATAATCTACCCGTAAAAGTGCTTTAAGATAGGTGTTTGAATTAAGGCTTAAAAAGTCGTAGCCGTAAAAAGGTTTTATGTTTGATATGGATTGAAAGCCGTACCCACCCAAGAAATAGTTCATGTTTGTAGATGGAACACTACCAATTGTTAAACCAACATCGGCTTTTGCTTCTATTGAAACTCGATCAAAAAATGTTTTAACCGTTCCTAATTCTCCATTTATTTGGGTAAAAGGTTCGAAGTTTTGGTTATAGTCGGATGAAATAATGGTGTGCTTCACTTCGGCATTAAAATTAACGCCTCGGGTTGGGAAATACTTGTTGTCATAAGTATCTAAAACAACAGTAAAATACGGACTTATGTAATGGCTGTTGTCTAACCAGCTTTTCTGCAAATTTAAATTTGCGATATCTACTATTTGATATTTATGCTCTAATCCTAAACCAATTACAAATTTATCGTTATAATAATTTTGCAGATACAAGCGGTTTGTTAGATCGTTCCAATCGGTATTAAAAACATCAAAACCAAGTAATTCTTGAGGCACAACTCCTGTTTCGTACGGTTTTGCGTTGTATTTGAATTTATTGAAACGACTTTGTGCGCCAAAACTCCAACGAAAACCGTTATCTACCAAATAATTAAAATTGTATCGAATGTTATCGCCAAAAATAAAATCGAGCGATGCCAAATCATTTTTAAAAAGTAATTTTTTCTGTGTAACGTTGACTAATGCTGCACTTTTATAAAGATTATCGAAATGCAGACCAAATTTTAAAAAACGATTTACTGTATTTTCTTTCAAATTCAAAACTAAATTGTCTCCTTCTTCATCGGTTTTTTCAAAATGATACGAAATTCCGCTAAAGTTCTGGGTGGCGTTTAAATTGGTGATACCGTTTTCTAATCTATCAAACGATACACATTCGTCTTTAAAATAACCCAATTTACCAAAAACATAATCTTTGTTGTAGTTTTTTAACTTGTTCATACTAACCGAATGTACATGAATATCATCGTTAAACATATAATCGGGCAAGTTTGGTTTTTTGTAATTACTGCTGATTTGTTGCAATTGCGGTATTTTTTCTTTGGCAGCTGCTATTCCTTTTTGAATGATTTCGTTTCCTTTATCAAAAGTTACTACCGAAAAAGTAGAAATATCGGGTTTAATATAAATATCGGTTTGCTTTTTCTTCTCTTCCATGCCACCGTACATGCCGTAATTGGCAATCTGCATTAAAATATCTAAAGCACCTTTTAAGTTTTCGCGATCCTTTTTACCGTCTTGCACATCAACACCAATAATTATGTCGATACCTTTATCACGAAGCTCCTGAATGGGATAATTATTAACCACACCACCATCAATCAACAAACGATCACCAATTTCTACAGGTGTGTAAAGCGACGGAAATGCACCACTTGCCAAAATACTCTGCGGTAGATTTCCTTTTTCCAACACAACAGCTTCGCCCGTAACAACATCCGTTGCAATGCAAAGAAATGGAATGGGAAGTTTAGAAAAATCGTGTTCGTAACGTACGTGTGCCAACAGTTTGTTTAGCAGATTGTAATTGTACATTCCTTTGGAAAGCGATACGGGACTGCCTATTTTGAAATCATCAAACGGAAGCTGTAACGCATAAATTTCATCGTTTCGTTTTTCATAAAACGATTTTGAATTTCTAGGGATATAATCCTGCAAAAGTGCATCGGCATCAACCGATTTAAAGATAGAGTCTAACTGTGAAGCGGTGTAACCTGACGCGTACAAACCGCCAATAATAGCACCCATACTGGTTCCGCCAATATAATCGAACTTAACACCTTGCTCTTCTAACACCTTTAAAACACCTATATGCGCCAAGCCTTTTGCCCCACCACCACTTAATACCAAACCAACTTTAGGTCGTTGATTTTCTTGAGCAAAAGCTGAAGTGCATGCCGTAAATAGTAACAAGCATCCAAGAAAAAGTTTCATCATGGTTTTTTAGGTTTTGGTTTTTGGTGCTCATCAAATTTAAGCAAAAAATTGAAGCAACCGTATTACCAAATGCTAAAGTATGTTACAAAAAAAAGCTTCCGATGTAGGAAGCTTATCTATCATTTATTTTCTGTAATAACCATAATCAATAGTGTAAGTAAAAAAGAAGCTGTAAACGCAATTACATTTCTATCACTAATTTCCGGTTTAAACTTCTTGAGTATAAAACGGAAGATAATTCCACCTAAAAGAGTAAAAACTAAGATCTGAACAACAATAAAAACTGAATTAGTGAAATTTATAATATCGGAAATTCCTGCTTGTCCTTCCGCATAACAGTTGTTATTGAATAAAACAATCGTTAGTAATGAAACTATTAAAAACTTCTTGCTAATCATTAATTTCTCTGAATAATCGGAATACCAAAATAGAACTCTAATATTCTGGTGCGGAACAAATAATCGTATTTTGTACGCAATAAATCAGATTGTGTGTTTACCAAAAGCGTTTGCGACTGATTGTAATCAAACGCCGTTGCCATTCCGTTTTCGTAACGTTCTTTGGTATAGCGAAAAGCTTCTTCACGCGCTTTCAACATTTCTTCGGTTGCCAAATAGGTTTCCATTGCTCCTTTTGCATCAGAATAGGCTGTGTAAATGTTTCGTTCCAAATCCAATTCGGTTTGTTCAAACGTAAGTCGGTTTTTTTCCAAATTTACCCTACTGCGTTCAATATTGTTTTTAGCTGCAAAGCCGTTGAAAATAGGAATATTTAACTGCACGCCAAAACTATGACCTTTATACATATCTAACTGATCAAAAAACGGCATCGGGTTAATTTCGCCACCTCTTCCATCGGGAATTTTAGCGTACGAAACACGCGAGCTGAAACTGTAAAATCCGGTTAACGACGGTAGATTTGCACCTTTAGCAATATCCACATCTTTCTCGGCAATTTTTACATTGTTTTCGGCAATCTTTAATTCGGTACGTTCAAAACGCGCTTTTTGAAAGATCGATTCCGGAGTTTCCAACAAAATCGTCGTCGGTTCAAATTCATATTCCACATCGGCGATATCAAAATCTTTGAAATCTTCCATTTGAAGCAGTTGTGCCAAACTCATTTTTGATACAATCAACGCGTATTCTGCTTGAATCATTCGCTGTTTATCGGTCGCCAAAGTAGCCTTCATATCAAACAAATCGCCACTTGGAATCATACCGGCATCAACCAAAGCTTCGGATCTTACTAACTGTAAACTATCGGTTTGAAACTGCTGTTTTTGAACTTTTTGATTTTCTTTGTTGAACAAGATCTGCAAATACGCATTTACTACGTTTAAGGCTACATCTTCTTCTATTTTTAAATGTTGATATTGTGAGGAAATCAATGCCAGTTTTGATTTTCTAAAGCGGTTTTGATTTTGTAATCCTTTGAAAATATCAACAGCAGACGACGCACCCATTGACGTAAACTGCGTGGTTTGATTTTCCAGAATTCCCGTTGTAATATTGGTATTTAAACCTACGTTCCACGAATGCGATGCGGTTGCATTTAGGTTTGGAAGGAAATTTCCGAACGCATCTTTTATATCGATTTCTGCCAGTTTATTGTCTAATTCTATCTGTTTTATAGACACGTTGTTGTCAATGGCATGTGCCACGCATTCTTCTAACGTCCATTTTTTCTGGGCAAACGAATTTCCTGTCCAAAAAACACAAATCGCAATAATTATTTTTGATATTATTTTCATGTTTTAAATTGTTTAGTTGTTTAAATGTTGATTTGTTTAACCGATTCAGCGATTCAACAAAATCAACGATCAACTACTTTTTAATCTGATTCCAAACTTTAATCTTGTCGTTCTTGGTAATTCCTTTTTTAATTTCCACGTAAATACCGTCGCTAACGCCTAATTCCACATCGCGACGTTCAAATTTTTGCTCGCCAACCAACACCTCAACAAATGATTTTTTTGTTTTTTCGTCGTACTGAACCAAACCTTCTTTTACCGCCAAAACATTATCGGCTTTTGAAAGGATGATTGACGCATTGGCACTTAAACCCGATCTAATAAAGGTATCGTCTTTATTCACCAACGTACCTTTAATTGGGAACTGCATGGCGCCGTTTTCGTTTACACCTTTTGGAGCAATATAATCTAAGACAGCATCGAATTTTTTGTTTTCTATGGCACCAACGGTGATTTCTAACGGAAGCCCCAACTTGATTTTTCCTACTTCAGACTCATCTAATTTTCCTTCAAAAATCATGTTACCAACATCAGCCAAACTCGCAATGGTAGTTCCTTCGTTAAAATTATTTGCTTCGATAACCTGATTTCCTTTTTTAACAGGAATATCCAGAACCATACCCGAAACCGTAGAACGAATAAGGGTTTGCGCAATATTACCCATTCCGCTTGTTGTACCAGTTCTGATAATTTCGGCACTTTGAACCATTGCATTATAGGTTTGTTGCGATTGCTTGTACGCTGTTTCGGCAGTATCGAAATCGTTGGCAGAAATAACACCTTTATTGAACAATGTTCTTTGACGTTCGAACACTTTTCTTTGATTTTCTAAATCGATTTTTGCTGTACTGATCTGATTGTTTGCCGAGTTTAAGCTTGATACATTTGGTACTACTTTAATCTTTGCAAGCAAATCGCCCGATTTTACGTAATCGCCAGCCTCTACATAGACTTCATCGATAATTCCTGAAATATTCGGTTTAATTAATACTTCTTCTTTTGGGTTGATGTTTCCTGTAGCAACGGTGCTTTTAGAGATCGATCTAACTTCGGCTTTCTCTGTTTCATAAACTACTGGCGGCTGTGCGTTTTTTTGATACAACCAAAATAATGCCCCTGCAAAAGCTATCGCTAAAAAGACTAAAATTGAAATGGTACAACCTTTTTTCATATATATTTTTATTTGTTTATTCGTTGATTTATTTAATCGTTGATTTGTTGATTCGTTTATTAGAATACTCTTTTATTCTCTATATTCTATTTTCTTTCCTCTTTATTCTTTCCTCTTTATTCTTGATTCTATTCCGTTCTTAATGCATCAATCGGTTTTACTCTAATAGCTGTAATCGCCGGGATTAATCCTGCTAAAAGTCCCGATACTACTAATATTAACAATGCAATTACCACTACACCTAAATTTACACTTGGATTTACAATTGGAATTTGGTCGCTGTTTGGAGCTTGCTCTAATCCAAAATTTATCAACCAAAGCACAACCGATGCAAAAATAATTCCTGCCATACCAGCAATCAGCGATAGCGCAACCGATTCGGTCAAAATTTGTTTTATGATCACAGCCGGCGTGGCACCTAACGCTCTACGGATTCCTATTTCTTGGGTTCGTTCTTTAACTATGATCAGCATGATATTTATGATACCGATAACGCCCGAGAACAGAATTAAGCCACCTACCAAATAGGAAACCGCCGTTAAGATTGAAAATAAGCCGTTGATTTTTTTAAATTCCTGATACAAATCAAAATGCCCAATGGCTCTTTCATCTGTAGGATCTACGGTATGACGGTTTTTTAAGAACTTAAAAATATCTTCTTTTAAATCGGTAATTGGTTTATCGTCTTGCGCAGTAATTGTCATCCAACCCACAATATCGCCATAATTAAAGGCTTGCTGAAAGGTTGTAAAAGGAATATACAATTGTTTTTGACTTTCTTCGGCATCGCCACCCATGTTCGAAATACTTTTATAAACGCCGACTACCAAAAAGTTAACACCTTGAACTTTAATGTACGTCCCCAAAGCTTCTTCGCCTGGTGCATACAATTCCCTGATAACACCTTCGCCAATTACAGTTACCTTGCGGTTGTTTGCAATGTCGCCGTAATTAATAAATCGACCTTTAAGAATGTTCATTGGCTGTTGTAGGATAAATTCCGGGTAATCGCCATAAACGTTATATGCTCCGGTTTTTGTACCACGAACCACATTGTTGCTTCCCCTGAAACCGCCTAACTGATTTCGTGGCGATACATACAACAGACCGTCAATGTCTCTTTTCAACGCATCAACATCGGGGTTTTTAAAATTGAAATTTCTTCCTTGCGGTAAACCTTTATATGGTTTTGATGTTGCCTGCGTCCACATGAACATGGTATTAGTTGACAAGCCGCCCATTTGCCGTTTAATACCGTTTTGCAGACCCTGACTTGCAGAAAGAAGAATTACCAGGATAAAAATTCCCCAGAAAACTCCGAATGCAGTGATCAGCGTTCTGAACGGATTGGCAGAAAGCGCCTCTATAATTTCATTCCATTTATCTCTGCTAAACATACTATTCTCCTCTTAATGCTACAATTGGTCTAATTTTCGCGGCACGGTATGCAGGAACAAATCCAGCAAATGCCCCGGCAACAATCAATATAATCAGTGTGGTAAGTGCCACGTTAAAATCTACTTCAGGTCGGGTAAAGAAATCAGCTTCCACATACGGCGCTACCACTTCCCAAACAACCAAACCGAAAATAAGTCCCGAAAAACCTGCAATAACGGTTATAAAAACAGCTTCTTGCAAAATCATAGTAATGATTGAAAAAGGCGAAGCGCCCAACGCTTTTCGTATCCCGATTTCTTTGGTTCGTTCCTTAACAATAATCAGCATAATGTTACCTACACCTACTACACCGGCAATTATGGTACAAATTCCCACAAACCAAAAAAACGCTTGTACGCCACCCGTTATAATGTAGATGTTCTTTGCTTGTTCTAAAGAATTGTTGATAAAAACTGCTCCATCGTCATCTGGTGCAATTGTATGCCGTGCTTTTAAAAACGTTTCTAGTTTTTGAGTAAATTCATTCGATTCTGCCACAGCGGTATCAAAATTTTCACTGGTTTTAAGTGTAAAAGACATACTGCGTATGCTGTCGCCAGCACTATATGCTTTTTGTGCGGTAGAAATTGGAATAAAAACTCGGCTTTCTTCACGTTCGCCACCCGGATCGGTATAAACACCAACCACTTTGTAGATCATTCCAGAAACATTCAATTCTGCGCCTAAAGATTCTTTGCCGTTTTTAAAAAGATCGATTTCTACTTTTTTACCGATAATTACATTTTTTTCGAAGTTTAAATTATCAGAATGATTAATAAATCGACCTTTAACTATGGAAGCATTTTCGATAAACTGATAATCGGGATGAACGCCTTCTACCCTGTAATTTCCGGTTTCTTCCTTATAAACGATGTTTCCGCTCCAAACCGAAAAAATTGCCGATTTGTATTCAATATAATCTTTAAATAAATTAGTGGCTAAGTCGTAATCGCTATTGCGTAGCTGCACTTGTCTGCCAACGCCCAATCCTTTATATTCTTTCTTTGTTGTTCCTGCCCAAACCGAAACCTGGTTGGTTGCATCTTTTTCGAATTGTTTTTGAATTCCGTTCTGAATTCCGTTTCCGGCACCGAGAAGAATCACCAAAATAAAGATTCCCGATGAAACAGAAACGCCTGTTAAAGCAGTTCGGAGCTTGTTTTTATAAAGCCCTTCAAATATTTCTTGCCAGCGTTCGATGCTAAACATATTGCGATGCTCTTATCTGGTTTACCAATTTATCCGATTCTATCTGTCCGTCTTTTAAGAAAACGATACGTTTGGTCATTTCGGCAATATCGGGTTCGTGAGTTACCACTAAAACCGTTTTACCTTCGTCGTTAATCTGCTGAATCAGATCCATAACCTCGTACGAAGTCTTTGTATCTAAAGCTCCCGTAGGTTCATCTGCCAACAAAACTTTAGGATCCGATGCCAATGCACGTGCAATTGCCACACGCTGTTTTTGTCCGCCCGAAAGTTCATTAGGTAAATGTTTTGCCCAGTTTGCTAAACCTACTTTTTCCAGATAATGCATAGATCGTTCCATGCGTTCTTTACGCGCCATACCTTGGTAATACAACGGCAACGCCACATTATCTAACGCGGTTTTGTAATTGATAAGGTTAAAAGATTGAAAAACAAATCCCAGAAATTTGTTACGATATTGCGATGCAAGGGTTTCGTTCAGGTTTTTAATAGGCACATTATCTAAAATGTACGAACCTTCATCGGCTTCATCTAAAATACCTATAATGTTTAAAAGAGTAGATTTGCCCGAACCAGAGCTTCCCATGATAGAAACAAACTCGCCTTCTTTTACATTGAAATTAATTCCTTTGAGAACATGCAGTGCATTTTTTCCCATTTGATACGATTTGTGAAGGTCTTTTATTTCTATCATAATTATGGTTTTTAATGATTTTAAAGATACTGCTTTGTGCCAAAACAATTATCTCTTTAATAGTAATTTATAAAGTAGGTATTGTTTTTTTGTAAAACGTTACAATAGCTATGGTGTTTTTTGTTTTAGTTTTATAAAAGTCGAAACTATTAAATGTACAATAACAGTAAAGTATTATAAAAATACAGCCTCAATACGTTCGTAAAGAGGCTGTTGTTTTTAATAGCACGATTTGAAATCCGCGCGATCGAGTTTTTTCACTCTCTTTACTTGATAGTCCTATAATCTGCGTTATCTGCGTGTTATTATTTGAACGCTGATAACGTTGATTAGTTATGATCTTTTATCTTCACTCTTTACGTGATAAACCTATAGTCTGCAAAATCTGTTTCATCTGCGTGCTATTGCTTTTCTCGGATAATGCTGATTGAATGGTTCTTAAAAAACAACTTATGTGTGTGGATATTCATTAGAAAACACTTTTCTTCTAAGCTCAGGTTTTTTTCCGAAATTCAACAATAATCCTACTTCCATATCCGTTGCTTTTAAATAATTAATCAACTGATATTCATGTTCTTTAGATAAGTATTCAGAAGCCTTTAATTCAATAATAATAAGATTATTAACGACCAAATCAGCAAAATAGCTCCCTACTTCATTTCCTTCGTAAAATACCTTGATGCTTTTTTGTTTTTCTACTAACAATCCACTGCTTTGAAGCTCTATAAACATTGCATTTTCATATATTTTTTCGAGAAAACCGTACCCTAAACGATTATAAACCTTATAGAAAGCTTTAATAATTTCTTCGGTGACTTCTGTGTATAAATAATTTTCTTGCATATTCTAATATATATGATTGGTTTTTAATAATTTATACCCATAGTGCATTATTAAACGAGATTAATTTTTAGGTTGTTAATATTTCTGTCGAATACA
>NZ_RQTJ01000002.1 GCF_003858535.1 Paenimyroides viscosum
TTGGAAATTAATTCTAATAAAAAAACCGCCTCAAATTTTAATATTGAGACGGCTTCATTTTTTTAGATTATATTTTGCTTTGTTGTAACTTTTTTATCTTTTTTGTCTTTACAACAACCATCTTTTTTCTTATCTGTACCTTTTTTATCTCCGCAAGATTTACCGTCTTTGTGAGATGAACAACATTTCTTTTGATCTGTTTTATCTTCTTGGAAAAGCATTGCCATTTCTTTAGATACATTTACGTTCTCTACTTTATAAGCTCCGTTTGCAATTTCTTCTACCATTTTCTTAATAGCATCGGTATTTTGCTTCGCATCATCAAACTCTACCGTAGCAGTTTTCGTATCAAAATCAACTTCAGCACTTTTAATGCCGTCCATTTTTGCTAATTTTCCTTCAATAACTTTTGCACAACCAACCGCACAAGCCATTCCTTCTACCTGGAAAGTTGCTTTTTGCATAACACCACTAATACCGTCGCTTGCAACATTATCTTCGACAACATTTGTAGTATCTGTTACTGTATTAGTTGTTGTAGTTTCGTCTTGTTTGTTAGAATTTTGTTTACAGCTTACTAAAAGCGTAGCTGCTAAAAATAACATTGATATTCCTTTTAATGTTTTCATATTTAGATTATTTAGTACTTTACAAAGATATTTATTAATTTCAATATTAGTTACTCATTTATTGAAATTTAATAGGTAACGTAAATGTAGATTTTACCGGCTTTCCATCAATTTTAGCTGGTGTCCATAATTCTGTTTTACGTTCTAAGAAACGTGTAACTTCAAATTTAAAGCCTCCATCGACAGGTTTTATTTCATTAATATTGATTTTTCCTTTCTCATCAACTTCAAACATCACTGAATAAGAGGAATGCTTAAAACTTCTATAGTAAGTGGTGGAAATATATTTTACAAACGATTCGTAAAACGCATTTAAACCTTCTTTAGGATACGCTTTCTCCATGTTTGCTATTTTTCTTTTATCTAATTTAACTGGAATTAAGATGGTTTGTGTATTCGCTAACCCATTATTTTTTCCGGCAACCCATTCGGTATTTTCTACAAACTTTTTTAATTCTTTATAAAATAATGAAGTATAAGGATCCAACGAAGTTAATTTAGCATTAGACAAACTATCTACGGTAACCTGCATTGCAAAGCCTTCTTTTTCATAATAACTGTAAGGAATAGATAATTTTTCTTCAATTTGTTTTGTAAGCATTTCTATTCCTTGTTTGGGATAGGGCTCTATGCTTCGTTGTGCATTTGTAATAAGAGATGTTAAAAATAAAATTAGCAACAGTGTTTTTTTCATTATTATTTTGATTTATTGTTGTTTTAAAGTATCAATAGATTTTTTATAGGCTTCGTAATCTTCATCGTCTTCTTCCAAATCTTCGTTTTTATATTTCCCTAGTTTAATATCTAAATTATCGCTGGTTCCATTCACTGTAATGGGAATACCTATAATGCCAAAAGGAGGCAAGCCCAATCGCATACCAATATTCATTTTACCGTCTAACGTAACCTGCCCTTCCACTCGCGGACGGAAGCCTGCTATCTTAAATTTGGTGCGTTCAATCGTCATTACATTATTTGCTATTGACGTTTTAACCACCACATTTTTTACGTTGGCATCGCGTAAAGCATCGGTTTTTGTTTCGCTGGCAACGGCATTAAATAATTTAAAACCTTTAAACTGAATATTCTCTAAAATTAGATCGCCCGATCCTTTGATAGATTTCATATTCGGAAACATTTCCTGATTCAACGTTCCGTGCAACTGATATTTTAAAGAAGCCAGACCCGAAGCACTTTCTGCAGCCGGAGCCATTTCGCGGAACAATGCCATTTGTTTGTAGGCTTTCTGAATATCGAATTGTTGTGCATCAATATCAAAACTAAACAAAGCGCTTTTGTTGTTTATTGGTTGATACGCTCCGTTTAATAAAAACTGTGTGTCAATTAAACCAAATTTTGCTTCGTGCAATGCCAGTTTCTGATCGAACACTTTTAAAACACCGCTTAAATTATCTAACTGTAAATCGTTGAATTTAACTTTTTGAGCATCTGCGGTTAGTTCAAAATCAATTTTATCGGGAACCAAAATCACGCTTCCACCAGAATTTGACGCAGATGATGCTGTTTTCGTTGCATTCGGATTTGCCGACAACATAAACGAATTAACATCGATAAACTGCGATGTAACCGCCAATTTGCCTTTCAGTGTAGCATTCGGAGTTAGAAAATAATTGATGTAATTTTCCAGATCGCCATTTAACACAAACGTTTGTTTGGCATAGTTCATTTTAATATTTTCCAACTTCATTTGTTTACGGAAGAACTTAAATTTTCCTTCGGTAAAAACAAAATCATGTGGGAAAAATTCCGACTTTATATGAATATCCTTCAAAAGCACAAATCCACGGTTGTTAAGCGATGAAGGATCGTCTGCCCCACCCTTTCCTTTCAATTTCACATCGGTTTCCAACTGTCCTGAAACACTTAATCCGTCAATTGCAAAAACCTTGTACAGATTGCCCAGATTCAGTTTTCCTTTTGTTCCGATATCAAACGTCAAATTATTAAAATTAAACAGATTGGCATCAATCATAAACGGTTCATCCGCCAAAACAAACGAGATTGGCAGTACGTTTACACGCAAATCGTTCAACGAACCGCGCGGCGATGAAATATGCGTTTCCAGATTAATTTTTTCCAAAGGCAGATCGGGCAAGCTGTTGTAACGCAGATAACCGTTTTTAAGTTTAACGATTGATGTTGTAACAGGAATTTTATTGTGATCCAGATCCAAGCGTCCTTTTGCTTTGGTATCAACAGTTAACTGTCCGCCAAAATCAACTTCTTTAATAGGAAAAATATTTTTTACGTTTGAAAGATTCACGAAAGCACGCAAATCGGTATCGGTATTAAAATCGATTAAATTATCAATTTTAAAGCGTCCTTTCACATAATCATCCGCTGCTTTTATATCGATATTTTTTATATCAACTTTCGTAGTTTTATAGTCTCCATTGGTATTTTCGGCATTCAAATCGAAGGTTAACTGATCAATTGCCAAAGGCATTTCGTTCCATTTAAAATAACCGTTTGTCCAATTTGCCTGCACGTTAAATTTAGGAATCTCGGTAATTTCTGTAATTAAAATTCCCTGTTTACTTTTGTGAGAACGAGTGGTGTAATTTCCTTTTGCAGTTCCGTTTAAAACAACATCACCTTTTAGCTGCATGCCCGAAATTGCAAGCGTTTGCCACAATTGCGTAACATTTAAAGCGGCATTTAAATCAGCATCAACAAACATAGGAAATTGATACAACGCCCTGCCTTTTGCATGACCTTTACCCAAATTAAACGCGAAATCGGGAATAGTTACCGTTAACGAATCGGGATTTAACTGCGGTAGATTCAGTTCGGTTTTTGTGTGCAGATTTTGAACCGGAATATTTTGAAATTGTTTGGCAGCAATTGATCCGTTGGCAATATCAAGTTTAATGTTTAAATCGGGATTTGAAACGCTGTCCTGCATCAATCCTTTCAACATTAAATGAATATTCGATATTCCTTTGAACGTCATACCGTCATACCATTTCTGATATTCCTGCGGAACAAGCGAAAATAGATTTTCAAGCGATGCATTGTTGGATTTTACATCTAAATTAAAATTGATTCCCTTTTCTAGAACTGCTACTTTTCCCAAAACATTTAAAGGTAAATTCGCCAAAAGCAGTTCACTTTTATTAAATTCAATAGAAACAGGATCCAAATTCACCTTGGTATTTATGATTCCTTTCAATGGTTTATGATCGACTAAAATACTTTGATCCAACCCGAAAAACAATGATTTTATATCGGCTTCGGTTTCAAAATTCAAATCTTTATCGGTCACCTGAACATTTCCGCCGATATTGGTATTTTTGGTCTGAATTTCTATTTTAGATTGATCGTCCTGATAGAGTACATCGGTATTTTTAACATGGATTTTGTTCAACGCCAAAGAAAAAGAACTGTCGGTAGAGGGTTCATCTGAAGATTTAAAAATAGCGAACGAAAAATTGCCCAGACTGTCGGTTACCACATTAAATTTCCCCTCGTTTACATATAATTTCGTAAACTTAATCTGATCTGAAAACAGACTGAACAAATCGATCCCCAAATCTACAGAATTGCTTTCAACAATTTTAAGATTACCGAATGCTGCAGGAGCTTGAATGCTTAAATCTTTTAACGATACACTTAAATTTGGGAAATTATTAAAAAACGATACGTTTAATTTGGTGAAATTCACTGGTGTGGTAACAAATTCTGCAGTGGCATCTTTTACAGCACTTTCTATTGAATTTTTAAAAAGTTGCGGCGCAATAAGTATCAATCCTATCAACACCAACAGTGAAATGCCTGTATATTTAAGTCCTTTTTTTATTTTTGTGTTCATTTGCAACAATACAATTTTTGCAAAGATAAGGTAGTTATTGTGATTGTTTAAGAATATTTACAGCACTATTCTTGGGTTTGATAAAATTATCGAGTAGCATGCGATTTTCGTTTCATTTTCATAGACAGATTTTCCAATTTGGTTTTCACGTCATTGGTCAATTCATTTTGACTAACATACATTCTAATCTGCATATTTAGTTCATGCAGATAAACACCCATCACAATTTTTTCAAGCTGTAACCGTTCGTATAAATCTGTGAGTAATTTTGTTTTACTTTCATTATCTGCAAAAGCACTGTTCTGTTCCAACACCTTTGCAATTATGGTTTTAAGCAGATTGTATTCGTATGAAGTAAATTTCATTTTAAAAAATTAAAATACGAAGTAACTAAAAAGTATCTAGAAAAGCTGTTTTAGTTATTAACGGTTAAAAATACACTAAAATAAAAAACCTCCAATTCAAATGAATCAGAGGTTTTGTGCGGGTAAAAGGACTCGAACCTTCACACCTTGCGGCACCAGATCCTAAGTCTGGCGTGTCTACCAATTTCACCATACCCGCGGCGTTTTTGATTAAGAACTATTGTTCTTTTAAGACGTTGCAAATATACAAATGCTTTTTTATTCTGCAACAAAATTTCATTAAATTTTTATCATTATATTTGTTGTAAACAATTGAAATCATTCAAATCATAAAATGGAAGTAATAAAAAAATACGTTCAAGAAAATAAGGAACGTTTTATTGATGAGCTAGTTGACTTATTAAAAATCCCTTCAGTTAGTGCCGATAGCGCATACTCTCAAGATGTTTTAAATACTGCCGATAAAGTAAAAGAATTTTTAGAAAAAGCAGGATGTGATACTGTAGAAATCTGCGAAACGCCAGGTTACCCGATTGTTTATGGCGAAAAACACATTAACGACAACCTGCCAACTGTTTTAGTTTACGGACATTACGATGTGCAACCTGCAGATCCTATCGAATTATGGGATTCTCCGCCTTTTGAACCAGTTATCAAGAAAACCGAACTACACCCAGACGGTGCTATTTTTGCTCGTGGTGCTTGCGATGATAAAGGGCAGATGTTTATGCACGTTAAAGCATTAGAATTAATGATGCAGACTGACACGTTGCCTTGTAACGTTAAGTTTATGATTGAAGGCGAAGAAGAAGTTGGATCGGCATCTTTGGCTTGGTTTGTTGAAAGAAATCAAGAAAAATTAAAGAACGATGTTATTTTGATTTCTGATACCGGAATGATTTCTAACACACAACCATCAATCACTACAGGTTTACGCGGTTTAAGTTATGTAGAAGTTGAAGTTACAGGTCCAAACCGTGACTTACACTCAGGCTTATATGGTGGTGCGGTTGCAAACCCAATTAACATTTTATCTAAAATGATTGCTTCGTTGCACGACGAAAACAATCATATTACTATTCCAGGTTTTTATGATAAGGTGGAAGAATTATCAAGAGAAGAACGCGATGAAATGGGCAAACGTCCTTTTTCTTTAGACGATTATAAGAAAGCATTGGATATTAAAGAAATTCACGGTGAAGCCGATTACACAACCAACGAACGAAATTCTATAAGACCAACGTTAGATGTTAATGGAATTTGGGGCGGATACACGGGCGAAGGTGCTAAAACTGTAATTGCATCTAAAGCATTTGCAAAAATTTCTATGCGTTTGGTTCCTAACCAAGATTGGGAAGAAATTACCGAATTGTTCAAGAAGCACTTTGAAAGCATTGCACCGGCATCGGTTAAAGTTGTTGTAAAACCACATCATGGCGGACAAGGCTATGTTACACCTATTGATTCTATTGGATATCAGGCAGCATCAAAAGCTTACAGTGAATCTTTCGGCGTAACTCCAATTCCGGTTCGTTCAGGCGGATCAATTCCTATTGTGGCTTTATTCGAAAAAGAATTAAAATCTAAAACTATTATGATGGGCTTTGGTTTGGATTCTGATGCGATACACTCGCCAAACGAACATTACGGGATCTTCAATTATTTAAAAGGTATTGAGACTATTCCGTTGTTTTACAAGTATTTTACAGAAATGTCTAAATAAATCATAAAAAAAATCCACTTCAATTACGAAGTGGATTTTTTTTACTCTTTTATAATCTTTACTCTTTTATAATCTTTACTCTTTGCATAAATTCATCATTTGCTAATTCAACTACATAAATTCCGTTTGATAAATTTGATATATTAATTTTTGAGTTCCTCAGTGAATTCTCATCAACTATTCTTCCGCTTAAATCATAAATTTTATATTGTAAAGAAAGTTCTTCACCTTCTACAAAAAATTCGTCTTTGGCAGGGTTGGGATATAATTTCCATTTATCAACAACAATTTCTTTAGCAGATGCAAATTCACCTGACTTAATAATAAAATTGTTAGTGAAATTTGTTGGATTTGGTAAAGGCATTGGGTAAGAATTATCTAAAATTATATCTGCAGATTGATTACCAGAAAGAATATAACCTGCTGAACTATAATGCAGAATATTTGTTATGTAAAATCGATTTGGATCAGGGTTATCAGGCACATGTAATTTATAACTTTTTAAAGTTCCATTACTTCCAAAGACACCTAAAATTGCAGAAGTATTACTTATGTTTATGGTTTGGTTATCTATAATTTGAGAATTTAATGCGTGATATGTTGCCACAACATCGTTTTGAACACATTTTATACCATAAATCTTTAAACCACCTTGTATATTTGTATTAGCTTTAGCCCATTGAAAACTTCCTGATGCATTTAATTTAAAAAGATGCCCATACATTCCAGTAGTTGTAAAAGAAGGATTTACAGATGTACCCCAATAATTAACACCACCTGTTGCATTAGCAGATACATAAATATTTCCTGTTCCATCAATATCTAAATCTTCAGCAAATAACAATCTATTGTTCATTACAGTGGGTGCTTTAGCCCAAGATACATTTCCTGCATTGCTATACTTTGCAATAACAGTAACAGCATTATTACTAACAGCATTATTAGTCACAAAAGATACATTCGTAGTACCGAATTTTACAGCCGGCGAAAATAAGTTAGCAATTAAAACAGCATTTCCGTTTTGATCTAATTCTAAATCTACACAATGTGTTCCCATATTATTCTCATTAACACCAACTGTAGTTTCTGAAGTTCTTAACCACTGTAATGAGCCGTTTGTTGCATTAAATTTAGCCAGAAAGGTTTCTGATAATTGCGGATGTACTTGATTTCCAGACACCGTTGTATTTTCTATTGTTAAACTCATTCCCTTATACTGTCCTGCAATAAATATTTCGTTATTGTAAGTTTTTATTTTAGGTTGAATTAAAAATTCATTAATCCTTTTAACCCAAGCAATTTGACCGTTACTATTGAATTTAATTATTAAACTATGAATTTCCGATTGTGGGGGTGCTTGATATAAAACATTGTCAATTGTAATAGCTGCTTGTATTTCTAATAAAGCATATACATTTTTATTATTGTCTTCATGGATTACAGTGAAACCTTCTGAACCACTTCCTCCAAAATGCCAATAGTCTTGTAATACAAAGTTGCCGTTAAATTTTAATATTGCAGTATCGTACCCTAAATTATTACCTACCATACCACTAACATTTGTTATAGTTTGATTTTGAATAGCATAAGATGGTGTGTTAAAATTTACAATGGAATAAATACTATTATTCGTTGTAAGATCAGAATCTATACGTACAGCTTTGGGAATAATAATATGAGAATTTATTTGTGCTTGATGCTTTAAGGTGTTAACAAAAAGAAGTATTAATAATAAGTATTTTAGTTTCATAAAAAATATGCTTTGGTTTTCATAAAAATAGTAGTTTTTTCAAAATAACAAAACTTAAGTTTTAAATTTTTAGATTATTAATAATTTATGCCAGTAATCACGCTAACTATCACTAAAATTTTAAGTAATAAAAAAAGTCCACTTCAATTACGACGTGGACTTTTTTTATAATGTAAACAAAATTACTTTGCAGCTTGCACTGTATCATTTACAACTGTTTCAACAACTTCTGTAGTTAATGCAGTTGTATCAACATTAACCAATGGTTGTTCTGGCGACAGTTCTTCTTCAGCAATAACTGTTGTAGTTCCTTTTGATGGTTCGGGTTGAAAAGTTGAATTACCACAACTTCTGTATAAAAAGAAAATTACTACAATTCCTAACATTAAAGGAATTAAACTAAATTTAAATGAATTTCCGCTTTTGTCTTGACCGTTATGACTCATATTATCTATATATTTTTTTTGTAATCAATTTTAAAACAGCGCAAATATACTATCTTTTTTTAGCTTATTAAATTAGTTTGCTTAAAATATTAAATTCAGTAAAAAAGGCAACATTTAAAATGTTGCCTTTTTTACTAATTTCTTATGCTTAATGCTACTTTTCTATCGGTGAGCCTTAATTCCTCTGACGCATCTGCTGAATGAACTGCAAATTCAGATCCGTACCCTTCGGTACCAACAACTTGTTTGCTTAAACCTTTATCATCTAAAAACTTTTTAACAGCCATAGCACGTTCTGTAGATACTTTTTTGTTTACGGCTTCATTTCCGGTTTTATCGGTATATCCACCAATTTTTATTTTTACTTCAGGATAAGCTTTTAAAATTTGAGCAATATTATCTAACTGTTTTTGCGATTCTGGCAAAACATTTGCTGTTCCATGTTCAAAATTTAAATCATCGAAATTAAACCAAACTTCTTTCAACTGATCTTCAGTCATATTTTTGTATTCGCCTTTATTTAAAAAAGCAACCATTTGATCTTCAATTCCTTCACTATACGCATTTAGCTTAATCTGATCGTTTACCACAATTTCTTTTGTTGTTCGGGTTGTGGTTACTGTAGTTGATGTATCGCTTTGAATGGTATCTGTAACAACCGATTCTTCAATTGTAACATCCCGATTACAGCCACGATATAAAAAGAAGATCAATACAATACCCAATAAAAGTGGAATTAACATGTATTTTAGCATATTACCACCTTTGTTAGGATCAGCATAAGGCGATTCATTTGTTTTAAATTGATCTTTTTCGTTATTGTTCACCACATTGTTAATCACGGCATCGGCATGTGCACGTTCTTCTGTATGTACAGCAGTCGGTTGGTTAATTGTAGAATCTACAGCACCTAACGATCCAAAACCTACAGGAATCATAGATTTTAAAGATGTAAGATTGTTTGACATTACGCCGTTTATTGTTGAAAGATCGAAATTGGCATCTAAGCCTTTAAAATAATCGATAATTCCCAAAAACGCTGTTTTTAATACGCTGTGTGCCGATGTTTGAGAAATGTTGGAAAAAGCCGAAATTCTTTCTACAAATTCCTGCTTATCTGTTCCTAAAAAATCGTCTAAATAAGAAGCTGTTTTTTCTAATTTAAACTCGAATTCGTTTACAGAGTTTGCAAAAACATTCTGAATTTCGCTAAACATTGGTCTTAAATACGCATCGCCTTTGTGATGCATTTTTAAAAGTAGTGCCGGAATGGCAACATCAAAAGCATTGTTTATTGATGCTTCTGTTTCGTTTGTACTAACTGCCAAACTTGAAATAAAGTCGGGCGTAATGTACTGTTTAATTTGATTTACTAACGGATTTTCCATAACAATTTGAATTTTCTTTTCTTAAAGATACTCTTTATTTGATAAATTTTCAAAAAGTTAACATTAAAAAAATCTATTTATTTTTTTGTTCGATCCACAAACTCATATACTTAACAGCCTGTAAACCATTTTGCCACAATATTTTTTGAATGAATAAATTGTTTCGATGAAGTTCAGTATTCTCATAAATTTTCAAAACAGCGTCTTTTAAAATTCCACCCCAAATATTTACAGAAAACTGCTTGTTCAAAATATCAAATCCATTGGCTACTGCCCTATTCCATTCTGCTTCATCTTGGTACAATTTGCAAACAGCCTCAACAAAATCTGTTTCTGTTTCGGCAATAAATCCACCCCAATTTTCGACAAACATTCCTTCGCTTCCAATTTTAGACGTTACGTTTGGTAATCCGTTTTTAAAACCATCAACGAACTTGCCTTTTAAACCCGCACCAAACGGAATTGGTGCAACCAAAACCCGATATTGCTGCATAATCTGGTTCACGTCATCGGCTTTTCCTTTAATTATAAAACCATCGTTAGCATTATTTAGCTGTAATACTTTTTGCGATGCGTAGGCTCCGTAAATATGAATCTGCGTATTTGGCAATCGTTTTTTAATGAATGTCCATATTTTTTTAAGCTGAAGTACCGTTTGATAATTTGGTTCGTGAATAAAATTGCCAATGAACATAAAATCTTTTCGATTATTGAAATCTGAAAAATCATCTTTCTTATCTTTAGAAATTTCGGCTTCAATAAATGGCAGATACAATAATTGTTTTGAAGGAATATTGAAATGATCGATCAACAAATCATATTCAAATTTTGAAATAATAATCGATAAATCAGATCTATAAATAGACGATAATTCTCGGAATGTATCAGGCGTATCATAATTTATTTCGGTATTCGTTTTAAAACTTGTAGTTCGAGCTCTACGCACAAAATGTAAATCTTCGGTATCTAAAACGGATACAATGTTTGGAAATACTTGTTTTACTCGCCAACCAAATTGTTCTTCGGTAATAAATCGATCATAAACAACAATGTCTGGGATTAAATCGGCAATGAAATCATTAAACGACGAATCGTTTAAAACAATATCGTGTGAAACAACATCCAATTCATCAAACGGATGCGAGGCAACCGATTTAGATGCGGCACAGGCAAAATGAATATCGTTTGATATTTTTTTTAATTCATTAATTAACTGCAACATACGCCAACCAGCTGCCGATGAAGTAGGCTCTGGCCAAACCAAACCAATTATTAAAACACGTAATTTCATAAAGCAAATATCGACCTAAATTGTAAAACATGCTAACTGTGCAATTAATTTGTAAATTTGCAAAAAACAAAGTTTATGTTGGGACTTAAATTATTGACCGATCCAAGATGGGCAAATATTGCCGAAGATAATCTAGAAGAAATTTTAAGCGATCATGCGTGGTGCGAACAAAAAGCAGCTACAAATGCCATTACCATTCTTACCTACAATTCTGAACATGAAGATTTAGTTACCGCAATGACAGAAATTGCAATTGAGGAAATGGAACATTTTAAAATGGTACACGATATTATTAAAAAACGTGGTTTTACTTTTGGACGTGAACGTAAAGACGATTATGTGAACCAATTGTTTAAATTTATGCGCAAAGATGGTTCTAGAAACGATGCTTTTATTGATCGTTTGCTATTTGCTGCCATGATTGAAGCTAGAAGTTGTGAGCGTTTTAGAGTGCTTTCGGAAAATATTAAAGACGAAGAATTAGCGAAGTTTTACAGAGATTTAATGATTTCTGAAGCCAACCATTATACTACTTTTTTAAAGTTTGCAAAAAAATACAGTGAACGCGCAAATGTTGATAAACGCTGGAAAGAATGGCTAGATTTTGAAGGTCAGTTAATTCAGAATTACGGAACAAAAGAAACGATTCACGGATAAAAAAACACCTCAATGAGGTGTTTTTAGTTTTCAAAAGTGATGGAATCGGTTAGCTTCTCTTCTTCGTTGAATGTGTACCAAGTACCAATTTTAGTCCATGTTTTTTTAGTTGTATAACTTTTTCCTATCTGATTTATTTTTCCGTTTTTATGATACAACACATCTACATAATAGGGATAAAAATATTTTTCTGACCGAAAAAGTGTATCGTTATTGTAATATTTCCAAACACCTTTTTCTCGACCATACTTATCATATTTACCTTTAATTATACTCTTTTCTGTTTTTGTGCCTGAAACGTATTTCCATCTGCCGACTTCTACTCCATTTTTTTTCTGATTGATTTTGCAGGAAACAAGAAATACTACAAAAAATAAAATGGCTATCTTCATTTAGTTTTCAACTTCATTTAACGGTTGATTTATCTTAATTTTAATAGGCAGTGTAAAGGTTGATCGTACAACTTGACCTTCATTTTCTGCGGGTTGCCACTTAGGCATTGTTTGCAAAACCCGTATTGCTTCGTTAGCTGCTGTTTCATTTCCACCGCCTACTGCAATAATATTTGAAAAGCTACCATCTTTTTCTACAATAAATTTTAATCTGGCTGAAATTAATGTATCATTTGTAGTAATTGTTTTTGTATCAAAAGCCCTCATAAAATTATGAAAAAAAGATTGCAGACCTTCTCTTGGAGCAGCCTTTTTCTCTACAAAACTATGAGCATCAGCATATTTTTTTTCTATTTCTTTTATATCTTGATAATCATTTTTTACTTGTGCAGATCTTTTTAATTCATCTAAAGTTAGTTTCTCTTTTTCTTCTTTAGATACCGATTTAAGTTCGTATGTGAAATCTTTTTCATTTTGAACAACTCCATATCTATTGTAAATTGATACTTTTAAATTTTCATCTACAACATAAAAATAAACACTGCCTTTATGACTAAAGTAGCCACTGCTTTTTTCACCTTTAATATAAGCCAGAATAATTGGGTTATTCTTAATCTCATCTTTTGTTTCTTCACTAATTGGTTCGGTAGATTTAATTTCTTGAGGACGATTAACTGCTTGTTCAACTACATTTGATATTTTATCTTCAACCTTTTTAATTTCGGCTGCTTTGGTTTCAATTCCAACAAAACCAACATACGTTACTGCAATGGTTAACGAATAAAAAATTGTTCCCCATACTTTTCCTTTCTGTGTGTTTTTCATCATAATAAATCGTTTTTTTAAATTGTTAAAATGAATAGAACTGCTTAATGCAACAATTGGCTGATTATTGTCATAATAGTCCAAAATTAGTTCTTGGTAATTTTTAAGATTATTTGTTTTTTGCAAACTAAATTCATCTGCAAGATATTCGTGATTTTCTTGGATAATTCTTTTGAAATAGTAGATTAAAGGCTGAAACCACAACACTATTTTTAATGCTTCTACTAATAAAATATCTATTGAATGTTTTTGTTTTACGTGCGCTTGTTCGTGATACAGAATAGCCGGGTTTAAAGCTTTACTTTTCCATTCCACATCACTTACATAGATTGTGTTATAAAAAGTGAAAGGTGCAATAACTTTATTACTTATAATTAAGTTTCCAAACGATGTACTGACTTTTTTGCCCGATTTTTTAATTCGTAAAATTTTGAACAGATTATATAAAAAGCGCGTAAGGAAAACACTGCTAACAAAAACATAAAGCATGGCTAAAATTGAAATGCCTTTTTCTGGAACATTTTCAACAATTATAACAGGAATGTTGGGTAACTGATCAAAAATATACTCTTTAGTTTCAACAATTTTGTTGTGCGGCACTAAAAACTGAAAATCAAACAAAGGCACAGCCAATGCAAAAACAATACTTGCAAGTAAATAATATCTTATAAATTGTAATGATTTTTTACTTTCTAAATTCCATTTAAATATCAAACAAAATATCAATAGTAAAAAAGTTGATTTTATAAAATAAAGCATCATAACTACTTATTTTTAAGTTCATCATCTATTAAATCGCGAAGTTTTTGTAATTCGTCTTTTGTCAGGGTTGCCTCTTTTGCAAAGAAAGAAGCAAATTGTGACGTGGAATTATCAAAAAAATGTTTAATCATATTTTTCATTTGTTTAGAAAAATAGTTTTCTTTCTTTACAATTGCGAAATACAAACGGGTATTTCCAATTTCGTCGTATCCAACAAAACCTTTATCAATCAATTTTTTTACTGTTGTAGCAACAGTCGTTTTAGCAGGTTTTGGATCGCTGTAACTATCAATTAAATCTTTAAGAACAATTTTATCACGTTTCCAAATGTATTGCATAAGTTGTTCTTCTGCATTTGTTAATTTCATATTCTATAAAATTAGAATTAGTTCTATAAATGTAGAACAATTTTTTAAATAAAAAAACAGATCAACTGTTTTTTTTGTTTTTTTTTAATTTAAACGTCTAATTAAAGTATTACCACTTTCACTATTATTTGTTAAATTCACCGTTAACTGTAAATAGGAGTTTACCGGTTTATTATCTATACGACCCGGAATCCACTGCGTTGCTTTTTCAATAGCCTTTTGAATTTCATTATTACACAAATCAACATCAGCTTTTACAAACTCAACCTTAGCAACTTTACCTTTATCTGTAATTAAAACATCAATAATAACCGTAGAATCTTTTCCTTTAAAAGATCCTCTTTTACAATTTTTAGTAGCATCTTTAATCTGTTTAAGAATCACTTCATACCCTCCACGATAAGTTGCCATAACATCTACATCACGATATACAGGAAGTTCTCTAATAACAACTTTTTTGTTTTCTGCTGCTGTTTGTGCACTTACATTTAATGTAAACAGCACAAAAAATAAATAAACAATTTTTGTTTTCATAAGTAAATAAGTATGTTTTTAATACTTACAAAAATACAATTTAGTTAGTAATAACATAATTTTTATTTTTTTGTTTTAGTTTGCTATTTTTGCTTAAAAAAAGTGAAAACGTTTAACTACAAAAATACAACCATACATTACAGCGATTTGGGTAAAGGCAACGCCGTATTGTTGGTACATGGTTTTTTAGAAGATTCTTTCATGTGGAACGATTTAACCTCGCATTTAAAAACACGTTACCGAGTTATTTCTGTTGATCTTTTAGGTCACGGAAAAAGTGAATGCTACGGATATGTACATACAATGGAAGATCAGGCTGACATGCTTTTTGCTTTGATTTCTGAATTACGTTTGCGCAAGGTTTCATTAATTGGGCATTCTATGGGCGGATACATTGCGTTGGCTTTTGCCGAATTGTATCCTGATAATGTTCGATCGTTGATTCTTTCAAATTCATCTGCACAGCCAGATTCTGATGAACGTAAAATAAATCGCGACCGTGCAATTGATGTGGTAAAAAAGAACAGTAATGCTTTTATTAGAATGGCAACACAAAATTTATTCGATAAAGATGCACACAACCTTTTTGCCGATAAAATAGAAGCTTTTACTCAACAAGCTTTAAAAACGCCTTTACAAGGAATTATTGCTGCTTTAGAAGGCATGAAAATTAGAATAGATCGCGAAGCATTATTGCATTTTAGTCCGTACCCGAAATTGATTATTGCCAGCGAAAACGACACCATTATTCCTTTAGATGATATTAAAAATCAAGTTGCAGATGCCGAAGTTTCTTTTGAAATTATTCCCGGCGGACATGTTTCAACTATTGAACAAGAAGCTAAAATCGCTACAATCATTACATCATTTCTAAAGAAAAACGGCTAAATTACCGTTTCTTCAAATACCGTTTCGGGATCTAAAATAGTATTCAGTAAACTGATTAATTCCGCTTTAAAATCAATCAATAAATCATCGGTAATAAACTCGTTTAAAACTTTATCTTCTTTTAAACCAAAAAGTAAATATCCCGATTTTCTATTCTTAAACGAATAAATACCCGCTTGAACAGGCAAATAGGTATTGCTTTTATACATTAAACCGTACATAAGTAATTGGATTGCTTTTTCGAACTTTAAATCTGTCGTAATTCCACTAATTTCTTTTATTTGAACCTGATTTAAATCTACTTTTCCTGTTTTATAATCAATAATCCGGACCACATTATTACGAATTTCAATTCTATCGGCAATTCCCGACAATTTTATAGCGTACGGTAAATTGGCATCTTCAAGAACAGTTTCCAAAGTTTGTTCTAAACCCATTATGGTAACATCATCTCCATTCTCTAACATTTCTTTTTCTAACATTAAAAAATGATACACGTTACGTTTTGCAACTTCAAACGCTAAAAGATTTTTTCCATATTTATCGGCACTTTCGGAATAATTTAGTTGAAACTGCTTCACAATTTCTGTTTGATACTTTTGCAACATTTCATCAACCATTGCAATGGTTAATTTTTGATTTATAACAGGCTTGTACAATTCTTCCAGAGCGCCGTGAATAATAGTTCCCAAAGTATTTAAGGCGATATTTTCTTCTACTTCATCTAACTCCCGAATACCCAAAACACGCTGCATGTAAAACTGCATGGGATTACGCATATAATTTCCGATTGCCGAAGGAGAAAAGCCTTTATCTGAAGCAATTTCTTTCAATCGATTTTGCAATAATTCCGATTTTTCAATCACTAAAGGTTCACTAATTGTGTCGGGATATTTTGCAAAGTAATTATTCACTTTTATGTTGTGATTTACCTGCGGATCTAAAATCAATTGCGTTATAAATCTACTTTTTTCGCCAGCATCTAAACCTTCGGAATTTGAATTATATAAAAGATAAATATTCTTAGCGCGCAACAACAAATGGTAGAAATGGTAGGTATAAATAGCATCTTTTTCTCGGAAAGTTGGCAAACCCAATTCCATTTTCACATCGTACGGAATAAACGAATTAGCCGATTTCCCTGCAGGAAATTTCCCTTCGTTTAATGAAGTAATAATCACATTGTCAAAATCTAAAACTCGACTTTCTAAAACACCCATTACCTGTAAACCTTCCAACGGTTCGCCTTCAAAAGATACTTCAGCCAGATCTGCGACCTGCTTGTAAATGGTTACAAATTGCTGGGCATTTTCAATAACTTTATATTTTAATTGATAATTTTTAATCTGCGTTAAAACCTGATGAAATGCGTAGAGAAATGTAAGTGAAACATCATCGTTATTCTGTCGTAAATACGTTCTAATTTCAAAAACAATCGCTTCAATTCTGTCAATGATTTCAATAACATCAATATTCCAATCTTTAATAATCAGCTGTAAAAAAGAATTATCTGTTGGAACAAAATCTAATGTAGAGAAACTAAAAAAAGATAAATTTCGTTTATTAATGCCATCAACAACCTTTTTTGAAGCTGCTAGATTTTCAATTAACGAATGCGACAACACATCTAAAACTTCTTTATGATAAAAAGTTGCTTTGCTTTTTCCGCGGTTCAACGCATTGACGTGCATTTTAAAAAACTTTGCAAAAAACAATTGTATTGGGTTTGATTTACTGTCGTAATTCATTGTTACATTCAACGAGGCTACTGTATTTGGCAACGCATAAAGTACTGGAATCAACAAATTTTCTTCGGATAAAACAACCGCCGTTTTTTGCAGATTTTCATTAGATTTTTGAAGTTCTTCTACAATTGATCCCACAATTTTTGCCTGCCCAACAGATTTCGGAGTACTGATAATCTCGATATTTTTTGACTGTTTGAATTCATCAACAATCCAATCATAAGGATGCGATTTATAGTACGACCAATTTTGTTTGATTTTTCGAGCGAAATATCCTGCGCCGTGATCTGGATCGTTTAGAAAAACAGCATCGGTATCCCAATAAACTTTCGCTAAACCGTTTTTTAATAATTTTTGTATAATGTGTTCTTCTGCCTGATTTAATGCGTTAAAACCAGCAAAATAAATGGTTTTAGAAGTATTTTCTTTCATAAAAACATCAAGCTTATCAACAGCAAGTCTATAAACCAATCCCTGATAGCCTGAATTTTGCTCTATTAAATGTTTGGTAAACGCATTGTAATAGGTTGGTAACTGATCCCAAAACGTGAGGTAATTATCTATTAAAGCACTTCGATCTTCTGCTTTTACAGACCAATGGTTTATATCATCAATGTTTTTAAGATAATCAAAAACATGACTTGGCTTTAGCAAATAACGATCTATTTCATTAAAATCTTGTAGCAGCATTTTTGCCCAATTGCTGAATTGTTCAAAATCTTGCTGTACATTTTGCGGAGTGATTTCCTTATAAACTTCATAAAATTCAAAAAGCTGTTCAACACCTGTTAAGGTATTCATCTTTGAAATTCTTGTTATTAGATCTTCTATACTAATAATTTCAGGTGCAAAAAAGGTTTTGGATGATGTGCTTTTAAAAGCCTCTAACAAAAACAATCTTGCACGTTTATTTGGAAGAACAATAACCGTATTTGTAAAATTCAAGTTACAATCGTTTGCGATTTGCTGTGCTATTTTATGTAGAAAGTAAGTTGTATTCATTTTATAAAAATAAAAAAACGTCCCGACAAATCGGGACGTTTTCAATAATATTTAAATTGTAAATTATTTTACTAATTTAATTTCTGTACGACGGTTATTAGCACGTCCTGCAACAGTTTTGTTATCATCGATTGGGTTTTTAGAACCAAAACCTTGAGAAGATAAACGGCTTGCAGAAATTCCTTTAGAGATTAAATATTCTCTTACTGCATTTGCACGATCGTTTGATAATGGGTCGTTGATTTTATCAGTACCTGTACTATCTGTATGACCTTCAATTGCAAATTTAGCATTAGGGAATTGGTTCATTACTCTTGCCATATTGTCTAACACTGCGAAAGACTGCTCTTGGAAAGTAGATTTACCTGTGTTAAACAAGATTGTTTTACCGTACTCGTTTAATTGTTTGATGTGCTCTTCTTTAACTTCTGGACATCCTTTGTTAGATGCAGGACCTGCAACTTCTGGACACTCATCATCTTTATCAAAAACTCCATCACCATCTGTATCTGGCCAAGGACAACCGTTGTTCTCTTTTGGACCTGCTTCTTCTGGACATTCGTCTTGTGCGTCTGCAATTCCATCACCGTCTGTATCAGGACATCCGTTGAATTCTTTTAATCCTGGCTCATCTGGACAAGCATCTTCGTGGTTAGGAATTCCGTCACCGTCAGAATCAGGACAACCGTTCATAGCTGCATCACCAAATTCGAATGGACATTGATCTAAATGATCCGGAATACCATCTTTATCAGAATCAGGACAACCATTGAACTCTTTTAATCCAAACAACTCTGGACACTCATCGTATTTATCTAAAATACCGTCACCATCTGTATCTTTTCCACCAAAACGGAAAGAAACTCCTGCAACGTGTTGTAAATGTGTTGGAACAGAAACATCGTTCGCTCTCACTACACCATCGTCTTCTAACTGATGTTTATAAGTAGATGATAAGTTTAAACCAATGTTTTCAGTTAACCAAAATGTAAGACCTAAACCTCCATTAACATTACCAGATGATGCTTTTCCTAAGAAAGCGTACCCTCCACCAACGTGAATAGAAGGATCAAACCATTTTGAACCGATTAATCCACCGATACTGTATTTAAATTGACCATCAATTCCATAATACATCAAATCTGCTGCATCAACTCGTCTTTGTCCGTTAAAATCCGCACCAATTAGGTTACTGTTAGCATCCATAACCACTCTTTTCATTTTGTTTACAGAACCTGTAACACCAAAAGAGAAATTAGCACCTAAATAATGAGATACGTTTAAAACAGAAGCAGATGGTAAGATGCTCCAGTTATCTGTTTGGAAATATTGACCAAAACGATCTGCAAAGTCTGTGGCAACACTTGAACGTCCACCGTCCAAAGCATTAACACCCACGGTAATAGCCCATGGCTGATCAGCATTTTGTGCTTGTGTAGCTGTACCAGCTAATAACAAAGCAGCTGCAAATACTTTTAATTGTTTCATAACTATTCAATTTTCTACTTTACGTAATATTTTCACAAAAATAAATTGTTTCAACGAATATACAAAATAAATTAGTGAAACCTTTAACATTTTTATAAGATTTTTTTATACTACCCCTAACTCTTTAGCCACTTCTGCAAAAGCTTTGATGGCTTTATCAAGATGTTCTTGTGTATGTGCCGCCGATAATTGTACGCGAATACGCGCTTTGTCTTTTGGTACAACAGGGAAGAAAAATCCAATAACGTAAATGCCTTTTTCTAATAATTTATCTGCCATTACCTGCGATAACTTGGCATCGTACAACATTACTGGAACTATTGCAGAATCGCCATCAATGATATCCAATCCTGCAGCTTTCATACCTTTTTTAAAGTAGTTTGTATTCCATTCCAACTGATCTCTTAACTTGGTATCTTTTTTCAACAGTTCAAAAACTTTTAAAGATGCACCAACAATTGATGGAGCTAATGAGTTTGAAAACAAATACGGACGTGAACGCTGACGTAATATTTCAATGATTTCTTTTTTAGCTGTAGTATATCCGCCCATTGCACCACCTAAAGCTTTACCTAATGTACCTGTAATAATATCTACACGACCCATTACGTTTTTAGCTTCTAACGTTCCTTTACCTGTAGCGCCAATAAATCCGGCTGCGTGACATTCGTCAACCATTACCATAGCATCGTACTTATCTGCTAAATCGCAAATTTTATCTAACGGCGCAACCAATCCGTCCATAGAGAAAACGCCATCGGTAACAATCAATTTAAAACGGCGACCATCGGCAACTGCTTGTTGTAACTGCTTTTCTAAATCTGCCATGTCGTTATTTTCGTAACGGTAACGTGCTGCTTTACATAAACGAACACCATCGATAATTGAAGCGTGGTTTAAACTATCTGAAATAATACAATCTTCGGCTCCTAATAAAGGTTCAAAAACACCACCGTTTGCATCAAAAGCTGCTGCGTATAAAACAGTATCTTCGGTTCCGTAAAAATCGGCAATTTCTTGTTCTAATTGTTTGTGAATATCTTGTGTTCCGCAGATAAAACGAACAGACGACATTCCGAAACCGTGCGTATCTAACGCATCTTTAGCTGCCTGAACAACTTCTGGATGCGACGATAATCCTAAATAGTTATTGGCACAAAAGTTCAATACTTTTTCGCCTGTACTAATGGTAATTTCGGCATCTTGAGGCGATGTAATAATACGTTCTTTTTTATACAAACCATTTTCTTTAATGGTATCAATTTCTGTTTGTAAAAACTCTTTAATACTTCCGTACATAGTTATATGATTTATTTTTATTTACTATTGATAGGTTACAAATTTATTATTTTTAAATCGTCTTGAATATACAACAAGGTCTTTTTTACAATTTCATAACCCATTTCATCTATTGCCAAAGCATAATCGTTAATTTGTTGGATGTATTTTGCTTGTTCTTCCCCTGTTTTATAATCGATAATATAGGCTTTATTTCCGTTAATTGCAACTCGGTCTGGTTTTATGTTTTTGAACGATTTATGCAAAATTGGTCGTTCGTTATAAATGATATTTTCTTTATTAAAGAAAGGTTGCAAATCTGCATGTTGAACAATTTCTGTAATTTTTTCTGATATTTCAACTTCTTCTGTTGTAGGCAACATTCCTTTCGATACTGCATTTTTTACCACAAAAGCAATGTCATCAGCCGTAATAATTTCAGCCAACAGTTCGTGTATTAAATTTCCTTTTTCTATGGCATGTTGCTGCTTGGTATCCCACATTATTGCTTCGCGCTTTGCAATTTTTATTACCGATTGATCTATTGGTTTTTCTACCGATTTTATCACAATTGGTTTTACAAGTTCATCGTTTTTTTCTTCAGAAACTTTAATTGCATCGCCAAAAGGATAATTTAATTCGTTTTCAGAAAATCGACCTGAATCTTCCAAATAGGTCACAAAAAATGTAGCTAATGTATTGGGTAACGTTCCGGTTTTAGATCGTTTGTAATTGCTAATGATATACAATTGTTCTTCGGCACGGGTTAACGCCACGTACAAAACATTCAAATTATCCAACAGTTCTTCTTGCTTTTTTTGATCGTACAACCGTTGCGCAGTTTCGCCATACATTTTCACATCGTTTTTTAAATCGACCAATGCTTTAGGGATAACCAACTGATCGTTTTCTTCTAAATCTACCCATATTTTATCACGTGATTTGGAGAAATCCTCATCGGCAAACGGATAAATCACCACTGGAAATTCCAATCCTTTTGATTTATGAACCGTCATTAATCTTACAGCATTTTCGTTTTCGGGCGATGGAATACTTAATTTATGATAATTCTGTTCCCAATAATTTAAAAAATCGGCTATTGTTGATTGATTTTTTACGGTTCGTTCTAAAATTAAATCTAGAAAATACTGCACATAAGCTTCGGTTTTCTTTGTCGGGATAAATGCCGAGACCATTAGTTCTACCGCAACGTACAAATTGTTTTTACGGAGTTCTTTAAAGTTGATTTCAATGCCGAATGTTTTTAAATAGTCTTGAAAATCGGTTTCATTATCCATCGCCATTCCCTTCACAATCACATCGTGCACTTTGGCATCTTTCAGAATAAATCGACCAACGTAATATAAAATCAGCGCTTTTGCTTCTTTATCGTGATTATTCTTTAAAAATCGTAACAAATTCAACAGTAACTGTACTTCGGTAGCGTTATTAATCAACAAGGTTTCCGACGATAAAATACGAATTCCATTTTTTGTTAAATGATTTGCAACCTTAACACCATCTTTACTTTTACGTGTTAAAACCACAATATCGCCCAACGAAAAACCTTGATTCAGAACATTTTCAATGGTTTTTAAAACTTCGTTCAGATACAAATCGTCTTTTGTAACCTCATCATCAACCAATAAATCATTGTTTAAAAAAGCAATATTTACGAAACCGCCTTTTTTAGGATTTGTGTTTTGATGCGAATAATTTTCGTACAGATTTTGATACGCTTCGTTATTAAACTGATTTGCCAAAAACTTGAAAATTCCGTTGTTAAATTCGATCACTTGCGAAAAGCTGCGGTAATTGGTATCTAAACTTATGGTTGCTTTTGACGGATTCGAAAACGGATTTTCGCCATCGCTCAACTGCATAAATTGTTCTGCCTTGCCACCTCGCCAACGGTAAATTGCCTGTTTTGGATCGCCCACAATCATTAACGAACCTTGTTTGCCAAAATCGTCTTCTCCAGAAAGCGCATTATCAATCAACGGAACCAGATTTTGCCATTGCATTTCGGATGTATCCTGAAATTCATCAATAAAAAAATGTCGGTATTTTTCGCCCAAACGTTCATAAATAAAAGGTGCAGGCTGATTTTTTAATTCTTCGTAAATAATCTTGTTGAACTGCGATATAGAAAGAATCTGCTGTTCGGTTTGTATGCGGTTAATTTCGTTACTTATAGAATTCAGCAACGAAAGTGGTACCAGATTTTTCAGAAAAGCTTCGTAAAAATAGATTTTTCCGAACAGCGGATAAATCTTTTTTGTAATCGCTAATAAATCGGGTATTAACTGTTCTATTGCTTCTTTATCTTTTGCGGTTTTATTGATTTTTATATCGTCTGCTTCGTAATATTTTTTATTAGCGTTGTTGTAGTTCCCATCAACAATTCCTATTAAATGTTTTGGAAAATAACCACCGCTGAACGATTTATTGTCGATACCATTGGTTTCCAGCAACTGCAACGCATTTTGAGCCAACGTAACCGTTTCGGCTTTTAACTGATTGATTTGATCGTGCAACCAACTTTTCAATGACAAAAACGTCTGCATTTCAATGTTTTCAAAAGCTTCCAATTCTTGTTTGTTGTTTTCGTTCAATAACAAACGACCAATTTCCATTAACTCGTTGGTAACATCCCAACTTTTATCGTCATCGGCTTTACTTATAGAAAAATCGACCAATAGCTTCGTTAATTCGTCATCAATTCCGGCTTGCGAAATCAAGGCATCAACGGCTTCCTGCAACAAAGCTTCGGTATCCAAAGAAACTTCAAACTGAAAAGGTAAATTCAAATCAAACGCAAACGAACGAATTACCTTGTGGGTGAATTTATCAATTGTAGAAATATCAAAACCCGCATAATTATGAATGATGTTTTTTAATATTTTTTTCGATTTTTCTCGGATATATGCTTCGGTAAACTCAGTTTCTTGAACAATTTGTTCCAACAACTGATATTCTTTCTTTGGAATTTCGTTCAACGTAAACGCATAAATGCACGAAACAATGCGCGATTTCATTTCGTTAACGGCTTTGTTTGTAAAGGTTATTGCAAGCACGTTTCGGTAAGCATCGTCTTTATTAGAATATCCTAACAAAATTTTAAGATACTCTTTTACAAGCGTATGCGTTTTACCGGCGCCGGCTGATGCATTATAAATGGTAAAGGCTTTTTTTTCCAAAATAAATTATAAAAAAGTTAACAAAGAACACACACAATAATTTTTATTGTAGCGCGATTTTGCCTAAATTTGAATAAAAATAATACTAATCTTTAAAATATTATAGTTATGGCTTTCGAATTACCAAAATTACCATATTCTTACGACGCTTTAGAGCCTCATATTGACGCTAGAACAATGGAAATTCACTACTCTAAACACCACCAAGCATACACAACAAATTTAAATGCAGCGATTGAAGGAACTGATTTAGCAGGAAAATCTATCGAAGATATTTTAACTTCTTTAGACTTAAACAACAAAGCTGTTCGCAATAATGGTGGCGGTTTTTACAACCACAATTTATTTTGGGAAATTATGGCGCCTAACTCAGGTGGTGAGCCAACTGGTGAATTAGCTACTGCAATTAACGAAGCTTTTGGATCATTCGATACTTTTAAAGATGCTTTTGCTAAAGCTGGTGCTACACAATTTGGATCGGGCTGGGCTTGGTTATGTGTTAAAAATGGTAAGTTAGAAGTTTGTGCTACTGCAAACCAAGACAACCCTTTAATGCCAGGAATTGGATGCGAAGGTATGCCGATTTTAGGTTTAGATGTTTGGGAACATGCTTATTACTTAAATTACCAAAACCGCAGACCAGATTACATTAACGCATTTTTCAATGTTGTTAACTGGGACGCTGTTGCTAAAAAATATGCTGACGCTAAATAATTAAATTAGTGTTTCATTAAAAATCGCCTTTTAAAGGCGATTTTTTTGTTTAATCGTACAACTCCTCACCTTCTTTTACTTTATCTTTCAAATCAGATAAATTTCCTTTTCTTGATTTTGTCAATCCTTTTAAATCCGTGATATTGGTTTCTGATTCCTTTACTTTTATTCCTGCTTCTAATTTATCTACTTCTGAAAAATAGGTATCGTAAATAACATATTTAATTCCATTATTAGTAAAAGCTAAATAGGTTAATTCCATTGCTGAATTTTGAGTACCTCCACCTCTTATATTCAGAATATTCAAACATATCAAAACTTGATAAATTTTTTTCTTTAGGATATTCCAACTCGATTTTATTTTTCGAACCATATCTATAAACAATATAGTTCTCATTTTTATCAATACAAACCGATAATTGTTTACCATTTTTCATTTTAAGTTGATAAACCAACTGTTCGTTTTTTAATTGATAGTTTGCTTCTTGAGAAATTAATTTATTTTCTTGAGCGAAAACATTTACTTGTACTAAAAGAAATAGCACTATTATATATTTCATTTCAAGTTATTTTTTCAAGATTTCTTTTAAAGATTCTGCCACTTGATCTTGACCGTATTCTCCAAAAAAAGCCGAATATTTATCTTTGTTAATAATTATAAAACTTCGGCAACCATAATGATAATTAAAGAATAGATTCTCAATTAATGCATTGGGATCTTTTTTCCAATCGTAATCATTTATCGTTTTTATACCTTCTTTGTCTTTGTAAATTCTTAATACATTGACATCGGCAACTTTTTTTACTTTCTTTTCTAATTCTTTATTCCACTGAATTTGACTTTTTTGAGTGGATGTTCCACTAGAATTACAAGGATCTTTTCCAGGGTAATAATAAATTATCAAAGGTTTGCTGAAATCGAGCTTTAAATTGAGTTTTTCATTTAATTCTTTAAATAAATTTTCTGAATCGCCTAATGATCCTTTTTCTCCTCTGTTATTTCGATACATTAACTTGAAA
Organism: Paenimyroides viscosum; assembly: GCF_003858535.1. GTDB lineage: Bacteria > Bacteroidota > Bacteroidia > Flavobacteriales > Flavobacteriaceae > Flavobacterium > Flavobacterium viscosum. Next base: position 26,298 of record NZ_RQTJ01000002.1, read on the forward strand.
GCTTTTAAAGAATCGTTTTCTACATGATAATATTCTTTACCAGCAAGCAATTTATTAAACGTAGCTTTGTCAATTTTGTTATTATCCGCGTCGTAATAGCTTTGTGCATTAACTGTATTTTGGACAACTAATACAAATAACAACAGTAGTTTTTTCATATAGTTTTATTATTGATTTATTAATCATACAACTCCTCACCTTCTTTTACTTTAAGTACTTTTTATTTTATCAATTTCTTAATTCTTTGTAAAGCTTCATCATCATTATAATCTCCCAATAAGGCAATAAATTTATTTTTATAAACTAAAATTCTATTGTAACAATGGTACGATTGGGTTAATAATAATTTATTAATTATTTCACTCATATAATCATTTTGATCATTCTTGTTTAATTGATTTTCTACAATACATATCGTTTTTTTTTCTGTAACTTTATTAACTTTTTGTTGAAATTCGAGGGTATATTGTTGCATCTCCTCTTCAACTAAATTTAGCGTACACTTTTCACTTTTAGGATAAAACTCTATTATAAGTAGTTCATTATCATTGAAATTTGGATATATTTCTATTAGTCTTAAAAAAAAATCAGGATTTAAATCGCTCTTAATTTCTTTGCGCTTGTTTAATTGCATTAATTTTGAATCATCAACTTGAGCTGTTAAGTTATTTTGAACAATCAATGTAAGTAGTAACAGTAGTTTTTTCATAATAGTTTCATTTGCTTAAAAATATAAAAATTAACATTACAATATATATCTACTCAAAATAATTTATCAAACCGAACGGCAAAAAACTCTTGAACGCAGCAAAACATTACTTTAACAGTTAAAAGACCGTAACTATTTGCAGTTGGTTATAAAATGCTTGGTTATAAATTTTTAGATTTGTAAAAAAGACCGTAATGGAAATTGCCTTTTTCAGCTTATCAACCCTTTTAATTTTTGCATCGTTAATTCCGCTGGTACAAGATCAACATTGGTTTTTCAGGATTTTCGATTTTGGTAAAGTCCAAATTTTAGTATTACAGTTTATCGTTTTTATTGTTGCATGGGCGTTTCTGCAAAAAACCACCGGTTTTTACATTACACAGTTAATTTTGGTAGGCTGTATGGTTTACGAAATTTATCTGCTGTACCCGTACACGCCTTTTTATAAGATCGAAAAAAAGCAGAAAACCGATAAATCGTCTGAAAGTATAAAAATTATTTCCACCAATATTTATCAGTTTAATAAAGAATACGATCGATTTTTGAAGTTTTTAGAGAACGAAAATCCCGATATTATCCTTACAATGGAATCGAACAAAGATTGGGAACATGCGTTGCAAGCTTTAAAACCGAACTATCCGTATTTTTGTGAAATTGGTTTAGAAAACACCTACGGAATGCATCTGTATTCTAAAATTGAAATGACCAACTGCCTGACTCATTATTATGTTGCCGATGATATTCCGAGTATTGAGGCTACTTTTAAAACAAAAAACGGTTTTGAGTTTGTATTTTTTGGAGTGCATCCGCCACCACCAAGTCCAACCGAAGAAGAAAATGCAAAAGAGCGTGACGGCGAATTATTATCGGTTGCCAAAAAAGTGAAAGAAAATCACAAGCCTACCATAGTAATTGGTGATTTTAATAATGTGGCGTGGGCAAAATCATCTATTTTATTCAGAAAAACATCCGGAACAATTGATCCCAGAATTGGTCGCGGTTTAATATCAACCTTTCATGCAAAATACCGCTTGTTGCGTTTCCCGATCGATCAAATGTTTCATACCACAGATATTTTTGTAGAAGAATTAAAAGCGATGCCAACCGTTGGGTCTGACCATTTGCCTTTATACTGCAAGTTTTTTATCGATAAAATAAACGACGATCAGGAAGATTTGGTAGAACATTTGGAGAAAAACGATTATAAAGAAGTTACCGAAATGATTGAAGAAGGAAAAGCCGAAGAAAGCGACAGAGAAACCGTTGTTACCGAATAATTTAATTATCTTTACCACATAAACTGCTAGTTAATGAAAGCATATATATCGGTTGATACAATTACAAGAAAATCTTTAGGAAAAGAAATTATTGCACTAGGCATGGCAATGAGCACGGCAAATGTGGAACAATTTATCTTTGTTGATAAATATCCGTTTGAAGCCGGTCAAGAAGCCGAACTAATGCAGAAAGCAATGAAAGAAATAGATTCTAGCAACTTTTTAATCATTGAAGCCACATCGGTTAACGTAACATCGTGTATTGAATTAGGCTATGCAAAGGCAAAACGAAAACCTATTGTATACCTGCAAAAAGCCGAAGCCGAAACAAACGATTTACTGTTTGCTTTAAGCAATTTTCATATTTTGTATTCAAGTCCGAAAGATTTGTTCGATCAGTTAAACGAATTTCTTAAAAACGTTTTACCCCAAAATTAATAAGCTTTGAAAATTTCAAAGCTCTTTTTTTATATAATAGTTTCAACAACAGTAAAAAATCACAATTTAAATTTTAATATATTTGTTTTTCATATTACATATTAAGCATGAAATTTAGTCAGTTTACCATTATAGCAATAGCTGTTGCAACGTTAACAGCCTGCAACAAACACGATAAAACAAGCAATTACAATAGCGTTACAGATAGTTTGCAAAGCGTGCAGTTTGAAACAGAACAATTTGCAGATGTTCAGGTTTTAAAATACGATATTCCTGGTTGGGAAAAACTGACGTTAAAAGAGAAAAAACTGGTTTATTATTTGGCTCAGGCTGGGTATTCGGGTCGAGATATCTTTTGGGATCAAAACTACAAAAACAACTTAAAAATACGTACCGCTTTAGAAAATGTTTACAAAAACTACAAAGGCGATAAAAATGAGGCGAACTGGAAAAAGTTCGAAATTTATTTAAAACGCATCTGGTTTTCTAACGGTATTCACCATCATTATTCAAATAGTAAAATAAAACCTGATTTTCCGCAAACATATCTTCAAAAATTACTAAAAGAAACCAAAACAAATTTAGATGCTACTATTGTTGAAGTTCTTTTTAACGATGTTGATGCTAAAAAAGTAAATTTAAACGAATCTAAAGGTTTGGTACAAGGATCTGCAGTTAATTTCTACGGAAAAGGTTTAAATGCAAAAGATGTAGAACGTTTTTACGGAAGTATGATTCCTGCTGACACTTTACGACCTTTATCTACCGGATTGAATTCAAAATTGGTCAGAACAGAATCGGGAAAAATTGAAGAACGTGTTTGGAAAAGTGGCGGAATGTACGGTGCTGCGATTGATAAAATTGTTTATTGGTTAGAGAAAGCCGTGGAAGTTGCCGAAAACAAACCACAAGCCGATGCATTGAAGATTTTGATTGATTTTTACAAAACCGGTGATCTTAAAAAATGGGACGATTACAACGTGGCTTGGGTAAAAGCTACCGAAGGAAATATTGATTACATCAACGGATTTATCGAAGTTTACAATGATCCATTGGGACATAAAGCATCTTATGAATCAACGGTTCAGATTAAAGATTTCGACATGTCGGCAAAAATGGAAGTTATTTCTAAAAGTGCACAGTGGTTTGAAGACAGCTCGCCTTTAATGCCCGAACATAAAAAGAAAAACGTGGTTGGTGTATCATACAAAACCGTTATTGTGGCTGCCGAAAGTGGCGATACGTCACCAGCAACGCCAATTGGTGTGAATCTGCCAAATGCAGACTGGATTCGTGCAGAACACGGTTCTAAATCAATTTCGTTAGGAAACATCATCGACGCGTACAACAAAGCAAGCGGTGGCGATAAATTAAAAGAATTTGCTTTTGATGAAAACGAAATTAAACTTTCACAACGTTACAGCGAATTGGCAGATAAGTTACACACAGCGTTGCACGAGGTAATTGGGCATGCATCGGGTCAGTTAAACCCGGGAGTGGGTACGCCAAAAGAAACACTGAAAAGTTATGCATCTACTTTAGAAGAAGGTCGTGCCGATTTGGTTGCACTTTATTATTTATACGATAAAAAAATTCAAGATTTAGGTTTGGTTGATAACTGGCAAAATCTGGGAATGACGGCTTATAACGATTACATTCGCAACGGATTAATGACACAGTTGGTTCGCATTGAACCAGGTCAGGATATTGAAGAAGCACACATGCGAAACCGTCAATGGGTTTCTGCTTGGGTTTTTGAAAAAGGGAAAGAATTCAATGTGATTGAAAAAGTTGTTCGCGACAATAAAACCTATTTTAAAATAAATGATTATGCGCGTTTGCATGATTTATTCGGACAATTGTTGCGTGAAACACAACGTATAAAATCAGAAGGAGATTTTAAAGCAGCGAAAGAATTGGTTGAAAATTACGGCGTAAAAGTTGACAACCAACTGCATAAAGAAGTGTTAGAACGCAGCAAAAAATTCAATAACGCACCTTACCGCGGATTTGTAAATCCGGTATTGGTTCCAATTACAAACGATAAAGGAGAAATTACCGATATTGTGGTAACCTACCCTAAAACGTTTGCAGAACAAATGTTGTATTATTCTAAAAACTATCATTTTCTTCCGTTAGAAAATTAGTCATATAAAAGCCGCTTTTAAAAAGCGGCTTTTCTTATTTTATTAGATGAATACTTATGTTTGCGCGTTCATCAGCAGGATATTTACGAGTATAATTATCATCAATAGATAATCCCGACCGTTTTACACATTCTTCAAAAACAGCTAATTCTAAAATATATTGATCAGAAAAACCATGCGTAGCATCATAAGCTGTTGCTGCTGTTAATCCGATATTTTTTGATGTTATTGCAGGGTCAATCGTATGAAGTTCAATTACCAACAATCCGAATTTAGAAATAAAAGGCTGCCATTTCTGTAAATGTTCAACCAAACTTTGTTCAACCCATTCGTTCGGCAACAAAATCCCGTTGGTTGCATATGCTCCTGTTGAAAGACTTTCTTGCAAATTGTCAATTTTTACGGGTTGTTCCCAAATTCTGTTATGATCTAAAAAGGTTCGCATATTCAACAAATCATTCAATTCAATATTGTATTCGTCTTTTAAATCGGCTGCTAATTTTTCAGGATTTCCAATATCGCCCCAAATAACTTTTGCCCAAATATCATTCGCAATTAAATTGGCACGCGTAATTTTCAGTGCTTCCTGATTATAATCGGCACCCACCAAAAACAGCGGATGCGTTTCTAAATGTTTTCCACGCAACGTTCTGTTTTCAATAGTTTCAAACAAATGTTCCAGCAAAGCACCGTTACCGCAGCCCATATCTAAAATTCCTTTTGGTTGTTCGTTCAAAGGTTTGTTGAAAATTTCGATAATCAACTCATCAACCGCTTTAAAATACGTTGCATGTGCTCCACCACTTCCCCAAACGTTCATGGCTCTGTCTACATGAATTTCCTGCTGTCCACCGTTGTCTTGTTTAACTTCTGAAACATTTCCGAACAACAGATGCTGCATTTGACTCAACATAGGCAAATAAGAAACCGTAACGCCGTACGAAGTTGCTCTACGTGCAAAAAACAAGCCCTGATCTGTGAAACTGTAGTTGTGGTTTTTCTTTTGAAACCAGCCTAAATGCGTAAGAAAATCAAGCAGTTTTTCGAAACTTTCCGGATCTTTATGATATTCCTCAGCTTTAAAACTCGATTCCATAAAATATTTGTGGAACATTCCGTTCATTCCCAATCGTACAATTGTGGGGCCAACCAAACAACCTTCCACATAATAATTTAACTGTTTACGAATCTCATTGTCTTCATCGTTTAAAGCTGAAGGCAAAAGTGTATCGTTCTGATAACTTTCTAACAGTGGTTTCAATTTTAAAAATGGTTCTTTTTCGAACAAACGATTATGAAATCCTTGCGAAAACTGGATCATTTCCATGACCGGTTTCAACGAATCTACATAGCGTAACATTTGATCGAACTTTATAGTTTTCTGAACCAAAACTTGCGGAGTAACTTGATAATTTAAAAAACCTTGCGACGCCAACACGCGTAAAGCAACATTTAAGTAGCCTTCATTGGCATTAAATTGAGTTGCAAGCTCGTTCAAAGTTACTTTCTCATTGTTCGAAATAAACTGTAATATATCGGCATTATTAAGCGTAACCAAAACCGGCAGCGTTACAATTCCGTCTAAATGACGAAAAATAACGCTTCGTAAATCTTTTTTATCCATAAATATGTAAATCTTCTTTCAAATCACTAGTCGACTGAGAATGTAGTGATGACTATTTTTAATCTTCACAAAATTACTAAACTTTATTTTACCACGATCTTTTTTATGAAAATTTTTAAGGTTGATACACGCCTAACCTAATATTAACAAGAACAATTTTTCTTGTTTTTGCAAAAAAATTAATCATGAAAAACACACTACTTTTACTTTTTGTTATTGCTTTCTCATTTAAAATGAAAGCACAAACGGAGGAAGCTTCAACGACAATTCCTACGAATGAATATTTAGATTTATTGGCTACCAACTTAGAAATTCCTGAGGAAATCAGCAAGAAATATCAAAACAGTTCTATTGATATCACTTTTATTCTGACGATTACCAAAGACGGTTCAGTTTTTAACCCAAAAATTCAAAATGATTCGCTACAATTAGAATCATCCTTAAAAAAAGCTCTTGAAAAATTGCCTAAATGGAATCCTAAAACCGAAAACGGAATGGCGGTAGTTTCTAGAAAAGCATTTAATTTGGTTATACCTATACAGTACACCATTGAAGAAGAGCCAATCAACGGACAAGTCTATAGAAAAGCTACTCCAAAAGATGGAGTGAGAAATTTTATGAACCGATTTATAGAAGAATTTAAATTTGATAGTAATAAAGTAAATTATGATATTAAAATGCGATTAATATTTTTTGTAGAAAAAGACGGCACACTTACAAATATAGAAGTAGCAGAAGCCAATACTCCTCTCTTTCATTCAGAAGTAATACGCATAATAAAATCGTCTAAATGGAATCCTGCTATTGAAAATGGCAAACCAGTTCGCTCAAAATTTACTATACCAATAACAATTAAAAATCGAAACTAATTATTTAAAACCAATATAAATAGCTATATTTGTAAGCGATAAAGATAATATTATGGCTACACAAAAAGAGGTTAAACCTATAGCACCAAAAGTAAAAGAATTAGTTGCAAATTCTAAATCGATTATTTTAGGAACGGTTGATGCTGAAGGTAATCCAAATTCTAGCTACGCACCTTTCGTAAATATTGACAATAAGTTCTACATTTTAGTTTCTTTTATGGCGCGCCATACAAAAAACTTAAGAGATCAGAAAAAAGCATCAATGATGTTTATTGCAGATGAAAGTAATTCTAAACAGATTTATGCTCGTGAACGATTAACTTTTGATGTTGCCATTACGCAAGTCGCAAGAAATTCTGACCAATGGAATACGGTTGTTGAAAAATTAAAAGAAACACACGGTAAAGTTGTTGAAGTTATTGCCCCAATGGAAGATTTTATTTTATTGGCTTTAAACCCAGTTAAAGGATCGTACGTTAATGGCTTTGGTAGTGCTTATTTTGTTGACGAAAACTTGGATGTTTTAGAACACAGAAACGATATTAATCACGGTCAAAAACAAGATTAATTACATATAAAACTCCTTCAAATTGAAGGAGTTTCTTTTTATAGCAATTTATAAATTACGGGTTTACTTGGCGATGCATCATTTTCGAACGATGAAATCTGCAGGTTTAAAATGTACGATCCGTCTGTAACTTCGCTATCAATAAATACCAATTCGGTAATCGTACAGTCAAAACGCGCGTCGACATTCACTTCGTTTACATTTTTCACATTCCAAAAGGCTTTATGAGCCACTAATTTGCCTTCATCAACTTCTTTGTCAACACTTGGTAAATCAATCAGTAAATGTTCAACACCAATTTCTCTTATAAAAACAGACGCTTCTTCTGATAAATACGCCGGATTGGTATTAGAATAATTTTTATGCTTTTTTTCGTTTGAATTTGGAAGCGTTCTTATGATTAAAGCTTCAGATGTTTTACCATTCAATGATTTTTCAATCTGATTTTTTGTGATAACAAAATCATTATCAATCATTTCAGGTTCAATAGAAATTAATTCGGCTGTAAAAAAGAAGGTTTTTAATGTTTTATTGATCGAATAAAAATCTTTTGTAATATGACCCAAACATTCGGTATGTGTTCCATGTCCGTGCGGATTGAACAAAATACTATTAAAGTTTGTAGATGATTTTCCCGATGCTACACTGCCCACAAAATCGCCCATAACCACCGGATTTATTTCGGGCTGATCTAAATACCACGCAATTGGGTTTTGTTCGTTATTTTGAATAGGTAAAGAAATATCGATTGGTTTCAACAGATCAATTTCGTATGTTTTGTTATTATGTTGTATGGTTGTTTTCATTTTTATATTTCTATCTCAATTTACTGTTAAAAATCATTCAATTAATTAGTATTTGGTCTTATAAACGGAAATATACTTGAAGTATCATTTAATCTTTGTGAAGGAAATAATACTTGAAGTAAAATATCTATTTTAGAATTTAATAACGATGTTAATATTATCGGTTCGTTAATGTCTTTTACATAAATCCTTACATAAAACAAATCATCAATAAGAGAAAATTTAATAGAACTATCTTTTATTTTACTTGATGTACCTATTAATTGCCAAGATAAAATATTATTATCGCAAATAGTAAACGTTTTATTGTTATAAGTTATAATGACTTTATTATTGCTAACATTTAATATTGTTTGTTTATTAATTTTATAATGATTAATAAAAATTATTAGTTGAATAATAACAGGAATAATCAAAATAGAAAAAATTCCTATAATAAAAAAAGTGTTCTTAAATATAGATACATCATCTGAAAACCAATAATAGAAGACACAAAGAATCATTAAATTTGTAACCAACAAAGGAAAAATTGATTTTAGTAGTTTCTTATAAGTAATTTTTTCCATCTTATACTTTTTTAATCAATCTATCATAAACAATTCGCTTGCAATTCCGTCGCAAAAGAATTTACCTTTTAAAGTTGTTTTTAAAATAGTATTTTCAATAATCAGCTTTTCGTTTGTAAGAAATACGTCGGCATTTTTAAGCAAATAATCTAAATAATCTTGTCCAAAATCGTTTTTAATTTTTTTAAATGATACGCCCCAAACGGTTCGTAAACCTGTCATAACATATTCGTTGTATCGATCTTTTATTGATAACGTTTCAACTTCGTTCGGTAATCTATCTTGCTGAATGGCGTTTATGTACAACGAATTATTGGCTATATTCCACGAACGATTTGTTCCATTAAAACTATGCGCAGACGGACCAATTCCTAAATATTTTTTTCCTAACCAATACGCAGAATTGTTTTTAGAGAAATAATCAGGCTTACCAAAATTAGATAATTCGTAATGAATAAATCCTGCTTTTTCTAACATTTCAATCATCATCAAAAAATGCTCGTGAGCTATACCGTCATCAGGTGTTGGGATTTTTCCGTTTTTAATTAATTTAGCCAATGCCGTTTTTGGTTCAACGGTTAGCGCGTAACTTGATATGTGCGGAATATTTAAATCTAACGCTTTTTGTACATTTTGCTGCCAGCGATCTAACGTCATTTCAGGAATTCCGTAAATTAAATCAATTGAAATATTATCAAAATACTTTTTGGCTTCCTGTAACGAATTCCAAGCTTCATTTGCATTATGCGCACGATTCATCATTTTTAAATCTTCATCAAAAAACGATTGAATTCCAATGCTTAAACGATTAATTTTTGATTCTGCCAATTGCTTGATTCGATCTTCAGATAAATCATCAGGATTGGCTTCTAAAGTGATTTCTGGATTTTCAGCAACATCAAATAACTGATAAATCTCGTCAATTAACAGATTAATTTCATTGCTCGATAAAACACTTGGAGTTCCACCACCAAAATAAATGGTTCCTATAGGTTCTGTAATTTCATTTTTACGCAAGAAAAGCTCACGACGCAAAGCCGAAATCATCTCCTCTTTCTTTTTTAAAGAAGTAGAGAAATGGAAATCGCAATAATGACACGCCTGCTTGCAAAAAGGAATATGTAGGTAAATGCCCGCCATTATTTTTTGGTTACGCGGTCTGCATTTTGACTAACGAAGGTATCCCAACCCGAATAACTTTTGCCGACAACAGTTTTTCCTGAGTTAAAAAAATGACAAACGGCTGCTGCCAAACCATCGGTAGAATCAAGGTTTTTAGGCAGTTCTTTTAAGCCCAACAATTGCTGCAACATTTTTGCAACTTGTTCTTTGCTGGCATTTCCGTTACCAGTAATTGCCATTTTTATTTTCTTGGGTTCGTATTCGGTAACGGGAATTTGACGCGATAATCCAGCTGCCATGGCAACACCTTGTGCCCTACCCAATTTTAACATGGATTGCACATTTTTCCCAAAAAACGGAGCTTCGATTGCTATTTCATCGGGATGATGCGTATCAATCAACTCAATAGTTCGTTCAAAAATACGTTGCAATTTTAAGTACGGATCGCTCATTTTGGCAAGATTCAGTTCGTTTAGCTGTATAAATTCCATAGAATTTTTCACAACCTTAATTAAACCAAAACCCATAATTGTAGTTCCGGGATCAATCCCTAATATAATTCGTTCTGCAGCCAAAATAGTCTTTGTTGATTTACGTAATGCAAAATTTAAAACACAAACAATTTATTATCAAATAGATAATAAATTAAATTTTACCAACGAAAGTTACAACTATTATTTAAAGATTTTGCAATGATTTATTATCAATTGTCAAGCTGAACTTGTTTCAGCTTCTCATTATTCATAAATACTATGAGATTCCGGATCAAGTCCGGAATGACAAGTATCTATATAAATTCTAATTTATTAATTAAAATAGAAATCTGGAAAAATCAAACATTTTCAATCTGATAAACGTTTGTTTACTGAAAAACCTCTTCATTAACACCATCAAAACTAGCGAAAACCATGCTTGGATGAGAATCTTGATGCAGCATATTTCCATGATTGTCAATAGCTATTGCGCCAGCAAAACCATCGTAAGGTTTTAATTCGGTAAATGTTTTTTCAAACGCTTTTTCTAATGAAAATCCATCGGTAACGCGGGTTACAATTTTTGCAGCAACCGCTCCGCTTACAATATCTTCGCCAACACCCGTTAAACTTACACCGCAAAATTCGTTTGCGTAATTTCCAGCTACTGTTGCAGAATCGGATATTCTTCCCGGAATTTCAAAACCTTTTCCACCGGTTGAAGTAGCTGCTGCAATTTTTCCGTCTTTATCTAAAGCCACACATCCAACGGTTCCTGTTCCTAAAGATTTTACTTTTGCTTCGTATTCGGCTCTTCGCTGTGGAATTTCAGTCGAAAAAGCTTCAAATCCATTTTGTCTGGCAAAATTTGTAGCTCCACTTCCGCCTAAAATTCGGTCATCAACCTGCATTAAAACGGGTGCTACCTGAATGGGATTTTTCACATCTTCGATATTAATAACACCACTCATTTTCTGCGATTCGCCATCCATTAAAGAAGCACTCATTCTAATTTTTCCGTCAGATTGAATTTGCGATCCAATTCCTGCATTAAACAATTCATCGTCTTCTAATTGAGAAACTGCATATACCACGGTTTCTAATGCCGAATGATTTTGGAGATACGCATACGAATCTTTCACAATGCGTAAAAGTGCCTGTTGTTTTGCAATTTTTGTTTCTGAACTTGTAGATGATTCAGAAAAAAAACCGCCATGTATAATGATTTTCATTACTCTTTTGTTTGTGATTAGGTGTATTGCGAAGAATGGATGCTCATTTTATACGTGTTCAGATCGAATTTATCAAAGTGACTCATTACGTGTGTAACCAAATGATTGATAGAGATAGGCTGATCTAATTCTACCTGCGTTAAATTGGTATCTTTAACCTCTCTTCCATCAACCAAAATTACCAAACCGGATCCAATAGCTTCCATTTGATGCCCTTTAGTAATCAACAAACCAGTATCTTCACCTAAACCAACACCCATTACTTTTGGATTTCCAACAACTGCCTGAAACAAACGACCAATTCGTCCTCTTTGTACAAAATGCGTGTCAATTACTACATCATCAATCAAACCTAAGCCCGATGTAATTTTCACTTCACCTTTTAACAATGCTTCAGAACTGCTGCCCTGATAAATCATATTATTTGAAGCTGCAGCAGCACCTGCCGATGTTCCTGCATAAATAAATTCTGTATTTTGGTATTTCGAAATCAACAAATCAACAAAAGGTGTTCCGCCTAAAATCGAAGTCAAACGCAATTGATCACCACCGGTAAACATAACAACTTCTGCCGCTTGTAATCGTTCTAAAACTTCCGGGTCATTTGATTGCTCACGTTTTTCAATATATAAAACATCGGCATTATTCGCCCCTAAATAGCTGAATGCCTTTACATATTCTGGACCAATTTCTCTTGGGATTTTTGAAGCAGTTGTAATCACTTCAATACGAGATTCTTCTTTATATTTTGATTCTTGAATGATTCTTTTTAGAATTCCTGTTTCAAAAAAATTCAGATTCTTTACAGCATCCTTATCTAAATTTGTCTCTGTAAAACTTCCTTTATCTACAGCGCCCCCAATAATTATTAATTTTCCTAATATTTCCATGTGGTAAAAATAACTATTTCTTTAAAGTGCACAAATCAATCTAATAAAATAAATGTTTTTTTTGAAAAATCTACAACAAAATAAAACTTCCTTAATATAATTCATACATAAAACAGCTCAACATTATTCTTAATAAAATTATCTGTAAAAATCAACCTTAAATAATATAAATTATTGTATTTAACAAAATAATGACTACTTTGAAAAAAAATTATTGTTTTTTATAAAGATATTAAAAATACAAGCATTAAGAGGGCCAAACATTTGGAGTGTTAGAAGAAAAAAGTTAATCCAAATGCGTTTAGATTTGGAAGAAATGGAACAATTTCCGACAAATAAGATTGAAGGATTTAGGGAACGTATTGAAACTATGTTTCCTACCATGATTGAACATCGTTGTTCAGAAGGTTGCAGAGGTGGTTTCTTTTCACGTGTGGAAAGAGGTACTTGGATGGGGCATGTGATTGAACATATTGCTTTAGAAATTCAGACTTTAGCTGGAATGGAAACCGGTTTTGGAAGAACTAAAGAAACGAAAACTCCGGGCGTTTACAATGTAGTTTTCAGTTATACCGAAGAAAGCGTAGGTATGTTTGCCGCCGAAAGTGCCGTAAGAATTGCCGAAGCTTTAATCTCAGCAACTGAATACGATGTAGAAGCCGATATTCAGAAAATGAGAGAAATTCGTGAACGCGTTCGTTTGGGGCCATCTACAGGAGTATCGTAGAAGAAGCTGTTGCTCGTGACATTCCCTGGATTCGTTTGGGAACAAATTCACTGGTACAGCTAGGTTACGGCATTAACCAAATGCGTTTTCAGGCTACCATAACCTGTAAAACAAGTAATATTGCAGTAGATATTGCCTGCGATAAAGAAGAAACAAAACGTATGTTAGAATTAGCATCAATTCCTGTTGCAAGTGGCGGAATTTGTGTTGATGAAGAAGATTTAGAAGATGTAATTAAAAAAATCGGTTACCCGATTGTAATTAAACCTTTAGACGGAAATCACGGAAAAGGCGCATCTATCAATGTAACAAAATGGGAAGATGCCGTTACTGGATTAGCGTATGCAAAAAATTACAGTCGCCGAGTTATTGTTGAAAAATTTATTACCGGATTTGATTTTCGTGTATTGATTATTGATCATAAACTGGTTGCTGCTGCCAAAAGAGAACCTGCCCATGTAAATGGCGATGGCACGCAAACCATTCAACAATTAATTGATGAAACCAATCAAGATCCAAGACGTGGTTACGGACATGAAAATGTTTTAACGCAAATTGATGTTGACAGAGATACAACAGATCTATTGGAGAAATTAGGCTATACTTTAGAAACCGTTCCTAACCGTGGAGAAGTTGTTTATTTAAAATCGACCGCTAATTTAAGTACTGGGGGAACTTCGGTAGATGTTACCGATATGATGCACCCTGAAAACATTTTCCTTTGCGAACGTATTTCGCGAGTAATTGGCTTAGATGTTTGCGGTGTTGATATTATGGCAGAAAACTTAACGCAGCCATTAAAAGAGAACGGTGGTTGCATTTTAGAAGTAAATGCTGCTCCAGGTTTTAGAATGCACTTGGCACCAAGCGAAGGTTTGCCTAGAAACGTTGCATCGCCAGTGATTGATATGTTGTATCCACCTGGAAAACCAAGCCGTATTCCAATTATTGCAGTTACCGGAACCAATGGTAAAACCACCACTACCCGATTAATTGCACACATTGTAAAAAACAATGGTTACAAAGTTGGTTTTACAACATCTGATGGGTTTATGTTCAAAATCACATGATGGAAAAGGGTGATACCACAGGACCTATTTCTGCAGAATATATTTTAAAAGATCCAACCATAAAATTTGCTGTTTTAGAAACTGCCCGTGGAGGAATTTTGAGATCAGGTCTTGGGTTTAGCCGTTGTGATATTGGAATCATCACCAACATTCAAGAAGATCACTTAGGTATAAGCGACATTGATACCTTAGCAGATTTAGCACGTGTTAAAGCAACTGTTGTTAAAAGTGTGAATAAAGAAGGTTGGGCTATTTTAAATGCCGACGATGAATATTGCATGAAACTGGCAAACGAATTAAATTGCAATATTGCCTACTTTAGTATGGATGAAGATTCTGAAACAGTAAAAAAACTATCAAAACAAGGCGAAATTGTAGCTGTTTATGAAAACGGTTTTATAACTATTAAAAAAGGTGAATGGAAAATTAGAGTTGAAAGAGCTACGCACGTTCCGTTAACATTAGGCGGAAAGGCTAAATTTATGATTGCAAATGTTTTAGCAGCAACTTTAGCGGCTTATTTACAAGGTTTTAAAATTGAAGATATTAGTTTATCGTTACAGACATTTATTCCAAGTGCCGCACAAACTCCGGGAAGAATGAATATTTTCGATTTCAAGAAATTTAAAGTATTGATTGATTTTGCTCATAATCCATCTGGATACAAAGGTGTGGAAGAATATTTAAGTACAGTTGATGCTACTAAAAAGATCGGAATTATTGCCGGTGTTGGCGATCGTAGAGACGAAGATATTAAAGAATGTGCCATGATTGCTGCACGAATGTTCGATCATATTATTATTCGACAAGAAAAACATTTGCGTGGCAGAACCGAAGAAGAAATCATCGACTTGATAATGGAAGGGATTTCTAGTTCTGAACGTACCGTTACTTATGAAATCATCACTAAAGAAACCGAAGCAATTAAACACGCAATAAACAGCGCCGAAGACGGAACTTTTATTACTGCGTTAAGCGATGTTATTACAAACGCTATTGAAATTGTTCAAGAATATTTAGATAAAGAAAACGAAGAAGTTTAATTAAAATTAAATAATGATTATTCAAAACTTTATCTAGAATAGAATTTATGAACTATTCGTGAGTTCGAGCTTGTCGAGAACTTCTCGATACGTTGCGCTACTATGAAGTGACGATATGTATAAAGAATTAGATAATATTTTTTGATCCATAGTTTCAAAAAGATAATTTATCTAATAACACACTTTACAAATTCAAGATTATCAAAAAAATGCTCCAAAAATTTTGGAGCATTTTTTTAAGGTTCAAAATTAATCATCAATATAAATCGTTAATTTAGTATGTGTATGCTTAAAAAAATCATTCCTTTGCAGTATGAAATTTCTGACGCCCCAACTTAAAAAAATCTTATTATTACTACTTAAGTTACTGGTAGTGGGCGGTGCTTTTTTCTTTATAAGAAATCAGCTTACAGAAAAAGATTTTAATTGGGATATTATTTCGCAAACATTACAAAAAACCAATGCTTGGATTTTAGTATCGATACTTTTACTGCTAACATTTTTAAACCGTTTTTTAGAGATTTTAAAATGGCAGAATTTAGCTAAAGTTGTAAAACCAATAAGCATTTGGGAAAGTACCAAACAAGTTTTAATTGGCATTACATTTGGCATTGTTACACCAAACGGCATTGGCGAATATGCAGGCAAGGCTTGGTTTTACGACAAAAAAGACGCCGTTAAAATTGTTTTTTTAAACGCGGTATGCAACGGAATTCAGGTGATTTTCTCTGTTACTTTCGGGTTAATTGGTACGATTTACATAAATTCATTACACCAATTTATTGACACCAAATATATTTTATTGTTTTTTGGGATTTTAACCGCGATTGTGTTAGTAATACTTCTAGTAAAAAACATAAGAATAAAAGGTTATTCTTTACAAACATTGTTTAAAAGTTTAAACGAAATCCCTAAAAGTATCCATCGAAAAAACATGGGGCTGGCGTTGTTAAGGTATTTGGTTTTAATACATCAGTACTTTATTCTGTACACGCTTTTCAGTGTCGAAATTCCGTATTTTGTATTATTGGCGGTTGTTGCAAGTATTTATCTGCTGGCATCGAGCTTGCCAAATTTTCAAGCGGTAGATTTTGCTTTAAAAGGAAGTGTCGCTATTTATTTATTCAGCTTTTTTGGTGTTAATGGCTGGATCGTAACCCTTGTTGCCGCACTAATTTGGTTATTGAATTTAGTAATTCCTATTTCGATTGGAAGTTTCTTTTTGCTAATTTTTAATCCGAAGAAGGATCGAACTTTACATTCAGCACAAACTGAGTTGTAACTGGAATTCCGCGTTTTGTTGCTGGCTGTATTTTAGAAAAACTTTTACGATGCTGTTTCAGAATACTATCTAACATAAATTTCGGAATTAATTTTTCGTTCACAGCTTCCGTCTTAAAATCAATTTCACTGTTTGATGAAATACTGACCTTAAGCTGAACCGAATCGATCGTAGAAATCTTAACAAGAGAATCGGTTTTTAAAACTCTAACCACTTCGAAATTCAATCGATCAAAAAAACATTCCTTATTTTCAATGGCATCGGTCAGTTTTTCGCATGAATCATAAGAAGGATACGTGTCTACCTTACTCCAGTCAATCGCATGCAGTTCACGTCTTAGCAACTCTTGGGAATTGGGTAATTCTTTCTGAACAAAATTGCAGGAAGTAAGCAGAAAAGTAAAAAAAACAAATGCCCAATAATTTTTCATGAAAAATTAAATCGTAAATTTAAAAGCAAAAATACAAAATAACTATGGAAATCTTAATACTCATTGTAAGTTTATTGTTTGTGCTTGTGGGCATTGCAGGAAGTGTGCTGCCTGCGGTACCAGGACCGCCTTTAAGTTGGATTGGTTTGTTGATACTTTATACCATGCCAAGCATTGAATTTGACTATTGGACATTGGGAATTACCTTTGTTTTTACGCTGATCATTGTGATTTTAGATTACGTGATTCCTGCACAGGGAACCAAACGTTTTGGCGGAAGCAAGTACGGAATTTGGGGCACAAATATTGGATTGATCGTAGGCATTCTGGCTCCTATTCCGTTTGGATTTATCATCGGACCATTTGTGGGTGCTTTTATTGGTGAACTGATTTTCGATCAAAACGATTCTAAACGAGCGTTAAAAGCCGCAACCGGATCCTTTTTAGGCTTTCTGGCATCTACCTTTATAAAGTTTGTGTTTTGTATGGTTTTATTTGGAATTTACATTCACACCGTTTGGAAATATTGGAGTGTTTGGTTTTAATTTACAGATATTTTAATTGGGAAACTAAAACGTGAAGTTGTAGCTTTGCCATTTATTTGGGCAGGATTCCATTTTGGCATGTTTTTTAAAATCTTAATTGTTTCTTCTGCTATACCAAATTCATCCTTCAATACTGTAAAATTACTAAGCGAACCATCTTTTTCAACCGTCAACATAATGGTAATACGAACTTCTTTAGTATCAACAGGCGGAATTTTTTTTGAATCAAACTCTTCACTCATTTTTTCATAGAACTTCTTTAAACCTTCTTTTGGTTCAGCTTTTTTTTGAACAAACTTATGTACTTTGTTATTATCAACCTTATCTGATTCTTGAGCAACTACCTGTGATCCTACGAAAAGAATAAAAATGGCTAAAAAAATATTTTTCATATTTATAATTTAAGTTTAAAGGTTTCTTTTAATTCATTCATAAATCTCACAGCTAACTCTGGTTTGTACGATCCCGCACTAATGCTGATAAAATGACCATTTTTGTAAAATGAAAAAATTTGTATATATGGATTTTTCAAGTACACATCATAAAAACCAAATTCTTTCATAGACATATTTAAAAATGAAATTTCAAAAGTTGTTAAAGGGTCTTTTACATTATTATCTAACATTTCCACCATTTCATTACCTAAATCTTCAGGCATTTGCATTATAGTTACCTGATATTCCACAGTTTTATCTTTATTCTCAATTCTGTAATCGGCTGTTGCCAAACCTGTATCCCGAACACTACATTGATTGCAATCAAATTTAAAATATTCGGTTTCTACTATTGAAGCCGTTATAATAGCGTCTGTTTCTTCTAATTCATCAATATCTTCAGTTTTTTCATCTTCTTCATTAACACGTATTTTGATTGGTAGAGTAAAAGCAGAACGAACAATTTTGCCGTTATGAGTAGCTGGTTTCCAAACTGGCATTGTCTTTAAAACACGAATTGCTTCTTCGCCTAAACCTTCAGTACTTTCATTTAGAACTTGAATACCACTAAAAGTACCATCTTTTTCTACAACAAATTTTAATCTTACATCTAATGTGCCGGTGGATGATGAAAATTTTGCTGAATTGAATTTACGCATATAATTTTTATAAAAATACTGTAAACCTTCTTTAGGTTCAGCTTTTCTTTGCACAAAGCTGTGAACCTTAATATCATCAACATCTATTGTTTCTTGTGCAATTGTTTTAAATCCTATGAAGAGAAAAAAGAAAACTAATATTGTATTTTTCATAATGTATCTATTTTTAGCTTAAACGTTTGTTTTAAATCGGCAAAATTAAATTTTGAAATTTGTTCGTTTGTTGAAATCACCGTTATATTTATTAAATAATTACCAGCGATAAAGTGGATTGTATTGTTATAAAACGTATTTTCGTTACCATTAACAGCAAAATTACTTTCTAAAGCTTGGTAATTTTTATAATCAACCGCATTAGTTGTTGCGTTCTGCTTTTCAGCATTGGCTTTAATTATATCAAAATGATTTTCTACATTGGCTAACAATATTTCCCTTAAAGTAATTGAATAAAAAACGCTGTTATCTGCTGTGTTATAAGCAAATTCTTTAACCTTATTGTATTGGTTTGTATTGCTGTTGATTAACTTACAATTACACTCAAACTGAAAATATTCCGTGCTTACTGTTCTTTCTAAAATTGATTTTTCCAATAGTGCTTTATCAACATTCCTCATTGGAAACCTTAATTTAATAGGCACTACATGAACAGACCGTACTATTTTTCCTTTAATTTCGGCAGGTTTCCAGGCAGGTGCTTTTTTTAAAACTCTTATAATTTCTTCGATGTAAGCGTAAGCATGCTCATTTTCTTCTATTTCGATAGTAGAAAGCGTACCATTTTTTTCGATAATGAATTTTAATTTAAAAGATATCTCATCAAATTTCGGCGGAATAACTAACGAATTAAATTCACTTGTAAAGGCTTGCAAAAATTTGAACATTCCTTGCCTTGGTTCTGCCTTTTTTTGAACAAATCTATATACTTTGTCCGGATCAACTTCATTTGATTCTTGGGTAATGGACTGTAATACACCAAAATGCATAAAAATTATAACTGTAAAACACCTAAATATTCTATTTTTATACATTTAGTTAGTAACACTTTAATTTACTCTTATTTTAATTGGTATAGTAAAACGTGAACGCACAATATAACCGTTATGCATTGCAGGATTCCAGCTTGGCATTAATTTCATTATTCTAACAGCATCTTGACCTACATTAAACTCATCTTCAATCACTTGTATATCCGTTAAACTACCATCCTTCTCAATATAAAACACCAACCTAAAACTAAACTCTTTAGCTTTTTTAACTGCTTTTTTATCGTACTTAAACTGCTTTACAAAATCGTTCATAAACACAGCCAAACCTTCTTTTGGTTCTGCTTTTTTTGTTTCAACAACGGTATTTTTGGACAAAATAGGCTCGGTAGGTTTCTTTAATTTTATTGGTAATGTAAAGTAAGATCTAACAATGGTATCCTTATGTTTCGCGGGTTTCCAATAAGGCATTAAATATAGAACTCTTTTTGTTTCTTCTTTATAACCATAATCATCACCCAGAAATTGAATGTTAGAAAAACTGCCGTCTTTTTCAATCACTAATTTTACTTTAAAAGTAACTTCGTCTTGTTTAAGTACAGCGGCATTTAAATCAAATTCTGCTGCAAAAGCTTGATAAAAATCTTCAAATCCGTTTATTGGAGATGCTTTTTCTTGTACAAAAGAGTGAATTTTATCTTCTGTTACTGTTAACTCTTGTGCTGTTAGCTGTAAGCCTATTAAAAATGCAATTACAATAACTAAACTATTTTTCATTTAATCTTTATTTCTATTATTTTTTACTTTTATGGGTAAAACAATTTGCGAACGAACTTTTTCGCTTTTATATACAGCAGCTGTCCATTTAGGCATTTCTTTTAGTATGGTAATTACATTTTCTGCCTGCCCAAAACTTACGCCTTCTACATTAAAGTTAGATAAACTTCCGTCTGCTTCCACCACAAAAAACACGTTAAAATCGGCTTTATCTGTATTAACCACATTAATTTTCTTAGCAACTGTTTGGTAAAATGTTGTTATTCCTTCATACGGTTCGGCAACCACATCAACTTCATTGTTTTTATATATTTTTTCTTGCGCTTGTGCATAAATAACGCATAATAGGCAAATAAATAAAAGAACTATCTTTTTCATATTTCTGTTTTTTTTTTTATAAATATAATTATATTTTTAATTTAAAGTTTTGTTTAAGATGCTCAAATAACAAATCTGCTATTTGCTTTTTATACGTAACTACACTTACAGCGATAACGTGTTCATTATGATAAAAAAACAGCATTCGGTAAACATTTACATAATCCCCGTTAGGAACATTTACATGGAGTTCTGTAGCTTCTATCCCATTAAATGACACTTTTTTAACAACAGAATTTTGCTTTACGGCATCACTTTTAATAGTTTCAATTTCTTCTTTTGCTTGTTGCGAACTTAATTTTCTGAAAGCTACGTTATAAGATGCAGTTTGATCTTGTGAAGGCATATAAAATTCTTCGGATTTCAATTCATCATTTTTTGAACTTCTCGCTAACGTACAATTACAAGTTAAATCAAAATAATCAGTATCGACTTTATTCGATTTTAAAGAAGCCTTGAACGTATTTATTTCGTCTGGTGTTTTAAAAACAATTTCGTCTGGTGAAGTTACTTCCGATGGAGTTATTCTAATAGTTATAGGCAATGTGAATGCAGACCGAACGTTTTTACCTTCGTGCATAGCGGCGTTCCAAACAGGCATTTCGTTTAAAATACGTATTACTTCATTTTTAAAATTGTAGGTATCATCAATTAACTTTATGTCGTTAAACGTACCGTCTTTTTCTACAATAAATTTTACACGTAATTTAATTTCGGTAACATCGTTAGGTATTTTATCTGCGTTTTTATAATCGAATTTATTTACAAATTCTTTCATAAAAACTTGCAAGCCTTCTTTTGGATATGCTTTTTGCTGAACAAATGATTTAACCTCGTCTTGTGCTAATGCTGAAAAGTTGTAAGTAAGAAATACAAATAGTATTAAAAGTGTTTTTTTCATGGCTATGTATTGTTAAACACAAAACTATGGTTTTCTAAGGAAAGATAAAAATCAAAAAAGCCCTCCTATTTGGAAAGCTTTTCATTGGTCTAACTACTAAACCAGGTACTTGCGTACCTAAACAACACAACTATTTTTGATTCTAAAAAGCGAGAATCTCGCGGTCTGGACGGGACTCGAACCCGCGACCCCATGCGTGACAGGCATGTATTCTAACCAACTGAACTACCAAACCAAAACATTATAGGGCACAAAAGCCCCTCGTAACCGAAGGGCTATTGTATCTTGGCGGTCTGGACGGGACTCGAACCCGCGACCCCATGCGTGACAGGCATGTATTCTAACCAACTGAACTACCAAACCAAGATAATGTTTTATGTCAAAGAAATTTTACTTTCGCAAAATTAAGAACCGTGTTCTTTTTTTGCGGTCTGGACGGGACTCGAACCCGCGACCCCATGCGTGACAGGCATGTATTCTAACCAACTGAACTACCAAACCGTTTGTTAACTTAATGTTGCTATTGCTTCATCATTTCAACGGTGCAAATATACGACCATTTACTAACGGTGCAAACATTTTTTAAAAAAAATAAGAGGTGTTTTTAAATATTTTTTTCAGCACGCTACTTTTCAGTACATTACAAAAAAAATACCAGAACTAAATTCTGGTATCTTTTAATATATTTTGTTTTGTTTACAACAATTTGGTAAGTGCATCAACGTAAGTTTGTTTTGGCGCAACACCAACTTGACGACCTACAACTTCTCCGTTTTGGAAAATTAACACTGTTGGTATGTTTCTTACGCCGTATTGTGAAGCAAAATCTTGATTTGCATCTACATCTACTTTCCCAACAACTACTTTTCCTTCAAAATCGCCAGCTAATTCTTCAATTGTTGGACCTAACATTTTACAAGGACCACACCATTCTGCCCAAAAATCTACTACTACTGGTTGAGCTGATTTTAATACTACTTCTTCAAATGTTGCATCTGTTATTTCTAAAGCCATAATTTTAGTTTTTAAATCTATTATATACAAATTTAGTTATTTTTTTAATTGTCACAAGTTAACAACCATAACTAATATCTATAACACATAAAGGTTTTTAATTTAAACGGAACGAAACCTGCATACGCTCTAACTCTTCCAACAAATCTGATGATATTTCAATGCGCATATTTTTGCTTGGCATTTCTAACAGATTTTTCTTTAGATACTGTACTTCGGGCACTTCAATTTCGGGTGTTTTTTCTTCGATTTCTTCTGAAACATCGTCTGGAAATTCTTCCGATGTATCTTCTAAAAGTTTGTGGACCACCTGTGTTTGTAGTCTGTTTTGAACTTCTTCTAATTCAAACACTTCAAAAACAACCGCCTTTGTACCTGGATTTTTATCCATTACAAATCTTATTTTTTCAACTTCCATTTCTTTCAGTTTACGAACATCGATCTGAATAATTAGTTTTTTTGCAAACGTTGGTATTACTTCGTTTAACAGCTTTAATTCCACAAACTGCATGCGCGGTTCAGATCGTTCGTTGGTATCTTTCTTAATCCACCCTTCTTTAATATATACTTTAAAATACACAAAGGTATTGTTCAGCAGAAAATGTCGGTTCTTCAAATAATCTTCGTTAAACATGCGCATTTCAATACTTTCATCGTATCCTTCAACCGTAAAAATCGCCCAATCTTTTCCTTTAGACGATGTTTTAAACTGCACATTTGTAATCATTCCACCAAAAGTTACCGTTCTGCCCACCAAAGGATCTAAATACTTCAATTGTTCCAGCTTCACGTTACAGAAATATTTCAGTTCAAACTTAAAATCATCTAACGGATGTCCCGAAATATAAATTCCTACCACATCTTTTTCTTTAGCCAACTTTTCCATGGTTGTCCATTCATCACAACTTGGAATTACAGGCTCGGGAATTTGCACTTCGCTTGATTCGCCAAACAGACTTACTTGTGCCGAATTTTCGTTATCCTGATACTTTCCACCATACTTCATGGCTTTTTCTAAAAAGGTAATTCCGTCGCCTTCTGTATAAAAATACTGTCCGCGGTGTGTATCGGTAAAACAATCGAAACCACCAGCTAATGCTAGGTTTTCAAATGCTTTCTTATTGGCTGATCTTAAATCGATTCGTTTCGCTAAATCAAAAATAGATTTATAATTCCCGTCTTTTCTATGTTCAATAATGGTATTCACAGCACCCTCGCCCACTCCTTTTATCGCACCCATTCCAAAACGGATCTGATAATTCTCGTTCACCGCAAATTTATAGTGCGATTCGTTCACATCAGGTCCTAAAACATCTAATCCCATTCTACGGCATTCTTCCATAAAAAACGTAACCGATTTAATATCGTTCATGTTGTTTGACAGTACCGCAGCCATATATTCTGCCGGATAATGCGCCTTAAAATAGGCAGTTTGATACGCCACCCACGCATAACAGGTAGAGTGCGATTTGTTGAAGGCATAGGATGCAAAAGCCTCCCAGTCTTTCCAGATTTTTTCTAATGTTTTAGGATCGTGCCCTTTTGCAGCTGCTTGTTCTACAAATTTAGGCTTCATTTTATCCAGAACATCTTTTTGCTTTTTACCCATTGCTTTACGCAAAACGTCAGCTTCACCTTTTGTAAAATCAGCTAATTTTTGCGACAAAAGCATTACCTGTTCCTGATAAACGGTAATTCCGTAGGTTTCTTTTAAAAATTCTTCGCACGCATCTAAATCATACGTAATTTCTTCTTCACCATTTTTTCTTTTAACGAACGACGGAATATATTCTAACGGTCCCGGGCGATACAAAGCATTCATGGCAATTAAATCACCAAAAACCGTAGGCTTAAGCTCACGCATATATTTCTGCATTCCGGGCGATTCGTACTGAAAAACCCCAACCGTTTCTCCGCGTTGGAATAATTCGTAGGTTTTAACATCGTCAATAGGAATTTCTTCCGGATCGATCTCTAAACCAATACGCTGTTTTATAATAGCAACTGTATCTTTTATTAGTGTAAGGGTTTTTAAGCCCAAGAAATCCATCTTTAGCAAACCGGCACTTTCGGCAACCGAGTTATCGAACTGAGTTACATATAAAGCAGAATCTTTTGCGGTTTGCACAGGAACGAAATTGGTAATATCATCGGGCGTAATAATTACTCCACACGCATGAATTCCCGTGTTACGCATAGATCCTTCGATAATTTTTGCCTGTTGAATGGTTTCCGAAAGCAGATCGTTTTGATTGGCAATACTTATTAATTCTTTTACAGCATCAAACTCATCAGATCGCAATGCTTTTTTGATTACATCTTCGGGTTCAGATAAAAATCGACGTAAATTCCACTTACTTGGCATCATAGTCGGAATCATTTTAGCGATTCGTTCCGATTCATATAAAGGTAAATCTAATACACGCGCCGCATCTTTAATAGCCGATTTTGTTGCCATTTTACCATAGGTAATAATTTGCGCCACCTGATTTGCACCATATTTATTGATTACATAATCCATTACGCGACCACGACCTTCGTCATCAAAATCGATATCAATATCGGGCATCGACACACGATCGGGATTCAAGAAACGCTCAAAAAGCAAATCATATTTTATAGGATCTAAATTGGTAATTCCCAAACAGTAAGCCACCGCTGAACCTGCTGCAGATCCACGACCCGGCCCAACCGACACATTCATTTTACGCGCTTCGGCAATGAAATCTTGAACAATTAGGAAATATCCCGGATAACCAGAATTTTCTACTGTTTTTAGTTCGAAATCTAATCGTTCGGTAATAACATCGTCGATTTCCTTGTATCGTCGCTTCGCACCTTCGTACGTTAAATATCGTAAATAAGCATTTTCACCACGTTTACCGCCATCTACATCATCTTCTGGATTAATAAATTCGGCAGGAATATCAAACTTTGGAAGTAAAATATCTCTGTATAAAGAATACACTTCAATTTTATCGACAATTTCCTGAATATTAATAATAGCTTCGGGCAGATCTTTAAAAAGTGCCTTCATTTCATCTTGAGTCTTATAAAAATACTCTTGATTTGGTAAGCCGTAGCGATAACCGCGACCACGACCAATTGGCGTTGCCTGCTTTTCACCGTCTTTTACACACAGTAAAATGTCGTGTGCATTGGCATCGGATTTTTCTAAATAATAAGTATTGTTTGTCGCGATTAGTTTTACGTTATGCTTTTTAGAAAACGCAATCAGTGTTTTATTTACACGATCTTCATCTTCCTGATTATGGCGCATGATTTCCAAATAAAAATCATCTTTAAAATGTTCTTTCCACCATAACAACGCATCTTCTGCCTGCTTTTCACCAATATTCAAAATTTTACTTGGCACTTCACCATATAAATTTCCGGAAAGCACAATAATATCTTCTTTATATTGCAAAAGAACTTGCTTATCGATACGCGGAACGTAGTAAAAACCATTGATTGACGCTATTGACGATAATTTCGCAAGGTTGTGATATCCCTTTTTATTTTTTGCCAGAAGAACAATCTGATATCCGTTGTCTTTTTTTGATTTATCTGTATAATTTTCGCACACAAAAAACTCGCAACCAACAATTGGTTTCATCTCGGTTTCCGTAGGATCTTCTCCATTTTCAATTGCAGCTTCGTTGGCTTTCTTTACGTTTTTGTTATGATCTAAAACTGCACTTACAAACTTAAAAGCGCCCATCATATTCCCGTGATCGGTCATAGAAACGGCTGACATTTTTTCTTTCGCCGATTTTTTAATCATTGCACCAATATCAATGGTTGATTGCAAAACCGAAAACTGCGTATGATTATGTAAATGAGCAAAAACAGCTTCGTTGTATGCTTTTTTAACATCGGCAGAAATCGTAGTTTTTTGAGCTTCGTCTTTAATAACACCAGCAGCTTCTAACTGCTTGCGAATTTCTTCGGATGCTTTTTTAAGGTTGATGTGTTTTAACCCGATTAACTGAAAAGGTTGCGGATTTACTTCTTTAAATTTCTCTAAATAACCGTTTGGTTGTTGTAATTGCGTTTCAGTAAAACCATTTTTACGAATCAATTCAAAAAAACATCTTGTAGTAGCTTCCACATCGGCAGTTGCGTTGTGCGCTTCGCCAAAAGGCACTCCAAATAAATATTCGTGTAATTCTGTTAAAGTTGGTAATTTAAAACGACCACCACGACCACCTGGGAGTTTCAATAAACTTGCCGTAACTTCGGTACAGGTATCTAAAACCGCGATAGTGTTTAGGGGAGTAGTTTTTTGAGCACGATGAAACTCGGCTCCCATAATATTCAAATCAAAACCCACATTTTGTCCTACAACAAATTTAGCTTTACCCAAAGCCGTGTTAAACTTGGCAAGAACAGAATTTATATCGACACCTTTTTCGGTAGCTAATAAAGTGGAAATACCGTGAATTCGTTCAGAATCGTAAGGTATATCAAATCCAGCGGGCTTAATAAGATAATCTTCGTGTTCTATTAAATTTCCCATTTCATCATGCAACTGCCAAGCAATCTGTATACAACGCGGCCAGTTATCAACATCTGTAATAGGTGCGTTCCAATCTTTAGGTAAACCAGTTGTTTCTGTATCAAAAATAATATACATGGTTAAAATTTAGGTTGATTTTATACAAAGTTACAATAAAAAAAAGTCGTTCTTAAAAAGAACGACCTAAGTATATATTAATCACGTTTATTTATTACGGATTTGGTGTTTCTGGAGTTTCTACTATTGGTGGATAAACTATAGGAATTCTAAAAAACACACCCTTATTAAAATTAACAAGCGGTGTATTTGGTAAAACCAACGTTGGATCTACTGGAACCATTTCGGCATAGAACGTTCCTGAAATTGTTCCATCTTGCTGCTTTTCTGGAGCATCTAACTTAATATAACCTTTTCCTGTTGATGAAGAGGTACTGTAAAGATAAACCGTATCTTTTTCTATTTTAGAGTAAGTAGCAACATGATAATTAGTTGTACCTAATTCATACTCTTTCCCTGATTCATAGTTTTGTATGAATAAAGTAACGTTTTCTGAATCGGTTGCACCAACAATTACTAAATTACCGTTATCAACATTAGCTGTCATTTTGGTAGCTCTCCAAAAATCGTAGCTATTCATAGCTTCAAACGTTGGGTTATTTATAGTTAGTTCTTCTTCGCACGAAACCAATGAGAACGCCATTAATGCAAATAAAAAGTATTTTTTCATATTCGTTATAGATTCTGAATTCAATGTTACCAAACAAAAATAGAATTTTTTCTTTATAGGCTATCATTTTTTTTAATAATTATTTAACTTTTTTTAATTTTAACAATTTAACACTAACTTTTAATGGTTTATAATCAATCATAAAAAAAAAATAATTACTTTTGCACTTCAAATAATAACAAAGAGGTCGGGAACCTCAATTAAATCATTTAAAGATTATGTCTGTAAAAATTAGATTACAAAGACACGGTAAAAAAGGAAAACCTTTTTACTGGGTAGTAGCTGCTGATGCACGTGCTAAAAGAGATGGTAAATTCTTAGAAAAAATCGGAACTTACAATCCAAACACTAACCCTGCAACAATTGACTTAAACGTTGACGCTGCTGCAAAATGGTTATTTAACGGTGCACAACCAACAGATACTGCTCGCGCTATTTTATCTTACAAAGGTGCATTATTGAAACACCACTTAAACGGAGGTGTTCGTAAAGGTGCTTTAACAGAAGAGCAAGCTGAAGCTAAATTCACTGCTTGGTTAGATGAAAAAGCAAACAAAGTAGGCACAAAAGTTTCTGGATTAGCTGACAATAAAGCTGCTACTAGAACAGCTGCATTAAATGCAGAAAAAGAAGTAAATGCAAAACGTATTGCTGCTGCACAAGAAGCTAAAGCTGCTGCTGAAGCTGCAACTGCAGAAGAAGCTACTCCAGAAGTAGAAGAAAATACAGAAGAAACTGAAGCATAATTTGTAAGCGATTTTTAATGCGTAAAAAAGATTGTTTTTATTTAGGAAAAATCGCAAAGAAATTTAGTTTCAAAGGCGAAGTCTTGGTCTATTTAGATACGGATGAACCTGAAATGTACACAGAATTGGAATCAATGTTCGTTGAAACAAACGGACATTTGGTTCCTTTTTTTATTGAAAGATCATCAATCCATAGAGAAAAATTCCTTCGAACAAAGTTTGAAGATATGGAATCTGAAGAAGAAGCAGATACCATTGTTGGCAAAGATGTTTACTTACCTCTTACTATGCTTCCTACTTTAGAAGGCAATAAATTTTATTACCACGAAGTTGTTGGTTTTGACGCCATAGATCAGCGATTAGGTAACTTCGGAACCGTTTTAAGAATTTTAGATAATGGCGTACAAGCTTTGTTTGAAGTTCAAAAAGACGAAGCCATTATTTTAATTCCTTTAATTGATGAATTCATCATTGAAGTAAACCGCGAAAACAAGTCAATTCTCTTCAATACTCCAGAGGGATTGATTGATTTGTATATTTAATTACCACTTATTTTCATTTTAAAACAGTAATTTTGAAGTAAATTCTACTTCAATGTTCTCATTTAAACAATTCACCATAGAACAAGATCGTTGTGCCATGAAAGTTGGTACAGACGGCGTTTTGTTAGGCGCTTGGACTCCTATTTCCCATAAACCATTTAATATATTAGATATTGGCTCAGGCACCGGTTTAATTTCTTTAATGTTAGCTCAAAGAAGCCATGCACAGCAGATAGATGCGGTAGAGATTGACGAAGAAGCTTACGAACAATGCGTAGAAAATTTTGAACAAAGTAAATGGAACGATCGGTTGTTTTGTTATCATGCATCGATTGATGAATTCACCGAAGAACTTTTTGAAGACGAAGAAGAATACGATTTAATTGTATCGAACCCACCTTTTTATTCCGAAAATTATTCATCAGGTAATGACAAACGAGACCAAGCACGCTTTCAGGAAGCTTTACCGTTTGATGAATTAATAGAATCGGCACAAGCATTACTTTCAGAAAACGGAATTTTCGCGGTTATTATTCCTTATAAAGAAGAAGAAAGTTTTATAGAACTAGCGCAATCTATTGGATTATTTCCATTGAAAATAACTCGCGTTAAAGGAAATGGAACATCTGAAATCAAACGTAGTTTACTAGCTTTTTCACGAATAGAACAACAACCATTTGTTGATGAATTAATCATTGAAACAGATCGCCACAAATACACCCCAGAATACATCGACCTAACAAAAGATTTTTATTTGAAGTTATAGATTTCATTTTATAAACGACGTTTAATGCCATATTAGCCTATTAATTTTATGGTGTGCAATAATCGTTATTATGAAAAAGGAATTTATAAAAGGACAAGGAGCTGTAGAGAACATTCACAATCGGTTTTTTAAGAACAGGTATAAAACGTCGATCTATCAAGATGATTATGAAGATGATATTGCAAAAACTCAGATATTAGAAGTTTTTCCAAAAACCATTGTCAATAAAGTAAAAGGCAACAGCTTACCTTTTCTGTATTCTGTAAATCCGTATCAGGGTTGCGAACACGGTTGCGCGTATTGTTACGCTAGACCTACGCACCAATATTGGGGATTTAGCGCCGGTGTAGATTTTGAACGCATTATCTTAGTAAAGAAAAATGCTCCGGAACTTTTAGAACAATTCTTTTTAAAGCGTGGTTACAAAGCATCAACCATTCAACTTTCAGGCAACACAGATTGCTACCAACCTTTAGAACGCAAATTAGAAATCACTAGAAAAATATTACAGTTGTGCCTAGATTACCGCCATCCGGTGAGTATCATAACAAAAAACGCCTTAATATTGCGCGATTTAGATATTTTAAAACAACTGGCTGTTAAAAATCTGGTTAATGTATCCTTAAGTATTCCTACCATAAACGAAGATTTGCGTCGGGTTTTAGAACCCAGAACATCATCGGTAAAAACAAAGCTGAAAGCACTACAAACTTTAGCGGAAAACAAGATTCCTACACACGTAATGGTTGCGCCGATAATCCCCGGATTAAACAGCATGGAAATTCTACCTATTTTAAAAACAGTTGCTGAAAACGGAGCAAATTCTTTTGGATATACTTTAGTAGGTTTGAACGATGAAGTGGAACCTATTTTTAAAAATTGGTTAGAAACACATTATCCCGACCGAAAAGAAAAGGTTTTAAACCAAATAGCATCGTTGCATAAAGGAAATCTGGCAGAAAAGAATATTGCTAAAAGAAATACCGGCAACGGAAATTTCTCCGATATAATTCACAAAACGTTTGAAATTGGTAGAAAGAAGTTTTTTAATCGATCTAAATTTCCTGCGTTATCAACCGATTTTTTTGATGGTACAAAAGGCGAACAGTTGCGATTGTTCTAACATTCCATCTTAATTTATATACTTTAAATCTTTTTCTTCCATCAAACTTTTTTCTTCTTAAAAAATAAGTATTTTTGTGAAAACTAAACAATTGTAGATATGAAACCCGATTTATTTCAGGCACCAGATTATTATTTATTAGACGATTTACTTACAGAAGAACATAAATTAGTACGCGACTCAGCACGAGCTTGGGTTAAGAAAGAAGTATCTCCGATCATTGAAGAATATGCTCAAAGAGCAGAATTTCCACATCAAATTGTAAAAGGTTTGGGTGAAATTGGCGGTTTTGGACCTTATATTCCAGTGGAATACGGCGGTGCAGGATTAGATCAAATTTCGTACGGGTTAATTATGCAGGAAATTGAGCGTGGCGATTCAGGTGTACGTTCAACCTCATCGGTTCAATCATCGTTGGTAATGTATCCTATTTGGAAATACGGAAACGAAGAACAACGCATGAAATATCTTCCAAAATTAGCAACGGGCGAAATGATCGGATGTTTTGGTTTAACAGAACCTGATTTTGGATCGAACCCAGGCGGAATGGTTACCAATTTTAAAGACAAAGGTGATCATTACTTATTAAACGGTGCAAAAATGTGGATTTCGAACGCTCCGTTTGCAGATATTGCCGTTGTTTGGGCTAAAGACGAAAGCGGACGTATTCACGGATTGATCGTTGAGCGCGGTATGGAAGGTTTTACAACTCCGGAAACACATAACAAATGGTCGTTACGTGCATCGGCAACCGGTGAATTAATTTTTGATAACGTTAAAGTTCCTAAAGATAACTTATTACCAAATAAATCGGGCTTAGGCGCACCGCTTGGATGTTTAGATTCGGCTCGTTATGGAATTGCTTGGGGTGCCATTGGTGCTGCTATGGATTGCTACGATACAGCTTTAAGATATTCGAAAGAACGTATTCAGTTTGACAAGCCAATCGGAGCTTTTCAATTACAACAAAAGAAATTAGCCGAAATGATTACCGAAATCACTAAAGCGCAGTTATTAACTTGGCGTTTAGGCGTTTTACGTAATGAAGGGAAAGCAACATCGGCACAAATATCTATGGCAAAACGTAACAACGTGGATATGGCATTAACTATTGCACGTGATGCACGTCAAATGTTAGGCGGAATGGGTATTACCGGCGAATATTCTATTATGCGTCACATGATGAATTTAGAATCGGTTGTTACGTATGAAGGTACACACGACATTCACTTGTTAATTACAGGAATGGATGTTACCGGATTCGCAGCTTTTAAATAAGATTTAATGATTATCTAGAACTTTGTACCAAAATATTTATTAATGTATCATAAATTAAATATTGAAAACATTTTTTTCTATACACTGTGTGTCATTCCGTGCTTGACACGGAATCTCATCATTATTTATCTTGTGAGATGCTGAAACAAGTTCAGCATGACACTGACGATAAAACTAAAACTTGGTGTAATCTTTCCGATAATCATTTAAGATTTTATTTTTTCGACCTTTGATTCGATATCAAAATAATTAATCAAAGATATCACAATACTCGTCGCTTCGAGTAACGCAACGAAGTGAAGCGTATCGAGAAGTTTTAAAATTATAAATTCTCGACAAGCTCGAACTGACGAAGATTTGAAGAATATATTTAAAATCAACTTTTTTATAAATAAGAAATCCCGAACAATGTTCGGGATTTTACTGTTTTAGTTAAACTAATACTCTCTTGTGTTTTCGTGTTTTAGATAAATTTTGCTGTATTTTTTATACCAATACCACAATCCGAAAATAGATAAAAACATTACTAATAATGTTTGATCGATCTTTTTCCAACGGTCAAACAACTGGCTGCTCCAAACAACAAATAACGCGCTTAACGAAGCTGCAAGATGCACCAATTGAATAATCATGTAGATACGGTATTTTTCATTCATATAAAAAACCGTATCGTGGAACAAGAATATTCCTAATATGTATCCAACCAACAAAACAGTTAGTACAATTAACAACCATTTTATAACTTTTAATAAAGTTTTCATAGAGGATAATTAAAAATCGAGCAAAATTAATTAAATATTCCGTTCAACAAGCGTTTGTACTGAAATAAGTTATTGTAAAAAAGGAAAAACGAAGTTACCTTCGCTTTTCACTAAAAATAATCCAATAAAACAAATCTATAATTTACTATTATTTATAAATTTTTCATAAAGATAGAAATATTCTCTTTAAAAATTATTTTTTTTAAAATATTTCTCAACCCTCTGGAGCTAATTCTATTTTTAAGCCTTCAATCTCGGGTGTAATTGCAATCTGGCAACCTAAACGACTGTTTTCTTTTACGTTAAAAGCCTCCCAAAGCATGGCTTCTTCATCCGGATTTTTCTCGACCAAATTCACCTCTTCCTCGTTTAAAACATAGCATTGACACGATGCACACATAGCCATACCACCACAAATACCAATGGTTCCTTCTTCGGCTAATTCGTACGCACGCACCAATTCCATTACGTTCATATTCATATCGGTAGGTGCATCAACAGTATGTTCTACTCCTTCTCTATCTATAATTGTTATTTTAATATCACTCATAATCTGCATTTTTGCAAAGATACTAATTATTAAAACGATACGAATGACCGATTTAAAGTTCCTACATAAAAATACCTACAAGGTTATTTAAACCTTGCAGGATTAATCTGTAGAATATAAACTAAACTACCACATCAAAAAACGCAGTTAATTCTTCGAACGAATATTGTTTGGTATCGATATCTTTAATAATTCTACCGCGTTCAAAACAAACAATCCTGTCGGAAATTTCAAACGTATGATTTAAATCGTGGCTTGATACCAATAAAGTTGTTTGTTTGGTATCGGCAATAGTGCGTAAAATCTTTTTTAAACGAATTTGTGTTGTTGGATCTAAATTAGCAAAAGGCTCGTCTAAAATCACCACTTTAGGGTTTCCAATTAAAGTTCCAATGATTCCTACTTTCTTTTGATTTCCCTTTGAAAGATCACGGATAAATTTGTTTTTTCCTAAAATTTCATCGTTAAAAAAATCGGCATAAGTAAGTAAAAAAGCATCAACCTGCTGTTTGGTTTGATTGCGCAATTCGCCTAAAAAATAAAAATATTCTTCGCAGGTTAGATATCCAATTAAAAAACTATCGTCTAAAAAAGCGGTGGTAAACGATTTCCAATCTTCGCTTTTATTTACAATAACGTTGTGGTTTTTAATAAATCCTTGTGTTGGTTCGATTAAATCTAATAACAAACTAAAAAAAGTGGTTTTTCCGGCACCGTTATTTCCTACCAACCCAAAACTTTCGCCAATAGGTATTTGCAATCCTTGTATGTCTAAAACGGTATTTCCGTCGTATATCTTTTTTAAATTTTCAACTTGTATCATAACTATTTGTAAGCTTTTATGGTTTTATATTTTTGTGATTTGTATAGATTCTCAATTAAATTGAACATGGGCTTTTTAAGTAAAATTCCGACCAAACCAATTGCTATAAACACAATAATTGCGGTGTTAAAAGGTAAAAATGTGTTTAAAATTAAATACAAAACCATAGGAATTGCCAAAGTAGGAATACTTAATAATAATGTTTGAACGCTGAATGCTTTACTATCGCCGAATGCGTTTTTATTACTTGAAAGATCAATTTTAGATCGAACAAAAGTTCCTGTAATTAAAGACAAATAGCAGTTCCAACCTATGTTGTAAAAACCAACAGCTACAATTATTAAATACGTTTTTAAACCAAAAAACAGATAGAAACTTGCCAATACCATTGAAACCAATGTTCCTAAAACCATTATTAACCATTTAGATTCTAAATATGTTCTATACGGTATATTTTGCGACATCATTAACGGATAATAACTACTGTCCCAACTTGGCACGTATTGTCCGAAAAGCATCATAAATCCGCCGGTAATCATTATGGCTGCTACTATGGTAAAAAAGGTATTTGATTTGTACATATCCATTGTAAAGAATATTAAACCATACAATAAAAACAAACCACTCATCATTAAAACGGTGCGGGTGCGTTTGTTACGAGTTAACAACTTTATGTCTAATTTTAAAAACGGAGCTAACGTTCCAAAACGGTTTAAAAAGTTTAAATCGTAATATTTATAGTTTTCTTTTTTTACAACAATGGCGCTGTCTAATGATAAATTTTTAAAGTAAAAGCGGTAACACGCCACAAGCAATGCTACTAAATAAGCAGTTGTAATAGCTATTAAAAACGGATAATTGTAAAGTGCTTCAAAAAAATATTTTGTGTAAGCGGTTGCTTCGATATATTTAAAGAAATCTAACGCCAGAACACCTGCAAAAATGACTAAAAAAGGCAATGCAAATTTATTTACATGGTTTAATAGCTGCACTAAAAAGTTGTTTGCCCAAAAAAATATTGTAAACGACAATGCAAACAGAAAACTTGTTATAAAATCTACTTCATAATCTAAAGTTAAAATAAGCAACAACGCAATACCCATACATAGGTTTACAAAGTTAAAAAATGATAAGGATGATTTGGTTAAACAGTAGTTCACGATTGTTTTTTTACGAACATTTTGTATAAGCAAAGGTTTTACCAAGGTGGTTGGCATTTTTTGAAAGAAATAACGAATTACCAGATCTCCCAACCATAAATAAACGGCATATTTAAAAAAACCCTGAAATGGATCCAATCCTTCTTCTTCGGCTATTTTAAATAAACCGGCACTCATGCCCGCCATAGTTATCAAATAACAAATCCCGAAATAGCCTTTTCCTAAAGCCATTAAAACGCGCTGGGCAACTGCACCCTTACGTGTCATAGCTTTCCACTCTAAGCTTGCAAGTTGTTTAAATGTCATACTCTGTTTTTATTTAGTAAGTAGGGTTTTTAACAAAATGTTACAAAAAAAGAGTATGCTTTTTTAAACATACTCTTTATATTTTTTATATCGATTGATTAATCAATGGCTTTTACAACTGCTTTTTCGGCTTCTTTACGTGTTCCGTCGAAACCGTCGATACCAGAAACGGTGGTATATTTCAACACATATTTCTTACCGGGATTTATTCGGTTATAAACACTTTGGCACATTAAAGTAGCTTCGTGAAATCCGCATAAAATCAACTTTAATTTACCCGGATACGTGTTAATATCGCCAATAGCATAAATGCCTTCAATATTGGTTTGATAATCTAACGCGTTATTTACTTTAATGGCATTTTTTTCAATCTCTAATCCCCAGTTTGCAATAGGACCTAATTTTGGAGTTAAACCAAACAACGGAATAAAATAATCGGTTTTAATTGTTTGTGAAGATGCACCGCCGTCAAAAGACAAGGTTACTGCCTCTACATGCTCGTTTCCGTGAATTTCGGTAACTTCGGCAGGCGTTATCAAATTAATTTTCCCTTGATGTTTTAATTCCTGTACTTTTTCAACAGAGTCTAATGCGCCACGAAACTCATTTCTTCTGTGAACCAATGTCACGCTTTTAGCAACATCGCTTAAAAAGATACTCCAATCTAAAGCAGAATCGCCTCCACCACTTATAACAATGTCTTTATCTCTAAACTGTTCCGGATTTTTAACGAAATATTCCACCCCTTTATCTTCGTAAAAACCTAAACCTTCTATAATTGGTTTACGTGGTTCAAAACTACCCAAACCACCAGCAATTGCAACGGCTTTTGCATGATGTTTTGTACCTTTGTTTGTAGTAACAATGAACGTTCCGTCTTCTAACTTATCAATACTTTCGGCAACTTCGTTTAAGGTAAAACTAGGTTCAAACTGCTTTATTTGTTCCATTAAGTTATCGATCAATTCGGCAGCGCCAACAGACGGATAACCTGGTATATCGAAGATTGGTTTTTTAGGGTATAACTCTGTTAATTGTCCGCCGGGTTGCGGAAGTCCGTCAATTATATGACAGCGCAATTTTAATAATCCGGCTTCGAACACAGTAAAAAGTCCTGTTGGTCCGGCACCGATTATTAATATATCAGTTTCAATCATAAATTAAATTTTGTATAAAATTAAAACGCTCTAAGAATAAAAAAAGTGATAAATATCATTCATTTACCACTATTTCTTATAGCTTATTAAAGAACGGCAACGTTTTCTACCGTTTCAATTTCAGGTGCGAATTTTTTAATTGTAGTTTCCACCCCTGCTTTTAATGTCATTTGGTTGATTTTACAAGATGTACAAGCACCTTCTAATCGCACTTTAACGTATTTGTCGTCTTCGATAGAAACAAGGCTGATGTCACCTCCGTCTGATTTTAAAAACGGACGAATTTCCTCTAACGCTTTTTCTACATTTTGTCTTATTGCTTCTGAAGTCATATTTTTAAAATTGATGTAAAACAATCAATGTTTTAATTTTTATTTTACAGCAGAACAACCTGCCATTGTTGTAATTTTAACTGCTTCGGTTGGTGGAAGCGATTCGTTTCTTAAAACGGTTTGCGACACTACATTTCTAGCGATTTCCACAAAAGCGTCACTTACTACAGATTGATCCTGTAATGCTGCTGGACGACCGTAATCGCCTGCTTCGCGAATACTTTGTACAATTGGCACTTCACCTAAAAACGGAACATCTAAATCTAAAGCAAGATTCTTTGCCCCTTCTTGACCAAAAATATAATACTTGTTTTCAGGTAATTCTTCCGGAGTAAAATACGCCATGTTTTCCACAATACCTAAAACCGGTACATTGATGCTGTCTGCCATAAACATCGATACACCTTTTCTTGCATCAGCCAACGCAACTGCTTGCGGTGTACTTACTACCACCGCACCTGTAATTGGTAACGACTGTAATAACGACAGGTGAATATCGCCCGTTCCTGGTGGTAAATCTAAAAGTAAGAAATCTAATTCGCCCCAATCTGCATCAAAAATCATTTGGTTTAATGCTTTAGAAGCCATTGGTCCGCGCCATATTACTGCCTGATCTGGACTTGTAAAAAATCCGATTGATAGTAATTCAACTCCGTAACTTACAATAGGTTTCATTTTTGATTTTCCGTCTACATCAACCGAAATAGGTTTCGATTTTTCAACATCAAACATAATTGGCATTGATGGTCCGTAAATATCGGCATCTAAAACACCTACTTTAAAGCCCATATTTGCTAAAGTAACCGCCAAGTTTGCTGTAATTGTAGATTTACCAACACCACCTTTACCAGACGACACCGCAATAATATTACTGATTCCCGGAATTGATTTTCCTTTGATTTCTGGTTTCTCAGGAGTTTCAATCTTAATATTTACTTTTACTTTTGCCTTATCATAGATTTTTTCGTGAATTGTTTTCATGATATCCACTTCGGCACGTTTTTTAATATGTAAAGCCGGTGTGTGTAAAGTAACATCAACCACCACTTCATCGCCAAAAGTCATTACGTTTTGTACTGCACCGCTTTCAACCATATTTTTACCTTCGCCAGCAACCGAAATGGTTTCTAACGCTGCCAATATCTCTTTTCTATCTAATTTCATTGAATGTGTCTTAAAATTAAGTTGGATAATATTCTGTTAGTAAACAACTTATATAGAATTATTTTAAATTGCAAAGATAATACGAAATTATCACAATGTAAAGTTAATCATTTGATAAATGCTGTGTTTACAGCTTTGATAGTTATTTTTTATACCAATAATAGTTAACCTTTATTTTATATG
Organism: Paenimyroides viscosum; assembly: GCF_003858535.1. Taxonomy (GTDB): domain Bacteria; phylum Bacteroidota; class Bacteroidia; order Flavobacteriales; family Flavobacteriaceae; genus Flavobacterium; species Flavobacterium viscosum. Next base: position 65,399 of record NZ_RQTJ01000002.1, read on the forward strand.
GTTCATTTCTTAAAAAATTGTACTTTTATAAAAAGATAAAAATAAAATTATGGCACAGATAACATTTAAAGGAAACCAAATTAATACCGCAGGAAATTTACCTGAAATTGGCGCTACAGCTCCGGATTTTAAATTAACAGCAAGCGATTTATCTGAAAAATCGTTAAGTGATTACAAAGGAAAAAATGTGGTTTTAAATATTTTTCCGAGTGTTGATACAGGTGTTTGCGCACAATCTGTACGCACCTTTAACAAAGAAGTTTCGGCTGTAGATAATACGGTTGTTTTATGTATTTCTAAAGATTTACCTTTTGCATTGAATCGTTTTTGCGCGGCTGAAGGTTTACAGAATGTAGAAACACTATCGGATTTTAAAACCAACGACTTTAACAATGCTTACGGCGTACAAATGACCGATGGACCTTTAAACGGATTAATGAGTCGAGCGGTAGTTGTTATTAACCCAGAAGGAAAAGTGGTTTACAATGAACAAGTTCCTGAAATCACTCAAGAACCAGATTATAACCATGCAATTAATGCGTTGAAGTAAAAGTTGCTTTTTTAATGAAAAACACCGCCAAAGTTTAAAACTTTGGCGGTGTTTTTGTATGAATATCATAAAAATATTAGTACATTCACAACTAAATTAACAATACTTGTGAATTATGCTTAAAAAAATACTTTTACTCATTTTTTTTCTATTAAATCTCAATGCATATTGTCAATATTGTGTTGAGAATATTTTTTGTAATTCTTTTGGCACTTTAGGTCATTGTGTAGCAGTTACCACAAAAGATAATAAAATGCTACTTTATGGAGGGAATGCTTACGGACAATTAGGTAATAATTCAAAAAATGGACAAAAAATTTTTTCCGATCCTTTTATTCTTAGTAAAAATGAATGGAAAATGATAAGTTTTGGAGCCGGTCACACTTTAGGCATTAAAAATGATGGAAGTTTATGGAGTTGGGGAACAAATGATTCTGGAAGATTAGGAAATGGAACAATAGATGCAGGCAACTTCTTACCTAAACAGATTGGTTCAGATAAAGATTGGGACTTGATAGCTGCGGGAACTTGGCATTCATTGGCATTAAAAAAAGATGGCACATTGTGGGGATGGGGAAATACAAGAACTGAATCATTAGGATACTTTCATTTTAATCTACCATTAGACCAAACAACACCTATTAAATTAAATAATGATAATGATTGGAGCTATGTACATGCAAGCAATTACACCACTTTAGCTATAAAGAAAAATGGTTCACTTTATGGTACAGGAGCTGTAAAAATAGGAACCGGAAATTCAGGCGCAAGTGCACCTCTTCGTTTTCCTGAAGGTACTCAAGTTCAAGCTAATGGATTTTATAAAATTGGAAATGAAAATAATTGGAAAAAGATTATAACTGGTTCCGATGATTTTTTTGTTATGCTCAAAAATGATAATACATTATGGGGATGGTCATATACTTCTGCTGCCACATCTAATATAGATATAAAAAAAGTAAATTATTGTACAGAATATTCACAAATTGGAGATTCAAATTGGAAAGATGTTGATGTGAGTCACAATGCTTTTATAGGAATAAAAGAAGATGGTACTTTATGGCATTTTGGGTTATTAACATATAACATAATCAATAAAAAGATAATACAGATTGGAACTGACTCAAATTGAAAAAAAGCAGTAGCAGGTCATAACACACATTACTTGGTAAAAGAAGACAATTCGTTATGGTTTCTTGGAATTTCTGAAACCTTTCAAGGTTTTGAATCAAATTTTGTAGCTACCGACCCTCTATTAATATATGATTGTAAAAACCTCCCCGATTCTGCAAAAAATAATTTTGATTTCTTGTTGTATCCAAATCCTACATCAGATATTATTTTTTGGAATAAAGACATTTCAATCCGTAAAATAACTTTTTATTCAGAAAATTGAGACGCCGTATTATTCAAAAATGTTTCCAGCAATTCGCTTGATGTATCATCGCTTGCTCATGGAACCTATATAATAAAACTAGAAGCCAATAGCCGAACAGTTTATCATTCAAAATTTATAAAAAAATAAGATTAAAACAGAAAACGTCCAAAGTTTAAACTTTGGACGTTTTGTTTATGGCTCCCAAAAATGATCATTAAAATTTTGAACCGTATTTTCTTTGATCTTTACTCCTTCATTTTCTAACAACTGTTGCATTAAATTGGTTCCTTGGAAATGATGTTTGCCTGTTAGCAATCCTTTACGGTTTACTACTCTGTGTGCAGGAATATCTTCGTGTATAGCAGATGCGTTTAAGGCATAACCTACCATTCGGGCAGAACGTGGTGCGCCTATCTTTTTTGCAATGGCTCCGTAAGTTGTAATTTTTCCGTAAGGAATCTGTTTAACAACTTCATAAACTCGTTGAAAAAAATCTTTTTCAATCATTATAAAAAAGCTTGCAAAGGTTTATAAGAGTAATTAACCCGGTAATGCATCCTAATATTTTATTGATATTTTTTAAAACAAAACTATCTTGATCTGTTTTGTTTTTAAATAAATTAATATAAAACATAAAAGCTAAAAAAGCACCTATTAACACCCCAACGGTCAACAATATATTACTTATGTAATTAATACTATAAAAATTATTATTTACAGCGGTAACGGTTATAAACACATAATAAAATATAGGAAATACGTTTATTAACGCCAACAATATACCTTGAGTAAAACGTTTTCTTTTTTGTACAACCTGAACTTCACTATCGTTATTTTTCTTAGGTTTTGCAACAAAAAAATAAATTGTTAATATTAAAAAAACCACAAAACCAATTTCACGAAGAATGTTGGTTATAAAAATACTATTATCAATAATTTTCGCAAAGAAAACCGCCAAATACGTTTGTAGTGCAATAACAACAAATGTACCCAGCATAAAGCTGTACGCATTTTTCATTCCTTCTTTTTTAGAAATATTTACCACGGTAGCATTTAAAATACCTGGCAGTAACGTTCCTAAAACAGAGGCACCAAGCCCTGTTAAAAAAGGAAGAAGATAATTCATTATTTAAGTTGAAATTTAATATAAGTAATTGGTTTGTTTTGCTCTAGATATTGCGACTCATAAAAAGTTTGTATTGCAGTAACTACTTCCGGAGCGCCTTCGTTTCTATACACATGATGGTTTGCGTACAATACTTTATGTCCTGCACCATGCAATAACCCCAAAGTATAACCGTGCATAAATTCACTATCGGTTTTAAGGTTTACGATACCTTCTTGTTTCAAGATATTTTTATATCGAGCCAAAAATTCTTCGTTGGTTAAACGGTGTTTTGTACGTTTGTATTTAATTTGAGGATCGGGAAAAGTAATCCATATTTCATCAACTTCATGCGTACCGAAACAATTTTCAATCAATTCTATCTGCGTGCGTAAAAAAGCTACATTCGGTAAATTTTCTTCAACCGCCGTTTTAGCTCCACGCCAAAAACGAGATCCTTTTATATCAACTCCGATAAAATTTGTATTTGGATAACGACGTGCTAGCTCAACAGAATATTCGCCTTTACCACAACCTAATTCTAAAACAATTGGGTTATCGTTTTTAAAAACTTCTTTATTCCACTTGCCTTTTAAGCTAAAAGTATTGTTTAAAACCTCTTCTCTATTTGGCTGATATACATTTGAGAACGTTTCGTTTTCTCTGAAACGTTTCAATTTATTTTTACTTCCCACATCTATAAATTTTGGTAAAAATACAACAATTGCCGTTTAATAAAAATCTTGAAAAACAAAAAAGCTGTTATTTTTTAACAGCTTTTTCTATGGTAAATGAAAATTCAGACCCTACACCTATTTTACTTTCTACGTAAATATGTTCGTTATGGGCTTCTATAATGTGTTTTACAATGGATAGTCCTAAACCAGATCCGCCAACATCTCGTGATCTGCTAACATCTGTTCTATAAAAACGTTCAAACAATCGGGGAATATGTTTTTTTTCTATTCCGTAACCGTTATCTGTTATTCTTACCAATAATTTATTATCGGTTAAACTTTCTATTGATACTTCTGTTGTGCCGTTTTCTCTTCCGTATTTTATAGAATTATCAACCAAATTTAAAACAACTTGATTTATTTTTTCTCGATCACCTTTTACTATAATAGATCTGTAATGATCTTTATCAAACATCATTGTTATGTCCTTTTTCTCGGCTTTCATTTCCAAAAGATCAAATACATTTTGAAAGATCTCTATAATATCAAAGGTTTGCTTATTTAGCTTTAATTCATTTGTTTCTAATTTGGTAATCATATCCAAATCGTTCACAATTTCAATTAATCGTTCAATACCTTTATCGGCACGAGTTAAATATTTTTTACGCAGGGCTTTGTCTTTAACACCGCCTTCTAACAAGGTTGAAACATACCCTTGTACGGTGAATAATGGTGTTTTAAGTTCGTGAGCTACGTTACCAATAAATTCACGGCGGTATTCTTCTTGTACTCTTAACGATTCTATTTCTACTTTTTTATCGGTCGCGAATTTGTTTACTTCGTACATTAACGTTTGCATATCGGTTGTAATGGGCTGATTTCGCAGTACCGATTCGTCTAGAATGCTTACTTCTTTGTAAATTTTTTGAATGCGACGGTAAATAAATCGCTCTACCCTATATTGAAGTACGTAGAAACTAAACGCAAAAAACAGTAGCGTAAATGTTACTGTAAAAAGCCAATCTATAGTAAAGAATAAATACTGTAATAGTATTATAAGCAGCGTGCTAAAAATGGTGATTACAGCCGCCGATTTTACTGCAAATTTATATGATTTACGGTAGTTTATACCCATTAAACTTCTATTTTATAACCAACTCCTTTAATTGTTTTAAACAAATCGTCGCCAATTTTTTCGCGTAGCTTTCGTATGTGTACATCAATAGTTCTGCCGCCTACAATTACTTCGTTACCCCAAACTTTATCTAAAATTTCTTCGCGTTTAAAAACTTTTCCCGGTTTTGATGCCAACAAGTAAAATAATTCAAACTCTTTACGTGGTAAAATAATTTCGACTTTATCTTTTATAATTTTGTATTCTTCGCGGTTAATTTCAATATTCCCAATTTTTAAAACATCTTCTGCAGGTGCACCTTCTTTAACTCTGCGTAACAATGCTTTTACTTTACTAACCAATAATTTTGGTTTTATAGGTTTGGTAATATAATCATCGGCACCAACATCAAAACCTGCAACTTGAGAATAATCTTCGCCTCGGGCTGTTAAAAAGGTAATAATGGTATTGTTTAATACGGGCGCTTTTCGCATGTTCTCGCAAGTTTCAATACCATCCATTTCGGGCATCATCACGTCCAAAATTACTAAATTAGGTATTTCTTTTTTTGCAATTGTTAATGCGTCTTTTCCGTTTTTAGCGGTAAATACTTGATAGTTTTCTGCTTCAAGATTAAATCCTACAATTTCTAAAATATCTGCATCGTCATCAACCAGCAAAATTTTAATGTCCTTGTTTTTCATTTGTTATATGTTGTTTCAGTTGTAAAATTAAAGATAAATAAAAAGCAAACAACCGCTTAACAATTATTTAATGTGGTAACATTTAATTTACAAAAACCCAACATATTCATAATTGGGCTATAACCTTACAATAACCTTTAGGTAATTTCTTTGCAATGAAAAAATATAATACAAAATTAAATGAAATTAAATTTTTTGGCAGCAGCGTTTTTATTTGGAGTGGCTACTTATGCGCAAGATACAAAAACGATTAAAGGCTACATTTACGACACCGCTAACAACAACGAACCTTTGGCTTTTGCAACCATTATGTTGCAAAATACCGATTTTGGTGCAGAAGCAGATGAAAACGGGTATTTTGAAGTGGAATGTTCTCAAGGTTCTTATGTATTAGAAGCATCGTACACCGGATACCAAACTTTTACAATGCCTTATGAAACAAGTAATACCGAAAATTTATCTATTAATATGATACCCGATGAAGGAAATTTAGATGAATTGGTTATTACGGTTAACAACAGAAAATCATCGGAAACCGCTTTATTGAGCGAACAACGTAAATCTTTAGAAATAAAACAACAAATTGGCGCACAAGAACTTTCTCGTAAAGGTGTGGGCGATGTGGCTGCAGCTGTTGCAAAAACAGCAGGCATTTCTCAGCAAGAAGGCAGCAACAACGTTTATGTTCGTGGTTTGGGCGATCGTTACAACTCTACAAGTTTAAATGGTTTGCCGGTTCCTTCTAACGATCCTGAAAAAAAGAACATTAATTTAGAATTATTTTCTACTGATATTGTAGAGTATATTTCGATCGATAAAACGTTTAATTCAAGAAATACAGGAGATTTTGGTGGTGGAAATGTAGATATTTCATCAAAAGATTTTAAAGACAGCAGTTTGTTTGAAATTGAATTAGGCGGAAAAGCAAATACTAACGCTTTAAGCAAAGGCAGCGATTTTATGCTTCCACAAGGACCTAGTAAAATGGGTTATGCATCTTACGGAAAGCCTAACAATCCTTTTAATGGTTATCACTTTCAAAATAGCTTGCAACCTAAAAGTGCAGGACCAATTGGTGGAAACTTTGGTTTAAAAGCAGGAAAATCATTCTTTATTGGCGAAACCGGAAAATTAAATTTATTTGCAACCGCAAGTTTTGATAACGGCTTTACATACAGGGAAGGATTAAACCAAACATTGAATGCACAAGGTGCTAAGCTAAAATCATTTCAACAAGAAAAATTCTCACATACCACTAACACAACAGGTATGTTTAATGCTAATTATCATGTAAACGACAATCACCGTTTAGCTTACAACTTTTTGTACATCAACTCATCAGATTTATCAAGAGATATTTACAATGGTAGCGACCGTGATTTTGAAGGCGATCACGATTCACATTTAGTTCAACGTGGCACATTCACTCAAAATACTGTTTTAATCAACCAGTTGTTAGGAAATCATTCATTGAACGAGAAGTTAGATTTTGACTGGGCACTTTCGTACAACACTATTGAAAGCGACATGCCAGACAGAACACAAAGTAAGATGTACTATTGGAATGATTACAAAGGATACACGCTGGCACAAAATACACCAACAGATAACCACCGTTATTTCCAGAACTTAACCGAAAACGAAATGGCAGCAAACCTGGCATTGAGTTACAAATTAGGAACTGATGAAAACGGTAGTGAAAAAGGGAAAGTAACTTTTGGTTATAACGGCCGTGTAAAGAAAAGAGATTTCGAAGCAATACAATTTAATTTAGATATTATTGGTCCTGTTAGAAACGTTGCAAACGGATACTTCTTCGATCCAAATAACTTAGACGCTTTTTTTAATCAGAAAAGCTTCGATGAAGGGTTGTTTGTTATAGAATCATTTGCGAACGATACACCACAAACTTATAACGGTGAACAAAACATACATGCTGGTTTTGCTAATTTAGAATACCGTTTAACTGATAAATTCAGTGCAGTTGTTGGTTTACGTTACGAAAAAATTGACCAGTTGGTTAAATGGAGAACACAGTTAGATGCCGATCAAAAATCTAACGAATTTAAACGTAACGAATTTTTACCAAACTTATCGTTAAAATACGAATTATCTAGCATACAAAATTTACGTTTAGCAGCAAGTAAAACCTACACCTTGCCTCAGTTTAAAGAACGTGCTCGCTTTATTTACGAAGACGTAACCGAAATTAAAATTGGTAACCCGTATTTATATCCGTCGCAAAACTACAATTTAGATTTAAAATGGGAGATTTTCCCAATGAACGATGAAGTAATTTCGGTAGCTGCTTTTGGTAAATACATTCAAGATCCTATCAACGAAATCACTATGGCATCATCAACCAACGATATCACTTGGGTTAATATAGGCGATAAAGGGTATGTGTATGGCGCAGAATTCGAAATTAAGAAAAGACTTTTTGATTTTGGCGGAACCAACACAAACAACCTTTTTGGTGGATTAAATGTATCATACATGAAAACCAATCAAGAAATTGATGCAGAAAAAATCAGACGTGAAACCAACGGAACCATTAATACCAACTTTGAAGATACCGAATCGTCTTTCACAGGAGCATCTGATTTGTTATTAAACGCAGATATATCGTATGTTACAGAATGGAACGAAGGCAAAGGAATGACTGCAACACTTGCCTACACACATTATTCTGATCGTTTGTACGCTTTAGGATCTCAAAAAGGTAACTTAATAGATAAAGGCATGGGAAGTTTAGATTTTATCTTAAAAACAAAAATTCATAAAAACTTTGCTCTAGATTTTGCTGCTCGTAACATTTTAAATCCAGAATTCCGCAGAATTCAAGACAACAAATCGGGTGTGGTTGATGCCGTTACCTATAAAAGAGGAGCGTTTTTTAGTTTAGGTGCTAAATATACATTTTAACAACATAATCATTACATACGCTTAACACACAATAAAGTATTAATAATCAACTTTGTATCAAATAAATAACTAATTATTAAAGAAAATGAAAAAGCCAATTTCAAAACTATTTAGCTTAACATTATTATCATTAACATTAGCAGTAACAGCAGTTTCATGTACAAGCGATGATTCAACTCCAGTTGAAGAACAACCAACTTCAGATTTTAAAGTTGATCGCAACGCATTAACAGGCGAAATTAAAAGCGGACACGTAATTTTAACCGACGGAACTTATAAATTAACAGGAAAACTAATCGTAGGTTCTGGAGCAAAATTAACCATTAAAGCAGGTGTTAAAATTGAAGCTACTGCCTTAGGATCAGGTCAGTTTGATGCTGCTAGATACATAGCTGTATCGCAAGGCGGGCAAATTTTTGTAGAAGGAACAGCATCTAACCCAGTAATTATGACTGCTGAAACTCAAAAACCAGGGTCTTGGGGTGGATTGGTAATTTGTGGTAAAGCACCAATTAACAAAGGAACAACTGCAACAGCTGAGGTTTCTGAATTAACTTATGGTGGATCTGATGCTAATGACAATTCAGGATCTATTAAATATTTAAGAGTTGAATATTCTGGATATTCTTACAATGCAGATAAAGAATTCAACGGAGTTTCTATGTTTGGTGTTGGTAAAGGAACAACTATTGATTTTGTACAGATTCATGAAGGATCAGACGACGGATTTGAGTGGTTTGGTGGTACTGTAGATGCTAAACATTTAGTTGTTACTAACTTTGCTGCAGAAGTAGGTGATGATTTATTTGACTGGACAGAAGGTTGGAACGGAACAGGTGAAAACTGGTACGGTAAAAGAACAAACGACGGTAACCGTGGTATTGAAGCAGATAACAATTCTAACAACGAAGCAGCTACACCAATATCAAACCCAACTATTAAAAACCTTACATTAATAGGAAATAATGCTGGTGGCGAAAACCATGGTATTAAATTAAGAGTCGGTACTAAAGGATCATTTGATAACGTAGTTTTAAGCAACTGGGGAACAGGTTTTGATGTACAAGCAGCGCCAGATTTATCTGCCGGATATGTAATTTCTAAAGAATTAAAAGCTACCAACGTTAGGTTTGACAACGTAAAAACACAAGCTAATACAGCAGCTACAGGAATTTTTACTGAAAATGCAAATGCTACAGGTGCAGGTAACGGAACGCAAACCCCAACATGGGCAACCGGCTGGACTGTTGGTTTGTAAAATATAATATATTGAAAAAAGAAAATGTAATTGTTGTAAGTAGTAAAACGAGAAGTGAAAATTTCTCGTTTTAAATTTAAAAAACTGTCAAAATGTCTTTAACTCGGTCATACCAAGCATTTATTGTATGATAAAAATCCTTTAAACAGCTAATTTAACTACAGCAAAACAGTTAAAATCTTCATAAATAACCTTAATTTTTTATTGAGGTTATTTTTTTGGTATTTTATTTGATATTATTTTTATATATTTACTTAATTAAATAAAACTATGAAAGAAAAATACCTATATATATTTTTACTGTTACTAATAACAAGCTTTTCTGTGCAAGCACAAACAGCTAAGAACAGTGGAATAGCAGAGCAAACAAAAACCGAAAATACGTTAGATAAAGTTCAGATATATCCGAACCCGGTTACTAGCGGAAAAATATACATTAACACGGAAACCAGTTCTGTTAAAACATTGGAATTGTATGACATGTTAGGTAAACGTATTTTTATAACCGAAATGAACGGATATCAGAAAGAATTAAATGTAAATAACCTAAAAGCAGGAGTTTATATTTTAAAACTCTCTGAAAAAAATAATAGTATTACTCGAAAAATAGTAATTAAATAACAACCAAGCCCGTATAATAGCGGGCTTTTTTAATAGAAACAATTTAGTAACATACACTTTTTTGCAGTTAAAAAAAATACCGTAACTTTGTATAATAAAATTTAAAACAAATTTAGATATGAAAAAAATTTACACTTTAGTTACAATTTTGGCAGCTTCTTTTGCTGCGAATGCGCAAGTAGTAATCAGCCAAGTATATGGTGGAGGCGGAAACAGTGGAGCAACCTACAAAAGCGATTTTGTTGAATTATTTAACAGGGGTAGTGTTGCTGTAGATATTACAGGATATACTTTACAATATGCTTCTGCTGCTGGAACTTTTGGAGGTACAGCTACTAATCCAAACAAAACGAACTTACCTAGTGTTACTATTCAGCCTGGACAATATTACCTAATACAACAAGCTACTGGAACAGGAGGAACAATAGATTTAGATCCAGATTTCACACCTACTGGTACTGAACTATTAGCAATGAGTGGAACAAATCTTAAAATTGTTTTGGCATCAGACGCTATAACTGTTACTTCTGTTACTGACGCTAATGTAATTGATTTTATCGGAACAGGATCTGCAAATATGTATGAAGGAACTGCAGCTGTTCCTGTATTATCAAATACAACAGCAGCTTTTAGAAATAGTGATGGTTGTACTGACACAAATGATAACGCCGCAGATTTCACAGTAGCTGCTCCGGCTCCAAGAAACTCTCAAAGCCCGATTAACATTTGTGCTGCTTCAGTTAAAGAAAACAACATCGAAGGTTTAAACATTTTCCCTAACCCTGCAGATGATGTTTTAAACATTACATCTAACAGTACTGCTGATAAAAACGTACAGTTATTCGATTTAACAGGTAAAAAAGTATTAGACGTTACAACTGTATCAACAGTAAACGTTTCTTCTTTAAAAGCTGGTATCTATGTAGCAAAAATCAACGAAGCTGGAAAAACAGCTACAAGAAAAGTTATCATTAAATAATCTATTTAACATACAACTTAAAAGCATCTCCTAACCGAGATGCTTTTTTTATTCGTAATTTTGTATTTTAAAACAATTATCGTGTTTACAGCAACAGACATTATTTCTATACATACTACAAAAGAATTTCATAAAACGGCTATGAAAGTTTTTCGCTTTCAGTTTGAACATAACGAAGTGTATCAAAAATACTGTTTGCTGTTAAAGAAAAATCCATCAAACGTAAAACATCTTACCGAAATTCCTTTTTTACCGATCGAATTTTTTAAATCGAAAGATATATTAAGCTCTATAAATGCTGTACAAACAACCTTTACAAGTAGCGGAACTACTGGAATAATTACTTCTAAACATCATGTAACCGATTTAAGTTTTTACGAAGCCAGTTTTCGCAGCGCTTTCTCTAAATTTTACGGAAACATTGAAGATTATGCCGTTTTAGCTTTGCTTCCCTCCTATCTGGAACGCCAAGGATCGTCATTAATTTATATGGCTAAAGATTTTATCGAAGGATCAAATCATCCCGATTCTGGTTTTTATCTGCATAATTACGAAGAACTCGCAAAGAAATTAATTGAGCTAGATAACAGCGGACAGAATGTACTGTTAATTGGTGTTACTTATGCACTTTTAGATTTAATTGAACTGCAAAAGTTTAACCTTAAAAACACCATTATTATGGAAACCGGTGGTATGAAAGGCAAGCGGAAAGAACTAATTCGCGAAGAGTTGCATACTATTTTAGCCGATGGTTTTGGTGTGGAGAAAATTCATTCCGAATATGGAATGACCGAGTTACTTTCTCAAGCATATTCGCTTGGCGATGGTATTTTTGAATGTCCGCCGTGGATGGATGTTTTAATTCGCGATACCGAAGATCCGCTAACTATTATTGAAGACGGAAAAACCGGTGGAATAAATGTGATTGATTTGGCTAATATTAATTCGTGCGCCTTTATTGCTACACAAGATTTAGGTAAAAAACAACCTAACTTTTCGTTTGAAGTATTGGGACGTTTTGATAATTCGGATATTCGCGGATGTAATTTAATGGTTTATTAGCTTCTCGACTACGAAATCGAAGTGACAAACTTTACCAATGCCTAACTGTCAGGTCGAGCGGAGTCGAGACCTCTAAATAAAAAACCTCAGCTTTCACTGAGGTTTCATTCTTATTTCACATTTAAAATAAAGTAATTTTTCTTGCCTTTTTGTAGTAGCACAAACTGATTGTTGATTAAATCGTTTGTTGACAAACTAAAGCCTTCTTGAACTTTTTCACGGTTTACAGAGATCGAGTTTTCTGTCAACGCTCTTCTTGCTTCTCCGTTTGATTTCATAAAGCCCGATTTTGCGTTTAAAACCTCCACAATATCAATTCCTGCTTTTAAATCTTCCATTACTATTTCAGCTTGCGGAACGCCGTCAAACACTTCTAAAAAGGTTTTAGCATCTAATGCTTTTAAATCATCTGCCGAAGCATTTCCGAACAAAATTCCCGATGCTTTAACTGCGTTTTCTAATTCTTCTTGTGAATGAACAAAAACGGTTAACTGCTCTGCTAACTTACGTTGCAAAACTCTTAAATGCGGCGCTTGTTTGTGTTCTTCAATCAGAACTTCTATTTCTTCTTTCGATAAAAAAGTAAAAATCTTAATATATTTTTCGGCATCTTCATCGGTTGTATTCAACCAAAACTGGTAGAATTTATAAACAGATGTTTTATCGGCATCTAACCAAATATTTCCACCTTCTGATTTTCCAAATTTAGAACCATCGGCTTTTGTAATTAACGGACAAGTCATGGCGTATGCTTTAGCATCTTCGCCACCCATTCGTCTTACCAATTCTGTTCCTGTGGTAATATTTCCCCATTGATCAGATCCGCCCATTTGCACTAAACAATTATAATTTTTGTACAAATGATAAAAATCGTAACCTTGAATTAATTGGTAGGTAAACTCTGTAAAAGACATTCCGGCTCCATCTGCTGCAAAACGTTTTTTTACAGAATCTTTGGCCATCATGTAATTTACGGTAATACGTTTACCAACATCACGCGCAAAATCTATGAATGAAAATTCTTTCATCCAATCGTAATTATTTACTAAAACAGGTGTGTTTTCTGTTGTTGCATTAAAATCTAAAAAACGTGACAAAACACCTTTTATACCCGCTACATTGTGGTTTAAAATATCTTCTGTCAACAAGTTTCGCTCATCTGATTTACCAGACGGATCACCTATCATACCGGTTGCCCCACCAACAAGCGCAATTGGTTTGTGTCCAAAATTTTTAAGATGAACCAACAAAATAATCGGAACTAAACTACCAATATGTAATGAGTCTGAAGTGGGATCAAAACCAATATAAGCGGCAGTTGGTTCTTTTAAAAACTGTTGCTCGGTTCCGTCTATAATATTGTGTACTAACCCACGCCAAGTTAGTTCTTCTATTAAATTTTTCATTTAAATAAGTTTTGTGCAAATATAGTGTTTTAATAAAAAAAAGAAAGCCACAAATATTGTGACTTTTAATTATTATTCTTTTTACGATTAAAAGGAATATCTTTCATGTTTATAACAGGACTTAGCGCTTCGTCTTCTTTATCTGGCTTTGAAGCACGTACCTCCTCTAACTTTTTTTGCAAGCGTTTTTGTACCGAATCATAGATCACTGCATACACATCGGGTTTTTTTTGATAGATTTCTTGCGCCTTTACAAATTTTAAACTGTCTATCCCATGTTTTTTCAGAATATGCTTGTAATCTACAATATATTGAATGGTATCGCGTCTGCTTGCAGTATTTCGTGCGCTTGACGACACGGTTAAATCATACAAAACATCAACCATTTTTTCTTGCGAAATTTCGGCTTTTTCTTCAATTGTACAACTAACCAGAAAAATTAAAATAAATACAGAAACTAATTTTTTCATACTTTTATATATGTGTATTTAAACTTCTTTTACGCGTTTTCGTCAGTTCCAGCTTGTCGAGAACTTTACTTCTCGACACACTCCACTTTATTGCGCTACTTGAAGTGACGAATTATTATCTATTGAATAACAATCGTTGACCAAAACGTTCTTCGCTGATAACACCGTTTTCCATAACAAGCTTTCCATTTAAAACAGTCGATTCTACTTTTGTAGTAAAATCAACACCTTCTAAAGGTGACCAACCGCATTTTGCCAATACGTTTTCTTTGGTAACCGTCCACTTTTGGCTGTTTAAATCAACCAAAGCCAAATCAGCAAAGAAACCTTCTTTTACAAAACCGCGTTTTTCTATTTTGAACAAAATTGCCGGATTGTGCATCATTTTTTGAACGACTTTTTCTAACGATATTTTTCCTGCTTTTGCAAATTCCAACATGGTAATTAGCGAATGTTGAACCAACGGTCCGCCAGACGGAGCCTGTGAATATTGTTGCGATTTTTCTTCTAACGTATGTGGTGCGTGATCGGTTGCGATAACATCAATGCGATCATCTAACAAGGCTTCCCAGATTTTTTCTCGATCTGTTGCCGATTTAACTGCCGGATTCCATTTTATGAAATTACCTTTAGTTTTATAATCTTCGTCTGAAAAATATAAATGATGCACACACACTTCTGCAGTGATCATTTTTTCTTCTAACGGAATATCGTTTCTGAACAATTCAGTTTCAATTCCTGTACTAATATGGAAAATATGTAAACGAGCGCCTGTTTTCTTAGCTAATTCAATTGCTTTTGATGATGATTTATAACACGCTTGGGCACTACGAATTACAGGATGTTGCGTTACCGGAATATCGTCACCAAATTCTTCTTTTGCTTTTTCAAGATTTTCGCGAATGGTTTGTTCGTCTTCGCAATGAACGGCAATCAGCATTTTTGTTGATGAAAATATTTTCTCTAGAACTTCTTCATTATCAACCAACATATTTCCTGTAGACGATCCTAAAAACAATTTAATTCCCGCAACATTACGCGGATTTGTTTTAAGAACTTCATCTAAATTATCGTTGGTTCCGCCCATCATAAACGAATAATTCGCGTAAGATGTATTGGCTGCTATTTGATATTTCTCTTCTAAAATTTCTTGCGTAACGGCATTTGGGACTGTGTTTGGCTGCTCAATGAACGATGTTACTCCGCCCGCAATTGCTGCTTTAGATTCTGATGCAATGTTGCCTTTATGTGTTAAACCTGGCTCGCGAAAATGTACCTGATCATCTATAACACCAGGAAAAATGTGCAATCCAGAAGCATCGATCACTTTATCGGCAGCAACCGTAATTTGTGTATCTATTTTAGAAATGATTTCGTTTTCGATAAAAATATCGGCTTTAAAAACTTTTCCTTCGTTAACTATGGTTCCGTTTTTAATTAAAAGAGTGCTCATTTATAATTTATTAAATAGTTTTTTTAATCGTAATTGTAAAACGCCAAAAACGGCTTCTTTAATAATACTGCCCGACATTTTTGATTTTCCTTTGGTTCGATCTGTAAAAATAATTGGTACTTCTACCAACTTAAAGTTACGTGAAAATGCACGATATTTCATTTCGATCTGAAACGCATATCCTACAAATTTAATCTTATCTAAATTAATCTGTTCTAAAACCGAACGGTGATAACAAATAAAACCTGCCGTGGTATCCATAATGTGCATTCCGGTGATAAATCTTACATAAACCGATGCAAAATACGACAATAACACACGACTTAAAGGCCAATTTACCACGTTTACACCTTTTACGTAGCGCGAACCTATAGCAACATCGCCTCCATTATAACAAACTTCTAATAGTTTTATCAAATCGTTAGGGTTGTGCGAAAAATCGGCATCCATTTCAAAAATATATTGGTAATTATGTTTTAACGCCCATTTAAAACCGGCAACGTAAGCTGTTCCTAATCCGTTTTTCTTTAATCGTTTTTTCAAGAAAATCCTGTTTGGGAATTCTTCTGCAATTTGTAACACTTTTTCCGAAGTTCCGTCGGGTGAATTATCGTCAACCACCAAAACATCAATGGGTGTTTCTAAATTCATAACGGCTCTTAAAATATCTTCGATATTTTCTATTTCGTTAAAAGTAGGTATTACAACTATATTTTGCTTCATAAAAAAATATTGTCCAAATGTACCTTTTTTTAAATGTAGTTTTCTTAATAAAATTAAAAGGTTTTATTCCGCATAAAATTAGTATTTTTACAGCGTTTATGGAAATAGATTTTTTAGATAGAAACAATTTTTCAATTGATTGGGCAACGGTTTTGTTTATTATAACCTTTGCCACAATTGTTATTACCCGATTAACCTTTCCAAACCGCTTTGACGATTTTATTAAACTTGGCTTTTCTAACAAGTACCTTTCTACCTACCGTGATAGTAATAATATGAAAAGTAGCTTTACCATAAGCATGTTTTTTGTGCAAATGGTTTCTTTAAGTTTATTTGTACATTACATTATTAGTTTAATTGGATATTCTGATTTACACAGCTTTCCTTTTTATATACGCATTTTAAGTATTTTAATATTTTTTGTATTGGTTAAGTATTTTGTAGAAAAAATAATAGCCGTTTGCTTTAATGCCGAAGATTTTGCAGAACAATATAATTTAGTAAAAGTAAGTTACCGCTCCTTTTTAGGTTTGATACTATTTCCTGTAATTGCTATTTTATTTTACAACCAATTTAATGTTCCGTATTTTTTATGGATTGTTGTTGGTTTGTTCTTAATATTTAATGGCATTTTGTTTATTATGCTTTTAAAAAATTATCAAAAACTATTTAGCAAGTTTTTATTTTATTTTATTTTGTATCTTTGCACCTTTGAAATAGCACCCTATGTAATTTTATACCATTGGTTTGTTATTTCTAAGACCTAAAGCACAAAGTACTATGAAAGTGAAATCAATTTTGGTATCGCAGCCAGAACCTAAAGTAGAAAACTCACCATATTTCGATATTCAACAGAAATATAAGGTAAAAATTGACTTTAGACCTTTCATTCACGTTGAAGGTGTAAATGCCAAAGAAATCCGTCAACAGAAAATTGACCTGAACAACTACACCTCTATTATTCTTACAAGTAAAAACTCTGTAGATCATTATTTCAGAGTTGCAGAAGAAATGCGTTTTAAAGTTCCAGAAACCATGAAATATTTTTGTCAGTCTGAAGCTATTGCTTATTACTTACAGAAATATGTTGTGTACCGTAAACGTAAAATTTATGTGGGTCAGAAAGATTTTGTTGATTTATCGCCATTGATTAAGAAATTTAAAGACGATAAGTTTTTATTGCCGGCATCAGACAAATTAAACGACGATGTACCACAAACTTTAAACGGATTAAGTGTAAACTGGACACAAGGAATATTTTTTCGTACAGCAATGAGCGATTTATCTGATTTAGCAGATGTAAAATATGATGTTCTATGCTTTTTTAGCCCAACAGGAATTAATTCGTTGTTTAAAAACTTCCCCGATTTTGTTCAAGACAACACAAGAATTGGTGTTTTTGGAAGTACAACCAAAAAAGAAGCTGAACTTTTTGGATTGCGTGTAGATATTATGGCACCAACACCCGAAGCGCCATCTATGACAATGGCTATCGATCAATATCTGGCAAAAGTTAATAAATAACATAAAAGTCTCATCGTTTGATGAGACTTTTTATGTTATAATTCATACTTAATTAGTACTTTTAACTTCCATATTTTCGTAATTTCGCATTGCAAAAACAAAATAATAATGATTGATTTTATATATCAGGATTCGTATCCTGTACAAAAAGATGATACACAGTATCGTAAAATATCTTCAGATTATGTTAAAATTGAAAAATTAGGCGATCGTGAAATTTTAACGGTTGATCCCAAAGGTTTGGAATTATTAGCAGAAACAGCAATGACCGATGTTTCATTTATGCTGCGTACTTCGCACCTTGAAAAATTAAAAGCAATTTTAGACGACCCCGAAGCTACAGACAACGACCGTTTTGTTGCTTACAATTTATTACAAAATGCGGCAGTAGCTGTTGGTGGCGAGTTACCATCGTGTCAAGATACGGGAACAGCAATTGTAATGGCGAAAAAAGGAGAAAATGTTTATACCGGAATTGATGATGCCGAAGCTTTATCAAAAGGTATTTTCAACACCTATATCAATAAAAACTTACGTTATTCTCAGATCGTTCCAATTTCAATGTTCGAAGAGAAAAACTCGGGATCTAACCTTCCTGCGCAAATAGATATTTATTCTAAAAAAGGAAATTCGTACGAATTTTTATTCCTTGCAAAAGGAGGCGGATCTGCAAACAAAACGTTTTTATACCAGCAGACGAAATCGTTATTAAACGAAAAATCGTTAGAAGCTTTCATAAAAGCCAAAATCATGGATTTAGGAACAGCTGCATGCCCACCTTATCACTTGGCGTTGGTTATTGGCGGAACTTCTGCCGAAGCAACATTGGCAACCGTTAAAAAGGCATCTGCAGGCTATTACGATCATTTACCAACAACAGGAAACATGGCGGGACAAGCGTTTCGCGATTTGGAATGGGAAAAACGCATACAGCAAATTTGTCAGGAATCTGGCGTAGGTGCGCAATTTGGCGGTAAATATTTGGTACACGATGTTCGCGTAATTCGTTTGCCACGTCACGCAGCATCTTGTCCGGTTGGTTTGGGCGTTTCTTGTTCTGCCGATAGAAATATCAAAGGAAAAATTACTGCCGACGGTATTTTTGTAGAGCAGTTAGAAACAAATCCAGCAAGATTATTACCAGAAACGGCTCCGCATTTAGAAGATCCTGTTTCAATTGATTTGGATCAGCCAATGGATCAGATTTTGGCAGAATTGACCAAACATCCAATCAAAACTCGATTAATGTTAAACGGAACCGTTATCGTTGCCCGCGATATTGCCCATGCAAAAATCAAGGAAATGTTAGATAACGGCGAACCAATGCCGGAATATTTTAAGAATCATCCGGTTTATTACGCAGGACCTGCAAAAACTCCAGAAGGAATGGCTTCAGGATCTTTCGGACCAACAACTGCGGGACGCATGGACAGTTATGTTGATTTATTCCAAGGAAACCGCGGATCAATGATTATGCTTGCCAAAGGAAACCGTTCGCAACAAGTAACAGACGCGTGTGCGAAACACGGCGGTTTTTATTTAGGATCAATCGGCGGACCGGCAGCTATTTTGGCAAAAGACAATATTTTACATGTTGAAGTAGTTGATTTCCCAGAATTGGGAATGGAAGCTGTTCGAAAAATTACCGTAAAAGATTTCCCTGCATTCATTATTACCGATGATAAAGGAAACGATTTCTTTCAGAATTTGTAAACAGTTATTCGTTTTTAGCTGTTAGTTATAAGCTTAAAGCTCTATAAGGTGCAAACTTTATAGAGCTTTTTAATATCCCGGCTATCATTCTATGTTTCACACTAAATCGCATTAGTATTTTTATTTTTACTATTTGTAAAATATTTTTTACATTATATAAAATTTTTATTACATTTGATTCAATCAATTTTTAAAACTATCTATTATGAAAAGTATTTATTTATTCCCGAATAAATTAAAAATCCCTGCTTTAGTGATTTTTATTATTTCGCTTACACTAGTTATATTAATTCCTTTTGAAATTGTATATGAACTCCGAGTTCCTGTATTTGCAATAGCTAGTGATCACTTCTTAAGTTCAGAAAATTCTTTTTATCTTTCTTTTGGAAAGGAAGATATTTATAATGAACTTGTCGACTTATTGTTTTTTTCTAGTGGTATAATTTTAGCTTTTTCTAAAGAAAAAACAGAAGATGAAATGATTGGTTTAATTCGATATAAATCAATAACCAATGCTACTTATTTTACCTTTACACTACTAATAATTAGTGAGTTTTTAGTTTTTGGCATGCCTTTCGTTTATATAATTATGTTTTTCTATTACGCTTTTATCTTATTTTTAAACATCTTCTACTACACAAAATTATTCATCTATAAAAAACAATTCAGTTATGAAAACGAAGATTAAAGTATTCCGCGCCATTCATAACATCACGCAGGCAGAATTGGCAGAAAAACTAGATGTTACACGACAAACAATCAATGCAATCGAAGCCGGAAAATATGCTCCGTCTGTAGAATTGGCTTTGCGTATGTCTAAAATGTTCAATGTAACTGTAAACGAAATTTTTCAGTTAGACGATGAATAATTTTGTTATCTTTAATTTATCCAACAAATAAAATCATGAAAATTCTTATAAAAATCCTTAAATGGTTTGCAATTGTTTTTATATCGACCATTGCGCTTATGTACATTTTCGATTACGGTTACCTGCTTCGTGCGGTTCGCGTAACGTATTTAACCGGTCATAAAACAGCTTTTTTAGAAGATTACAGTTATTTTAATAATCGTGAAATTAAAAAAGGAACGGCACAGCCTTGGAACATATCCAAAAATTACAATAAAATTCCGGCTACCGAAAAGCTGAATCAAACGCACAAAGACCTTCAAACTACATCGTTTTTAATTATTAAAAACGACAGTATTTTTCATGAAAGTTATTTCGATGTTGGTAAAGAAGACAGCAAAACCAACTCGTTTTCTATGGCTAAAAGTATTGTAACATCGGCTCTTGGAAAAGCAATTGACTTGGGAATGATTCAAAGTTTAGACACCAAAGTAATTGATTTTTTACCCGAACTAACAGGCAAATTTGCTAAAGAAGTAACCGTGGGCGATTTGGCTAGTATGGCATCGGGTCAAAAATGGGATGAAAATTATTACGGACCAACATCAATTACCACACAAGCATATTTTAAAACCGATTTACGTTCGCTCATGTTAAGCTTGCCTATTGATAAAAAACCGGGACAGGAATTTGTTTATCAAAGTGGTGATACACAATTACTGGCAATGGTTTTAGAAAAAACTACAAAAATGAGTCTGGCTGATTTTGTTTCGAAATATTTCTGGCAACCTATGGGCATGGAGCATGATGCATTGTGGCAGATCGACCATAAAGACAACGGAATTGAAAAAGCATATTGCTGTATTGCCAGTAATGCTCGTGATTTTGCCAAATTTGGTAAACTGTATATGCAGCACGGAAAATGGAATGACGAGCAACTGCTTTCTATGAAATTTGTTTTTGAATCGATAAACCCACGTTTCAAAGAAAGTCCGCAATATGGTTATGGCTGGTGGTTATCAAACTATAAAAACAAGCATATTTACTACATGCGCGGTCATTTGGGGCAGTTTACCATTGTAATTCCCGAAGACAATTTAATCATTGTCCGTTTGGGTCACATCAAAGGCTTGCAAACCACAACCGACGCGCACAGTAACGACTTGTATGTGTATATCGATGAAGCGTATAATATGTTAAACAAACAGTTATGATTGATAAAATAGTTTTACCGAATATTCTTTTTTTGGATATTGAAACGGTGCCACAATCAGAGTTTTTTAATGATTTGCCTGAAGATGCACAGCAATTATTTGCCGATAAAACACAATATCAGCGCAAAGACGATTTAACGCCCGAAGAGTTTTATGATCGAGCGGGAATTTGGGCAGAATTTGGAAAAATCATTTGTATTTCGGTTGGATATTTCACCATAAAAAATGCCGAACGACAGTTTAGAACCAAATCGATCATTGGAGAAGAAAAGCAACTTTTAGAAGAATTCAACGATTTGATAAAAGCGCATTTTTCAAATCCGGCATTCGTTTTTTGTGGACATAATATTAAAGAATTCGATATTCCGTATATGTGTCGCCGTATGCTGATCAATGGAATAAACATTCCTGAAAAATTACAGCTTTTTGGAAGAAAACCGTGGGAAATACCACATTTAGATACTTTGGAATTATGGAAATTCGGTGATTACAAACATTATACGTCGCTAAAATTACTGACGCATGTTTTAAACATTCCGTCACCAAAAGAAGATATCGATGGAAGTGAAGTCCGCAACGTATATTACAACGAGAAAAACATCAACCGAATTAAAAAATACTGCGAACGCGATGTAGTTGCAGTTGCACAGATTTTTTTAAGAATGCGTAACGAACCTATTTTAAATGACACCGAAATATTTTCGGTCTGAAACATTTAAATGTTAAAATTTAAAAATAATTTTCTTTTTAAAAAATAAATTTAGAATTTTGTTCTGAAATAAAAATCAACAGAAAAATTAAAATGCAACAATTTATTAAACATACACGCAACTGTAGAATGTGGAAATTTTCCCGCAGAGGTTTTGTATGCACTAAATTGTAACCATTTTACAATATAATTTAAGTGAATCCTCTGCTAAACCGCAGGGGATTTTTTTATGCCCAATAATTTAATATTAATCCATAAACCCAGTAATCATGAGCCTAGAACAAATTTCATTATTAAGTTTTGCAAACCAAAGCCAGTTAAACATTAAAAGCAGCGAATTACAATTTTCAATCACTCAAAACGATATGAGAAAAAATTCAAATGCCCATTTAGAATATCTTTTAGCAGGATTTGCAGCATGCATTAATATGGTGGGGCATCAGGTTGCAGATGATCTGGATATGGATTTAAAATCGATACAGATTGAAATTAAAGGAACTATAAATACCGCCAAAACACAAGGTTTAAACGTGAAAGACCGAAGCGGTTTTGAAGCGATTGATTTGGTTGTAAAACCCGTTACCAACGCTGATTTAAGCACACTGAAGTTTTGGATGGATGAAATTAAAGAACGTTGCCCTATTTATGATAATCTTTTAAACAGCACACCAATTAATCTGGTTGTTACAAAAGATTATACGCAAAATGTAGCTTGATCTAATTACTAAAAGCTAAAAACTAATAGCTTAAAAAAATTGTTTAGTTTGTTTTTACTACCTTTAATTTTTGATAATTAAGGGTAGTATTTTTTTATGAAAGAACCGATTTTAAGGGTAGAAAATTTAAGCATTTCTTTTTTACAGGAAAAAAAATGGAACGAAGTAATCCATTCTATTTCATTTGAAGTTTTTCCGAACGAAATTATTGGTATTGTAGGCGAATCGGGTTCCGGTAAATCGGTTTCAAGTTTGGCTGTAATGGGTTTGCTTCCTAAAAACGTATCCGATTTAAACACAGGTTCTATTCATTTTAAAAATGAAGATATTACCAATTATTCCGAAAAAGCTTTTCAGAAAATACGAGGAAAAAAAGTATCGATGATTTTCCAGGAACCAATGAGTTCTTTAAATCCGTCGATAAACTGTGGCGAACAAGTGGCTGAGATTTTAGAAACACACACTAAGTTATCTGAAAAAGAAATCAAAGCAGAAGTGTTGCGGTTGTTCGATCAAGTAAAACTTCCCGACCCAATTACAATTTATAACAAATACCCACATCAAATTTCAGGTGGACAAAAACAACGTGTAATGATTGCAATGGCAATTGCCTGCAAACCAGAAATTTTAATTGCCGATGAACCAACTACTGCTTTAGATGTCACCGTTCAACAGGAAATTATTTTGTTGTTGAAAAATCTGCAACAAGAAACCGGAATGAGCATTTTGTTTATTTCTCACGATTTATCATTAATATCAGAAATTTGTGATCGTATTCTGGTGATGTACAAAGGCGAAATTGTAGAGCAGAATTCGGCTTTAAACATCTTTAAAAATCCCGAGCATATTTATACAAAAGCGTTAATTGCTTCTCGCCCATCGTTAAATGTCCGTTTAAAACGTTTGCCAACCATTCAAGATTATTTAAGCGGAACCGAAAATGCCGCGGCTATTTCGCAAGAAGAACGAAAAGAACATTTAGATAAATTGTACGATCAACAACCTTTGTTACGTGTTGAAAATGTTGAGAAACAATATCTTTTAAAAACGCAATTATTTAAACCGAACGATTATTTTAAGGCAGTAGACAATGTAAGTTTTAAAATGTACGAAGGCGAAACGTTGGGTTTGGTTGGCGAAAGCGGTTGCGGAAAATCTACATTAGGAAATGCGATTTTACAGTTAGATCCTGCCACGAAAGGACAAATTTTCTACAGAGATAAAGACATTACCAAATTATCGAAAAGCGAATTAAAAGAATTGCGTAAAGAAATTCAGATTATTTTTCAAGATCCGTTTGCATCGTTAAACCCAAAAATAACGGTTGGCGAAGCCATCTTAGAACCTATGAAAGTACATAAACTGCATGCAAACGATAAAGAACGCAAAGAAAAAGTATTGGATTTGCTGAATAAAGTCGGTTTATTACCGGAACATTACGACCGATATCCACATGAATTTTCCGGAGGTCAGCGTCAGCGTATAGGCATCGCTCGGACAATTGCAGTGAATCCTAAGTTGATTATTTGCGACGAATCGGTTTCGGCATTAGATATTTCAGTCCAAGCACAAGTATTGAATTTACTGAATGATTTAAAAGACAATTTTGGATTTACCTATTTATTTATTTCGCACGATTTGGCAGTCGTTAAATACATTTCGGATCAGATTATCGTTATGAACAAAGGAAAAATAGAAGAACAAAACGAAGCCGATGCTTTAATTGCTAATCCGCAACAGCCTTACACTCAACGATTGATTGATGCGATTCCCAAAGGAGTTTAAGATTGTTTTTTTAATATAATTTTTAAGAAAAAATTAACTGCTTTATATTTTTATCACATTTTTTGTTTAAATACATTTGATTTTTAATACAATAAAATATGAAAAAACTAATCACTTTGGCTTTGGCAGCAGTATTTTTTTCCTGTTCTAAAGAAGCTACACCTGAATACACAGTTGTTTCAGGAAAATTTACCGGGGCACCAAAAGGTAAATTTACAATTAAAGGAAATGCTTTTGAAAAAGAAATCAGTGTAAATGAAGACGGCAGCTTTGCCGATACATTGTATATTGATTACGGCGGAACCTATGAAATGGCAAAAAACGAGATTTATCTTCACAAAGGTAAAAACCTTTCTTTTGAGTTGGACATTCAAAATTTGGATAACATTACATTTTCTGGAGATTTAGCTACAGAAAACAAGTATTTCGCTCAAAAAAAGCAATTGTATAAAGATATTTTGGGAAAAACAACTGAACTTTATACACTGGAAGAAAGTCAGTTTTTAGTAAAAATAGATGAGTTTACGCAAAAAAGCAACGAATTACTCGAAGCTTCGACTTTTGTGATTGACGATTTCAAACAAAATGAACAAAAAAGTATCGGTTATAATAAAGAGCAATTGTTACGTTCATACTTGTCAATGCATCCATTTTTTACTGATAACCAAGCGTTTCAAGTATCAGATACGTACCCTAAATCAAATAAAACCATTGACTTTGACAATGCCAAAGATTATGATTTCTCAGTAGCATACCGTGAATTGGTAGTGCAAAATTTTAGATAGAAAGTATTCGGCGTATTAGAGGAAGGTAAACAAACTTTTAGCGAAAAAATAGCAGCTAATATAAAAAACATCAAAAGCCAAAACATTAAAAATGGAATTGCTGAAGAATTCTCTTCTTTTGTAACACTTGACAATCCCGAGATGGAAACGATTTACAATGCAATTGTAGGAGCATCTACCGATGAAAATTTTAAGAAAGAACTTACCAAAACCTTTAATAAGTTAAAACACTTAACCAAAGGAAAAACTTCTCCAAAATTCAACCTTGAAAATCACAAAGGTGGCAATACTTCTTTAGACGATTTAAAAGGAAAATACGTTTACATAGATTTATGGGCTATCTGGTGTGCGCCTTGTATTGCTGAAATTCCGTTTATGAAAGAGCTTGAAAAGAACTATCACGAAAAAAACATTGAGTTTGTAAGTATTTCGTTAGATGAGAAGAAAGATTACGACAAATGGAAGAGATTTGTCACAGATAAACAACTTGGAGGCATACAATTATTTGGAGAGAATGGCATGAATTCAAAGTTTGCAATGGATTATGCACTGGAGAGCATTCCTAGGTTTATCTTGATCGATCCAAAAGGAAATATCGTAACTGGTGACGCACCAAGACCATCAGATGAGGAACTTGTGGAGTTGTTTACAGAATTAGGTATATAAAAATAAAGCACCGAGCGCAATTCGGTGCTTTATTTTTTTTAATTCCATCGTTATAAGGAACTTCTTTTTTTTGGACGAAAATTCTAAAAATTTTAACGAAAGAAAAACAGAAGAACAAAACAAAGCCGACGCTTTAATTGAACCTCTACAAAAACCATATACCCAAAAATTAATCAATGCTATTCCGAAGGGGATTTAGATTTACTTTATCAATTAGTAAGAACCACAATGCAAACGGTATGCAAAATATAAAATAAGAGATATCAACCGTACTTTCTGTAAATGCTTGTGTGAATCCTTGTAAAAAAATATAATATATCAGGTAAATAAATATACTTATAAAAAGTACAACAGCATTGTAGAAATAAACATCATTCCTATTCTTACATAAAAATGAAGTACCTATTGCGATTAAAACAAATAGAATGGTGTATTCAAATGGTATTAAGAAAGTTGATTGTACTATAAACGGATTCATTTGTTTAAAATCTTCAAAATGACCATAAACAACAGGAATAAATGTTAAGCTAAATATTAGTAAGCTTATAATTCCTAAAAAAGCTAATTGTTTAAACTGAATAGCTTTTGTGCGCCATAAATAGAGAAAGCAGATGATATAGGATATTACAAATATATTTCTTGTTGAAATTAATAATCCTATAAATATCCCAGAAATCACTAATGTTTTATGAGTAAATATTTTTTGATTTAATATGTAAATTAAAGAGCCTAAAACCAATGAAGCATTAAAAAAAATGTTACTGCGGCAAATAACTTCCCACAAATTAAAAAATGATGATAAGATTAATAGTAGAATAAAAATTCTAGTAATGGAATTAACTTTTTTATACCACATTAACCAATAAAATAACAACACGCCAATAATTGACAAAAAACCCAATTCACTTACTAAATAAAAAGGTAAAGCCAGAATAAAATAGAACGGCATTGGTCCTGGTGGATTTCCTGCAAAACTTTTTGCAAAGTAAGCATACTTATTAGTAAAATAACTATCCCAAAAAGATGTAATTACACTCCACCTATCAACATTTAGGGTTTCAATAGGAATTTTTTTCCAAATCAAAAGACACATAATTATAAAAGCAACTATAAAGCTAATTTCTATTTTCTTAGTGATAAATTTTAAAAGCTTTGTGTTTCGATATAAAAAAATATACAGTAGTGATATTATAATAGTTAAAAGTGGTGCCCAAGTAGTAAATCTTTCTAAATATTTGTAGGTAAATAAAAAATTTACTAATAAAAACAAAGCTAAACTGATGTTTCTCTTTAGAAATAAATCCTTCATTATTGAAACATTTTACCTTTATACAAACCTATTTTATTTATAAAATATAGAAAAGATACTTTTAAAACACCTAGACCATATTTAATACTTCTTGATAAATTTATGGAAGAAGCTTCTTCGAAATATTTAGTTGGGCAGGTTATTTCAGCTATTTCAAAATTCTTATCAAATACCTGAGCCAAAAATTCATTATCAAATACAAAATCGTCAGAATTATTATTGTATTTTACAGTTTGTAATACTTTTTTTGAAAACGCACGGTAACCAGTATGATATTCCGATAGTTTCTGATTCATCAATATATTTTGGGTTAGTGTAAGAAATCTGTTCGCAATATATTTATATAATGGCATACCACCTTTTAAAGCACCTTTACCTAAAATTCTTGAAGCGATAACCACATCATATAAACCGTTTGCTATAATATAACTCATAGAGTGAATAAGTTTTGGGGTATATTGATAATCAGGATGAAGCATAATTACAATATCGGCATTTAGTTCCAAAGCTTTATTGTAACAGGTTTTCTGATTGCCACCATAACCTTTATTTTTGTCGTGTTTGATAATATGTTTAATTTCTAAGCGATTAGCTACTTCAGAAGTATTATCTAAACTATTATCATCTACTAGAACGACATCGTCAACAATATCAAAAGGAATTTCATTATATGTCTGCTCTAAAGTTTTAGATGCATTATAAGCTGGAAGTACAACTACTATTTTTTGGTTATTGATCATTATTTGGGTAAGTCAATTACAAATATAAAATTAATTGATAGTTTACAGTATTATAATCTATTCAAAACTAAAACGGACCCCCCGATTCAATCAAGAATCGGGGGTATTAATTTTTAAATTCCGCCGTCGTAAGGAACTTCTTTTTCTTGGAAAATAATTCCAAAAGTTTCTAGTTCTTTTAAAACAGGTTCGTAAACCTCTTTTGTAATCGGCATTTGTATTCCCGGTGTTGTAATTTCACCGTTTAATATTTTAAGTGTAATGATACCAACCGGCAAACCAACCGTTTTTGCCATTCCGGTTAAAACTGCATCTTCGCCTAAGCAAACCATGGTAGAATCTATCTGAAAAGTTTCAGTACTTCCGGGCATAGTGTAGCCGAATTTATGATACATTACAATCATGTCTTTATCATTCGGTTGCAACGTCCATTTCTCAGAAAGTATCTTTTCCATAACCTGTGCCGGAGTTGCATTTTTCAATCCTACTTTTTTATCGTTGTTGAAAAGATCCAAAGCCACAAATTTGTCCCAAACAGTATCGTCTTGTTCAATATTTAAGGTCAATCGAAACTTTACTTCAACAGAATCGCTTACATGATAATACAAAAACGAATTAATAAACTCGCGATAGGTCATGTTTTCAGAATCTTCAATCGTATAAGTATCATCAGTCACACCCAATTGCACCAACATATTCCACGCACGTGAATACCCTACTCTACGCATAGTGCCACGATAAATAGTATGTGCATTTTGCAAACCGTACGCTTCGCGGTAACCTAACGAATCGCGGTTTGCATAAGCTTCAAATCTACCAAAACCTTCAATCTCTAAAAATTCGGTACGTTTAAAGATACGTTGGTAAGGAATGTATTTATAAGTACCCTGTTGTAAAAATTTTGCAGCACCGCCTTGCCCCGCAACAACAACGTTACGCGGATTCCATGAAAATTTATATTTCCAAATGTTATCATCAGATTCCGGAGCAACCAATCCACCACAAAAACTTTCAAAATGAACCGGATTGCCCCCTTTTTCTCTAATCTCGTCTAAAACTTTCATGGCACTCATGTGATCGATACCAGGATCTAATCCACATTCGTTCATAAAAATTAATCCTTTTGCTTTTACTTCGGCATCCATTTCTTTTAATTCGGTCGAAATATATGATGCAGTGACCAAATGCTTACTAAATTTAAGACAATCGGCAGCAATAATTGGGTGTAAGAAAGCTGGCATCATAGAAATTACTACATCGGCTTTTTCTATCAATTTGGTGCGTTCCGCATCGTTATGAATGTCTAAAGCAATGGCAAATGCGTTTGGATTGTCTACTATTTTTTCTTGGATTGATGTGATTGACTGATCGGCAATATGAAGTTTGAACGGATGTGTTTCGGTACGTTCCAACAAATATTTGATTAAAGAAGAGGTAGATCTCCCGGAACCAAACAACAAGATATTTTTCATTAATTTGTTTTTTTATCTGCTAAAAGTACTAAAAAAATAGCGCATGAAAAAAAACACGTATCGAAAAATAAAAAAGTGTACATTTGACAAAAATTTTCCCATGACTAGAAAGTTAGTAACATTGGCAGCTTTTTTTGGATTTGTTGCAATAATTTTAGGCGCTTTTGGCGCACATGCACTAAAAGAAGTATTAACTGCAGAACAATTGGTAAGTTTTGAAACCGGTGTAAGGTATCAAATGTATCACGCATTGTTTTTACTGCTAGTTTCGCAATTAAATGTATTAACAGAAAAGAACAAGCGCACCATTGGTATTTTAACAACCATAGGCGTTTTTCTATTTTCAGGATCGATTTTTTTACTGGCAACCCAGGGTTTATCAGGCATAAACTTTAAATTTTTAGGTCCCGTAACACCCGTTGGCGGATTATTTTTAATACTAAGCTGGTTTTTAACGGCTTTTTATTCCATGAAACAAAAGAACAATTATTAAAAAAAATACTAAATTTATTAGTAAGTTTGTATGCAAATTAACACAACACAAGATTTAAACATGAAGGTTGCAAAATCAATATCTTTAGATAAGTACGGAATTAACAATGTAACAGAAATTATTTACAATCCGTCGTATGATGAGTTATTTATAGCTGAAACAGATGAGAACTTGCAAGGTTTTGAACGCGGACAATTATCGGAACTTGGAGCTGTAAACGTTATGACGGGTGATTTCACCGGACGTTCTCCTAAAGATAAATACATTGTAAAAGATGCTGTTACAGAAAACACCATTTGGTGGACTTCTGAAAACGCTAAAAACGATAACAAACCTATTTCTCAAGATACTTGGGAAGCTTTAAAGCAAAACGCAACTTCTGAATTATCAGGAAAAAAATTATACGTTGTGGATGCTTTTTGCGGTGCCAACGAAGATACTCGTTTAAAAGTTCGTTTTATCATGGAAGTTGCTTGGCAGGCACATTTTGTAAAAAATATGTTCATACGCCCAACCGATGCTGAATTAGAAAACTTTGGCGAGCCTGATTTCGTGGTAATCAACGCATCTAAAACTTCATTTAAAGATTACAAAACACACAACTTAAATTCTGAAGTTTACGTAGCTTTTAACTTAACCGAAAAAATTCAATTAATTGGTGGTACCTGGTATGGTGGTGAAATGAAAAAAGGTCTTTTCTCTATGATGAACTACTATTTGCCATTACAAGGAATTGCTTCAATGCACTGTTCTGCAAACAAAGGTAAAGAAGGCGATGTTGCTGTTTTCTTTGGTTTATCAGGAACAGGAAAAACTACTTTATCAACAGATCCAAAACGCGAATTAATTGGTGATGATGAGCACGGATGGGATAAAGACGGTGTTTTTAATTTTGAAGGCGGATGTTATGCTAAAACAATTGATTTAAGTAAAGAACACGAACCAGAAATTTTTGCAGCTATTAAGCGTGATGCTTTGTTAGAAAATGTAACGGTTGATGCTGATGGAAAAATTGATTTTAAAGACGGATCTGTAACACAAAACACTCGTGTTTCTTATCCTATCGAGCATATAGAAAATATTGTAAAACCGGTTTCTAAAGCAGGTCACGCTAAAAAAGTTATCTTTTTAACGGCTGATGCTTTTGGGGTTATGCCTCCGGTTTCTAAATTAACGCCAGAACAAACAAAATACTATTTCTTATCTGGATTTACAGCAAAATTAGCCGGAACAGAGCGCGGTGTTACACAGCCAGAACCTACTTTCTCTGCTTGTTTTGGTAAAGCATTCTTAAGCTTGCACCCAACAAAATACGGTGAAGAATTAGTTAAGAAAATGGAAGAACACAACGCTACCGCTTACATGGTGAACACTGGTTGGAACGGTACCGGAAAACGTATTTCTATTAAAGATACCCGTGCAATTATCGACCGTATTTTAGATGGATCTATCGAAAATGCTGAAACTACCATTGTTCCAATTTTCAATTTAGCTGTTCCAACAGGTTTAGAAGGTGTTGATACCAACATTTTAGATCCTAGAAACACGTATTCAGAAGCTTCTGAGTGGGAAACAAAGGCTACAGATTTAGCACAATTGTTCGTAACAAATTTCGAAAATTATACAGATAACGAAGAAGGAAAATCATTAGTTGCGGCTGGCCCACAATTATAATCCTCTTGAAATATTAAATTAAAGTCCAACAATTGTTGGACTTTTTTGCTTTAAAACAACTTCTTAATCTAGGTTAACAGCCAACAAAATACATTGTAGTAATTTTGACTTATTAAACTTTTAAAATAAATCAAAATGAAAAAAATAGCCTTATTATTCGTAGCAACTTTGTTTTCTGTTGCATCATTCGCTCAAACAAAATATAATGTAGATACGTACCATTCGTTCTTAAATTTCTCGGTAGGTCATTTAGGAATCTCGTTTGTAGATGGTAAAATGGACAAGTACCAAGGTTCGTTAGAACTAACGAATGAAGACATTACCACAGCGAAATTTAATTTTACAATTGATGCCAATTCGGTAAATACCGGCATTCAAATGCGTGATGATCATTTACGTTCTGCCGATTTCTTTGAAGTAGAAAAATATAAAGACATTAAATTTGTTTCTACATCAATTAAAAAAGA
Source organism: Paenimyroides viscosum (assembly GCF_003858535.1). Classification (GTDB taxonomy): domain Bacteria; phylum Bacteroidota; class Bacteroidia; order Flavobacteriales; family Flavobacteriaceae; genus Flavobacterium; species Flavobacterium viscosum. The sequence continues at coordinate 97,939 of NZ_RQTJ01000002.1, forward strand.
CGGTAAAAACTACAAGTTAAACGGAAACCTAACTATTAAAGATGTTACCAAACCAGTTACTTTCACATTGGTGTACGGCGGATTGTTGAAAGACGACGGACAAGGTAACCAAAAAGTAGGTTTTCAGGCTACTACAACAATCGATAGAACTGATTTCAATATAAACTATGACCCAACAGGTATGGGTGTTGCTAAAGACGTAAAATTCATTATTAACTTAGAATTTAACAAAGCAAAATAATTTTTCATAATAAGTAAGTAAACAACAATCACCGAAAAACGTATCAAGAAATTGATGCGTTTTTTATTTAGCTTTTAACCTATTTAATATAATAAGCTTAAATACCTATTGTTTCAAAAATTAATTATAGTGATGTGAAGCTGAAACAAGTTCAGCTTGACAAGCTGACTGAAAATTATTGTCTATTATAACATAAAAAAGACACTTCAAACGAAGTGTCTTTTCTATTATCTAAAAACTATAAACTAAAAGCTTACAGCTAATTAATCATTCAATTTTAAAACAGCCATAAATGCTTCTTGAGGAATTTCAACGTTACCTACCTGACGCATACGTTTTTTACCTTTTTTCTGTTTTTCCAATAACTTACGTTTACGCGAAATATCTCCACCGTAACATTTCGCAGTTACATCTTTACGTAACGCTTTAATGGTTTCACGTGCAATTACCTTTGCACCAATTGCTGCCTGAATAGGAATATCGAACTGTTGTCTTGGGATTAATTCTTTCAATTTCTCACACATTTTTTTACCAATGTGATAGGCACTGCTTTCATGAATTAAAGCCGAAAGTGCATCAACCGGTTGGGCGTTCAATAAAACATCTAAACGTACCAATTTCGATTCTTTCATACCAATTGGGTGGTAATCAAAAGAAGCGTATCCTTTAGAAACTGTTTTTAATCGATCGTAAAAATCAAATACAATTTCTGCCAAAGGCATATCAAAGTTCAACTCCACACGTTCTGGTGTTAAATATGTTTGATTGGTAATAACACCACGTTTTTCAATACACAAACTCATTACGTTACCAACAAAATCGGCTTTTGTAATAATAGTTGCTTTAATATAAGGCTCTTCTACTCTATCTAATTTCGATGGTTCTGGTAAATCAGATGGATTGTTTACAATTAATTGTGTATCTGGTTCTTTCTTGGTGTAAGCGAAGTACGAAACGTTAGGAACCGTAGTAATCACGGTCATATTAAACTCACGTTCTAAACGTTCCTGAATAATTTCCATGTGTAACATTCCCAAGAATCCACAACGGAAACCAAAACCTAAAGCTGCCGAACTTTCTGCCTGAAAAACCAACGAAGCATCATTCAACTGTAATTTTTCCATCGATGCACGTAAATCTTCGTAATCTTCGGTGTCAACAGGATAAATTCCAGCAAAAACCATTGGTTTTACATCTTCAAACCCCGTAATCATATTTTTGGTCGGATTCACAGCATCGGTAATGGTATCACCAACCTTAACTTCTTTCGCTTCTTTAATACCCGAGATTAAATAACCAACATCGCCCGATGAAATCACATTTTTAGGCACTTGATTTAATTTCAATGTACCAACTTCATCAGCGTAATATTCATTGCCCGTAGCCATGAACTTAATTTTCTGATTCTTTTTAATTTCTCCGTTCAAAACACGGAAAATAACTTCAATGCCACGAAAAGGATTGTAATGCGAATCAAAAATCAAAGCCTGTAACGGTTCGTCTGGATTTCCTTTTGGCGCCGGAATTTTATCGATAATTGCAGCCAAAATATTTTCGACACCAAAACCGGTTTTACCCGATGCGTGAATAATATCTTCTAATTTACAACCCAACAAATCAATGATATCGTCGCTTACTTCTTCCGGATTTGCAGAAGGTAAATCAACTTTATTCAACACTGGAATAATTTCTAAATCATTTTCCAAAGCCAAATAAAGGTTCGAAATTGTCTGTGCCTGAATACTTTGCGCTGCATCAACAATTAACAAAGCACCTTCGCAGGCAGCAATTGATCGAGAAACTTCGTACGAAAAATCTACGTGCCCAGGAGTATCAATCAAATTCAAGATATATTCTTCGCCTTTATATTTATATTCCATTTGAATGGCGTGACTTTTAATTGTGATACCACGTTCTCTTTCAAGATCCATATTATCAAGCAATTGCGCTTTTTCTTCGCGAGCAGTTACGGTTTGTGTGGCACCCAACAATCGGTCTGCCAAGGTACTTTTACCGTGGTCAATGTGGGCTATAATACAGAAATTTCTAATATTTTTCATTGATGTAAATTGTAAAAAATAAATTGCTCTTTGGGCGTGCCGTTCGTCGTTCCTCCTTCGTCGGGCTATGCGCTACAAGTCCTCATTCTTTCGGGCTTTTCGCTTCTATCCCTCACGCAGTTACCAAAGGCTACAAAGTGCAAATATAGTTTATTTTTTTGGTAGATTTTTAAAAATAAAAACGCCCCGATAAATCGAAGCGCTTTTGTTATGATTTTACCTCTATCGGGTTTTGCAGTATTTTATTAATCGGGCATTTTTGAGCAATTACATGTAATCTTTTAATTTGTTCATCGGTTAAATCGTCTGTAAAAGATACTTTTTTCGTAAAAATGGTAGTTCCCGGAGTTGTTTCGGTATCAATTTCAACATCAACAAAAACTTCCTCTAACAACCATTTGCTTCTGTTTGCATACATTTTTACCGTCATTGCAACACAGCCAGCCAAAGCTGCGGCTAATAATTCTTTTGGTTTTGGACCCAAGTTTTGTCCGCCTTCATCAATTGGCATATCGGTAATAAACTCAGACGTTGGTGAAGTAATTACGGTTTTATAATTTTCTGCGCCAATTTTTGCTGTAACTTTTTCCATATTAACTTCTTTTAAATGAATCAACAGGTAACGGCACAAATTCGGTTTCGCCCGGAACTTTCGGAAATTCTTGTGCCTGCCATTTTAGTTTAGCTTCTTCAATAACTTCTCTAGACGATGACACAAAATTCCAATAAATAAAACGTTCTTCAGGAAAAGGTTCGCCACCAAATAAATAAATGGTAGATCCTGCTTTAATATCAAACGTGCATAAATGTGCATCTTTAGTAATTAAAATTTGTTTGGCACCAAAAGCACTTTCTTTTGTTAAAACTTGACCTTCTAAAATATACAAACCACTTTCACCGTACAACCTATCGTGTAAATTAATAGTCATATCTTCATGAGCTTTTATTTCAATCATATACAACTTACTGTATACAGGTACACCCGATTTTTTGTCTTCAAACTCACCCGCTATCAATTTAAAGTCTGCTGCACCTTCTTTCCAAGCAGGTAAATCATTAGCTTCAATATGCACAAAATTGGGTTCCATATTTTCCAAATGTTTGGGTAAAGCAATCCAAATCTGTAAACCATGCATTGTTTTATCTACCGTTCTTAAATAATCGGGGGTACGTTCAGAATGTACCACTCCTTTTCCGGCAGTCATCCAATTTACAGCTCCGGGTTTAATAACAATATCGTTCCCTAAACTATCTTTATGTGTTACGGCACCATCAAACAAAAATGTCAATGTTGACAAACCAATGTGCGGATGCGGAGCCACATCTAAATTCTCATCTGCTGTCATCTGTTTCGGTCCCATGTGATCGATAAAAACAAACGGACCAATATTGCGTTTTTGTCTAAAAGGCAATAATCTACCGACTAAAAAATTACCGATATCGGCAGCTTTTTCTTCAAAAATAAAATCTATATTCGACATAAGTTTCACTAATTAATATTTCTAAAGATAAAAAAAACATCAAGAAACATCGTTAATTTACATTAAGTTTAAAATTACGAATTATGACCGAATTTGAAAAATACATACAAGAATATCTAAACTTGATTCCTTCTGAAAACTGGTTGGAAGAACTAAAAATCGTATCTAACCAAACATTAGAAATTTATCAGTCATTAACAGAAGAACAAAGTAATTTTGCGTATGCTGATGGAAAATGGTCGTTGAAAACTTTATTGGAACATTTAACCGATGTAGAAAAAATATTTCATTACAGAGCTTTACGTTTTGCTAGAAAAGACATGAAGGAATTGGCAGGGTTTGATGAAAACCAGTATGCAGAAAACGGCACGGCAAATCAACAGGATTTACAGCTACTTATTGAAGAATTTCATTTAAACAGATTACTTTCTTTGGCTTTTTTTAGTAAACTTACTTCAGAACAATTAGCGCAAAAAAGCAAAGCAAATGGCAATGAAGTATCGGTAGAAACCATCGAAAAGCTGATTGTAGGTCACAATATTCATCATTTAAACATTATTAAAGAACGCTATTTGTCCAAATTGAAACCTTAAACCAAATTTCTCTCTTTAAAAATAATAGATTAATTTTGCATAAAATTTCATTGAATGATTAAAATAGGAAAAATAGAATTACCCGAACATCCGCTTTTGCTGGCGCCTATGGAAGATGTGAGTGATCCGCCGTTTCGCCGTTTGTGCAAAATGCACGGAGCCGATATGATGTATTCTGAATTTATTTCGTCGGAAGGGTTGATTCGCGATGCAATGAAGAGCAAAATGAAATTGGATATTTTTGATTACGAACGCCCGGTTGGTATTCAGATTTTTGGTGGCGATGAAGAAGCCATGCAACTTTCGGCAAAAATTGTGGAAACCGTACAGCCCGATCTTGTTGATATAAATTTTGGATGTCCCGTTAAAAAAGTTGTTTGTAAAGGTGCCGGTGCCGGCGTTTTAAAAGATGTTGATTTAATGATTCGATTGACAAAGGCGGTGATCAGCGGAACAAGTTTGCCTGTTACGGTAAAAACACGTTTGGGTTGGGACGACGAATCGATTAATATTGATGAAGTTGCTGAACGCTTACAGGATGTTGGTGTGCAGGCATTGACCATTCACGCACGTACGCGCGCACAGATGTACAAAGGACATAGCGATTGGACACATATTGAACGTATTCACAACAATCCACGTATTAAAATTCCGATTTTTGGAAACGGAGATATCGATTCGCCTCAAAAAGCCAAAGAATACAAAGAACGATTTGGGTTAGACGGAATGATGATTGGGCGCGCTGCTATTGGTTATCCTTGGATTTTTAATGAAATTAAACATTACCTGAATACGGGCGAAATTTTAGCTCCGCCTACCATGAGTGATCGATTGGAAGCTGCAAAAAATCACTTGATTTGGTCTATGGAATGGAAAGGCGAACGTTTGGGAATTGTAGAAATGCGCAGACATTACACCAATTATTTTAAAGGCATTCACGGTTTTAAAGCGCATCGTCAGCGATTGGTTACAGAAGACGATCCAAACCAGTTATTAAAAATTTTCGACGAAATTGAAGATTTTTACAAGGATTACGTGATTGAACAATTATAAAAAAAGGTTTTTTGAAGAATAATCCCTTGTCATTCCGGACTTGTTCCGGAATCTCATTATTTTGACCTTCGAATATTATGAGAAGCTGAAACAAGTTCAGCTTGACAGTATTAACTTTTAATAAAACCTCTTTTATTTTACCACAATTTAAATTATTCCCAAATGAATTATCATTCAACCAATATATTACTGAATTTAGGCATAGAATCGTTAAACGAAATGCAACTTGCATCGAACGAAACCATCTTAAATAAAAACGAAACGCTGTTATTATCGCCTACAGGTTCGGGAAAAACATTAGCGTTCTTGTATCCATTGTATCAACTGATCGATCCAGATGCTAAAGGAATTCAAGCGTTAATTTTGGTTCCATCTAGAGAATTAGGTTTGCAGATTGAACAGGTTTGGAAAAAAATGGGAACCAATTATAAAGTGAACATTTGTTACGGCGGACACAATATTGAAACAGAGCTTAAAAACTTATCAAATGCACCGACTGTTTTAATTGGAACTCCCGGTAGAATTATGGATCATATTGAAAGAAAGTCGATTGATTTATCTACCATAAAAACATTGATTTTAGATGAATTTGACAAATCTTTGCAATTGGGCTTTCACGAACAAATGTCGTTCATTATTTCGCGCTTAAAGAATGTTGAAAAACGCGTTTTAGTATCGGCAACCAATGCCATCGAAATTCCGAAATACACCAAAATATCAAAACCAACGACTTTAAATTTTATTTCTAAAAACGAAGAAAGTTTTTCTCTATTAGAAATTAAAAAAGTAGTATCCGAAGAAAAAGACAAGCTAAATACACTATTTCATTTAATTTGTAATTTGAATTCGGAATCGGGTATTGTTTTTTGTAACCACAGAGATGCTGTTGAACGAATTTCAGATCATTTGAATAACAAAGGAATCACGTCTACGTTTTATCACGGCGGAATGGATCAAGATGAGAGAGAACGCGGTTTGATTCAATTCAGAAACGGTAGTGTCCCTTATTTGATAACAACCGATTTAGCTGCACGTGGATTGGATATTCCAGATATTAAACACGTTATTCATTATCATTTACCGTTTAAAGAAGAGGAATTTACGCACAGAAACGGTAGAACTGCCCGAATGAAAAGCGAAGGATCGGCGTATTTAATTATCCATGAAGATGAAAAGAAAATGGATTATATTGATTACGGTATGCCCGTTTTTAAGTTAGATAAATCGGCTTCTACGCCAAACCAACCCATGTTTGAGACCTTGTACATAAGCGGTGGTAAGAAAAACAAATTAAATAAAATTGATATTGTAGGATTTTTATCTCAAAAAGGAAATTTGGAAAAAGGCGATTTAGGCTTGATTGAAGTAAAAGATTTTATATCATTCGCAGCTGTAAAACGATCTAAAATTCAACAATTGTTAAAAGATATTCAAGATCAAAAAATGAAAGGCAAAAAATATAAAATTGCCATTGCACGATCTGTTCAAAGTAAAGAAGAATAAAAAAAGCATCTCGGTTGAGATGCTTTTGTGTTATTTTATGGTACTCATCATATAAGCTTCTAATGATTTAAGTTCTTCATCGCTCATGGTTTTTAAAATGGCAAAATTGGTTTCCATGACATTATATTGAGAAGGATCTACAATAGGATCGGCTTTTTTGCGTAAAAAAGCTACCATATCTCCATTTTGCTCCTTATATATTTTAGCGATTTCTTTAATACTTGGCCCAATTACTTTTTTATCCATTTGATGACAAGAAAAACAAGCCGCTTTGTTACTTTCGAACAATTTTTTACCGTCGGCAATCAATTGATCTTCAGAACTTACTGCTTCAGCAACATTTTCAGGATATAATTCGTCTTTTTTTTCTTCTTTCTTTCCACAAGAAATAATTGAAATAGCTACAAGAGCTAAAAGCATACTTTTTTTCATATTATTTTTGATTTAATAAAAACGCCGCTTCCTTAGCGAAATAAGTCGAAATTAAACTCGCACCAGCACGTTTAATACACATTAATTGTTCCATCATGATTTTATCGTGATCTAACCAACCTTTTTCGGCTGCTGCTTTAATCATGGCATATTCACCTGAAACGTGATAAACAGCTACCGGAATATTTACATTATCTTTTACTTCGCGAACGATATCTAAATAAGCCGTTCCGGGTTTTACCATCACCATATCGGCACCTTCTTCCACATCCCATAAAGCTTCTTTTATCGCTTCGATACGGTTGGCATAATCCATTTGATAGGTTTTCTTATCTTTCGGTACTTCGACAGGCTCAGTAACCGTATTTTCTTCTTCCTTTGGTGCAGAGTCTAATGCATCACGGAATGGTCCGTAAAACGCAGATGCGTATTTAGCTGAATAGCTCATAATACCCACGTTTATAAATCCTGCAGCATCTAAACCTTCGCGCATGCGCAAAATACGACCGTCCATCATGTCAGAAGGTGCAACAAAATCGGCGCCAGCTTCGGCATGCGAAACTGCCATTTTTACTAAAGCATCAACGGTTGAATCATTTTCTATAGCTCCGTTTTTGATGATGCCATCGTGTCCGTACATAGAGTACGGATCTAAAGCGACATCTGGCATTACGATCATTTCAGGAACTTCTTTTTTAATGGCACGTATCGCACGTTGCATTAATCCATCTGAATTCCAAGCTTCTTTTCCTGTATTGTCTTTTAAATCGTCGCTAACTTTTACGTAAATATTTACCGCACGAATGCCTAAATCGAACAATTCTTGAACTTCTTTGACCGTTAAATCAATAGATCGACGAAAAATGCCGGGCATTGATGGGATTTCGATGGCTTGATTTTCACCTTCCACAACAAACATTGGGAACATAAAATCTGCCGGACTTAAACTGGTTTCACGAACCAAACTTCTGATCGATTCGTTTTGTCTTAATCTTCTACCTCTGTGTAATGGGAACATTTTAATTATTTTATTGCTTTTAGCTGTAAGCTTTTAGCCTTCGAGCGTTGATATTAATTTATTGAGCATCTTTTTTATTTCTTCAATTTGAAAAAATAGACCCGACGCTGTTTCATTATCCATATAGTCTAAATCTTTAGATAAAATTACCTGGTATTCTATTTCATTTGCGGAACCGAACGCAATATATAAAAATCTACAAAAATCTTTATCACCTTTTCTTCCTGCCTCTTCAACAATATTTGTTGGAATTGAAGAAGAAGATCTTCTCATTTGACTTGTCAAACCAAATAATTCTTCTTTAGGAAACAATTTTGTAACCTTGTAAATATCTAAAACGAACTGATGTGATTTCTGCCAAACGGTATATTTCTTATAATCTCTCATTTTCAAAAAAGCTAAAGGCTAAGAGCTAAAAGCTTATAGCCAATTTACCGGTTCTTTCAACACTTTAATCAACTTTTCTTCTTCGCTTCCTGGTTCTGGATTATGATCGTACACCCATTGAACGTGTGGTGGTAAACTCATTAAAATCGATTCGATACGTCCGTTGGTTTTTAATCCAAAAATAGTTCCTTTATCGTGCACTAAATTAAATTCTACATAACGACCACGACGAATTTCCTGCCAGGTTCTGTTAGCTTCGGTGTATGGTAAATCTTTTCTTCGTTCTACAATTGACACATAACTTTCTAAAAAACTGTTTCCGACTTCAGTAACAAAATTGTACCAATCTTCCATTGACATATCATCTGTTTCCACTAAATGATCAAAAAACAAACCACCAATACCACGAGCTTCGTTACGGTGTGCATTCCAAAAATATTCATCGCATACTTTTTTGTATTTTGGATAGAAATCAAGATTATGTTTATCGCACGCTGTTTTACATACTTGATGAAAATGAATAGCATCTTCTTCAAACAAATAATACGGCGTTAAATCTTGACCGCCACCAAACCAAGAGCCTACTTTAGTTCCTGTTTTATCGTACATTTCAAAATAGCGCCAGTTGGCATGAACTGTAGGAACCATTGGGTTTTTAGGATGCAAAACCAAACTTAATCCGCAAGCAAAAAAATCAACATTACCTACGTTAAATGCTTTTTGCATGGTTTCAGGTAAATGTCCGTGAACCGCTGAAATATTTACACCACCTTTTTCAAAAATAGCTCCGTTTTCAATAACGCGTGTTCTACCACCGCCACCTTCTGAGCGATTCCATAAATCTTCTTGAAACTTTGCAACACCATCGATTGCTTCTAATTTAGAAGTGATCGTATCTTGTAATTGTAGTATGTATTGATAAAATTTATCTTTCATTTTTATTCTGATAGTATTGAGAAACTAGATATTAGTAATGAGGAATTACAACTTTCCAATCTTATTCATAATCTCAAACGAGAACATTTTACTTTCGTTTTGAATGAATTGATACAAATGTTTGGCACGCTCTTTTATCAACTGATTTGGTTGTTTTGAATCTAAACCGACTAAAATATCAGCTAACTTTTCCATTTGTTCCCAAGGAAATTGCAAATCGATCAATTGTTGAAAAAACAAATGTTCATCTTTATCCAACACATCATTCTTTGACAAACCGGTTTCTTCTATCGTTGTCCAAAAAACATCTTCTTTCCAATTTTCGGGCACAAATGTAATTCCCGAAAGTTTTTGTAAAATGGAATTTAAACGTTGTTGTATTTCGTCTTTTTTACTTGTGAGCATATTTAAAGTTTTTAGTCTTTAGTTGTAAGTTTTTAGGTTAGGGTTGATGAAATTTTCTGAATTAAAGCAAATAGCATCTTCCTAATTTCTATCAACTCTTCGTTTAAAGCAACATAATTCTCATCCGAAATAAAGTTCAAATCTTTAGCTAATAAAAACAAATAATCGAGTTCTGCGGCAGAACCAGAAGAAATGTTTAAAAAACGAATAAATTCTTTTTGTCCGTTTCTGCCGCATCCTTCCGCAATATTGGTCGGGATAGACAAAGCGGCTCTGTTAATTTGAGAAGTTAAATTGTATTGTTCGTTTTTAGGGAAATTATTTGTTAAACGATAGGTCTTTAAAACCAATTGATGTGATTTTTGCCAAACGGTATATTTTCTATAATCGTACATAACTAAAAACTTAAAGCTAACAACTAATAACTATTTGTTATATTCCTTTACAGCATCAATAAATGCTTTTGCATGATCTACCGGAACATTTGGCAAAATACCATGGCCTAAATTCACGATATATTTATCTTTTCCGAACTCATCAATCATTTCGTGTACCATTTTTTTAATGGTTGGTATTGGTGAAAACAATCTAGATGGATCAAAATTTCCTTGTAGGGTAATGTTTCCGCCCGAAAGATAACGAGCATTTCTTGGAGAGCACGTCCAATCTACACCTAAAGCTGATGCTTTTGATTTTGCCATATCGTTTAAAGCGAACCAACATCCTTTTCCAAAAACAATAACTTCGGTAACTTCAGATAAAGCTTCTACAATTTGGTTGATGTATTTCCAAGAAAATTCTTGATAATCTACTGGAGAAAGCATTCCGCCCCACGAATCAAAGATTTGAACGGCATTTACACCTGCTTTTACTTTTTCTTTTAAATATAAAATAGTGGTATCGGTAATTTTCTGCAATAAAGCGTGCGCTGCTTCTGGTTGTGAGAAACAGAATCCTTTAGCTGTATCAAAACTTTTTGAACCTTTTCCTTCCACCGCATAACACAAAATCGTCCAAGGTGAACCAGCAAAACCAATCAATGGAACTTCGTCGTTCAACATTTCTTTGGTTATTTTAATAGCATCCATTACATAACCCAATGTTTCTTCGATGTTTGGAACAATTACTTGCTCTACATCAGCTGCCGAACGAATAGGATTTGGTACCCAAGGTCCGATGTTTTCTTTCATTTCCACATCGATATTCATTGCTTGTGGTATCACTAAAATATCCGAAAACAAAATTGCCGCATCAGGCTTTACAATACGTATAGGTTGCACCGTAATTTCTGCTGCAATTTCTGGCATTCTGCAACGAGTAAAGAAATCATATTTGTCGCGTAATGCTCTAAATTCTGGTAAATATCTACCTGCTTGACGCATCATCCAAACTGGAGGTCTTTCAACAGATTCTCCTTTTAAAGCTCGTAAAAATAAATCGTTTTTTAACATTTTCTTGTTTAGCTTTAGGCTTTAAGCTCTATGCTTCAAGCCAAATTGTTTATATTAATTTTGCTTATGGCGTTCTGCCTAAGGCTTATTGCTATAGTGATTGATACATTGAATGATTACATTTTCAACAGTTTGCTGGTTGGCAATTACAATGTTTTTTGTGATGTCTTTCAACGCATCTGCGGTTGTTGTGCCAATACAAAAACACGTTTGGTCATCAATGGTGTTTTGTTTTAAATAACTCTTGACGCCAGACGGACTAAAAAATAATAATCCGTTTGGATTGCTTTCAATTTTTATTGATGATTCCTCGTTTTGATAAACTAAGTATTCATCAAAATCGATATTTACTTGGTTCATAGCATCGGGCAAAACATTCCTTCTTAAATTTCCCGCAAAAAAAGCGATCTGTTCTTTAGAAAAATCTTTCTGAATAATTGGCGCCAATCGCTGTGCATATTCTTCCATTGCCAAAACACGAAATCCATTTTTCTCTAAAAGTTGTTTGGTTTTTATTCCAACACAAATTGCAGGAATATGCTTTAAGTGGTTTGATTTTTCGTTTTTCAATACACTTTCTACAGCATTCTGCGAAGTAAACAACAACAAAGTTGGCGTGTTTTTTAATTGAAATGAGAGTATGAAAATTTTAATAAAATCGGCTTCTATCAATGTAAAACCGGCATTCAATAGAAAATTCTTTTGATTGCTTTGGAGTTTTTTTGTTGATAAAACACAAATTTTGTTTTCCATTTCCTTTAACGTAATATTGATTTTGTCATTTGGATTAAAAGGTTTTTTAGATTTTTCCTTTGTTCGAAATAACAAGAGAATTATTTATTTTATGATTGAATTAATTCTTCTCGAAATAAATTCAGCTCACTTTTTAAAATTTCAATTTGCCAATCACTACTTTTATCGAGTATTCTTGCTAAATCGAAAAATAAAATTTTCTGATTTAAATAATAATAAAACAAATGCTTTTTTGCAGTTGACATATCATTACGATTAAATTGAGAAAAAAAACTTTTGATTATTTCTCCGGTATACAATTTTATTTCAAATTCATTATCGACCCCTCTAGAAAGTGATGCTTCAAAACTTCCTTTAGAAGGTGGAGAAAATTTCCCATAATAATCGTAATTTAAAATTTTAATTAGAGAAATTTCATTCAGATAAACTTCTCTGTTTTGTATTATAATCTTATCTCTTTCTAATATCAATTCACCTTCAATTTTACCTTTCAAAGGTTGATATCTTATAAATCCAGAAATCACCATTATAATTCCGTAAGCAAAACTCCCTAAAGCTATAAAAAACAAAATTTTATCAAATAATTCAGCATCTTCTATCTTTAGAACGATAGCCTTAAAAAAATAAATTAACAAACATCCAAAACTAATAGCATAAACAATTGATGTATTTGTCCAATAAAAGCCATTTTTCTTTTTAAATACTTGAAATTTTATTTTTTTGAGTTTCGCTCATATTGAAAATCACTTACTTTTTCAATTGTTCACGTAATTCTTTCATTAATACAGCTCCGCCATTCGCCAAGATTTCTTGAGCTGCATAGAAGCCCAATTTTTTCCATTCATTAATTGGGACAACTTTTTCAACTTCAAACTTTTGTTTCCCGTCTAATGACAACAAAGCACCTTTAAAATGCATAGTATCATCATGTTCGTTATATTTTGCAATAGCGCCAATTGGTGCGGTACAACCACCTTCTAAAGTGCGTAAAAACTGACGTTCGATATGTGTGGCAATTTCGGTTTCAATATCGTTTAATTGGGCTATGGCATCTAAAACAAAATCATCGTTTTCCATGGCTACCACCAACATAGCACCTTGTGCCGGAGCGGGAATCATCCAATCTAAATTAATGAATTCCGAAGGTTTTAGGTTGATTCTTTCTAACCCGGCAGCGGCAAAAATAGCACCGTTCCACAAATTATCTTTTAGTTTTTGCATGCGGGTATTTACATTTCCGCGCAAATCTTCGGTTTTATGGGTAGGATATTTATTTATCCACTGTGCTTTTCTACGAAGTGAGCCTGTAGCAATGGTACCGTTTTCATTTAAAAAGTCTAACGAACCTTTATGTACCAAAATATCTAAAACATTGGCGCGTTTTAAAACAGCTGCCTGCACAATTCCTTGAGGTAAAGCTGTAGGCACATCTTTCATTGAATGCACAGCAATATCAACTTTACCCGAAATCATGGCAACATCTAAGGTTTTAGTAAAAATTCCGGTGATACCTAGTTCGTATAAAGGCTTATCTAAAATAATGTCTCCGTCTGCTTTTACAGCTATAATTTCGGTTTTATAGCCTAAATCATTCAATTTTTTTGATACGGTATTGGCTTGCCACAATGCTAATTCACTGTCGCGCGTGCCAATTTTAATTATTTTGCTCATTTTGAAATGCTTCTAATTGAAAAACTTTTTCGATCCATTCAATGCTTTCATCAACCTCTGTTTCTTCTGCTTTTAAATGATTAGCAAATTGTGTTGTGATTTTTTGAATAAGACGAGTGGTAATTAAATTCGCCTGATCTTCGTCAAAGTTTTGTATTTTCTTTTTGTGGTATTTTAATTCGGTTTCCTTAATTTCTTCCAACTTAGCTTTTAAGGCATGAATGGTTGGTGCAAATTTTCTTGCTTGTGTCCAGGTGATAAATTCATCTTTAACTTCTTCGATAATCTGCATTGCTTGAGGAACGTATTGTTTACGTTTTTCTAAGGTATCATCGGTCATTTGAGACAATTGATCTAAGTGTACCAACTGCACTCCAGAAACCTCCAACACATTGTCATTTACGTTTTTAGGAATAGAAAGATCTAAAATCAACAACGGTTTTTTAAGATTTAATAATTCTTTATCTATGGTTGGATTTTGTGCACCTGTAGCTACAATAAGAACATCGGCACTTTGAATTTCGGCTTGTAAATCGGCATAATCTTTTACAATTAAATTAAACTTACCTGCTATTTTTTGTGCTTTATCTTTTGTACGATTTATTAAAGTTATTTGATTGTTTTTAGTGTGTTTTACTAAATTTTCGCACGTATTTCTGCCTATTTTACCTGTACCAAAAAGCAAAATATTTTTTTGTTGAATATCTGGTACGTTTTTTAAGATATATTGTACCGAAGCAAAGGATACAGAAGTTGCGCCACTGCTAATTTCGGTTTCATTTTTGATGCGTTTACTTGCCTGGATAACGGAATTCACTAAACGTTCAAAATAATTATTGGTTAAACCTTTTTCACGTGCTGAAATAAAACCTGTTTTTACTTGACTTATAATTTCAAAATCGCCTAAAATCTGGCTATCCATACCCGTCCCTACTTTAAACAAGTGTGCAACTGCTTCGTGATTTTTGTGTACATAAGCTACCTGCTGAAAATCTTCAACGGTACCATTACTATTTTTACATAATAGGGAAATTAATTGAAAAGGATGTTCGGCAAAACCATAAAGTTCCGTTCTGTTACAAGTAGAAATAGCTATTAAAGAAGGAATGCCTTCTAAGCGCGCTTGGTCTAATAAATTAATTTTAGACTGATCGGTTAAACTAAATCGTCCTCTAATTTCTGCATCGGCTTTTTTATAATTTAAGCCAACTACATAAAATTGTAATGATTTTGTATTGTTGTTGTTCTTCATTCTTCACTTTCAATAATAAAGCTGCACAAATTTAAAGCCAATAGTTTAATTAAAATAACGCTACAAGGACTAATTATAACGCAAAGGTATCAATATAAACTTTAATACGTTATTTTTTTAAAAAATCCGTATATTTGCTGCTATAAATGTTTTTTTACAACCTGTCATTTAGAACAATTCTAAATAGCTTATTTGTTAAAATTGAATTTCTTTTTAAGTTAAAAACAACGCTATGAGAACTCAAGAAAATGTTATTATAGAAGACGACTTTATTTGCATTCGTTTAAAAAACGAATCGAACAATGTACAAGTAATTACAAAAGATTTAACGAGTGATGTAATGCAGTTTCATTTTGTTTTAAAAGGAAAAGGTAATTTTGTTTTTAACAACGGTGATTACACTATGCCTGTTAAAGAAGAAAATGGTTTAACCTTATACAATCCGCAGCGTGGTTTGCCAATTAATTTAGAAGTTCAACCTAATTCTTGGATTATATCTGTTGTAATATCTATTAAAAAATTTCACAGTTTGTTTTCTACCGAAGCAGAATTTATTCCCTTTTTAAATAAAGATGCTATTGATCGTAAGCATTACGGTCAAAATAACATCACACCTTCTATGTCGGTTGTTTTATACCAAATAATGAATTTCAATTTACATTCGTCTGTTAAAAAACTGTATTACAAAGCTAAAGTTTACGAACTATTAAGTTTGCTTTTTAATAAACCCGAAGGAACAACAGACGAAAGTTGCCCGTTTAAAACAGACGAAGAAGAAACAATGAAAATTAAACAAGCTAAAGATATTTTATTAAAGAATATGGAAGAACCGCCTACTCTTCAAGAATTAGCCGATGAAATAGGTTTAAATATAAAAAAACTAAAACAAGGTTTTAAACAGGTTTATGGCGATACCGTTTATGGTTTTTTATTTGATTATAAAATGGAATACGCCCGTAAACTATTAGACAGCGGTACTTATAATGTAAACGAAGTTGGCAACAGAATTGGTTATAGCACCGCAAGCCACTTTATTGCTGCATTTAAAAAGAAATTTGGCACAACGCCTAAAAAATATTTAATGTCGTTAGCGGCAAATTAATCCCACACAAAACATGAAAGGAGTTTTATTAGTTAATTTAGGATCGCCAGAAAGCCCAGAACCAAAAGATGTAAAGCCATATTTAGACGAATTTTTAATGGATAAATATGTAATAGATGTTCCGTATTTATTACGTGCTTTATTAGTTAGAGGAATTATTTTAAGAAAACGCCCAGAAAATTCGGCTCATGCTTATGCACAAATTTGGACCGATGAGGGTTCGCCTTTAATTGTTTTCTCTCAAAGAATGCATGAAAAAGTAAAAAATCAAGTAGAAATTCCTGTTGCTTTAGCTATGCGATATGGAACAATGACCATTGAAAAAGGATTACAAGAGTTAAAAGATCAAGGTGTTACCGATGTAATGCTTTTGGCTTTGTATCCGCAGTATGCTATGGCTTCTACCACAACAATTTGGGTACTGGCAGACGAATTAGTCGCTACTAAATTTCCTGAAATGAAATTAACCAAGGTTCCTGCATTTTACAACAAACCCGATTTTATTAAAGTATTGGCAAATTCTATAAAGAAACATTTAGAAGGTTTTGATTACGATCATTTGCTGTTTTCGTATCACGGAATTCCAAAACGCCATATTCGTAAAACAGATGTTACAAAATCGCATTGTAAAATTGATGGTTCTTGTTGCAACACACCATCGCCAGCGCATGAGTTTTGTTACCGCCATCAGTGTTTTGAAACTACAAAACAAGTGGTTAAATTATTGGGAATTCCTGAAGGAAAATACAGCCAAACTTTTCAATCTAGATTGGCAGGTGACAAATGGCTAACACCTTACACCGATGTTGAAATAAACAAAATGCCCGCCAAAGGAATTAAGAAATTAGCCGTTGTAACGCCTGCTTTTGTGGCAGATTGTTTAGAAACTTTAGAAGAAATTGCTATGCGTGCCAATGAAGATTTTAAATCGCATGGCGGCGAAGAATTTTTTGCCGTTCCTTGTATGAACGATGAAGACGAATGGTGTAATGTTGTTGCTAATTGGGTAGAAGATTGGTCTAAAAACTAATTTATGTATTTATATTTAAAAGCGCTGCATATTATTTTTGTAGTTTGCTGGTTTGCCGGACTTTTTTATATTGTGCGCTTGTTTGTGTATTATGCCGAAGCACAGTTGAAAAGTGATGTTGAAAAGAAAATTCTTTCTAATCAATATCAAATAATGACCCATAGACTTTGGTACATTATTACCTATCCGGCTGCCGTATTAGCAACTGTTTTTGGCATATGGATGCTTGTGGAAAATCAGGCATTGCTACAAATGCCTTGGATGCATGTAAAACTATTTTTTATTGTGCTTTTATGGTTGTATCATTTTAAATGTCAGCAATTTGTAAAGCAAATCCAAAACAAAAACCTTACAAAAACAAGTTCGTTTTTTAGAATTTGGAACGAAGGTGCCACTATGATACTTTTTTCAGTCGTTTTTTTAGTAATTTTAAAAAGTGCTATTAATTGGATTTTTGGTGTAGTAGGTATTTTTGTATTGGCACTATTATTAACTTTAGGTATTAAGTTTTATAAAAAAATTCGCGAGAAAAAATAAGTCATTTATGGCGAAACCATTTAATATACAAAGCACTTCATTACGTGTTAGAATTTTCATTGCCATGATTTTTCTTACCGTAGTATCGTCTGTTTTAATAGGAATGGTTACCATGTATCAATTTAAAAAAGAGGCGCGTAATTACCACCAAGATCGTTTAATTAGAAAAGAAAACGCTGTAAACGAACACTTAAATTTTATTTTACAAACCACAGATATTCCTGTTACTACAGAAAACTTGCCTTTTATATTTAAGGATAAAATTTTTGAACTTTCTACCATTCATAATATTCAAATTAATATTTATGATTTAAAAGGAACTCTCTTAATAACATCAAAAGGAAACTTTATTGTTGATAAAATTAATAACGAAGTTATATCGCCCAATATATTAAAAATCATAGAAACCACCAGTACCAAACGTTTTATTGATTTACGGATTATTGAAGGCGTAACCTACCGTTCTGCTTATAATTATATTAAAGACAGTCAATTTAAACCGTTAGGCATTATTAGTATGCCTGTTGCTGAAGAAACATCGTTTTATGATTCACAAGTGAATAATTTTTTGCTTTTATTCTCGCAGATTTATCTTTTTATAATAATTCTGGCGATATTTCTGGCATTTATTTTATCTAGCTATATCACAAAAACAATAAAATTAATTAGCGACCGAATTCAAAAAACAAATATTAACCGTAAAAACGAAAAAATTAAAGTTGAAAATGCTTCGTATGAAATTGATACCTTAATTAATTCGTATAACCAAATGGTTGATAAATTAGAAGAATCGGCTGATAAATTAGCACAAAGCGAACGTGAATTTGCATGGCGCGAAATGGCTAAACAAGTAGCGCACGAAATTAAAAATCCGCTGACGCCAATGAAGCTAACGGTACAAAGTTTACAAAGAAAATTTAGTACAGATGATCCAAAAGCGAACGAAAAAATAAAAGATTTCTGTGACACAATGGTTCAACAAATTGATACAATGAGCGCTGTAGCATCGGCATTTTCTAATTTTGCTTCAATGCCGGCACAGCAAAATTCTAAAATAAATGTGGTAAAAGTGGTGCAATTGGCATTAGATATTTTTAATGAAGATTTTATACAATTTACAGCTACCGAAGAAGAAATCATTGGTATATTTGATCAATCGCAAATAATACGCATTATTAATAATCTGGTAAAAAATGCCATAGAAGGAATTCCGAATTACGAACCTTTTCCAAGAATACTAGTAAAAGTTACAAAAGAAAGTCAATCGGTATTAATAACTATTTCCGACAATGGTTCGGGAATACCTGAAGATATAAAAGACAAAATATTCGAACCTAAATTTACCACCAAAACAAGCGGAATGGGACTAGGTTTGGCTATGATTAAAAACATGATTGAAAGCTACGGCGGATCTATTTATTTTACATCAACACCAAATAAAGGAACCACCTTTTACGTTAAATTACCTATCACTAATTAAAATATAATACTATGTTTGAAAACATTTTAGTAGAAAAAAACAATGCAGTGGCAACCATTACAATTAACCGCCCAACGAAACTTAATGCGTTAAATAAAGTCACTATAGAAGAATTACACAACGCATTTAAACAATGCGAAGCCGATACCGAAGTTCGCGCTATCATTGTGACAGGTTCTGGTGAAAAAGCGTTTGTTGCAGGTGCCGATATATCTGAATTTGCAAATTTTAATGTTTCTGAAGGATCTGAATTAGCTAGAAAAGGACAAGAATTATTGTTTGATTTTGTAGAGAATTTACAAACACCTGTAATTGCAGCAATTAACGGATTTGCTCTAGGTGGTGGCTTAGAATTGGCAATGGCATCACACATACGCATAGCATCAAACAATGCTAAAATGGGCTTACCCGAAGTAACTTTAGGTGTAATCCCTGGATACGGTGGTACGCAACGTTTGCCGCAATTAATTGGCAAAGGCAGAGCTAATGAATTAATCATGACTGCACAAATGATTGATGCACCTACAGCATTGTCTTTTGGGTTGATTAACCACATGGTTTCGCAACCAGAATTATTAGACAAGGCAACAGAAATGGCAGAAAAAATTGCAAAGAATTCACCTACCGCAATTGCACAAGCTATTAAGGCTGTTAACGCAAATTACAAAGATGGAATCAATGGTTTTAATACCGAAATTGATCGTTTTGGATATTGTTTTGGAACTGCCGATTTTAAAGAAGGAACGACAGCTTTTCTAGAAAAACGTAAAGCCGATTTTAAAGGGAATTAAATTTGATTATTGCATGAAACAACACCTCACTTCTAGTAGCGTAATGTAATGAAGCGTATCAAGAAGTCAATAATTTTGAAGTTCTCGACAAGCTCGAACTGACGAATTTAAAATAATATCAAACAGATCAATTTTAAAAGATTCGTATAAAAAACAAAAAATCCTGTATTTTGCAATACAGGATTTTTTTATCAAACTAAACTAATTAGTTATTGGTTTTCATTTTATCTAAGGTTTTGTTGTAACCATCTTCTACATCTTTACCTACTTTTTTTGCACCGTCTTCAACTTTATTCGCTGCATTGTTAATACCGTCTTTTACATCTTCAGCGGTGTTGTTAACCCCGGTCTTAAATTTTTCCCAAGACGTTTTAGCTTCGTCACGTACTTTAATTGCAGCTTCTTCAGCTTTTTTGTCTCCTTTTTTAATTGCAGCCTGCACGTCTGCTTCAGCCTTATCGTATTTTACCTTAGCTTCATCCATTTGCGCTTGTAAGGCAGGATCTACAGTTGTTTCTTCGCTGGTTACTGTTGTGGTTTCGGTAGTTAAGGTATCAACCGTGGTTTCTGTTGTTGTGGTTGTTTCTTTTTTACAAGCTGTTACTGATAATAAACCTACAGAAATTGCTACTAATAAAATGTTCTTTTTCATAATTTTAAAATTTTTTATTTAAGTAAAGTTACAAAAAATAATAAAAAAAGTCAATTTACTTACTTATAATCAGGTTTATTGTAGAAATTCATTTGTCGGCTAATAGCATTTTTTCTTCTTTCAATATATCTTGAACCATTCTTTGCTTTGTAAATCCTAGGATTTGGTAGTATGGCTGCAATAGCAGCAGCTTCTGCCTTTGTTAGATTTTTTGCCGATTTATTAAACCAATGTTGCGATGACGCTTCGATACCGTAAATACCTTTGCCCATTTCAATTGAATTTAAATACACTTCCATAATGCGTTCTTTGCCCCAAACAACTTCAATTAAAACGGTAAAATAAGCTTCTAATCCTTTTCTAAAATAACTTCTGCCGGGCCAAAGAAAAACATTTTTGGCAGTTTGTTGGCTAATAGTGCTTCCTCCCTTTACCCTTTTACCTTTTTGATTGTTCTTATATGCTTTTTCAATCGCTTTCACATCAAAACCATTATGGGTAGTAAACTTTCCGTCTTCACTAGCGATAACCGCTTTTTGTATCGATGTTCCCATTTCATCAATAGCAATCCAATCGCGTTTCCAAACAACTTTATCGTTGCTGCCAATTTGCTCAAACGTTCTAATAAACATTAATGGTGTAAAAGGCACGGGTATAAACTTAAAAAGTATAACCAAACCAATGCTTATCCCAAAAAAATAAAGGATTAATTTACCAATGAATTTTAAAATTTTCTTAATCATAATGCATAAAAAAAGGGATGTAAATATACTCCCTATTTTTTATTTTTTTCTCTTTTATTATTTATCAGTTTTATAACAAATGGCACCGTTGTAATTATGATGATTATAAGAATGATGTATTCTATATAATGCGTAAGATCAAAATTATAACTATCTAATAAAAAACGGTATAGATAATGCCCTGCAAAGATCAGCGAAAACGCCCATGCTATAGAACTTATAATGTTATAGAACAAAAATTTCTTAAATTCCATATTTGCTACACCTGCAATAATTGGTGTAAACGTACGAACCACTGGTAAAAAACGCGCAAAAATGATGGCACGACCACCGTGTTTTTCAAAAAAAGCTTTAGATTCTAACAGATATTTCTTTTTAAACAAAAAACCATCTTCTTTTTGGTATAAATAGTTTCCGCTTTTCGCACCAAACCAATATCCAAATAAATTACCTATTATTCCAGCTAAAGCAACTAATGTAGCTACACCCAAAACATTTAAAAAATCACTTTCAAGAACAACTAGTTCACTCATTAAAGCTTTACTGTAAATTCCGGCTAAGAAAAGTAAGCTATCTCCTGGTAAAAAGAAACCTGCTAATAAACCTGTTTCGGCAAAAACAATGAACAATACAACGTATAATCCAATTTTATGCCCGGCAATCTCTAAATTTATGTAGAACTCGGGATTAATTAAATCTGCCCAGTTAAAATCTTCCATTTTTAATAATTGTGTAGTATTTTCGAGCGTGAAATTACTCATAATTTTTCGTTTTTTTAATGCTGCACCTACATAAAAACAAAACTTTAAGGAATTTTTATCATTTAATATTTCGTAAATTTAGCCACAACTAAAAACAAGTGTAAAAATGAAACGTATTTTATTAGCAACATTATCGGTTATTGCGCTGAATGTATCGGCACAAAATCAGGTAATGACTAAAGAACTACTTTGGCAATTAGGTCGCGTAAGCCCGGTAGGACTGACTGAAAAGGGTGATTTTTTAATTTATAAAGTTGGAATTCCGAATGTGGATAAAAACACAGTGGAGTATAAAACATATCAGGTTACTGTTGATGGAAAACGCATTAAAGAACTAGAAAACGCTGATGGATTAATTAAAGATCGAAACTTATCGCCTAACGGTAAATTTAAATTATCTGCCGAAGAAGTGAAAGTGAATAAGGTTTTAGGAAAAGATAGATATCCCGAATTAAAAGAATCGAACGTTTATGTGTATGATGCATTAGATTACCGCCATTGGGATAAAGATAACGACGGATCTTTCAGTCACGTTTTTGTTACAAATTTGGAAACAAAAGAAAAAACCGATTTGTTGAAAGACGAACCTTACTACAGCCCGCAGGCTCCGTTTGGTGGCGATGAAGATTATACTTGGCATCCTAGTGGAAAATCGGTCATTTATGTATCAAAAAAGAAAGCAGGTACAGCTTATGCTACAAGCACTAATACCGATTTGTACGAATATAATTTAGATACCAAGCAAACCGTTAATTTAACCGAAAAGAATTTAGGTTACGATACACACCCTACTTTTTCACCAAACGGCGATTTAACATGGCTGCAAATGAAAAACGATGGTTATGAAGCCGATAAAAACGATATTATTGTACGTCATAAAGGCATTGATATTAACCTAACCGCCGCATGGGACGGAACTGTAAACAGTTATGTTTGGAGCAACGATGGTAAAAAAGTATATTTTATTGCACCAATTAATGGAACTACACAGTTGTTTGAAGTAAACTTTCCGGGCGTAACCAGAATTGCTGTTACTGTTAAACAAATTACCGATGGTGATTTTGATGTTACAGGTATTGTAGGGTTTTCCAATAATAAAGTGATTGTTACGCGTACCGATTTTAACACGGCTACCGAAGTATTTTCGTACGATTTAAAATCGAAAAAATTCACTCAAATTACTCATGTAAACGATGCTGCGTACAGTAAAATTGCCAAAAGTAAATTTCAGAAAAAATGGGTAACTACAACCGATGGTAAAAAAATGTTGGTGTATGTTATTTTACCTCCAAATTTCGATCCTAATAAAAAATATCCAACATTATTATATTGCCAAGGCGGACCACAATCACCCTTAACACAGTTTTATTCGTTTAGATGGAATTTTCAATTAATGGCTGCCGAAGGTTATGTTATTGTGGCACCTAACCGTAGAGGTATGCCAGGTTTTGGTGTAGAATGGAACGAGGCAATTTCGAAAGATTGGGGCGGGTTGGTTATGGATGATTACTTAACAGCTATCGATGAAGTTTCTAAAGAACCGTATGTTGATAAAAACCGTTTAGGAGCTATTGGTGCAAGTTATGGCGGATATTCGGTTTATTATTTGGCAGGAATCCACCAAAACCGTTTTAAAAGTTTTATTGCACATTGCGGTGTTTTTAACTTACACAGTATGTACGGAACTACCGAAGAAACATTTTTCCCTAACTGGGATGCAGGCGGAGCGTATTGGGATGCCGAAACAAATAAAGACGTTGCAAAAACCTATTATCAGCACAACCCGATTTTATTGGTAAAAAACTGGAATACGCCTATGTTGATTTTCCACGGCGGTAAAGATTACCGCGTACCAATTGGGCAAGGTCAGGA
The DNA here is from genome assembly GCF_003858535.1 of Paenimyroides viscosum. Taxonomy (GTDB): domain Bacteria; phylum Bacteroidota; class Bacteroidia; order Flavobacteriales; family Flavobacteriaceae; genus Flavobacterium; species Flavobacterium viscosum. Next base: position 122,143 of record NZ_RQTJ01000002.1, read on the forward strand.
AGCATTTGCAGCAGCGCAGTTGCAAGGTATTAAAAGCCGATTTGTTTATTTACCCGATGAAAACCACTGGGTACTTCAACCACAAAACGCACTAGTTTGGCAAACCGAGTTTTTTAAATGGTTAAAAGAAACATTGTAATTTATAATAAATCCTTCAGGTTAAACTTGAAGGATTTTTTGTTTGAATAAATACTCTTTGTCACTCTGAACTTGTTTCAGAGTCTCACTTTAAAGTTATTTTATTTCATGAGATACTAATCCGAACTTACGAATTGCACGAAGTAAATCAACTTCAAGATAACCCTATAATTTATACAACTTTTTAATTTTAACCTTTGTCAAAGTTTAAAACTTTGACAAAGGTGCTTAGAATAAATCAAAATTATCAATCAATATCTGTAACAAATTCCATAAATTCGTACTTACTATTAAAAATATTCAAATAACAATATGTTTCGTTTAAAATTAAAACCATTATTTGCGGCGGTATTAATTGCTTTAGCTGCAACTTCAAATGTATCGGCACAAGACGATTTAATGAATAAGGTAAAGGCAAACCAAAGTGCCAACAGTAAAGATCATTTTACGTTTACCGATGTAATAAATTTAGAAAACACTTCGGTTAAAGATCAAGGCTCGTCTGGAACTTGCTGGAGTTATTCAGGAAATTCGTTCATTGAATCAGAAATGATCCGTATGGGTAAAAAACCTGTAGAACTGGCTCAAATCTTCACGGCGCGTAACGCGTATGTAGAAAAAGGTAAAATGTACGTAAAAATGCACGGTGCGGTTACATTGGGCGAAGGCGGTGCTTTCCACGATGTAATGAACATGTACAAAAAATACGGTACGGTTCCAAGATCGGCTTACACTGGTTTACAAGAAGGACAAACGCGTAACAATTTCTCTGAAATGAGTAAAATGAGCGAATCTGTTTTGGCATCGGTTATCAAAAACGATAAACTTTCAGAAAACTGGATCAAAGCTTATACTTCGGTTATTGATACGTATTTAGGTGAAGCTCCGACAGAATTCATGTACGAAGGTAAAAAATACACACCTAAAACATTCGCTGACCAAGTTGTTGGTGTAAAAGCTGAAGATTATGTAGAAATTTCTTCTTTAAAAGAATATCCTTATTACACTAAATTCACTTTATTGGTTCCGGACAACTGGTCGTTTGATCAGGTTTACAATGTAAAAATGGACGAATTGGTTGAAACGGTTGACAATGCTTTGAAAAACGGATATACTGTTGCTTGGGCTGGCGATGTTTCTGAAAAAGGATTCAGCTGGAAAAACGGTGTAGCTTTTGTTCCTGAAATCGATTTCGCTCAAATGACAACTGACCAAAAAGCGGAAATGTTCAACGGACCAAAAGCAGAGAAAAAAGTAACGGAAGACGAACGTCAAAAAGCGTTTGACAATTACGAAACTACCGATGATCACGGAATGCACATTACTGGTGTTGCGAAAGATCAAAACGGAAAAGAGTATTATATCGTGAAAAATTCTTGGGGATTATCTAATGATTACAAAGGATACATGTACATGACCAAAGAATTCATGAAATACAAAGCAACAGGAATTATGTTACATAAAAACGCGGTTCCAAAAGCAATTGCTAAAAAATTGGCGATCTAAAAACCATAAATATTTTATAAAGAGAAGCACAATACGCTTCTCTTTTTTAATTTTGTAAAAAAATTTATTAAATGAAAAAAGATTCTATCGTAGCTGTAACAAAAGACACTCTTACGTTGGCAGCTGAAAAAGAAGAATTATTGAATGCAGTAAAACCTGAAAATATGAAAGAAGGTATTACATCTGTGGTTACAGATGTTTCAATACACATGGAACGGTTTATTGCAATGCTGATAGATGCTATTCCAGCAGTTGTAAAAGCAATTGTATTTTTAATAATCGGTTTATTCATCATAAGAACCGTTTTAAGAATAGTAAAAAATCGATTTGAAAAACGAAACGTAGATATGTCTTTAAGAGGTTTCTTACTATCGATTATCAAATTTGTTTTATACGCTTTATTGATTTTATCGGTAGCAGGAAATCTTGGTTTTCAAACAACCGCTATTTTAGGAGCATTATCTGGTTTGGTACTTGCTGTTGGTTTAGCATTGCAAGGCTCACTGGCAAATTTTGCAGGTGGTGTATTGATTTTATTATTCCGTCCGTTTGAAGTAGGTGATTATATAGAAAATCCATCAAATACAGAAGGAACGGTTGATAAGATCGATTTACTATATACCACACTTACCACCGCGCAAGGGATAAAAGTTTTTAGTCCGAACGGAACATTAGCAAATTCGGTCATTAGAAATTATAGTAAAATCACCAATCGTAGGTTTGAATATATTGTTGGGATTGGTTACGACGACAATATTAAAACGGCGCAAAATATTATTTTAGATGTTTTAAAAAACGATCCGCGCGTAGTTCAAGATCCTGCACCCGATGTTTTTGTAAATGAATTGGCTGCAAGCTCTGTAAACCTTACCATTCGTGCTTGGGCAAGCAAAGACGATTATTGGGCGGCAAGAAACAGTTTACAGCAAGAAATTAAAATTGCTTTAGACAAAGCCGGAATCAACATTCCTTTCCCTCAACAAGAAATGCGTATTATTAGTGATAAACCTGAAAATAAATAAACACAATACCGCTTTGGAAACGAAGCGGTATTTTTTTAAATAATTTATCCCTAAAACACCCTTAAAGCAATATGCGCACAAGCTTCGGCATCGGCTAAAGCGTTATGATGACTATCCAAATTAAAACCTAAATATCTTGAAACAGTCGGCAGTTTATGATTGGGTAAATTAGGAAACATTTTTTTTGCTGCTCTGTAAGTACATAAAAATTTATTTTGATGCACCGGTAATTCATAGGCCTGCAAAACAGCTTTTAAACATCCTTCATCAAACATACTATTGTGTGCCACTAAAGGCATATTTTTAAGTCGTTTGGATAAATCGAGCCATAATTTCGGAAATTCGGCGGCGTAGTCAGTATCATCTGCAACCAATCCATGTACTTGGGTGTTCCAATAACTGTAAAAATTAGGCACTGGTTTTATGAGTTCGTAATATTTATCTACGACCAAACCATTTTCTACAAAAACCAAACCGACGCTGCACACACTACTGCGGTGCTTATTGGCGGTTTCAAAATCTAAAGCTGCAAAGGTGTTCATATTTGATTTATTTTGGAAATATAAATTATAAAAGAACAATCAATTTTAATTTAAAAAAACGTAATTTCTTACGCTTTTCCATTCCATTCGTTATAAAACTGTTCTAAAAAACCTTCCATGTATTGGTGGCGATTTTCTGCCATTTTTTTTCCAGTTTCGGTATTCATCAAATCTTTAAGCAGTAATAATTTTTCATAAAAATGATTGATAGTTGTGCCTTTATGATTTTTGTACTCTTCTTTGGTCATTTTTAATTTTGGTTGAATTTCCGGATCATACAACCCATTGTTTTTATATCCGCCGTAATTAAAAGTTCGGGCAATACCTATGGCTCCAATAGCATCTAACCGGTCGGCATCTTGAACAATTTCTAATTCTTTAGATTGAAACGACCTGTTGAAATTACCGCTTTTAAACGAAATATTTTCAATGATTTTTACTACGTGTTCTTTAATATCATCGCTTATATTAATTGATGTCATAAAATCAATTGCTTTCTTTGGACCAATTGTTTCATCACCGTTATGGAATTTACTATCGGCAATATCATGTAACAAAGCGCCTAAAACCACAACCTGCTCATTGGCTTGTTCTGTTTTTAAAAGACTTAATGCATTGTTGTACACACGTTGGATATGAAACCAGTCGTGACCAGCTTCGGCGCCTTCTAGTTCTTTTTTAACAAAGGTTATGGTTTGATCTATATAATTCATTTTATGCTTTTAATTATATTGTTTATAAGTTCTCGACTTCGCACGAACTGAAAAATTGTACTTTAATATCTCACTTAATCAACATTTACAAAAGATTAAAAAAGCCGATATTTCTATCGGCTTAATATTATTTTATGATTGCTGGTGTTACCCATTTAAAAACGTGCGATTCATCTGAAATCTTCATACGCTCGGCTAATCTCGCCATACGGTCTGGTAATTTCATTAGGTAATCTCTTGCTTTTTCGGCTTCGTCTGTTAGGTTGTTAACCTTGTCTATTTCCCAACGTTTAATCAGTTTATTTAAAATATCAACATAATCCATTGCTGTGTAAACACCAATTCTTTGTGCCGATTCTGAGAAATTATGGAATGCGTCGCCAATTGCTCCGCCCGATTCACGAATTAAATTTGCCGGCATGGTAATTTTTTTCTTCATCATGTAATGAAAAGCTTTCATCATTTCCGAAGGATCTACCTGAAAAATACGATCTACAAATTCTGAATATGCATGATGGTGGCGCATTTCATCACCTGCAATTAATTTACATATTTTTGATAACTTATGATCGCCGTTTTTCTTAGCTAACTGCGCTACACGATTATGCGAAACATACGTTGCTAATTCTTGAAAACTTGTAAAAACAAAGTTTTTATAAGGATCGCGGTCCGTTCCCGGATCAAAACCGTCGTTAATTAAATATTGTGTAGTAATTTCTACTTCGCGCATATTAACACGACCAGATAAATATAAATACTTATTTAGTAAATCACCGTGACGGTTTTCTTCACCGGTCCAATGGCGCAACCATTTTGCCCATCCGTTTCCACTACCGTCTTCGCCACCCTTTTGATCAACACCTTCTACATCCATTAACCAAGATTCATAGGTTGGTAAGGCTTCTTCTGTAATGGTATCGCCTACCAAAACCACCCAAAAATCGTAAGGCAATTCTTTAGCATAAGCTTGTAGTTCACGAACTTCTTCAAAAAAGTTTTCGTTCTGTGAATCGGGTAACATATCTGAAGGCTGCCAGATTTTTTCTACGGGAATTAAGTAATTCTCCATAAAAGCATCTACGTTCTTTTCTAAGAACTGCATCACTTCTAATCGAACATTTTGAATTGACATTTTTTAATCTTTTTTTACAACTTGCGTTGTGTTATTTTATAGAAGAAGTTATTGCCTCTTCTGTTTTCTCGAACAAAGTTTTAAAATCGTAATCAGAAACTTTCATAGCATCATGAACTTCTAATGTAACTGCGCTTCCTAATCCCATTGGAAACATTCCAAAACGGAACATTTTCCACGAATTATTTATGGTTAATGGCACTAAATAGGCATCTGGCGCAAATTTACACAGCATTTTTACTCCATTTTCTGAAAAGCGTTTTGGTGCTCCGTTTTTAGATCGTGTTCCTTCAGGAAAAATCACTGCAGAACGGTTGTATTTCTGTATGTATTCGCCCAAACCTTTTATCGCAGGCAATGCTTGTTTTGGATCATTGCGATCTATTAAAACAGAACCACCGTGTTTTAAATTATATGAAACACTTGGTATACCTTTGCCTAGTTCTTTTTTACTTACAAATTTTGGATGTGTTTTACGTAAAAACCATATCATGGAAACAATATCAAACATTGATTGGTGGTTTGATACGTAAATAATTGGTTTGTTTACGGGTAATTTTTCACGACCTTTTACCGTAAACGTTGACCCTAAAACATTGGCACTGCGCATTAAAAACCATTGCAATAGCACAACGCTTCGTGTATGTGCCTGATATCCAAATAAATTCAAGCAAATCCATTGTATTGGATGAAAAATTAGTAAACTTAGGCTTAATAAAATATAATATACAATACTTAACGGATAAGATAAAATTTTGTGCACTTTTTACAATTTATGTTCAAATATACAACAAATAAAAAAATCTACCGATATTCAGTAGATTTTTGTGTATTTTTTAAGCTATAAAATTAACAATGTTCGTTGTAAGCTTCTTTTAAATTTTCTGAAATAATTTCTGCTGGATGCCCTTCGATATGATGACGCTCTAACATATGCACCAATTCTCCGTTTTTAAACAATGCCATTGATGGCGATGACGGAGGAAATGGAAACATTTTTTCACGAGCTACATCAACTGCTTCTTTATTTACACCTGCGAAAACAGTTACAATATTTTCTGGTTTTTTCCCGTTAGTTAAACTCATAATTGCTCCCGGACGTGCGTTTCTTGCTGCACAACCACAAACCGAGTTAACTACTACTAACGTTGTTCCTTCTTTTGATAAAGCGCTTTCAACCTCATCTGCTGTATATAATGCTTCAAAACCTGCCGAAGTTAATTCTTCTTGCATTGGTTTTACTATTTCTTCTGGATACATATCTAATTAATTAAAATTGTTTACAAATTTAATGTTTTTTAGTTACAGTTAAAAGTTTCTAAACTTAAAGAAATGTTATTTGTTTAGAGAGATAAATTCATCTTCAGAAAAAACACTTGAAACATTTTCTAAATATCAATTAAAAACTATTTTTGTTTAAAATTATTATTATGAAAACACCTGCTTATCTAAAAAAAGGAGACACTGTTGCCATGGTCTGTACCGCCCGCAGTTTTTCTAGTGAAGAAGCTGTGCAAGCTGTTGCCCTTTTTGAATCGTGGGGATTGAAGATAGAATTTGGCGCAACAATAGACGTAAACGCAAATCAATTAGGTGGCACAGACGAACAACGCGCTGCAGATTTACAACGCATGATGGACAACCCTAACATTAAAGCTATTTGGATTGCACGTGGCGGTTATGGAACGGTTAGAATTATTGACAAGCTCGATTTTTCTAAATTCATAAAAAATCCAAAATGGGTGATTGGTTTCAGCGATATTACCGTTTTACATAGTCATATTCACAATTTGGGTATTGCAACTTTACATGCCATTATGCCATATTCTGTTCCCAAAGCAATGATCGAAGCTAAAGAAACATTGCGTCAGGCTTTGTTTAATGAAGATTATGAAATAAAAACCCTATCAAATTCAAGCAATAAAATGGGTAGTACAGAAGGTGTATTAATTGGCGGTAATTTATCTATTATTTATAGTTTATTAGGATCGAAATCATCTGTAAATACTCAAAATAAAATTTTGTATTTAGAAGATTTAGATGAATATCTGTATCATATCGACCGAATGCTTTACAACCTGAAACGCAACGGATATTTCGATGATTTAAACGGATTGATTATTGGCGGAATGACCGATATGCACGACAACCAGATTCCGTTTGGGTACAATGTTCAGCAAATTATTTTAGATATTTGTAAAGAATACAATTTCCCGATTTGCTTTGATTTTCCTGCGGGTCATATTCCAGATAATCGCGCTTTAAAGTTAGGAACTAAAGTTTCTTTGCAGGTATCTGATGAATGCACCTTGTTAAAATACATTTAATATGGCAACACATAACGAAACAGGAAAAAAGGGAGAACAATTAGCTAAAGAATTTTTAGAAGCAAACAATTATGTTATTCTAGAAACAAATTACAGGTATAAAAAAGCCGAGATTGACATTATTGCACTTAAAAATAACATTTTAGCTATTATTGAAGTTAAAACACGAACTTCAATAGATTTTGGCGAACCCGAAAGTTTTGTGAACAATAAAAAAATAAAATTAATATTAGAAGCAACCAATGCCTACATAGATAGCAAAGACATTGATTACGAAGTGAGTTTGGATATTATTTCGGTAGTTATTGGAAAAACAAATGAAATTAATCACATTGAAAACGCCTACTATTTCTTTTAAAGTTTTTTTAATAGATCTTTCAAATTCCACACATAAACACCGGGTTGTTTTTCAAAAATTAATTGGGCTATTATAGCACCAAGATTTTCTACTTTTATGGGTTGATACGATTTTAAAATACCAACACTATTTAAAAGCGACAACACTTTTTCGCTTATTCTTTCACCAAATCTATTACTATTCGGGCGGATAAGTAAACTTGGCTGCAACACATCTAATCGTGTAAAATGTAATTCTTTCACAGCGTCTTCTAAAGCACCTTTCATTTTGTTATAAAATATTTTAGAAGTTGCAGTTGCGCCCATAGCTGATAGTAATATAAAATGTGGCACATGGTTTTGTTTTGCAAGCTTAGCAAATTGTAACTGATAATCATGATCAACCACCCATTGTGCTTCTTTGCTACCTGCTTGTTTTAAGGTGGTACCTAAACACGAAATAGCTACATGCGCTTGCATGTGTGATTGATATCCGTTTAACTGATCAAAAGATGTTACTATTTCTTTAAGTTTAACGTGTTTAATATTTGTCGATTTTCTTACAAAAATAATTACCTCATCAACTCGTGAATCGTTTAGTAAATTATGCAATACAAAAATTCCCGTTGCACCTGTTGCGCCTATTAATAACACTTTCATAAATCAAAATTAATTAAAGCAATAATACAACTATTTGAGTTTTTTTGTATCTTGTAAAGAAAAATTATGAATTCTTTTAGAACAGAGACTGATTTGTTGGGAGAATTACAAGTGCCCAAAAATGCATACTATGGTGTACAAACACAACGTGCTATTGCTAACTTTAAAATATCAAATCACAAATTATATCAATACCCAATTTTTATAAAATCTTTAGCAGTGGTAAAATTAGCTGCTGTTGAAACCAATTTTGAATTAGGATTAATCAACGAGCCGTTGAAAGATGCTATTTCCCAAGCTTGTTTGGACATTTTAAAAGATCAATATTTTGAGGAATTTCCTATAGATATGATTCAAGGTGGCGCAGGAACATCGGTAAACATGAATGCCAACGAAGTAATTGCAAACATTGCTTTAGAAAAAATGGGGTATGAAAAAGGAATGTATCAACATTGTTCACCAAACGATCATGTAAACTTATCGCAATCAACAAATGATGCGTATCCTTCTGCTTTAAAACTGGCATTATATCAAATGTCTAAACAAGTTACAGATGCTTTAGAAAAACTTTTTTTTGCTCTAGACCGTAAAGCAAAAGAGTTTGAAAGCGTTATAAAAATGGGGAGAACACAATTGCAAGACGCGGTTCCCATGACTTTAGGACAGGAATTTGAAGCATTTGCTTTTACATTGAAAAAAGAAATTCCCTATTTACAAAATCAAGCTTTTGAATTTTTAGAAGTAAATATGGGTGCAACGGCAATTGGCACAGGATTGAACGCACCTAAAGGGTATGCGCAATTATGTGCAGAAAAATTAGCTACCCTGTTAAACGAACCTGTTAAACTAGCAGAAAATTTAGTAGAAGCAACATCAGACACCAGTAGTTTTGTAGCTTATGCTGGAGCGTTGAAAAAGTTAGCAGTAAAACTATCTAAAATATGTAACGATTTACGTTTATTAGCATCTGGTCCACGCACGGGCTTGTACGAGATTAATTTACCACCCAAACAACCAGGATCGTCTATTATGCCTGGTAAAGTTAATCCAGTAATTCCCGAAGTTGTAAATCAGGTTTGTTTTAAAATAATAGGAAACGAGCTTACCGTAAGTTTAGCTGCCGAAGCCGGACAACTACAACTAAATGTTATGGAACCTATTATTGCCTTAACTTTATTTGATTCTATTGAAATACTTACAAACGCTATTGATACTTTACGAATTGAATGTGTAGATGGAATTACAGCTAACACAGATCATTTAAGAAACGAAGTTTACAACAGCATTGGTATTGTCACCGCTTTAAACCCTATTATTGGCTATAAAAACAGTACCAAAATCGCCAAACAAGCGTTGGAAGAAAACCGTAGCGTATACGATTTAATAATTGAACAGAATATTTTAACAAAAGAACAATTAGACACCTATTTAGATCCTAAAAATATGCTGAGTTCGCATTAAAATATAAACCCCAGAATTTAAAATTCTGGGGTTTTGTTATTAGAAACTATAACCTACTTTAAAATTTATAGAGGTATTTTTCTTTATATGTAGCGTATTAAAAAGATGATCGTAATCAATCTCTATTAAAAAAGATTCATTTAGTCTTACACCTAACCCAGTATTAATTCCTCCTTTGTAATGATCTAGAAAAATAGGATTTAATCTCCAAGACTCAACTGGAGATAGGATTTCGTCTTTAATTGGTATATCTAATGCAAAACCTACTTTTCCATAAAACTTCATGTCTTTTGATGATAAAAAATATTTCTTTGCTCCGAATGAAAAAAGTAACGACTGATAATCTACCTGATGTTGCCAATTTTCCCTTACATAAACTTCCTCATACTCAGCTTTTACTGTACGGTATTTTAAATTGAAGTAAAAACTAGTCGGGTTCATAATGTTATTATTAAGAACATATTCAATCTCTGGCATAACCGTAATATGCTGATGACTTTTGGCTGGTAAATCTTGCAAAAAATTAATCCCCATTGAACTAATAGAATATCCTGCAAAAATATTAAAGAACACTTTTGATTTTTTATTTTCTTTATAGCTTTTGCCATTCAACTTTTTAAAATAATCAACTAAATCTGCGTCATTATATTTTAAGGCATTATAAAATCCCTCGTTATTATTAACCGATTTGTTATTTAAATTTTTTAATTGGTTGGTAAATTCTTTATTTTCATTGATATCATTTGCATTTCCTAAATACCTTTTATACTCTAAAGTAGTTCGTTGGTTATTCGCAGTTTCATAAAAAAAGGTAGCAACACCATTCTCTGAATACTTATAAAGTTTGGTATCTCCATTAACCATTAATTGAACAAAAGCAGTTTTATTTACTAGCTGATATTCTTTTTGTTTTGGCATATTGGCAATATCTAAACGTACGGAAGGATCATACTGAAACGATTTCTTTTCAAAAACAAATGTTCCATATTTAATTAAACTAACCTTGTTGGTTTCTATTGTTTCTTGTTTTCCTTTATTTTTGATGATGAAATGTGAAGGAAAACGATCAAGTGTTATTTCTGAAATTTCTCCTTCTATTTTATTTCCAGATTGATCAATGTAATAACCTAGTTCAAATTTATTTTGAGCAAATAAATTAGTGAACATAAAGATTAGTAATAATGATAAATAATTTTTCATATAGTGTTTATTAAGTTTATTCTTCCTCGTTCAAAGCATTCCAGCCGCGAGCTTTTAATGCCAACTTAGTATTTTCTCTCGTAATTAAATGCATCCCTTCTTTTTCAGCCGTCATGTGCCCGATAATTGATAAATGCGGATTTCCTTTTATTTTTTCGAAATCATTCATTGAAACAGTGAACAGTAATTCGTAATCTTCACCGCCGTTTATGGCAATGGTTGTACTGTCTAAATTAAACTCTTCACAAACGTTTATCAATTGTGGATCTAATGGCAATTTATCTTCATACAAATTACAACCTACGTTTGATGCTTTACAGATGTGCATAATTTCAGAAGAAATTCCGTCTGAAACATCGATCATTGCGGTTGGTTTCACCTCTAATTTCTGCAAAAGCTCTTTAATATCGGTACGAGCTTCAGGTTTTAACTGTCGTTCTATAATGTAAGAATAATCTTCTAAATTAGGTTGATTTTGCGGATTTACCAAAAACACTTGCTTTTCACGTTCTAAAACTTGTAAGCCCATATAAGCCGATCCTATATCGCCCGAAACTACTAACAAATCGTTTTCCTGCGCGCCCGAACGATAGGCAATGTCCTCTTCATTTACCTCTCCTAATGCAGTAACACTAATTAATAATCCGGTAGTGCTAGAAGTTGTGTCGCCTCCAATTAAATCGACTTTATAGAAATCACATGCCAAACGAATACCTTCGTACAATTCTTCAATTGCTTCTAACGGAAATCTGTTTGAAACTGCGATAGAAATTGTTACTTGTGTAGGTGTTGCATTCATTGCACAAATGTCTGAAACATTTACAACCACTGCTTTGTAACCCAAATGTTTCAACGGCATGTAACTTAAATCAAAATGTACACCTTCTACCAATAAATCGGTTGATACGACTGCTTTTTTCGATTTAAAATCTAAAACCGCAGCATCATCCCCTATTGCTTTTATTGTTGATTCTTGCTGAATTGAAAAGTTTTTTGTGATATGATTGATTAAACCGAATTCGCCTAATTGTGCCAACGAGGTTTTGTTTTGATCTTTATTTTCTAACATATTTGTTGTTTTATTTAATTGGTAAAGACGGCAAAAATACCGTCTTTACTAAAATTATTGTTGTGTAGAATCTATTGTTTGTGTGGTTGAATCTTTCAGCATTTGTTCTTCTTGTTGCGTCATTTCATTTTCTGATTCTTGTTGCTGTTTGTAGGCATTTAAATATCGTTGAAAATGTTTTTCGTAAGGTGCAATGCGGTTGTTTAAAGCAGTTACAGTTGCATTGTCATTGTGCATTTTACAATTATCAATGATACGGTAAGCAGTTTCAAACGCAAAAATAATGTCTGATCCATACTCTTGTTGTTCGTTTAACTTCATTCCTTTATAGAATCTTAAATCTTCTTCGGCTTTTGTAAACAATTTCACAGCAATATCGGCTGCTTTTTTATGCTCGCCTAATGTATAATACAAATCTGCAAAAGGTTCAACAGTAAAGTAGTTTCCGTTTCTATCATTCGGAAGGAAAAATTCAATTGGGAAATTTTTCATTGCTAAATCTACTACATTTTTAGCTTTATCCATTTTACCCTCTTCTACTAATTGTTCTGCTAAGCGAGTTAAATTTATGCGGAAACTAACAGCATTTTTACGGGTTTCAGGATCGTGATAAATATTCGGACTTCCAAAATTACCCCAATACCAACTGTTGACTGTTTTATACATTTTTTCTGTATCGATAGATCCAATATAAAGCGGATGCCCATCGTACATACGTTTTGCCTTAACAGGAACCAATTTGTAAACCAATCCGTTTAATTGCAGATAATCTTTCATCCACAAGAAATCTTCATCGGTAATAGATCCGCCTGTAAAATATACTGGTCTGTCCCAATTGTTGTTTGCAATGATATCAAACATAATCACACGCATACGGTACAACGCATTTGCTTTTACATCAATAGGGATTTCAGAAACAACTTCGTCAGCAAATTTTTGAGAAACAATTCCATTTTTAAGAACTTTATCTTTATTTACAGGCAAAATAAATTTATTTGTAGGGATACGTGTAATAAACATACCACTTTCGGTTTCCATTTTGGCTCTAGGATCGTCAGAAGCTATAAATTCCAAAATCGTATTTATATCGAAACGCTCGTCTACAGTTGGTGCCATAGCTGCATAATACAGATTCTCACCCGAATATTGTCTATGATTAAAACGAATTTTTAATGCTTCTGAATCGTACGCTTTTACTTTCATTTGATCGATATACCATTCTGCCTGTAATAAAGTGGTACAAACCACGCGCACATCGGTTCTATAACCTTCCACTTCTTGTAAATACCAAAGCGGGAACGTATCGTTATCACCAATCGTAAAAATAATTGCATTTGGATCTAACGAATCCAAGTAAGCTCTACCCAACGCTAAAGCGGTGTATTTTTCTGAACGGTCGTGATCGTTCCAGTTTTCTTTTGCTAATAATACCGGCGATGCTAAAAACATAACTCCTAAAACCAATGGCAAAGCAACTTTAGCGTTTACTTTGCTCGATACAAATTCGTAAATAGCATACACACCGTAACCTACCCACATAGCAAAAACCATGAATGAACCCACTACCGCATAATCACGCTCGCGAGGTTCGAATGGTCGCTCGTTTAAGAATATTTTTAGGGCAAAACTTGTGAATAAGAACAATGCTAATAACACATAGAATGTTTTAGGATCTTTGCGGTAATGAAACACAAAACCAACCAAACCTAAAATAAACGGCAACATGTAATAAACATTTCTTCCTTTATTGTTCAACATATCGCTGGTTAAATTTTCTTGCGATCCCAAACGAATTTCGTCTAAAAACTTGATACCCGAAATCCAGTTACCGTTCATACGATCGTTATTTCCTTGGATATCATTTTGGCGTCCGGCGAAATTCCATAGTAGATAACGAGTGTACATATATCCAAACTGATAGTTGAACATAAAGCCAATGTTATCTGTAAAGCTAGGCTTTTCTACTTCGATATACTCACCCATTTGTTTAAGGTAGTAATCGTATTCACGCATAGACATTCTGCCAGATTGTGCTTGTGCCTTTAATTGCCCTGCCATTTCCATTACTTCTGGTTCAGAAGCATATTCAGGTTTTATTTTAAAATCAACAGGTTTTGTAAACGCCATGTAATTTGCAGCCATGTCAGGCTCCCACAAACGAGGTAAAAGTCCTTTAAAACGACTTGCATAATTAGGATCTGAATTTTTTCCGTCGTTTATAATGCTGTATTTCCCGGAAGCGTAATCTCTTTCATAATCAACTTTTCCGTCTTTATAAGGCTGTGATGGATCTAGAGCACCACCGTATTTAACCGTGAAAAATGTATCGTAAAACAACGAACGAGATCCATATTGTTTACGGTTGTAGTAATCTAACAATTCAGCCGCATCAGACGGTTTGTTTTCGTTGATTGGAATCTGGGTATTTGCTCGAATTGGCAACATTAACCAACAAGAAAATCCAATAAAAATGAATAATACTGAAAGAATTAATGTGTTTGCAAAATGCTTTTTCTTTTCTCGCGTGTATTTTAATCCGAATACAAAGAAACCAACCAATAATACAAAAGCAATGATGGTTCCTGAATTAAACGGCAAACCAATTGAATTTACAAAGAAAATCTCTGACTTTCCAAAGAAAATCATGGTATATGGAAGTAAAAATCCAAAAACAAACAATAAAACCGCAACTACTGCAATGTTTGCAATAATGAAGTTTTTAACGGTTACTTTTGGATATTTTTTAAAGAAATACAAATATCCAATAGACGGGATTGCCAACAATGCCATAAAATGCACCCCAAATGACATACCTACAACTAAAGCGATTAACAACAACCACTTATTGCCTCGTGGTTCGTCAATAGCATCAATCCAGCGTAAACCAAGCCACAGCAGCAATGCCAACATAAAAGTTGCCATTGCGTACACTTCGGTTTCTACCGCACTAAACCAAAAAGTATCAGAAAAAGTAAAGGTTAACGCACCAATTAAACAGCTTCCTAAAACGGCGATTACAGTATGGTTTGATAGTTTTTCGCTTCCTATTTTAACAACTTTTAGTAGAATATTGGTAGCCGACCAAAACATAAACAACACAGCAAAAGCGCTTGATAGTGCTGAAACCCAGTTTACCATTGCCGCAATTTTATCGGGTGATGTGGCAAACATAGCTGCAAACGCGCCAATCATCTGGAAAAGTGGTGCGCCTGGTGGGTGACCAACTTCTAATTTTGCCGATGTAGCAATGTATTCACCGGCATCCCAAAAACTAACGGTAGGTTCTAAGGTTAAAGTATAAACTGTAAGTGCAATTAAAAATGCAAGCCATCCGGTGATGGTATTCCACTTTTTAAAATTGATTGTCAACATAATAGTTATTTTTGATCTTTTTATGTAAGAACTACAAAGAAAGCGTTTTTTTTTTAATTCGTAAAAAATGCACTTAATATTAATTCTAAGATGCTATTTAAAGCTAAAATGTAATTACAAAACCTTTATTCTAAAACAGAATCTTGCAAAATTTGTTGTTCTTGCTGTTTCATTTGTCTTTCATATTCTAACTGCCGTTGTTTTTGCTGTTCATAAGCATTTAAATAACGTTGAAAATACTTTTCATACGGCGCAATACGCTTGTTTAATGCAGCTACAGTTGCGGTGTCTTTATGCAATTCACAATTATCTATGATACGATATGCTGTTTCAAACGCAAAAATAATATTTGATACATAATCTTGCTGTTCGTTTAGCTTCATTCCTTTATAGAACCTTAAGTCTTCTTCGGCTTTTGTGTATAATTTGGTAGCCATTTCAGCTGCTTTTTTATTATTGCCAACTTTGTAATATAAATCTGCATAAGGTTCGGTAAAAACGTATTTTATCATGTTATTATACGGAATGTAATATTCTATAGGAAAGTTCTCCATTGCCAAATCTATTATCTTTTCTGCCTTTTGCATTTGGCGTTCTTCTATCAACTGTCTTGCCAAGCGTTCTAAATTCATAAGATATAATCGCGATTCGGTTCGTGTTTGTGGATCATGATAAATAGTTGAACTACCAAAGTTACCCCAATACCAATTCGTTACAATTTTATACATTTTATCGGTATCAATAGTTCCAATATCATAAGGATTACCATTGGTTTTTACCTCAGCCTTTACTGGAACTAATTTATAAACCAAGCCATTTAGTTGCAAATAATCTTTCATCCATAAAAAGGTTTCATCGCTAAAATCTCCTACAGAAAAATATATGGGACGCTCCCAATTGTTACTTGCAATAATATCATACATTATAATATGCTTTCTTGATAGTTGATTGGTTTTAACATCGATTGGTATTTCGGGCACAACATCATTTGCAAATTTTTGAGATACCGTTCCATTTTTTAAGACTTTTTCTTTATCGACTGGCAAACTGAATTTATTTGTTGGAATTCGAACAACTTTAGTTTGATTATTTATTTCGATTTTCGTTTCTGGACGATCACTCGCAATAAAATTCATAATGGTATCCAATTCAAAACGCTCGTTTATTGAAGATGTTACAATTGCACCTGTTAACTTATTGCCTGTATATTGTTTGTGATCAAAACGAATCTTCAATGCTTCAGATTCATAAGTCTTTACTTTCATTTGATCTACATACCATTCGGCATCTAACAACGTGGTACAAACAACGCGTACATCGGTTCTATAACCTTCTACTTCTTGAAGATACCAAAGTGGGAACGAATCATCGGCAATTGTAAAAATAATTGCATTTTTTTCTAACGAATCTAAATACGATCGACCTACTGCTAACGCCGTATATTTTTCGGAACGATCGTGATCGTCCCAATTCTCTTTTGCCATTAACACTGGCGATGCTAAAAACGTCACGCCTAAAACCAATGGCAAGGCAATTTTTGAACTTAATTTGCTCGATACAAATTCATAAATTGCATACACACCGTAACCAACCCACATAGCAAAAACCATAAACGAACCAACTACTGCATAATCGCGCTCGCGAGGCTCGAACGGACGTTCGTTTAAGAATATTTTTAATGCAAAACTTGTAAATAAGAACAATGCTAATAACACGTAAAACGTTTTTGGATCTTTTCGATAATGAAACACGAAACCAACCAAACCTAAAATAAACGGTAACATGTAATAAACATTTCGCCCTTTATTATTCAACATATCGCTGGTTAAATTTTCTTGCGATCCCAATCGAATTTCGTCTAAAAACTTGATGCCCGAAATCCAATTACCTTCCATATTATCGTTATTTCCCTGAATATCGTTTTGGCGACCTGCAAAATTCCATAGTAGATAACGAGTGTACATGTATCCGAACTGATAATTGAACATAAACTTTACATTATCAGCAAAACTTGGATTTACAATTTCAATTTCACCTCTCATTTCCGATAGATAATAATTGTATTCTCTCAACGAAATTTGCCCTGTTCGCACACCTGCCTTTAACTGATTTGCCATTTCTACTATGTCAGGGTCAGTAGCATATTCAGGGTTAAGTTTAAAATCTACTGGCTTTGTATACTCCATATAATTTACAGGATGCGAACCATCTGTACTCCACATTCTTGGCAAAAAACCTTTTAATTTTTTGGAATAATTGTTTTCAGCATTTTTTCCGTCATCAATAATGCTGTATTTTCCTGAAAAATAATCTCGTTCATAATTAACCTTACCATCTTTATAAGGTTCTAAAGGATCTAAAATCGGGTTGTATTTTACCGTGAAAAATGTATCATAAAACAACGATCTAGATCCATATTGTTCGCGGTTGTAATAGTCTAACAATTCGGCAGCATCAGACGGTTTGTTTTCGTTGATTGGAATTTGGGTATTTGCACGAATTGGCAACATTAACCAACAAGAAAAACCAATAAAAATAAATAATAGCGAAAGAATTAGTGTATTGGCAAAATATTTTTGTTTTTCGCGCGTGTATTTTAATCCGAAAACAAAGAAAGAAACCAGCAATACAAAAGCAATAATGGTTCCTGAATTAAACGGTAAGCCAACTGAATTGACAAAGAAAATTTCTGATTTCCCGAAGAAAATCATAGTGTACGGCATTAGAAATCCAAAAACGATTAACAACACACCGACTACAAATACGTTAGCAATAATGAAATTTTTAACGGTAACTTTTGGATATTTTTTAAAATAATACAAATAACCAATAGACGGAATTGCCAAAAGTGCCATAAAATGCACCCCGAAAGACATACCTACAACTAAGGCTATCAATAACAACCATTTGTTTCCGCGCGGTTCATCAATCGCATCAATCCAGCGTAAACCAAGCCACAGCAATAAAGCCAACATAAAAGTTGCCATTGCATAAACTTCGGTTTCTACAGCGCTGAACCAAAAAGTATCAGAAAAAGTAAAAGTTAACGCACCAATTAAACAGCTTCCTAAAACGGCGATTACAGTACGGTTTGATAGTTTTTCGGTTCCTATTTTAACAACTTTCATTAAAATATTGGTAGCCGACCAAAACATGAACAACACAGCAAAAGCGCTTGATAGTGCTGAAACCCAGTTTACCATTGCCGCAATTTTATCGGGCGATGTAGCAAACATAGCTGCAAACGCACCCAACATTTGAAAAAGTGGCGCTCCTGGTGGGTGACCTACTTCTAACTTTGCCGATGTAGCAATGTATTCACCTGCATCCCAAAAACTAACGGTAGGTTCTAAGGTTAAAGTATAAACTGTAAGTGCAATTAAAAATGCAAGCCATCCGGTGATGGTATTCCACTTTTTAAAATTGATTGTCAACATAATAGCTATTTTTGATCTTTTTATGTAAGAACTACAAAGAAAGTATTTTCTTTGTACCAATATACTTTTTTATATTTTTTTTAAAATTATCACATGAAATTCTTGCGATATTACTTTTTTATACTACATTTGCACTCGCAATATTTAAGCAATTGTGTTTAATTCTTTGCAAGTTTTATTGGTCCATGGTGTAATGGTAACACTACTGTTTTTGGTGCAGTCATTCAAGGTTCGAGTCCTTGTGGACCAACAAATAAAACTAAACAAAATAAGCTAATATTGGTCCATGGTGTAATGGTAACACTACTGTTTTTGGTGCAGTCATTCAAGGTTCGAGTCCTTGTGGACCAACAAAAAGCTTATTAAAAAACAAACCAATTGGTCCATGGTGTAATGGTAACACTACTGTTTTTGGTGCAGTCATTCAAGGTTCGAGTCCTTGTGGACCAACAAAACATTCTTTCGGGAATGTTTTTTTTGCTTTAAACTTAAGCTTTTTAACATTTATTTTACACCTTGTTTAAACCATTTTAAAAAAGTTTAAATTAAATTTGCGACCTAAATGTTAAAGATATTCAACATATCGACTTTAATTTTATTTGTGTGCTTTCTTTTTGCACCTACAATAACTTATGCGTTGAATAAAGATGTAGAAACACATACTTTAATTTTAAACGAAGAAGAAGAAACACACACTAAAACAAAATCAAAAACAAATAATAACAATATAAACGAAGAGGAAGAAAATGAAGTTCAATATCATTTTTCAAACCATTTAAAATATTCATCTTCTAAAAAAAATTTAGCAAACCGTAACCTCAACTCTTTAAAGCACACAATTAAAGACGATCTGGTTTTTAAAATTCCCCTACCGCCTCCCGAACAACTTCTATAATTATTAGTACTTGCAGCGTTTTTTTTTAAATCGCTCGCATTCACACGTTTATTAATTATAGATTATTTTATGAAAAAAAATATTAAGGCAGAGTTGTCTCATAACTTTGCGTCTGGTTTGGTAGTGTTTTTAGTTGCGCTACCGTTATGTTTGGGTATTGCTTTAGCATCGGGTGCACCACCATTATCTGGAATTATTGCAGGTGTTATTGGCGGAATTGTGGTTGGTACGTTAAGCAATTCCAATATTTCTGTATCTGGACCAGCAGCTGGCTTAACAGCAATAGTTTTAACCGCCATTACCGAGTTGGGCGCGTTTGAACTTTTTTTATGTGCCGGATTAATTGCCGGAATTTTACAGTTGGTCTTAGGATTTATCCGTGCAGGAAGCATATCTAACTACTTCCCTAACAATGTCATTGAAGGAATGCTTGCTGGTATTGGTATTATCATTGTTTTAAAACAAATTCCACACGCATTAGGTTTTGACACTGATAACATTAGTAGTGAAACTTTATTTGAAAACGGCATTAACCTAAACTACTTTAACGAGGTTTTTGAAGCGATACATCCAGGCGCTGTTTTGGTAACAGTTGTTTCAATCGCTATTTTATTAACATGGGAGAAGGTTCCTGCTTTAAGAAAACTAAAAATGCTACCGGGTGCATTAGTAGCCGTAATTGCTGGTATTTTACTTAACCAATTATTTATTGCTACCGGAAGTTCTCTTGCTATAAACATTAATCATTTAGTTACACTTCCTGTACCTACAAGTGCAGAAGATTTTAAAAACCTTATCACTTTACCAAGCTTAAGCGGCTTTACCAATCCACAAGTTTGGATTGTAGGCGCAACTATTGCCATTGTAGCATCAATTGAAACACTGCTTTGTATTGAAGCTTCGGACCGATTAGATAAAAAACGTAGAATTACCGACACTAACTTAGAATTAAAAGCCCAAGGAATTGGTAATTTATTTAGTTCTTTAATTGGTGGTTTACCAATGACATCGGTTGTAGTTCGTAGTTCTGCAAATGCAAATGCAGGTGCAACATCAAAATCATCGGCAATTATACATGGCGTTTTATTATTGGTTTGTGTATTGTCTATTCCGTTTATTTTAAACTTAATTCCATTAGCAACCCTAGCTGCTGTATTACTTTTAGTAGGATACAAATTAGCTAAACCTGCTACTTTTAAACATTTTTGGCACAATGGTAAATACCAATTCATACCGTTTGTAGCAACTGTTTTAGCTGTTGTTTTTACCGATCTATTAAAAGGTGTAGGTATTGGTTTAGCAATTTCTGTTTTCTATATTTTACAAGGAAACATGAAACGTGCATACTACTTAAGTAAAGAACAGTTAAATGAAACCGACGATTTTACCATAAAACTTGCCGAAGAAGTTTCGTTCCTTAACAAAGCCGCCATTAAAAAAACACTAAAAAATGTGAAACCTGGATCTAAAGTTACAATTGATGCTAAAACAACATCATATATCACAACAGATGTTTTAGAATTGATCCAAGATTTTGCCAATGTACGCGCAAAAGAAGAAAACATTAACGTGGAACTCATTGGTTTTAAAACTTCGTACAGAGATTATGAAGAAGATGAGGAATCACACATTATTATAACCCACCGTAGAGCAATGTAAAATTTAATTTAAAAATAATATGAAAGCACATACATCAGAAACACAAGCTACAATAACTCCAGAAAAAGCATTAGAAATATTAAAAGAAGGAAATCAAAGATTTGTAAAAAACCTTAAAGCAAATCGTGATTTATTAGCTCAAGTAAACGACACACGCGCTGGGCAATGGCCTTTTGCGGTTGTATTAAGCTGTATAGATAGCCGCACATCTGCAGAATTAATTTTTGATCAAGGTTTAGGTGATATTTTTAGTGTTAGAATTGCCGGAAACTTTGTAAACCAAGATATTTTAGGATCTATGGAATTTGGTTGCAATGTAGCGGGCTCTAAACTAGTTGTGGTATTAGGACATACGAAATGCGGTGCTTTAAAAGGCGGCTTAGACGCAGCAGCTATTGAAGGTCTTGGAATGGACAACCTAAATCATTTAGTTGGTCATTTTGATCCGATCATTAAAAATATCATTAAAGATGACGAAGAACGATCTTCTAAAAACAGTGATTTATTAGAACGCTTAAACCATGAAAACGTTTTAAATTCTATTGAACACATAAGAAAAGAAAGTTCTACTTTAAGCAAAATGGAACAAGAAGGAAAAATTAAAATCATTGGCGCCAACTATGATGTTGAAACTGGTGTCGTTAATTTCTTATAAAAAAAACAATATCAAAATTGTATTCAAACAAAAAAATCGGCAAAATAACTCTTGCCGATTTTTTTTAATATAATATAAATTAAACCTACAAAGATTATTGTAATTTTGAAAAATAATTATAAACATATAGCTATGTGCAGCGAGTTAGAACTAAGCTTCAATAAAATTATTGACGGAAATAAAGAATGGATGGAGTTTGTAAAAAACGACACCTCTCAAAGATTTCAACAACTAGCGAAAGGTCAAAATCCGGAAATTTTATGGATTGGTTGCGCGGATAGTCGCGTTCCTGCAAATGAGATTACAGGCACAAAACCAGGCGAAGTTTTTGTTCATAGAAACATTGCAAACGTTTGTGTACATTCAGACATGAACATGCTTTCGGTACTAGATTATGCCGTAAATGTTTTAAAAGTTAAACACATCATAGTTGCAGGGCATTACGGTTGTGGTGGTGTGGCTGCATCGTTAAGCCGAAATCAGTTTGGAATTATAGACAACTGGCTATGCCATATTAAAGACGTTTACCGCTTACACGCTAAAGAAATTGACAATATTCAAGACCAAGAAGAAAAAACCAACCGCTTGGTTGAATTAAATGTAGAAGAGCAAGTTTTTAATTTATGTACTACCTCTATTGTTCAAAATGCATGGAAAAACGATCAACCATTAGCGGTTCACGGCATGGTTATTAATATTGGTTCGGGCGAATTAATCAACCAAAACTGTACATTTACAAGCAACGAAAGTTTAGGTAAAGTATTTGCTTACAAATAAAACAAAATCCAGCATTAAGCTGGATTCGTTTTATTTTAAATGCACCTGCATTAACTTGGTTACATATTTCCCTATCACATCAAATTCAAGATTTACTTCGGTTCCAACTTTATAGGTTTTAAAAAGTGTATGCTCTAATGTATACGGAATTATCGCTACGCTAAAAGTATTAATTCCCGAATTTACAACCGTTAAACTCGTTCCGTCAACCGTAATCGATCCTTTATCAATAGTTACATGTTTTGATTTTGTACTGTATTCAAAACTAAAATACGTGCTTCCGCCAACTTCATCAACTTTTGTAATAACAGCCGTTTCATCAACATGCCCTTGCACAATATGTCCGTCTAACCGATCGTTCAAAGGCATTCCGCGTTCTAAGTTTACAATATCGCCCACCTTCCATAAGCCAATGGTAGTAACATCAATGGTTTCTTTTATGGCTGTAACTTTGTACAAATCGTCATTAATTTCAACCACCGTTAAACATACGCCGTTGTGCGCCACACTTTGATCGATCTTTAACATTGCGGTAAACGAACTTTCTATAAAAAGGTGCACGTTTGTTTGATCGTGCTCTATTTTTCGTATAACTCCAAGAGTTTCAACAATACCAGTAAACATAAGTAGAATAATTTTACTAAATTTGTAACAAAATTAGCAATAATTAGCGCAACGCATGTTTAAAAAAGGTGAAAATATTATATTAGGTATTTCAATAGGTGACATGAATGGCGTTGGTCCAGAGGTTATTTTAAAAACTTTTGAAGATCAGCGAATGATGGAATTATGCACACCAGTGGTTTTTGGAAATGCCAAGTTGTTATCGTTTATAAAAAAGATAATTAACTGTACAACCAACATACACGGAATAGATTCTTTAGATCAGATTCAAAAAGGCAAATTCAATGTTTTAAACCTTTGGAAAGAAGGTGTTAATTTAGATTTTGGTACGTTAAACGACACTGTTGGGCAGTATGCAATAAAATCGTTCGTGGCTGCAACCCAAGCTTTAAAAAACAACGAGATCGACGCTTTGGTTACCGCACCAATAAACAAATACAATATTCAGTCCGACGAATTTCAGTTTCCCGGACACACCGATTATTTAGATAAAGAGTTAGACGGAAATGCGTTAATGTTTATGATTAGCGAAGATATTAAGGTTGGTTTGGTTACAGATCACGTTCCATTACAGCAAGTATCAAAAAGTTTAACACCAGATTTAATCAAACAAAAAGTACGCACAATAAACAAATCGCTTATTCAGGATTTTAATGTAATCAAACCACGCATTGCCTTGTTGGGATTAAACCCACACAGTGGCGACAACGGAATTATTGGCAACGAAGAATTAAATTTTATAAACAATACAGTAAAAGAATTGTTCAATGAGAACATAATTATTTACGGACCTTATTCTGCCGATGCTTTTTTTGGATCAGAACAATTCAAAAATTTCGATGCCGTTGTAGCCTGTTATCACGATCAAGGGTTAATTCCGTTTAAAACCTTAAGTTTTGGCAATGGCGTGAACTATACCGCTGGGCTAGATAAAATTCGTACATCGCCGGATCACGGCACCGCTTACGACATTGCAGGTAAAGGCACTGCCGATTTTACCTCATTTAAAAACGCGGTTTACGCAGCAATAGATATTTACAACAATAAAAACGAGTATTTGCAAAGCACAGCGAACCCTTTAAAGGTTTCAAATGTTTAACAACAAAAAAATAGTGATAACTATTTGTAATTAAATAATTTTTATATCTTTGCACGCTCAAATAGATGGTTATGGTAAATGAAAAAGATTTTTTAATCCAGTTCACCGGATTAAAGTTAGGGGAACATCAATTTGAATATCATATCGAAAATGATTTTTTTGATATGTTTAATTACAGTGAATTCAACAGCACTAACATACAGGTTAACATTACAATGCTAAAAAAAACCACCATGTTAGAATTGCAGTTTTCTCACAAAGGCACAATAAATGTACCCTGCGATGTAACTAACGAAGATTTTGATTTACCTATTGAAGGAAATTTAAATTTGTTAGTAAAATTTGGCGAAGAATTTAATAATGATAGCGAGGATTTATTAATTTTGCCGCAAGGAGAATTTCAACTCAATGTAATGCAGTACATTTATGAAATGATTGCCTTATCGGTTCCCTACAAAAGGATACATCCCGATATAGCAGCAGATTATGAAGAGGAAGAATCAGGCGATGAGTTAGATTTTCTAGACAGTGATGACTTGGAGATGATAAACGAAGACGATGCTGATAACGACGAAGAAAATAATAATGAAACCGAAGAAAATTCGGACAATAATAAAGATACAGACCCACGTTGGGACAAATTAAAACAACTATTAACGGATAAATAATACTGTAAGATGGCACATCCTAAAAGAAAAACCTCGAAAACAAGAAGAGATAAAAGAAGAACTCATTACAAAGCTGTAGCTCCAACAATCGGAACTTGCGCAGTAACTGGTGAGGCACACTTAATGCACAGAGCACACTGGCATGAAGGAAAATTATATTACAGAGGACAAGTTTTAGTAGACAAAACAGAAGCTGTAGCTTAATTCTAAAAGAATAAAAAAAGCTCTCGCAATGCGAGAGTTTTTTAGTTTAGCGTAAATTCAAACAAACAGCAAAACTGCTTTTTCAATAAAAAAAGCTGCTATTTGCTATTTTTTTTGTAATTTTCACCACTTTTTCAACTTTTTGAACATAAAGTAGTCCCTTATGACAAAAATTTCAGCAGCCATTACAGCGGTTGGTAAATACGTACCAGATTTTGTGTTGTCTAATCAAGTATTAGAAACAATGGTTGATACAAATGACGAATGGATTACCTCTCGTACAGGTATCAAAGAGCGCCGAATCTTAAAAGATAAAGACAAAGGCACTTCTTTCATGGCTATAAAAGCCGCAGAAGATCTAATTGCTAAAAAAGGTTTAGACCCAAAAGAAATTGATCTAGTTTTAATGGCAACCACTACACCCGATATGCCAGTGGCATCAACAGGTGTATTTGTAGCTACGCAAATTGGCGCTACCAATGCTTTTTCTTATGACTTGCAAGCGGCATGCTCTAGCTTTTTATACGGCTTGTCTACCGCAACTTCATACATAGAATCAGGCAGATACAAAAAAGTATTATTAATAGGTGCAGACAAAATGTCTTCTATCATTGATTATACCGATCGTGCTACTTGCATTATTTTTGGCGATGGTGCCGGTGCAGTACTAATCGAAGCAAATACAGAAGGTTTAGGCTTTCAAGACGAAATTTTAAAAAGCGATGGTGTGGGTCGTGAGTTTCTTAAAATTGAAGCAGGCGGATCCATCCTTCCCTCTTCAGAAGAAACCGTTAAAAACAAACAACATTTTGTACATCAAGATGGCAAAACCGTTTTTAAATACGCAGTTTCTGGTATGGCAGACGTTAGTGAACAAATTATGAAACGTAATAATTTAACGCACGACGATATTAACTGGTTAGTTCCACACCAAGCAAACAAACGCATCATTGACGCTACTGCAAACCGTATGGATTTATCAGAAGATAAAGTTATGGTTAACATTCACAAATACGGTAACACCACATCGGCAACCCTACCTTTACTTTTAGCCGACTTTGAAAATCAACTAAAAAAAGGCGATAATTTAATCTTAGCTTCTTTTGGCGGCGGATTTACATGGGGGGCAATTTACCTAAAATGGGCATACACAAACAATTAAGAATTAACATAAACGAACAATAAATTTAGCTTGATATGGATATCAGAGAAATTCAAAATTTAATCAAATTTGTAGCAAAATCTGGAGCTACTGAAGTAAAATTAGAAATGGATGATATTAAAATCACCATTAAAACAACTTCAGAAAACGCTACTGTAGAAAACGGAAACTACGTTCAACATATACCGGTTTCAATGCCACAAGTACAAGCTGCAGCACCGGTTGCACAAGCTACAGAAGCACCAGCCGCACCAGCTGTTGCAAATGACGATGCAAATGACGATGCAAAATACATTACGGTAAAATCTCCAATTATTGGAACATTCTACCGCAAACCATCACCAGACAAACCTGCGTTTGTAGAAGTTGGCGCAACAATTAAAACAGGTGATGTTTTATGTGTAATTGAAGCAATGAAATTATTCAACGAAATTGAATCTGAAGTATCAGGAAAAATCGTTAAGGTTTTAGTAGACGATTCTTCTCCGGTAGAATTTGATCAACCATTATTTTTAGTAGATCCATCTTAATTTGATCATTTGAAGAGGTGTTGATCTGAAAAAGATTGGCGCACCTCAAAAATTTTCAGATTTTCAAATTGTTTAATTTTCAAATTAAAAAGATGTTTAAAAAAATATTAATTGCAAATCGCGGTGAAATTGCTTTACGAGTTATAAGAACTTGTAGAGAAATGGGTATTAAAACCGTTGCCGTTTATTCTACTGCCGACGCAGACAGTTTACACGTTCGCTTTGCAGACGAAGCAGTTTGTATTGGGCCGGCACCAAGTGCGCAATCGTACTTAAAAATGCAGAACATTATAGCAGCTGCAGAAATCACAAATGCCGATGCTATTCACCCTGGATACGGTTTCTTGTCTGAAAACGCAAAATTTTCTGAATTATGCCAAAAACACGGCATTAAATTCATAGGCGCATCGCCAGACATGATCGATAAAATGGGAGATAAAGCTACCGCTAAAGAAACCATGAAAGCTGCGGGTGTACCATGTGTACCAGGTTCAGACGGATTATTGGAATCTTTAGAACATGCAGGTAAAGTTGCCAAAGAAATCGGATATCCGGTTATGATGAAAGCAACTGCAGGTGGTGGTGGTAAAGGTATGCGCGAAATCTGGAAAGAAGATGAACTAGAGAAAGCTTGGGAAAGCGCACGCCAAGAAGCTGCTGCATCATTCGGAAACGACGGTATGTACATGGAAAAACTGATTGTTGATCCACGCCATATCGAAATCCAAGTTGTAGGTGATTCTTACGGAAAAGCTTGTCATTTATCAGAACGCGATTGTTCTATTCAACGTCGTCACCAGAAATTAACAGAAGAAACGCCTTCTCCTTTCATGACAGATGAATTGCGTTTAAAAATGGGTGAAGCTGCTGTTAAAGCTGCCGAATATATTAAATACGAAGGTGCGGGAACTATTGAGTTTTTAGTTGATAAAGACCGTAATTTCTATTTTATGGAAATGAACACGCGTATTCAGGTAGAACACCCTATTACAGAGCAAGTTATTGATTACGATTTAATTCGTGAGCAAATCTTGGTTGCTGCAGGAGTGCCAATTTCGGGTAAAAACTATTTACCAGAATTACACTCAATTGAATGCCGTATTAATGCTGAAGATCCATTTAACGATTTTCGCCCGTCGCCAGGTAAAATTACTACCTTGCACGCACCAGGTGGTCATGGAGTACGTTTAGACACACACGTTTATTCGGGTTACACTATTCCACCAAATTACGATTCAATGATTGCCAAGTTAATTACAACAGCACAAACACGCGAAGAAGCTATCAGTAAAATGAAACGCGCTTTAGACGAGTTTGTTATTGAAGGTATTAAAACTACAATTCCTTTCCACCGCCAGTTAATGGATAATCCGGATTATGTTGCCGGAAACTACACAACAGCGTTTATGGAAACATTTAAAATACAAAAACCTGTAGAGGAATAATTGATAAAGTCGAGTTTTTTAAGCTCGACTTTTTTATTGATGTTATAGAAAATCAAATCATTAATAAAGTTTTATGGTAGATATTTAGGATATCTAAAAGAATTGCTGGACTAATTTGAAGATTAAACATCAGCAGTAAAATCCTTACTAATTCTTTTTATTCAAAGAAATGTAATTTTTTATAAAATTAAACTGCAAAAACTTTGAAAACAGAATAAAAAGTTTATCTTTGACCATTATTAATTTATTTTATTATTATTACAATGAGAACAGGTACAGTAAAGTTCTTCAATGAATCAAAAGGATTTGGATTTATTACAGACGAAACAACAGGTCAAGACATTTTTGTTCACATCTCTGGACTTAAGTCAAGAGAATTAAAAGATGGAGATGTAGTTAACTACGTTGAATCTGATGGAAAAAAAGGGAAAATCGCAACTGACGTTGTTGTTTTATAATATACGTTAGTTAACAACATATATTTAATTCCAAGTAAAAACACCTGCAAAGCGCAGGTGTTTTTTTGTTTATAAACTTTAATTTTTGCTATTAAACTTTTTTATATAAAGGGTGACCTATTCTTTAAAAACAATTATTGTTTACCAATAAACCATTTTAATTAAAATTTAGATTCAAGCAGAATTTTTATTTAAAATGATTATAAATTACACCGAACTACTAAAATCGCTCACAATTCAAAACATTTAGGTTTTTTATACGCACTTAAAAAATTATATTTGAGATTTGAAAATTAATGCAACAAATAACATGCAATCAAATCAATTAGATTTAATTCCAATCCTTATGCAGCTTGGTCTGGCAGCGGGTTTTGTTCTTGTAACCATTATCGTTTCCGGATTTTTAGGACCTAAAAAAGCATCGAAAAATAAAGATGTAAACTTTGAATGTGGTATCGAATCGTTCGGTAATGCTCGCGTTCCTTTTAACGTTCGCTACTTTTTAGTGGCTATTCTTTTTGTTTTGTTCGATGTAGAAGTTATTTTCATGTATCCGTGGGCAGTAAACTTCATGGAACTAGGCTGGGAAGGCTTATACAAAATGGGCATTTTCATGTTCCTATTAATTATAGGATTATTGTACGAGTTCAAGAAAAAAGGATTAGAGTTTGAATAAATGCAGAATTAATTATGAGTAATCCATCAAACATAAAACAAGTTGCTCCGCCCGAAGGTTTTTCTGGCGAAGGTTTTTTTGCAACAAAATTAAGTGAAGTTGTAGGTTTGGCACGTGCCAATTCTATGTGGCCTTTGCCTTTTGCTACTTCTTGCTGCGGTATTGAATACATGGCAACCATGGCAGCTACTTACGATATTGGTCGATTTGGATCAGAACGTATGAGTTTCTCGCCACGCCAAGCAGATATGCTTTTGGTAATGGGAACCATCTCCAAAAAAATGGCTCCAATTTTACGTCAGGTGTACGAACAAATGGCAGAACCTAAATGGGTTATTGCTGTTGGGGCGTGTGCAAGCACAGGTGGTGTTTTTGACACCTATTCGGTTCTTCAAGGAATTGATAAAGTAATTCCGGTTGATGTATATGTACCGGGATGCCCACCAAGACCTGAACAAATTTTAGACGGAATCATTGAACTGCAAAACATCGTTAAAAACGAATCGGTTCGCCGTAGAAGCAGCGATGAATATAAAGATTTATTAAACTCATACAACATCAAATAACATGAGCTTAACAAACGAAATCATTCAGCAAACATTAAGTCAGAAGTTTACACCAAAGGTGGAAAACTTTCATATCCTACACGATATGTTGGCATTTGAAGTTAAGAAAGACGCATCATTTGAGGTGATTAAATTCTTAAAAGAAGATCCTTCAATGAACTTCAATTTTTTAACTGATGTTTGCGGGGTTCATTACCCTGATTACGAAACAGATCGCCAGTTTTGTGTAGTATATCACTTACACAATTGGTTTGATAATGTAAGAATTCGAGTTAAGGTATTCTTACCGGCATCGAATCCTGAAGTGGAAAGTATTGTTCCACTATATGCCGGAGCAAACTGGCAAGAACGCGAAACCTATGATTTTTACGGAATTACTTTTAAAAACCATCCGCAGTTAAAACGTATTTTAAATATGGATGAAATGGAATCGTTTCCGTTGAGAAAAGAATTTCCTTTAGAAGATCAAGGCAGAACCGATAAAGACGACCGTTTCTTTGGTAGAACAGGTCCTAATTGTTAAAAAGAATACTATGTCAGATTTATTATTAGTGCCCGAAAAACGATTTGAAAAACAAATCAAGGCAACAAAAGAAAAAGATGGTGTAGAATTATCTATATTAAATCTAGGTCCCACACACCCTGCAACCCACGGTATTTTCCAAAACATTTTATTAATGGACGGAGAAAAAATTATCGATGGCGAAGGTACTGTTGGATACATTCACCGTGCATTTGAAAAAATTGCCGAAAACCGACCTTTTTATCAAATCAACGTATTAACCGATCGTTTAAACTATTGCTCCTCTCCTATCAATAATACAGGTTGGTGGATGACGGTTGAAAAAATGCTGGGTATCGAAATTCCAAAACGCGTACAATACATGCGTGTAATTATTATGGAATTAGCTCGTATTGCCGATCATATTATTTGTAGTTCGGTTATGGGTGTTGATACCGGTGCTTTAACTGGTTTCTTATACGTGATGCAATACCGTGAGAAAATTTACGAAATCTACGAAGAAATTTGTGGAGCTCGTTTAACGACAAACATGGGAAGAATTGGTGGTTTTGAACGTGAATGGAGCGAAGCTGCTTGGAGAAAAATCGATGAATTTTTAGCAGAATTCCCTGCCGTTTGGACAGAGTTTGAAAACATGCTTTCAAGAAACAGAATCTTTATGGATCGTACCATTGGCGCTGGAGCGATTGATGCTGAACTGGCAATGAGCTACGGATTTACAGGTCCTAACTTACGTGCTGCTGGTGTTGATTACGATATTCGCGTAGCAAGTCCGTATTGTTCGTATGAAGATTTTGAGTTCGATATTCCTGTTGGTCAAAACGGTGATTGTTACGATCGTTTTTGTGTTCGTAATGCAGAAGTTTGGGAAAGTATGAAAATTATTCGTCAGGCATTAGAAAAAATGCCGGCCGAAGGTGGTTATCATGCCGATGTTCCCGAATATTATCTTCCTCCAAAAGAAGAAGTTTACAACAATATGGAAGCATTAATTTACCACTTTAAAATTGTTATGGGTGAAATTCCTGTTCCAAATACCGAAGTGTATCATTCTGTTGAAGGCGGTAACGGTGAATTAGGTTTCTACTTAATCACCAACGGTAGCCGCGTGCCTTATCGTTTACATTTCCGCAGACCATGTTTTATTTATTACCAAGCATTTAACGAAATTGTAAAAGGCCGCAGTTTATCTGATGCCATTATTACCTTATCGAGTATGAACGTTATTGCAGGAGAATTAGATTGCTAACTTATGGAAACAGTACAAAAAAAAATATATCATCAAGAGATTAACATGACACCTGCCTTAATAGCTCGTGTACAAGAGTTGATCAGTCATTATCCAGAAGGAAAACAAAAATCGGCACTTTTACCTGTTTTGCACGAGTTACAAGATGCGCACGACAATTGGTTGAGTGTTGAATTACAAAATAAAGCAGCCGAATTACTAAACATAACTCCAATTGAGGTTTACGAAGTGGTTACATTTTATACCATGTTCAACCAAAAACCTGTTGGAAAGTATATGTTAGAATTCTGCGTAACCTCTTGTTGTGCCATTAATAAAGCCGAAGATGTAATGGATTACACTTGCGAAAAATTAGGAGTAAAACCAGGTCAGGTTACAGCAGACGGATTATTTTCTGTAGTTGGTGTACAATGTTTAGGTGCTTGCGGATACGCGCCCATGTTACAATTAGGCGATTTTTATCACGAGCATTTAACAACAGCAAAAATAGATCAATTAATCAACGATTGTAAAGAAGGAAAAATAACCTTACACGATAAATAGTACCATGGGACAAAAAATATTATTTGAAAAAATCCATATTCCGGGTATCAAAACATACGATGTTTATCGCGAAAATGGTGGTTATGCTTCCGTAGAAAAAGCCTTAAAAATGGATCCGGATGCCATTACCGAAGAAGTAAAATCTTCGGGTTTACGTGGTCGTGGTGGTGCTGGTTTCCCAGTAGGTTTAAAATGGAGCTTTATCGATAAAAAATCAGGAAATCCACGTCATTTGGTATGTAATGCCGATGAATCAGAACCTGGTACGTTTAAAGACCGTTATTTAATGGAATACATTCCGCACTTATTAATTGAAGGTATGATTGCGTCATCTTTCGCTTTAGGTGCCAATTTATCATACATCTACATCCGTGGTGAGTACATGTGGGTTTTCAAAACCTTAGAACGCGCCATTAAAGAAGCCTACGCTGCCGGATGGTTAGGTAAAAACATCAAAGGTTCGGGCTACGATTTAGATCTTCACGTTCATTGTGGTGGTGGTGCGTATATCTGTGGTGAAGAAACCGCTTTGATTGAATCTTTAGAAGGTAAACGTGGAAATCCGCGTATCAAACCGCCTTTCCCTGCTGTTAAAGGTTTGTGGCAAAACCCTACTGTTGTAAATAATGTAGAATCTATTGCATCTATTCCTTGGATCATTATGAATTCGGGCGAAGATTATTCTAAAATTGGTTTGGGACGATCTACCGGTACCAAATTATTCTCGGTTTCAGGACACGTGAAAAAACCGGGAGTTTATGAAATTGAAATGGGAATGACCGTTGATGAATTCATGAATTCTGATGAATATTGTGGCGGTATGATTGATGATCGTCCGTTAAAAGGATTGATTCCTGGAGGTTCATCAGTGCCAATCTTACCTAATCATTTAATCTTTAAAACAGCAAACGGTGAAGATCGTTTAATGACGTACGAATCGTTATCAGACGGCGGTTTTGCTACAGGATCATCATTAGGTTCAGGTGGATTTATCGTATACAACGACACCGCTTGTATCGTTCGAAATACTTGGAATTTCTCAAGATTTTATGCACATGAAAGTTGTGGACAATGTTCGCCTTGTAGAGAAGGAACAGGATGGATGGAAAAAATCTTGTGGAGAATAGAAAACGGTCAAGGTACCGAAGAAGATATCGACTTATTATGGAGCATTCAAGCAAAAATCGAAGGAAATACCATTTGTCCGTTAGGTGATGCTGCTGCTTGGCCAGTTGCCGCCGCAATTCGTCACTTTAGAGATGAGTTTGAGTACCACGTTCGTTTCCCAGAAAAAATTAAAAACAGAGATCATTTTGTAAATGAACCTTTCGAGAAAGTGAAACATTTACTAACAAATGCTACCGTTTAAAATATAGATTATGAAAGTTACTATAGACGGATTTGAATTAGAAGTAGAACCAGGAACAACTGTACTACAGGCTGCACGTATGTTGGGTAGCGATGTGGCGCCACCTGCAATGTGCTACTATTCTAAACTAAAAGATACAGGAGGAAATTGCCGTGCTTGTTTGGTAGAAATATCAAAAGGTAGCGAAGCTGATCCTCGCCCAATGCCTAAAATGATGCCTTCTTGTAAAACAGGTGTTATGGACGGCATGGAAGTAAAAGTTAAAACTTCGGATCGAGCAATGGATGCTCGTAAAGCAGTTACTGAATTTTTATTAATCAACCACCCGTTAGATTGCCCAGTTTGTGACCAGGCGGGTGAATGTGATTTACAAAATCTTTCGTTTAAACACGGATTGGAAAAAACGCGTTTTAAAGAAGAGAAAAGAACGTTTGAACCGGAAAATATCGGTGATAAAATTCAATTGCACATGAACCGTTGCATTTTGTGTTATCGTTGTGTACATACGGCAGAACAGGTTTGTGGCAGCAGAAATCACGGGGTTATGAATCGTGGCGATCACGCGCAAATTTCGACCTATGTTGCTGCGTCTATCGATCACGAAATGTCAGGAAATATGATTGATGTTTGTCCGGTTGGAGCCTTGACCGATAAAACCTTCCGTTTCAAGTCACGTGTTTGGTTTAATAAACCATTCAATGCACATAGAAACTGTGATAAATGTTGTGGAAAAACGACCGTTTGGATGTTTGGAAACGAAATTCAACGTGTTACGGCTCGTAAAGATGAGTTCCATGAAGTAGAAGAATTCATTTGTAATTCTTGTCGTTTCGATCATAAAGAAGTTTCTGATTGGGTTATTGAAGGACCAAGAAAATTCGAAAAATTCTCGGTTATCAATCAAAACAACTATACCCGTAAAATGGATAAAGTTGTTATAGATACAGAGAAACATATTTTGGAAGGTCGAGATCAAGATCGCAAAAAAATAAGTATGACAGAAGTTCCATATAAAACCGATAAAAACAGTTAATTATGGAAGAAGCAATCATTATAGAAAAAAGCGTAATCATTGTAGCTGTTTTTGCAATTACCATGTTGTTTGCCATGTACTGTACCTTGGCTGAACGTAAAATTGCCGCGTGGATACAAGACCGTAGAGGTCCAAACCGTGCAGGACCAGGCGGAATGTTACAACCTTTAGCCGATGGTTTAAAATTGTTTGCTAAAGAAGAATTTATGCCAAACACACCTAATACGTTTTTGTTCGTATTTGGTCCGTTTATTTCGATGACCATGGCGTTGATGACTTCAGCGGTTATTCCTTGGGGAGATACATTAGAAATTGGTGGCAGAAAAGTAGTTCTACAAGCTGCCGATATCAATGTAGCGATGCTGTATGTATTTGCAGTACTTTCTGTAAGTGTGTACGGAATTATGATTGGTGGTTGGGCATCTAACAACAAATATTCGTTAATTAGTGCTATGCGTGTGGCATCTCAAATGATTTCTTATGAAATTGCTATGGGATTGTCTATCGTTGCTATTTTAATGATGCACAGCTCTATGAGTTTGCGCGAAATTGCAGCAGGTCAGCCAGAAATGCACTGGAATATTTTCTATCAACCATTAGGATTTTTCATTTTCCTAATCTGTTCATTTGCAGAAACAAACAGAACTCCTTTTGATTTGGCAGAATGTGAGCAAGAGTTAATTGGGGGATATCATACCGAATATTCGTCTATGCGAATGGGATTCTTCTTATTCGCTGAATATGCAGCCATGTTCATCTCTTCTACCCTATTGGCAGTTCTTTATTTAGGAGCTTACAATTATCCAGGAATGACGTGGGCAGCCGAAAACTGGGGCGAAAACATTGCCAACATTATTGGTATTGCTGTATTGTTCATTAAAATCTGTTTCTTTATTTTCTTGTATATGTGGGTTCGCTGGACTATTCCACGTTTCCGTTACGATCAATTAATGAATTTAGGTTGGAAAACATTAATCCCTTTAGCTATTTTAAACATTGTAGTTACTGCGGTGGTGTTATTATTAAATCGATAAAAAATAGAAATTATGTCTATTCAAAATACATCCTTATCAGGTAGAAAGAAGCAGGTTTCTAATAAAGAAATGACTTTAGGCGAGCGTTTATACATTGGTGCAATTGCTGGCGGTATGGCTACTACTTTTAAACATTTATTTAAAAAGAAGGTTACCATTAGTTATCCTGAAGAAACACGTCCGTTTAGTCCTGTTTATCGTGGTCAGCACATGCTAATGCGCGATGAAGAAGGTAGAGAACGTTGTACAGCTTGTGGTTTATGTGCCTTGTCGTGTCCTGCGGAAGCGATCACTATGAAAGCTGCCGAACGCAAGCCCGAAGAAAAGCATCTTTACAGAGAAGAAAAATATGCCGAAATCTACGAAATTAACATGTTGCGCTGCATTTACTGTGGTTTGTGCGAAGAAGCTTGCCCTAAACAAGCCATCTATTTAACAACCTCTAAAAAAATAGTAAAAGCTGATACCAATCGCGAGCATTTTATTTTTGGAAAAGAACAATTGGTTATGCCTTTACAACAAGCTATTAACAACACCGTAAAATCAGAATAAAAATGATAGAGATTTTATTTTATATTCTTTCGGCAGTTACTTTAGGAAGCGCGTTTTTAACCATTCTTTCTAAAAACCCTATACACAGTGCTATTTGGTTAGTAGTATGTTTTTTCAGTATTGCAGGTCATTATGCGTTGTTAAACTCACAGTTTTTGGCAATGGTTCACATCATTGTATATTCTGGTGCCATTATGATTTTAATGCTGTTTACCATTATGTTAATGAATTTGAACATCAGCGATGAAATTGCAAAACCTGTGGTTACAAAAATAGTTGCAACGGTTTGTTTCTGTTTAATCGGATTTTTCTTGGTAAGTTCATTAGCCCAAACAGCTCCGGCTTTAGAAAGCTATTCAACAACTGGCGTAGATTTTCAATCAATCCAAGTATTAGGAAAAGTGTTATTGAACGAATTTGTAGTACCTTTTGAAATGGCAGCCGTATTGTTATTAATGGCAATGATTGGAGCCGTATTAATTTCTAAAAAAGATAAAAAAACAGCATAGTATGGAACATGTTTTACAACAAATAGGCATAGACCAGTACATTTACTTAAGTATCATTCTTTTTAGTATTGGAGCCTTTGGTATTTTATATCGTCGTAACGCAATTGTTATGTTTATGTCGATCGAAATCATGCTAAATGCCGCCAACTTATTACTTGTTGCCTTTTCTAATTACCATGAAGATGCCAACGGACAAGTATTTGTATTTTTTACAATGGCTGTGGCTGCTGCCGAAGTTGCTATTGGTTTAGCCATTTTAGTAGCTATTTACAGAAACATTGGATCAATTGATATTGATAAACTTAAAAATTTAAAAGGATAGCATGAGCACAACTATATTATTACTTACGCTGATTTTCCCTTTAGTTGGTACATTAATCAACGGATTTTGGGGCAAACACTTAAGCAAAAAAGTATCGGGTGCTATTGCAACGTTAGCTATTGCGGCATCGTTTGTTACATCGTGCATCTTTTTTGCTTATATACAAGGTTCGCAAGAACCGGTTAAAGTGGTTTTATTTGAATGGATGAAATTCACTTATTTCACAGTTGATTTCGGATTTTATTTCGATCAGTTAGCTGCACTTTGGTTGTTGTTCATTACAGGTATCGGAACATTGATCCACTTGTATTCAACAAGCTATATGAGCCATGACGAGAATTTCTCTAAATTCTTTACCTACCTAAACTTCTTTGTATTCTTCATGTTGATTTTAGTAACAGGAAGCAACTTAGCCATGATGTTTATTGGTTGGGAAGGTGTTGGTTTGTGTTCGTACTTATTGATTGGTTTCTGGTATAAAAACCAAGATTATAACAACGCAGCCAAGAAAGCTTTTATTATGAACCGTATTGGTGATTTAGGTTTCTTGATCGGAATTTTCGTAACAGGATATTTATTCCATACATTAGATTTTGTCGCTTTACAAGAACAAAGTTACCTTGCGCCAACTTTAGGAATTGCAACTATGGCGTTCTTTATTGCAGCAACTGGTAAAAGTGCACAATTACCACTTTACACTTGGTTACCCGATGCCATGGCAGGTCCAACACCTGTATCGGCGTTAATTCACGCGGCAACAATGGTTACAGCAGGTATCTTTATGATTACCCGTTTAAACTTTTTGTTCGATCTAACTCCAGATGTGCAACATATTATTGCAGTAATCGGAGCCGTAACAGCACTTATGGCAGCAACTATTGCTTTGGTTCAAAACGATATTAAAAAAGTACTGGCATATTCTACCGTTTCGCAATTAGGTTTAATGTTTTTGGCATTAGGTTTAGGTGCTTATGAAGTAGCGGTTTTTCACGTAATTACACACGCTTTCTTTAAAGCTTGTTTGTTCTTGGGATCGGGATCGGTTATTCACGCAATTGGTGGCGAACAAGATATGCGTCACATGGGTGGATTGAAAAAACACATGAAAATCACTTATTTAACGTTTTTCATTTCAACATTAGCTATTTCAGGATTTCCACCACTTTCAGGTTTCTTCTCGAAAGACGAAATTTTGTTAACTGCTTTTCATAACAATATTGTTTTATGGATAGTAGCAAGTTTGGCATCCATTTTAACTGCTTTCTATATGTTTAGATTGTTGTTTTTAACGTTCTTCAACAAATTCAGAGGAACAAAAGAACAAGAAGATCATTTACACGAAAGCACGTCTGCCATGACGTTTCCTTTAATCATTTTAGCTGTTTTGGCTGCAATTGGCGGATTAATCAGTATTCCTGGAAATAGTTGGTTAAACGAATTTTTAAAACCAGTTATTAAAAATAACGCAGCATCGCATCCACACGTATTAGGCACCACCGAATATCTGTTAATGGGCTTAGCAGTTGTAGGTGCCTTGATTGGTTTAGGTGTCGCTTACGCAAAATACATTAAAAACAAACAAGTTCCTGTGAACGACAACAATGTTTCGGGCTTACAAAAATTGTTTGTAGACAAATATTATTTAGACGATATCTATCAATCATTAATTGTTCAGCCATTAAACTTTTTTGGATCATTCTTTAAAAATCAAATCGACGGATTAATTAATGGTGTTGTGGTAAGTTTTGGTAAAATTCCTGCCGAATTATCGTATCAAGGTAAAAAAGCACAAAACGGAAACATTGGCTTGTACTTATTTGCCTTTGTAATTGGCGTTTGTGGCTTGTTGTATTATTTATTTATGTGTTACTAAAATTAGGACAATGAATTGTATTATTATTTTACTTATTTATATTTTAGGAGCTGTTGCTACATTGGCATCAAAATCTAAAAATGCAGCTAAAATAGCTTTAGTAACCAGTTTAATTAACGCTGTTATTGCATTAATTTTGGCTGTTGATTTTATGAACGGAAACAATATTTCGTTTGTACAACAATGGATTTCTAACCCAAATATTTCTTTATCATTTGTGGTAGATGGGTTAAGCTTAACCATGTTGTTGTTAACCACCTTATTGTTGCCAATTATTATATTAGCATCGTTCAACACCTTATATTCAAAAGCAAACCAGTTGTATGCGTTGGTTTTATTCATGGCGTTTGCTATGGCTGGAACTTTTTTAGCACAAGACGGTTTGGTTTATTATATTTTCTGGGAATTAGCTTTACTACCTATTTTCTTTATTGGATTGTTATGGGGAAGCGACGAATGGAAAGTGCGTAAACGCGTAATGATTACCTTTTTCATTTACACTTTTGCAGGATCGTTGTTCATGTTAGCGGCTTTTGCGTACTTATATACCAAAACAGGAAGTTTCGCTTGGACAGATTTATCACAAGTAATGCTTTCAACCAAAGAGGCAAATTATATTTTCTTGGCTTTCTTTTTGGCTTACGGCATTAAAATTCCGGTATTTCCGTTACACACATGGCAGGCAAATACCTACGAAAAATCGCCAACTATTGGTACCATGTTGCTATCGGGTATCATGTTAAAAATGGGATTGTATTCTATTTTACGCTGGCAAATGCCTATTGCAGGGAATGTTTCTGCCGAAATCATTAATACGGTAATTGTTTTATGTATCATCGGAATTATTTATGCATCGTTAATTGCGCTTCGTTCTGAAAACATTAAACGTTTATTGGCGTATTCATCAATGGCACACGTTGGTTTGATTGCTGCCGGAGCTTATATTGGAAACACCACAGGTTATCAAGGAGCTATTATTCAAATGGTAGCGCACGGTTTTGTAGTGGTTGGTTTATTTTATCTGGCAGATATTATTCACAATAGATACGATAGTTATTTGATAAAAGATATGGGCGGTATTCGTTCACAAGCACCAAAATTCACCACGTTCTTTTTAATCATCATGTTTGCATCAATCGGCTTACCTGGAACTTTTGGATTTATCGGTGAATTCACTTTGTTATTTGCCTTATCAGAAAAAGAATTATTGTATGCTGTTTTCGCAGGAACATCAATTATTCTTGGAGCATATTATATGTTGAAAATGTTTCAGAATGCAGTTCTTGGTTCGCCAAATTCAAAAGTGTTTTCTGAAGTAACTACAAAAGAATATGTAGTTTTAGGACTTATTTGTGTGGTTTTAATTGGTTTAGGAATCTATCCAAAATTACTAACCGATTTATTCATTTAAAAGAACATAGAAAATTTAAACTATGAGTACATTAATAGCTTTAGCATCCTTAGCAGTTCTTATATTGGTCTTAGAAATTATTAATCTAAGAAAAACAATTGTTCCTTTAACTTTAATTGGGTTATTGGTTGCTTTGGGTTTTAATATTTGCGACTTTAATACAATCGATTCGTTTTACAACAACATGATTGTAGTAAACAAAACCACTACCCTATTCAGTTCTTTATTCATTGTATTAACCTTTTTCATTGTAGCATTAGGACAATCTTTTTATAAAGAGCAGTACGATAAAATATCAGATTACACTTCGTTAAAAATCTTTTTACTGATCGGAGCTTACTGTATGGTTGCTTTTGGCAATATGGTTATGTTTTTCTTAGGATTAGAAATCTTATCGATCACTTTATACATTTTAGCGGGAAGCGATAGAATCAACATAAAAAGTAACGAAGCCGGAATGAAATATTTCTTAATGGGATCTTTCGCCTCAGGATTTATCTTATTTGGTATTGCTTTAATTTATGGTGCCACTGCATCGTTTGATTTGGATCAAATTCAATTAGCAAGTTCACAATTAGCCATGCCAAAATGGTTTATGGTTGGTTTTGTAATGATGTTGGTTGGTTTGCTTTTTAAAATTGC
This sequence comes from Paenimyroides viscosum, assembly GCF_003858535.1. Lineage (GTDB taxonomy): Bacteria > Bacteroidota > Bacteroidia > Flavobacteriales > Flavobacteriaceae > Flavobacterium > Flavobacterium viscosum. Next base: position 163,536 of record NZ_RQTJ01000002.1, read on the forward strand.
TGCCTTCCCGTTTCATTTCTGGGCTCCCGATGTATATCAAGGATCACCGTTGTTAACCACAACAACCATGAGCACCTTGGCAAAAGTAGCAGCTGTTGGCGGTTTTTATAAATTAAGTTTGGTATTTTTCCCGGTAATGCCCGCTCACTTCAGTAGTTTAATTGCCTTTTTAATCATCGCAACATTGATTGTTGGAAACGTAATGGCATTAAAACAAAACAACATTAAGCGTTTAATGGCGTATTCGGGTATTTCACACGCAGGTTTTATGTTAATGGCCATTTTAATTGGTAAAGATGCCGAACCACATTTGTTTTACTATATGGTAGCTTATACCATTGCCGGAATCGCTGCTTTTAGTGTGATATTATATGTATGTCAGGATAAAAAAGAAGAATTAATCATACACTTCCGTGGCTTTGCAAAACACAAACCCGTGTTGGCAGTAACATTGTCTTTAGCCTTATTATCAATGGCAGGAATTCCGATCCTTGCAGGATTCTTCGGAAAATTATTCCTGTTTACACAAGCCTTAAATCAAGGATATTATGTAATGGTAGTTATCGCAGTAATTACGTCTATCATAAGTATTTATTACTATTTAAAAGTGATAATAACCATGTTTACGTATAAAAACAGCGATGCAAAAACTACGTATCCAAAAAACTTTATCTATTCAACGGTTGCAATTATAGCAATTGTAATCAATTTAATCATTGGATTTTGCCCATCGTTAATAATAGATTTATTTTAGTTAATTAATTACTTTACTAAAGGTTGATTTGAAGTTCAAATCAACCTTTTTTCATATCTAATATTTTTTTAAAGAAAAAAACACTCAAATACTTGCTTATTATTATTATTATTATTATTGACGTATTAATTAATTGTTAATTTAATACTGATATGAGAAAAAAATTATCTTTAGCTATTGCAATGATAGCTTTCGCAGCTAATGGGTTTGCTTCTAACGAAGTTGTAAACACTTTAGAGGATTCAAACATTAATCCACCAGTAACTAATGTCCTAGAAAATGAAACTGAAAATTCAGAGGGCGGTTATCAAATTTGTAGTACTACAACTTATGGTAGATATGTTCAAACATTTGTTGACGAAGGCACTAGTCCTGTAACTGGTCAGCCATATTATAACGTTACCCTTGTTTATGAAGTTACTGGTCAATGTACAACTTGTACGGCGATGGGACATACTGGTGTTCAAACTACAACATCATGTTGGGGTTACGGCTACTAATTTAAATTTAGTTAATAACAACTAAGCGATTGTTTAATATAAACAATCGCTTAAAATTTTATAAAATTATGCTTAAATATTCTTTATTCTTTTTTTGCTTTTTTTACTTTTATTCATTTTCACAACAAATACAGGTAGAGTATTTTGAAAATAGAATAGTAAAAAATCCAGAAGAAATAAAAAAACTTCCTGAGTTTTTACAAAAAGACTTTGAACCAAACCGATTTGGTTATACCCTAACCTATAGTGATGGCGTTTCAACATATGAAAACAAAGACTTTTCAGTACTTTTAAATACTAGCACAGAACCTACCACAGAAGAAGTAGATTTAGGAAATGGTGAAAAAATGACTTTTGTTGGAACATTTAACGATACAGCAGAAAGATATAGGGTTTTTGAAAAAAAAATTTTTAAAGATTATTTAAACAAAAAAATATATGCCGAATTATTTATAAATGATAAGAAAGAGATTATAGATGATTTTTTTGATTGGAATTGGGACATAACCGACGAAAAAAAAGAAATTAACGGTTATGTTTGTACAAAAGCAATATCAAAAATTATGGGGCATCATTTTGAAGCATGGTATAGTGAGGAAATACCAATTAGTGCTGGTCCAGAAAAATTTGATGGACTTCCTGGGCTTATCTTATATCTGCGTGTGGATGCAATGGAATATATTGCAAGTTCAGTAAAATTTTTAGACGCACCTATTGTTTTGAATAAGCCTAATTATATTGGTAGAATCTATACTTTCGAGGAGTTAATAAAAAACAGTAAAACTAATTTTAAACAATTTGAAAATAAAATAGAAAAAATACCAAATACAAATAACTACAAACGAACTATTTCTTACTAATTTTTATTTTTAGTTGAAAAACACTTACAAAATACTCTTATCATTATTTATTATTTTATTTTCCTGTACTTTTTATGGGCAAGAAATTAATGGTACTATAACAGACGAAGTCGGCAACAAAATACCTTTGGTTACTATTCAACTAATAAGTATTGATACCAATAAAACCATTTCTTATACCCAAACAAACAGTTTGGGTAATTTTACTATTGCTACAAACACCAATACCTTTCCTCTAAAGTTAAAAGTGCAACATTTTTCTTATGAATCTAAAGAATTAATTTTAGATACAAACCAGTTTTTAAGCATTGTATTAGAAGCAAAAACAAATGAACTTGAAGAAATAGTAATAGACACAAAAGCGTATGATGTAATTAAAAAAGGAGATACACTACAATACAATTTAAAATCATTGTTGAATGGTTCAGAACTAAAACTAAAAGATGTAGTCAATAAATTACCAGGATTAGCGATTGATGAGGATGGAAAAATAAGATATAACGGAAAAATAATTGATAACTTGCTATTTGATGGCAATGAATTTTTCGATAGAAACCACCAAATCGCCAATGATAATATAACTGCTGAAATGATTCAAAAAATAGAATTGCTTACCAATTATAAAAACCTATCAAGCATAAAAGATTTTGAAGATAACGGAAAAACAGCATTAAATATTGGTATTAAAGACAACTATAAAAACAGATTTAAAGGAAACATTACAGCAGAAGGCGGTTTAAAAGAACGCTATAATTTACACGGTAACCTTTATAATTTTGGCAAAAAAACAATGTTTAATGTGGTAACAAACACTAATAACATTAATTACAGCGTTTTATCGGTTAAAGATTATATGGATACCCGAAAAATGAATGGCAAGCGAATTATTAGTGAACAATTCTCGCAAGGAGGCTTCTCAACTTCAGATTTAGATTTACCGTCTTTTTTGTTTGCAGATGACAATATACAATCAAGAAAACTAACCAATTATACTCTAAATCTATCACATAAATTTAATAGCAAGTCAAAAATAGAATTTATATCAATTTTTAATCTATTAGATCAAACCGAAGAATCAATTAATAAGCAAGTCTTTTTCGATGGGCAATCAAGCAATATTGACAGATTAGATAAAATAACAGGTACATCGGCTTATGCTTCAAATGTCTTAAAATATGAAGTTAAATTAAAAAATAATTCCTATTTTAATGTAAACGGTTATTCATTATGGTCTAAAGATAATCAAAATCAATTTTTAGAATCTACCTTATTATTAAACGATAACAAATTAAATTTTAATAATGATTTAAAATTCACCACAAACAAATATGGTGTAAATGCTATATATAAAAACACGTTATCTAAAAATCTATTAATGGATGTTGTAGCTTTTTACGACAATAATTCCACAAATACCAATAAAGATTATAATTCATCGGAAGTGTTTTCTTGGTTTGATATTTTTAAATCCAATTTACATCAAAAATCAAATGTAAAAAGTAGTGACATTGGAGTTCAGGGTAGAATGTCTTGGAAATTAGGAAGTGATAAATTAATTTTTAGAACTTATTTTGGTCGTTCAAATGAGCATTTAAATAATAACTTAAATGAGCTAAACGCATATCAATTAAATGATGATTATAATAAAACCGAAAATATAATTGGTGTTCAATATCAGGGTACTTTAAAAAAACCTTTGGTTAATTATAGTTTAGGCTTTCAATACAATTACACTAATCATTCATATTTACTAGATTCTAAAAAAGCTTTAGGTGCTATTTTACCAAATTTTAGTATTTCTCGCAATTTAAGAGAAAATTTATCTGCATATATTTCTTATAATTCCAATTTAAACGGATTTTCGATACTGAATTTTCTATCCAAAAATATAGTTGATGATTATAGATCTTATATTTCACCATCATTCGTTGTTCCTGAATTAATGATAACAGATTCTTATAATGTTGGTATTATGTATAATATTCCTGAAAAAAACATATTCTTTTCTCTTTCATTTTCCCACAATAGCGATAGAAAAAAATTGGAGAGTACATTTAATAACTTGGAATTAGTCACACAACAAAATTTTCAGTATATAGACACAAATAAGACAACATCTGGAAATCTTACTTTCAATAAAAAATTTCGGCATATACCATTTGGATTAAATTTTAACTCGTTTGGTAGTGTTTCACAACTTGAAACAGTATTGAACAATGAAACAAGCGATAATAAAAACTATAACATATCATCCAAACTTTATATTCAAAGTTATTTTAAAAACAACCAATTAAATTTTAATGCTGGCGTTAACTATATGAATAATATTAGTAAAAACAACACTGCTATTTCTTCTAATTTGGCTAAACTAGAAAGAGTAACACCATTTATCACATTAAATGGAGTAGCATTAAATGATAAAATTAATTGGAGTATAGATTCTCAATACTTTATTTATAAATCATCATCTGTACAATCACAAAATATTTTTGATTTAGGATTTAGAACACAATATAACTTCAGTAAAAAAATACAGTTTTATTTTAATGCAAAAAACATTTTAAACATTCGTGAGAATAATACTAAAAACAACTTAATGGCAACTCCAAATTATACGCAAGAAATTATAATGCGTTCTTTATCAGGATTTACAAATTTTGGTATAATTTTTTCGTTATAATTATACAATCAATTATCTATTTTTAACTTTTTACTAAAGGTTGATTTGAAGTTCAAATCAACCTTTTTTTATATCTTTAAACTATGAAAGCTCCCGAAAGATATCAGCCCGAAAACAACCATTCTTTTTCTAGTTACTGGAAACCTACCAATGATAATTTATTGCCCAAATTACTACCGGATGTTTCTTTGAAAGAAAGCGAACAACTTATTCCACTGTATTTTCAGGTTGATGAATTGGGCGACACCGTTGCTAAAGAATATTTCACCAATAAACCGTTTGGCGAAGCTATTGGGAATTTACATCTTGATTTTTCATCATTCCCTTCAAACAAAAAAGATCTAACGTCAGAAACGGTACTACTTTTTGAACAGCTCACAAATATCCCTGATTGGGTCGATTTTGATAAGGTCAATTTAGCAGCGACTTATTGTAACAGATGCGGAACTTCTGCTTTGTCTGTATTGCGGAATTATTGCTTAATGGGCGGTTACGAATCCTCGGCTATAAACAAACCTTTAATCTTTACACAAGCATTGCACAAAGGAGCCGTAAAACGATTGGCTGACACAGTTGATTTCTGGATGCATGTAACAACAATTGATGGTTTAAAACCCCAGAAAGCAGGTGTCTATTCCATATTAACAACACGATTGATTCATTCTTATTCGAGAATTCAGATAGAGAAATCGACGGATTGGAAATCGGAACTTTGGGGCAGACCAATTAATTTGTGGGATATGTTAGCTACCAATTTAGGTTTTTCGATTGCTTTTATGGACGGATTATCTAAACTGAAACTTCCACCAACCAATGAAGAATTAAATGCCGTATTGCATCTCTGGAAATACGCAGGCTATCTTTTGGGAATTCCGGTTGAATTATTACCTGATACAGCTGAAGATGCCGCTAAACAATTGTATTTATGGAGTAAAACGCAAAAAGGCATCGATCAAGATTCTAAAGATTTAGCATGGTCATTATACGATGAACCCAAACGAGTAAGCTTTACCAATAACACCTTTATGAAATGGTTTGTGCAAAAAACAAATGTAGGTTACAATGAAGTATTGTTAGGAAGCGAAAGTCGATCGGCATTAGGTCTTCCCTACTCTAACGCTAAATATTGGATTCTACTGTTGAATAACATCAACCAATACTTCGACAAAAAAGCGAAAAGCAATTCAAAAGCATATAATAAATTCGCTATAAAAGGACGAAAACAACAAGAAGACGTTTGGGATTTGTACAAAAAGGAAAAGTAAAAAAGGTATTTTACCGACAGCTTTCTATTTATTGAACTCATTTAAACTTTTTTGGATAATACTCCGTAGAAGCAATTAGTTCATAGGATGATATTATTTATCAAATATTAGCTCCGTTAAGAGCAACCTGCTAATTTTACAGGTCGCTCCTAACGGAGCTTTATTTTTCAAATCGTTGATTTTTTATGTACAGCTCGTCCCTACGGGACTTTTAACTTTCACATAGAAAAAGTCTAAATCACTTTATTTAAACTTATAAGTTAAACCTACTTGGAAAACACTGTTGTAGTTTATATCTCCAAAATAAAAAAGCCAATAGGTATCATCATCAATTACATCTGCAACACCTGCTTTATATCGTCCTTCAATTGATAAGTTATTGGTAATATCATAACCCAAGCCTACATTTAAAGCTAAATCAACCGAACTTGAAGTATAAATACTTTCCGTTAATAAAAAATCTACCGAAGGTCCTACTTGTAAGAAAAATGATTTTAAATTAAACTTATTCATTACTGCAAAACCAATATAATTCAATGGAACATCATCTTTTCCACCGCTCGTTGCAGGAAAATAACGACTACTTAAATGCACATCATTGGCACCTTGCATAGAAAAATTCAGTTCAGGTTGTAACGAATAGAACTTTGCAAACTTGAAGTTACCAAAAACACCTAAATACGCGCCTGCTTTACTTGATGCTTCAACATCCTCAATTGTAGAAATATTTAAACCAGCTCTTACTCCCGTTGTAAATTCGGTTTGTGCATTTGCAGCAAAACCAAAAATCGCTGCGCTTAAAATAAATAGCTTTTTCATATTTTAATTATTTAAACGTATAAGTAGCACCAACCATAAAAGATCGATTTAAGTGCGAAGATGATCCATAACTATTTGTATTGGCATATATAGGTTCAATTAAACCTTGACGCATACGCGCTTCAATACCAAATTGCTCTGTAATATTATATCCCAAACCAACATTAAAAGTTAAATCAACATCGTTGCTAATGGTGTATACTAAATTATCGTAATAAACTCCCGAACCTTCTGCATAAGTAGGTATGTTCTCTTCAGAAACTTTAAAATCTAACCCGGGACCAATGTGTAAACTGAATTTATCAAAATTAAACTTGTTTATTAAATTCAAACTCAGATAATCTAAGGGCACATTAGTTGCTTTAATCGCTACATTACTGCCATTATAATTATCATATCGAACCACTTGTAAATTGTCAGCTCCTTGACGCAAATACAACATTTCAAATTGCATGTTATACACCTTGCCCAACTTTAAAGTACCGTAAGCACCTAAATAGAAATTATTTCTATAATCAGCACCATAACCAGTAACTGTAGAGGATGAAAAACCACCTTTAAACCCAGGTTTAAAAGACACTTGCGCATTACTGATACCAAATACCAATAAAGCTGCTGCTACGAATATTTTTTTCATAAAAAAGAATTTATGGGTCGAATATACTACTTTTTTTATTTACTTGAATAAATAGTTTTTTTACCCGTAGTGCATTATTTATATGTAATAAACTAAAAAAACCAAACAGTTATTTTTTTTCCACATAGATCTACATTTACTGCTGAACAAATTTTAGGATACATAGCTTTTGTATCGTGCAAAATAAACACAGCTTTACTATGTGTTTTATCACTGATAAAATCTAATTATAGCTTTCGTTTATAAACCTGCTATTAAATAACTATGTTTTCTATTATTTGTGGTTAAAAAATATACAAATCTGTGCAACTGTGGATATTTTATAAGGAACTACGAATGTTTTTTAAAAGTAGTATAAACACTTCTTACACTACATTAAGTGTATTGAGCAAGATATTCACGAACTTTACTTAAAATTAAACGATTATGGAATTAGGAATATCAATGTTTGGCGATTTACATTTAGATCAACAAACTCAAAAAAGAAAAAGTCCGCAACAGCGTTTTGCCGAAATGTTAGAACAAGTAAAATTGGCTGATGAAGTAGGCTTAGATGTGTTTGAAATGGGCGAACACCACAGAGAAGATTACAGCGTTACCAATCCGCAACTGTTTTTAAGTGCGGCAGCTGCCGTAACTAAAAACATTGAATTAGGGTCGGCAGTAACGGTTTTAAGTTCAAGTGATCCTGTACGATTGTTTGAAGATTTTAGTATGTTGGATAACTTATCAAACGGACGAGCGCATATCATGGCGGGGCGAGGTAGTTTTATCGAATCGTTTCCGTTATTTGGTTTTAGTTTAGACGATTACGACACCTTGTTTGAAGATAAATTGATGTTGCTTTTAGATTTGGTTCGCAAAAACGGAACGGATATTACTTGGGACGGCAGATTAACACAAAATTTGCGAAATGTAAACTTGTATCCAAAACCGGTTCAAGAACAACTTCCCGTTTGGATCGCAGTTGGTGGAACGCCGGCATCGGTTCTTCGTGCTGCTCGTTTAGGTTTGCCGATCACTTTTGCAATTATTGGTGGATTGCCTGTAAATTTTAAACCTTTGGTTGATTATTACAAAGAGAATTATTTAGCATCAGGTCACGATGCAACAAAAATGCAGATAGGCATTAATTCGCATACCTTTGCAGGAACATCGAATAGTATAAAAGACGAATATTATCCGTTTTATGCAGCACAGATGGACAATATTGGAAAAAGTCGAGGATGGGCACCTTTCAGCAAAGAAGTTTTCATGAACACCACCCGACCAGAAGGTGCTTATTTTATGGGCGAACCCAATGCAATTATCGATAAAATATTGCAACAGCACGAATGGTTTGGTCATACCCGTTTTGTAGGTCAGATGGATGTAGGCGATCCCGATCATAAAATGTTGATGAAATCTATTGAATTGTTTGGAACCAAAGTAGCTCCCGAAGTTAGAAAGGCTTTGGGGGAATAATATATCAGCAAATGGATTTAGTGTATGCTAAATCCATTTGTTTTTTATAACAAAATATTAAAATTACAATTTTCTAAAAAAACAAACCGCTAAAACTAAACTTGTATTTTATTCCATGCAATAACTTGTACACCGCTTGAATATTGAACTTTTAAAGGAAGTTCGTTTAAATTTAAATCGCCCAAAACATAATTTGTCTGCAATTCGTAAAGCGTTAGTTGGTGTAACGGCCAAGGAATATGATGAATATCGTATCGATACAAATTTTCATCGGCATCAACATACAGGCAATATCGTTCGGTTAAAAAACAATCTAAATCGGTTTTATCTGTTATTTCGGTTCCAATTTCATACTTTGCTGCAAACGAAAAATTCTTCTTTTTAAAATCAGATTGAAAGTAATCTTTATTGTTTCGAAACATATCGGCATGTTCGTAAGGTAAAACCGACAATAATTTAGAAACGGCAACCGAAATGATCTTACTTGCTTCGATGTTTAAAAAACAAACTCCCGGAATATCATCTTTTACAACATAAGTTCTCAGGTTGATCTCATCGAAATTAGAAATGGGTGCAAACGGAGGTAAAAACCGCGGTCGTATTTTTTCCATAGTAAATGCCACCAACGACACATAAGCTTCGTTATTAAACAGATCAATTGTTAAACCATCGGGAATTAATTCCTGCAAAACATCGGCATCAACCTTCCAATGAAAAAACAAGGCGCGGTTCCATTCCTGATAGAAACTATAAGGCTGTTTTGGGTAATCCCAAGTTCGGTGATCGGTTTGTTTCAGTATTTTTTTGATTGATAAACTCATAATCAAATGTATATATAAGTTTTTTTTTAAAATAGTGACAACTCATTTTTTCCAGGATACGGAATATCTAACTTAAATTCGCCATTCAATTGCTTTATGAAATGTGTTGCCAGCAAAGGCGATTCTACTTCAGTATTTTGATGGATAAAAAAATACAGTTTCTGTAAACCGCTTTCGCGCCAGTCTTTAAGAACCGTAAGCCAATCGTTTAAGCGGTCGTAATCTGCAGCGGTATTTGCACCAACGTATCGCACAAAAGCCGTGTTGCCGGTTAAACGCATGTGAAGCATGTCACGACGACCAGCAGTATCAACGATAATATTTGCTACGTTGTGCTTTTGCAACAAATTACAATATTGATTGAAAATGGTTTTATATGCAAACCATTCTTCATTTCGAACCTCAACAGCTAACGGAAAACCTTTTGGGAATTCTTCGATAAATTTCTGTAATCGATCAAAATCTTTTGGTTTGAAGTTTTCGTGCATTTGTAGAAAGATCATTCCCAATTTATCTTCGAAAAACGCCAAAGCATCGGTAAATGTCAAAACTTTTTCATTGGTGTTTAACAACCGACTGTAATGACTGATAGATTGTGGAATTTTAGGAAAAAATTTAAAGTTTTCGGGCGTTTTATCGTTCCAAATCCGCACCTGATCTTTAGATGGCGAACGGTAATAAGTAGCATTCAGCTCGATACTATTGAACTGCTTGCTGTAATACATCAATTCGTATTTTGTGCCTTTTGGGTAGAAGTTTTTTAAATCGGTTTTGTTCCACTTGGCACAACCTACAAAAACCTCGAAATTAGCTTTAGGATTTATTCCTAAAACGGGATAGGTTTCGGGCGCAGTTGGCGGTAAGGTAAAATCGACCAAAGACGGATCGGCAACTTTTCCAAATTTCATTTTTTATTTAAAGATAGCTTTTTTATGAAAAACTGTCGATAATAATTGTTGATAATTACAGAGTTGCTATATTTATAGAAGTTTAAATCTATTTTATAAATGCAGAACGAATACAAAGCAGTAGCAGATTCTTATGAAAATGCTATTTTTTCTTTTAATGATTTTAAAGTTGGCGGAGTTGGTGGAAGCAGAATGATTATTAGTGAATATCATATTGAAATACCGTATAAAAATATGATAATCAAGGTTAGTAATGAATTGGGAAATCATAATTTAGGAAAAGTAGATTTAATTTTAAACAATTGCAATTTTTACAATTTTGAAATTACTTCTCGTAATCATTTTATGAGTTTATTTTCACGTAAAAAAGAAATGCTGAATATAGAATGTATCAACAATATCTTTAAGAAAACATTACAGAATATAGCTATAACTTCTGGTTTAGAGAAAGTTGCAAAACAAAATGCATTTGAACCACACATAACATCGAATTACACTACCGGAAAATGGATTATTTCTACAAAATACCATTTAGAATTTGAAGACAAACTTGGGGCTTTAAAAGCATTGATCGATTTTCATAAATTGATAATTGATTCGATTTAAAGAAATATTATATATGTAAAAGCCACTCGTTCAAGTGGCTTTTTGTTATTTATTAAGTAAAATGGCATCGATTACATAATTGTAATTTAGTAAATCACGATCGTCTTCGTCATAAATTCTTTCCCATTTAAAATCGGGCAGTAAAATTTTGCTCGATGCTTTTCCGTTCCAATCCACTTTTAAATCATGTTTTTCTAAAACAGCAACAATTTTTTTGGCAATTTCTTTACTCACAACATCGCTTTCATTATTAATTTTCTGAAAACTGATGTTTAACCCCTCTCCTCGAACAGCACGTTCTAAATCTTGTCCGTGATAAAAACAATACCCTTCAGATTTTTCATTGTTATCGTTTAAGGTACGTTCTACCTCAACAACTTCGTACTCTCCATCATCCATTGTATATCCTGTATAATGAAGTGCAATAATTTTAGATTCTGCCAACTCATCAAAAGCCGCAATTAACCTATTTGTCTGTGTGTTTTCACCCCACGATTCACTTTCTTTTAAAAGTTCTTCGTTTACAGCATTAATCTGTTTGTACGCCCAATCTTCGGAAATCTCGTCTTCAAAACCATTATCTTCAATTTCTTCGATAATATTGTTCTGAATGTCCTCTAAACTGTAAAACCCCGAACGAACCTGTGTGTAAATAGAATCAAAAATAAATTGCTGATCTTCAGACATACTCTGTTTCATAAATTTTTGCTTTAAAGCCTTTTAATGTTTTATTTTTTATAGTACGAATATATTAATTCCATTTAAATATCATACAATACCTTATGTTTTTTTATGATTTTTATGATTTTTTTGATTTGATTTAATCTATTAATCTGAGTTCGATTATAAAATTGAGATTCATATTTCAATAAATAAGTAAGATACGAGTGTTTTTTAGGAAGAAATAGCGGGCTATTTCGAGGAAAAAAAGCGAAGTAGGTTGCCATTTATTGTAAAGTTGATAATAGCTTAACCTGTAGCGTATGATCCTTTTAAATGAAAGAAACTAAAATCGGATAGTTTTTTTACCACATAGTTTGTGTATTTACTGTTGAACAAATTTTTAGCTACATAGTTTTTGTATCTTACAAAATAAACACATGTGTTTTATCAATGATAAAAACTATATATACCTTTTTGATTGTCTATAACTTACCAATAAATCAATATATAACTATATGTACTATTGGGGTTTAAAAACATATAAATTGTGTATCAGTGATATTTTATAATAGACTACGGTAAACTTATTATTTTTTACTTATAAATACCCGTAGTGCATTATCAAAATACCGTTTTGTCACATTTTTTGTTTACTTCACTTTGTTTCGCTACAAAAATATGCGCCAAAACCCGACATCGTTTCATTTCATTTGCCCCCGAATTTCATTCGGGGTTACAAATATTTGACTCCTACGGAGTCTTATTTTTTTTCTATATTCATTTTCAATGAATTAATTTTAATCACATAATGCACTACGGGTTTATAAATATAATCAGCGATATGAATCCAAGAGAAGAATCGGACTCTTAGTAACGGTAATGCAATAATCTAAAATTATAGTTGCCTTAAACATTAAATGTAAAATGGATATGGTACCTTTGCAAATTCTTAATAAACTACGATGAATAAAGGATTAATTGCTTTGGCATGTGGCGGTTTAGCTATTGGTATGACCGAGTTTACCATGATGGGTATTTTACAAGATATAGCTAAAGATCAACAAATAGAAATTACAGAAGCTGCTCATTTTATTGCTCTTTATGCATTGGGTGTGGTAGTTGGCGCACCTATTTTAACCATTTTTACAGGTAAAATTGCTCCTAAAAAGGTTTTAATAATCCTTATGTTATTATTTGTTGTATTTAACGGTTTGTTTGCCATTGCGCCAGAGTACAATACCTTAGCCATTGCAAGATTTATGTCGGGCTTACCACATGGTGCTTTTTTTGGAGTAGGATCTGTAATGGCAGCACAATTAGCTTCTAAAGGCAAAGAAGCACAAGCTATAGCCTTTATGTTTACCGGTATGACTATTGCCAATTTAGCCGGTGTTCCGCTTGGAACGTACATTGGGCATCATTATTCGTGGCGCATTACTTACGGAATTATTGCGGCATTAGGGCTAATTACGATTCTTAGCATTTATTTTTGGTTGCCTGCTATGAATAGTAAAATGAATGGTAATTTAAAGCAACAACTATCGTACTTTAAAAATTTAAAAGCTTGGGTAATTATTGCGGTAATATCTATTGGAACGGGTGGTTTGTTTTCATGGATTACTTATATATCGCCAATGGTTACAAAAGTTGGAGGTTTACAAGAAAACAAAGTTCCACTTATTATGATTTTAGTAGGATTAGGAATGTTTTTTGGGAATATTATTGGCGGTAAGTTAGCCGATACCATTTCACCTACCAAAGCTGCCATTAGCTGTTTTATAGCAATGGCGTTTACATTAGTTGTAGTGTATTTCACCGCACATATTACTCAACTTACTTATATAATGGCTTTTATTACCGGTTTGGTTGCTTTTACTATTGGGTCTCCTTTACAAATGATGCTTATTACATCTGCAAAAGGATCCGAAAACATAGCTGCAGCTGCAGGTCAGGCTAGTTTTAATGTTGGTAACACTTTAGGCGCATATTTAGGCGGCATACCTATAACAATTGGCTACACTTATAACTCGCCTGTTTTAATTGGTGTGGGTATGGCGGCAATCGGTGGCATGTTGGCTATTGTTTATCTAAAAAAATTCTTAAAAGTTTAAAATAATTACACCATTTGTAGAAAAAATAACCAAAATTCATGTCTAAAAAAACTATATAACTAGCTGTAAACACCCTATTTCGCAATGGCACAATGCTTGGTTTATTTAAGTTGTAACATTAAATATTAAAAAGCTATGAAAAGTATTTTAAAAATTTTCGGAATTTTATGTTTATCAATCTTTGTTTTTACCGCTTGTAGCGATGATGATGATCCAGCAGATAGCGACTTCTTTATTGGTAGATATAATGGTGAAGTAAGTTATTCTAATGCAGATGAATCTAAATCTAACGATAACGGACATGTGCAGGTTGTAAAAGTTGGCGATAAATACAACTTCTTATTTTCGGACAGTATACCAGATATTACGGGTGTTGAATTTGAAAAAAACGAAAATACCGCAGTAATGATTGGTTCATCGGGTACACATTACATAAGAATCAATGCTAGCAAACTAACCATATTGTACTTAAAAGATGGTGCAACGTGGAGAGCTAATGCTGATAGATAATTTAAAAATTAATTTTTTTAAGAGTCATATTTTTTAATATGACTCTTTTTTTTATATTTACTTTAACAAATTAAGTTATTTTTAACAAATCTCACACAGCCTAACACTTATGAAAAACAAATACTTAACATTGCTTACGTTAATTTCGATGCCCTTATTTGGACAAACTTATTCTGCAAGTGAATTTATTTCTTCGGGAATAGAACAACATACCAACAAAGCTTATGACAAAGCAATAGCAGATTTTAGTAAAGTAAATATTAGCGATCCCAAATACATTACTGCTCAATACGAAATTATTAATTCGTTACTTGCCGATAAAAAGTTAGAAGAAGCTTTAAAACTATCAACACAACTTTTCGAAGAAAAAAAATATTTAGAAGCGCCTTATTTATTAGCACTTCATGGAATTGTTTTAAGTGAAAACGATAAGCTAGATGAAGCAATACAAATGTTTGATTTAGGCTTAAAAAACAATCCAGAATCTACACATTTGTTACTAAACAAAGCAGTAGTTCTTTATAAACAGAAAAAAAACCAAGAAGTTTTAGATCTTTATAAAAAAATAATAACAATAGATCCATCGCACACAAGCGCTTTGTATCATTTAGGTAATTTAGCGTTAGAAGATGGTAAAATTGTAGAAGGCAGTTTGTCTTTAATGACTTTTTTAATGCTTGATCCTCTTTCGGCAAACGCTTATAGTGCATTGAGTACTTTAAACAAAAAATACCACCAAAATTACACCAGCAAACCTACATTAAAATATTCTGAAACTGGCGATCAGTTTAAAGAATTAGAAGAACTTTTAAACGCTCAGGTTCAATATCATGCAAACTATCCGCTAAAAATTGGCATAGACGATGTTGTGGTAAGAAACATGCAGGCTATTATTGATTATTTTGAAACGCACGACGTTAAAAATGGCTTTTTTGAAAATCAATTTGGAAAACATTTCAAAGAGATTGCGTTGGCAAAACACACAAAAAATTATTTATACCTTTCGCTTGGATCTATAAGTTCAAGTTTTGAGAAGGAATATAGTAAAAATGATAAAGAAATTAAAAATTACGTAGATACTTTTTTAATTCCAAAAATAACAGAGAACTATTTTACTGGTTACAGAGGAAATCAAAAGTACAAGGTTTTTAGAGAAAATAACGAAAAAGTTTTTTTACCTCTTAATAAAGAAAATGAATTAGAAGGAACCGGAATTGTAGAAGACTTTTTAGGCACAAAAAAGGCAGACATAACTTACAAAGACAATAACTTAAACGGTGTAAAAAATTATTACGAAGCTAATGGAAATTTAAGCTACTCTGAAAATTATGTAAACGGTGAAATAACGGGCGCAATAAAAAATTACGCTGTTAACAATCAACTTATTTTAGATTTAAATTCAAAAAACGGAAAAGCAGACGGTAAATACACCACTTATTATCCTACATCGGGCAAAAACTGTGAAGGCACTTATGTAGATGATTCATATAACGGACTTTCGCAATGTTACTACCCAGACGGTACAAAAAAAATAATTGCAAATTATAGAAACGGTCTGTTTAACGGTGAGTACAAACGCTTTAACGAAACAGGAACTTTAGTATTAAATAGCAACTATGCAGATAATGAAATAGATGGTGATTTTCTAGAATATTACGACAACGGCACATTAAAACTAGAATCTAAATATATTAAAGGCAAACCTGTAACTTATACAAGCTATCATTCTAACAAAAAAGTTGAAAACCTAATTACTTATAAGGATCATAAAATTGTTTCTAGCGAGCTTTTTTCTGTTGATGGAAAACTGCTTGAGAAAGAAAATTATGACGCAAAAGAGAATTTAATTTCTGCCGAAAGTTTTGATGAAAGTGGACATAAATATCAAACACACTTTTTCAAAAACGGTAAATACAGTCATTCAGAGTTTCAATTTGCAAACGCACCTGCCTTAAAAAACAAAGACAAAACGCAGTATCAAAATTACAATGCATTAGGAAATCTTATTGCAGAAGGATCTTTCGAAAAAAGCAAACCTGTTGGCGAATGGAGCTATTACGATGCTTTAGGGTATTTAAAAAGTAAAACAACTTTTGATAATAATGGAGATTATTTAAAAATAGAAACTTTTTTAAGCAACGGTCAAAGAGATTATAAGGTTTCGTACAAAGAAAATCTTTACAATGGTTTGTTTGAAGATTTTTGGAACAACAAAATAAAATACACTCAGTATTATGACGAAAACGGTTTAAATGGTCCGGAAATTTTGTATTACGATAATGGTAAAATCTCTACAAACGCATTCTACATTAATAATAACTTAGAAAACGAAAAGTATATTTACACACAAGACCAAAAACTTTATCGTAAAGATATACTAAGCACTAATTTTACTTTAGCTTCTACATTTTATTTGTTAGATACACCAACTACTTTTGATTTTGTAGAAAAAAACGGAAAATTCACAATTAAAGAAACTGCTGCAACTACCAAAACGGTTGAACTTAAAAACGGACAATTACACGGAACATCTGTAAAACAAGCGGGCAGTTTAGTGTTAAACAAAGAAAACTATGTAAATAACGTATTACACGGAAAGCAAATTTACAATGCACCAACCGGTAAACTTACATATGAAGCGGATTATTTTGCAGGTAAACGTCATGGTTTATCTAAAAAATATGATCATTTAGGCAATCCTATCAACAGTTTGCAGTTTGAATGGGGTAAAGAAAATTTTGTAAGAACAGTGTTTATTCCAGGAATAAATAAAAAATCTACCGAAGTAAATTATATTAACGACCAACGCCACGGAACCAACACCATTTTTGGAACAAACGGCGAAACACTTGCCATTATTCATTATTATTATGATACACCAACAAGCTATCAAACAGTAGATAAAAATGGTGAGTTATCAAGCAAAATACCTTTTACAAAAGAAGTCAATAAGATAGAATCCTATTATAAAAACGGAAAAAAAGCATTAGAAATTAACTTTAAAAACTTTCTATATAATGGTGATTATAAGCTAAATTTCGAAGATGGTTCGCTTGCTTATCATGCACAATATAATTCTGGTTGGTTAAACGGCAATCAACATATTAATTACGAAAATGGTCAGCGATATATGCAAACATCGTTTATAAATGGCAAACAACAAGGAAACACCATTTACTTTGATACAAACGGTGATAAATTGATTGAAACAGAATATTCTGAAGATGAAATTCACGGAAACTATAAAATTTATGAAAACAATAAGATTAAACATAACTACACCTATGATTCAGATATTTTGGTGGCGATTTAGCTTAATAGTTTTACTGTTTTCAGGCGTGCTTGGGAATGCACAACCTATTGTAAATCCGCAGCAAAAATATCCGGGACAATCAGAAATTGTAACAGATTATGTAGAACATTATCATATAAACGTTAACAAAAACAATCAATTGGTTATCTCGCAAGATAACCACGAAGAGTCTATGATTATTAGTGATAAAGGTGGATTTAGCGCCGTAGAAAGCATTGTTTTTTCTGATCTTTCTCCTATAAAATCATACGAAGCATACACACTAAACACTATAAACGGTAGACAAAAAAAAACCGATGTTGCACATATTGCAGACAAAAAACTAGATCGCCAAAGTGTTTTTGATAGCGATGTAAAACTTAAAACCTTTAATTATGCCAACCTTACCAGCGGTAGTAAAAAAGTTTTAAAGTATAAAATTGAATTTGCCGATCCGTTTTTACTACACAGATTCATGTTTGCAACAAGTTATGTTAACGAAAAAAGAACCTTAAAAATAAGTCACCCAGAAACAGTAAAAATAGATTACAGGTTGTTTAATATTGATAAAAATGCGATAGATATTACTACCGAATCTAAAAAAGGTGTTACCACTACAACATTTAAAAAAGAAAATATACCTGCTATGAAAAACGATGGAGGTGCTGCCGGTAATATGTACGAAACGCCACATCTTCACTTTTGGATTTCTGAATACAAAACCAAAGAACAACTTGTGCCCGTTTTAGGATCTGTTGATAAACTATATGCGTATTATCACAACTTCATATCAAAAATAAACCTAAAAGAAAGTGCCGATTTAAAAACTTTTACGGTAGATCTAACTAAAAACTGCACCACCGACGACGAAAAAATGAAAACCATTTTTAAGTGGGTTCAAAAAAACATTAAATATGTTGCGTTTGAAAGTGGTTACGAAGGTTTTATTCCTAGAGAAGCAGATAAAGTGTTTGAACGCAAATTTGGTGATTGTAAAGACATGACGAGTATAATTACCGAAATGGCTAAATATGTAAATGTACCAAATGTTAATTTCACTTGGATTGGCACACGTGAATTACCTTACACCTATCAGCAACTTCCCACTCCTGCAGTAGATAATCACATGATTGCAACATATATTAAAGATGGAAAAAATATATATCTTGACGCTACAGATGCGAATGTGCCTTTTGGTATGCCTTCCAGCTTTATTCAAGGTAAAGAGGCGCTTATTGCCCAAGGCAGTTTGTACATTATAGCAACAGTACCAGAAGTTGACGCACAATTGAACAACATTACCGATGTTGTAGATATTACTTTGGCAGAACAAAAAATTATTGGAAAAGGTGTTTACACCGCAAATGGTTTGGCCGCAACACAATATCGTAACATAATTGGTGATAATGCACGTCATAGAAAAGAATATGTTTTTTCTTTGTTAGAAAAAGGAAATAACAAGTTTAAGCTTTCTGATTTTACCGAAAAAGATTTCGACAATAACGACCAACCTTATACCATTACCTATAATTTTGAATTAGATAATTATGTGGTAAGTTCTGGTGACGAAATGTATATAAACCTTACCTTAGATAAACCTTTTCAAAACGATGCTTTTGAGCCTACCCGTTCACAAACATACGATCACGATTTTTTAAGCAATCAATCTTATCGGGTTACACTAAACATTCCGCAAGGAAACAAAGTAACACATTTACCAGAAAACGCTTCTTTTTCAAACGATTTAATAGCTTTTAACTTTAGCTATTCTAAAAAAGATACCACTGTAGAATTAAATTACAATGTCCAAATAAAGCAGACACTAATTGCACCTCAACAATTTGCGTTGTGGAACGAATCTTTAAAAAAACTAAAAGAAAACTATCTAGAAACCATTATAATCAAAAAAAATGATAAAAATTAAAAGTGTACTACTAACCCTTTTCATTTCCGTTAGCGTATGGAATGTACAGGCACAAAAATTTGAGTTTAAAAACTACGAATTTTCATCGGCAGAATATAAAATAGATCCAAAATTTCAAAAAGAAGAAGAAATTATTTTAGAACGCCACATTAAATCTGAATTTGTTTTTGAAAATGATACGGCATCAGAATACCGTCTTATTCATGAAAAAAAACTAATAAATTCTGACAATGCTATTGAACGTAACAACAAAGTGTACATTCCGGCAGGTATGAACGATAATCTTATTGCCAATAAATTACGTGTTATACTTAAAAACGGCAAAATTATAGAGCTGAAACAATCTGATATTAAAGAAGAAATAGACGAACAAAGACAAACAAAGTATAATTATTTTGCAGTAAACGGATTAGAAAAAGGAGCAATTATAGAAAAATTTCATATTATAAAAAAAGAACCTGAAATTTCTGGTAGCACCTTAAAATTACAAAGCAATGCGCCTGTTTTAAAAACTACTGTAGAACTTATTTACCCAGAGCGTTTGTTGTTTAGTTCGGCATCGTACAACGGATTTCCAAAGGCAGAAAGCAAACTAAAAAGCTACAAAGAAAAAAACTCACTTTATGTAGAAGCTTTAAATATTCCGTCGGTTCCAGATAACGAACGTCAAAGCAATATGCTTAAAAATAGTCAACGTTTTAGTTATAAGTTAGACGAAAACCTTTCAACAAACACTAAAAACATATACAATCACTCCGATTATGCTAAAAGCTTATACGAAGCTTATCACCGTGAACTTTCTAAAGCAGAAGAAAAAGCATTAGAAAATTTTGTAAAGAAATTCCAAAAAACATCCGATCCGCTTGCACAAATTCAGAACATCGAAAAAAACATCAAAGAAAACATACAATACAATCGTTATTTTTCGGCAAATGAAAATTTAGCAGACATTATTAACAACAAACAAGGAAATCTGTTTGATCTTTTAAAACTATATGCCAATGCGTATAAAAAAATGAATGTTCCTTACGAAATTGTTTTTACCACAGACCGTTTTCAGAATGTTTTTGATCCAAATTTTGAATCGTATCTTAACTTTAAAGAAGTTCTTTTTTACTTTCCAACAGCCGATGTTTATGTAGAACCAGGAGCACCAGCTTACAGAACACCAATGTTTGATGACCAATTTGCAGGAAATCATGGTTTATTTGTAAAATCAAAAACCTTTGGTGGAATCCAAGTTCCGGTTTCAGAAGTAAAAACAATTGATTTTCCTAAAAATCAAAGTATGTCTGTAATGGATATTCATGTTGATTTTTCTAACAGTGTTACCGATCCTGCGTTGGCATCAAAAATTAAATTCAATGGGTACGAATCATTAAATTTTCAACCTGCAAAAGATTTTTCTGATCCTACAGAATATCAAGAGATGTTAAATTTTATAGCAAAAAACTATACATTTGAATCTGAAATTGCATCGGTAGAAGCTAAAAACGAAGGTTTAGAATTTGTAGGTAAAGAACATTTTGTGATAGATGTTAAAGCCAATGCAAAAGATTTAATTACCAAAGCCGGAAACAATTATATTTTTAAAGTGGGCGAAGTAATTGGCAAGCAAATGGAAATGTACGAAGAAAAAGAACGTGTTTTCCCAATAGAAATAGACAATCCACATTCGTATGATAGAACCATAACATTAACGCTTCCGGCAGATTATAAGATTAAAAATCCAGAAGTCTTTAATATGAATCAATCGTTAACCTATCAAGGAAAAGTAGTTGCCGATTTTATATCATCTTACGAAATTAAAGGCAACCAACTAATTGTAAAAAACACCGAACATTACGAATTTGTTGAATTACCTGCAAGCGTGTATCCGCAATACCAAAAAATTATAAACGCAGCTGCAGATTTCAACAAATTGTCTGTGATATTAGAAAAGAAATAATACTAAAAAACCAACCTTTAACGGTTGGTTTTTTTTTGCAATCAATATAAATCTATTTCCTATTCAAATTTCTACCTAAAGCAAAACAACTTATTATAAATGTTAGTATTGCAGGTAGTACCCATTCTAGATTAAAACGTGCCAAAGGCAACATGTTCAGTAATTGCGTAAAGAAATCTTCTGACGGAAACCAATTAGCTACCAATCTAATCAACGATACAACCATTGTTACAATTAATGTTATAAAATAAGGTTTCTGGTTATGAATAATTTTTCCAAACAGTAATACTGAAAGTATTAACACTAAAGTTACTGGGTAAATAAAGTTTAAGGTTGCAGCAGCATAATCAATAATTCCATCTACCCCAATAATTGCTAAAAGAGTTGATACTAATGTAATTGATATTACTCCTTCAATATATCCTAACTTTCCTTTGGTTAATCGTTCAAAAAAGTTTGCCGACCCAGCTGTTAATGCAATTGCAGTAGTTAAACACGCCAAAATCATTAATATTGATATTAAATAAATACCGCTATTGCCAAAATGTTGTGTGGCAATTTGAACCAATAAAGACGATCGTGTGGTATTGGAAACATTCACTGTAGCGTGCGCACCAAGGTAAAACAAACCGCCATAAACCAGTATCATACAAAAAGCACTTAAAAGTGCGGCTTTAACCACAACTTCTACCCTTTCGTTTATATGTGTATAGCTTTTACGATTGGCTCCGGCAATTAACAGCACGGCAAAAATCAATCCCGCTAAAACATCCATTGTTTGGTAACCCTCATTAAATCCTACATAAAAACGATCTTCAATAACTGTTGGCGGAATATTAACTTCCGACCCAACAAAAAAGCCAGGTATAATTAAAATAGCAAGAAAAATTAATAAAATAGGTGTAAATATTTTACCTAAAATGGCGGTAATGCGGTTTAAAGAAAGTGATGCCGCCATTACTGCACCAAAAAACAAAACACAAACCCAAACTGGTTGCGCATGTGGTATAATTGGCTGGATAGCAACTTCGAAAACCGATGCTCCTGCGCGTGGTAATGCAATTAAAGGACCAATACACAAAACATTAACTGTAGCTAAAACATAGGCTAATTTAACATTTGCACGTGCACCCAAATCGGTAAAATAGTTACCTGAGACGGCTACTGCAAAAATTGCTAAAACAGGTGCTAAAATAGCTGTTAACGAAAAACCTGCAAATGTTGCCGTCCAATCTGTGCGGGTTTGCAAGCCTAAATAAGCGGGTAGTAATAAATTTCCTGCTCCAAAAAACATCGCAAATAGTGCCATTCCCAAAAAAAGAATGGTTCTACGTTTTCTTGCTTCCATGTAGTTTAATATATTTTTGATTTACTTCAAACATAAGGTTTTTTTTTAACAAAAGCTTAAATAAATAATTACAAATTATGTTTAATTTATAAAAATTACGGTTTTGTAGATTTATATTAAAAAATCTATCAATAGGTTCATCATTCATTCCTTATTCGCACTACTAAAATAAAAACCACTAATAATTTCATTATAAATTAAGACAAAACAGTACCTTTGCGCAAACTATTTTTTTTAGAAAAATGTACAGAAGTCATAATTGCGGCGAATTACGTATTGCCGATGTAAATAAAGAAGTTACTCTTGCGGGATGGGTTCAAAAATCACGTGATAAAGGTTTTATGATTTGGGTTGATTTACGTGACCGTTACGGAATTACTCAGTTAATTTTTGATGAATCGCGTACCGAAGAATCGGTAATGCAGTTAGCAAAATCATTGGGTCGCGAATTTGTGATACAAGTTAAGGGAATCGTTATAGAACGTGAATCTAAAAATGCAAATATCCCAACAGGTGAACTAGAAGTTTTGGTAAAGGAATTAACTGTTTTAAACGAATCGCAATTACCACCTTTTACTATTGAAGATGAAACTGACGGTGGTGAGGATATTCGTATGAAATATCGTTATTTAGACATTCGTCGTAACCCAGTTAAAAACAGCTTGTTATTTCGCCATAAAGTAACGCAAGAAGTTCGCAATTATTTATCGAATTTAGATTTCTGTGAGGTAGAAACGCCTTATTTGATTAAATCTACACCAGAAGGCGCACGCGATTTTGTAGTGCCTTCACGTATGAATCCGGGTCAGTTTTACGCTTTGCCACAATCGCCACAAACATTCAAGCAATTATTGATGGTTGGTGGAATGGATAAATATTTCCAAATTGTGAAATGTTTCCGTGACGAAGATTTACGTGCCGATCGTCAACCAGAATTTACTCAAATCGACTGTGAAATGTCGTTCATTGAACAAGAAGATATTTTAAATGTTTTCGAAGGATTAACGCGTCATTTACTTAAGAACATCCACAACATAGAAATTGAGAAATTTCCACGTATGACTTTTGATGAAGCCATGAAAACCTACGGAAACGACAAGCCAGATATTCGTTTTGGAATGAAATTTGGAGAATTAAATGCGGTGGCTCAACACAAAGAATTCCCTGTTTTCAATTCGGCAGAATTAGTCGTTGGAATTGCCGTTCCAGGAGCTGCAACGTATACTCGTAAAGAAATCGATGCGTTAATTGATTGGGTTAAGCGTCCGCAGGTTGGTGCATTAGGAATGGTGTATGTAAAATGCGAAGCAAACAATCAGTACAAATCATCGGTAGATAAATTCTACGATCAAGCAGATTTAGCAAAATGGGCTGAAGCTACTGGAGCTAACGAAGGCGATTTAATTTTAGTATTGTCAGGTTCGGCAAACAAAACACGCAGCCAGTTATCAGCATTGCGTATGGAGTTAGGAAACCGTATGGGCTTGCGTAAACCAAACGAATTTGCACCTTTATGGGTTGTTGATTTTCCGTTGTTGGAATGGGATGAAGATTCGGAACGTTTCCATGCAATGCACCATCCGTTTACATCGCCAAAACCAGAAGACATGCACTTGTTAGATACCGATCCGGGTAAAGTTCGTGCAAACGCATACGATTTGGTATTAAACGGTAATGAAATTGGCGGTGGATCGATTCGTATTCACGACAAAGACATGCAGGCTTTAATGTTTAAACATTTAGGTTTTACAACAGAACAAGCACAAGAGCAGTTTGGTTTTTTAATGAACGCTTTCCAGTTTGGCGCACCACCACACGGCGGTTTGGCTTTTGGATTGGATCGTTTAACAGCTATTTTAGGCGGACAAGAAACCATTCGTGATTTTATTGCATTCCCTAAAAACAATTCAGGTCGTGATGTGATGATTGATGCACCTGCAACTATTGATAACACTCAACTAGATGAATTATCAATTATGCTGAATGTAAAAGGATAATTAATCAGATATTAAAAGATAAAATCCCAGCTTTAGGTTGGGATTTTTATTTCACACTAATTAAAAAAACTTTTACTTCAGTAATTAAAAGCCACGTAGTATTAAGTCCTTAAAAGGAACGTTTCTAAATAGAATCGGCAAGGTAAAAATTAACAACATTATCGTTAGTTTTGTGTAGAAACAAATAACATACAACTATGTCTAAAACAAAACTTACCATTAATGACAATGGATCGGTAAAAATAGAAGGAGATTTCGAAATCGTAGATAAAGAAGGAAATGCGTATGGTTTACAAAGCAGAACAGTACTTTCGATCTGTCGATGCGGTTTGTCTAAAAACAAACCCTTTTGCGATGGCGCACATAAAGGACATTTTGAGCACAATGCCATAGCGTTTGACCTTCCGCCTAAAAAAGTATAACTACAAAGCCTTACATTTCTGTAAGGTTTTTCTATTTTACGTTCCTTTTATTGATTATCCTAAAGCCCCATAATTTTTAAGCAGGTGCTCGAACCTTAAGAAAAGTATATCCTAGAAATAATAAAGCCCTACATTTCTGTAAGGCTTTTGTTTTTTGCTCCCCCTCTTGGGCTCGAACCAAGGACCCTCTGATTAACAGTCAGATGCTCTAACCAACTGAGCTAAGGAGGAAACTTAAAATATTAAAATTGTTCATTGCTTTCGCAATTTGCTCCCCCTCTTGGGCTCGAACCAAGGACCCTCTGATTAACAGTCAGATGCTCTAACCAACTGAGCTAAGGAGGAAACTTAAATTTTAAGTTTTCTATTTTGCAATAAAATTAAGGTGTTGCTTTGGCAACTTTGCTCCCCCTCTTGGGCTCGAACCAAGGACCCTCTGATTAACAGTCAGATGCTCTAACCAACTGAGCTAAGGAGGAAGGTGTGTTACCTTTATTGCGATGCAAATATAGAACGATTTTTCCTTTTTGCAAACACCTTTTTTAAAAAATCGTTATTTTTTTTACTTGCCCGTTATGGCTTTAAATATATCGTTACCGTTTGCAAACAGCAGCAAAGCAATAAGTATAACAAAACCAACTGTTTGTGCATATTCTAAGAACTTATCGCTTGGTTTTCTACCCGAAATCATTTCGTATAATAAAAATAAAACATGACCACCATCTAACGCTGGAATTGGTAATAAATTCATTACACCTAACATAATTGACAGTAAAGCGGTAATTTGCCAGAAAGCTTCCCAACTCCAAAAATCAGGAAAAATATTAAAAATTGCCATGAAACCACCTACTTCTTTGTAAGCGCCAGTATCGGGGTTACCAATTAATTTTAATTGTTGTCCATATTCTTTTAACTTATTAATTCCCATATTAACACCTACGGGAACAGATTCTGCAAAACTATACCTATCAGTACTTAATTTGTATAAACCTAACTTCTCGGCATCGTTATGTGTAATTAAAGCCGGGCTTACACCAATCATTCCCTCTGCATTTACTTTTAAAACAACATCAATTTCTTTGTTATCTCTGGTTATTTTTGCAGGGACTTCTTTGTTAGACAATTGTTTTAAAACATCGTCCATTTGATCGAAGTAACTTATCTTTTGTCCATTAACAGCTGTAACAAAATCTTTTGGTTGTAAAACATCTTTGTTGGGTGAATCATCTGTAAAGCCACCAACTACAAAGGGCATACGTGGCATTAATAGCTTCGTTTTCTTTCTTTTTGATGCGCTATTTATAAAATCTACAGGTAATTTAATGGTTTCTTGCACACCATTACGATCAACAAGAATTTCTTTTCCCATTATAATTTTCATTGCAGCCTCATCAAATCTTTCTAAGTGCTGTCCATCAATAGAAATAATCTTATCTCCCGACTGCATTCCTACGTCTTCCAATACTTCAGAAGTCACCCAAACACCATCTTTTAAAGTATCGTTCGCAATGTATTTATCGCCATAAAACCAGGTCATTCCAATATAAATAACAAATGCCAATATAAAGTTTACCGTTACACCACCCAACATGATGATTAAACGCTGCCATGCCGGTTTTGAACGAAATTCCCATGGTTGCGGTTCTTGTTTCAATTGGTCGGTATCCATGCTTTCATCAATCATACCGGCAATTTTCACATAACCACCTAATGGCAACCACCCTATTCCGTAAACGGTGTCGCCTACTTTTTTCTTAAATAAAGAGAATTTTATATCAAAGAAAAGATAGAACTTTTCTACACGTGTTTTAAATAATTTCGCTGGGATAAAGTGCCCCAACTCATGCAACACAATTAATAAAGATAAACTTAATAAAAACTGCGATAACTTAACTAATACGTCCATTTATTATTATACTTTCATTTTTTGATGCACAAATGTAAGATTTTAACCTTACTCTTTGGCATTGTTTGTTTTCAATTTAATTTTTTATAATTTTTTTATGATAGATTTTTTCTGGTGTCTGAATTTCCAAAATATAAACTCCGCTTGCCAGTTGTTCTGATACATAGGGGTTACTGATGTTTTTTGAAATTAATTTTCCTTTTAAATCAAAGATATTCATAGACAGCACCTGCATACTTTCTGGAATATGTACTCTAAAAGATGTTTTTGTTGGGTTAGGAAAAACCTTTAACTCTTCTACTATTGGCAACGCCGCTTCTATTATAGTTACTTGATGATCTTTACTAACAATATCATTTAAAGGATTCACTTCTATCGCTGTCAATTTACCCACATTGGTTTCTACAACAAATTGTTGATTGTTCTGCGTGTGTTGCAATACGACATTTTCTATTTCGCCATTACTACCTGTAAATTTTAAGGTTACCGGCATTTCGAAAAAAGAAACACTAGCGTGCGATGTTGTTTGCGATAAGATAATTTTTGTTTGTGTTGCCGATACTATTTCTGCATTAACTTGATAAGAAGGAAATCCTTCACCATAGATCCAATCGTTAAAGAATTCTGTAAGATCTTTGCCCGATGCGGCTTCTAAATGATCTTTCACTTGGGTTGTAACTGCATAATTATAAGCAATAGCCGGATCGTTCAAAAAATTACGCATTCCCTGATAAAAATCTTCATCTCCCAAAACATAGCGCAACATGTGTACTACCATTGATCCTTTGTTATACGTTAACCTGCTACTAAAAATTCGGTTAGAATCTAGCGCCTGATTATCGGTTAAATAGACATTTCCTGCGGGAGCCGAAGTAATGTTGTTTATTTTATCGGCTTTCCAATTGGTAAAATTATTCTGTCCGTCTAAATGCTCTACAACCAAACCCGCCATATATTCTGCAAAACCTTCGTTTATCCAAATATCTTTCCAACTTCCACAAGTAACTTTATTTCCAAACCAATGATGTGCCAGCTCATGCGCAATTAAATGTCGAGAAAAACCTCCCATAAAAGAAACCGTTGTATGTTCCATTCCTCCACCCCAGCCAAACTGCGCATGTCCATATTTTTCGGTATGATACGGATAGGTTCCAAATAACTCTTCAAAAACATCCATAATGGGTAATGTCACAGCCAACTGACTTACTGCAGATTGATAGGTTTCGGGATATAAATAATTAACAATAGGAAACGTATTGGGTACCGTACCAGCAATTTGTGTATACAATTGATAATCGGTAACCGCAATAGCCACCAAATAAGCAGGAATTGGAAAACCATGTGTAAAGTGTGTGGTTTTTGTTCCATTGGTATTGGTTGTTTGCGATTGCTCCATTCCATTAGAAACAGAAACCATTGCCGTTGGTGCGGTTATATATATATCTATAGCATCAATTTTATCGTTTAACGATTGCTTGCAAGGCCACCAATCTTTTGCCCCGAAAGGTTCAGACAAGGTCCAAACAATTGGTGTGTTGTTATGGTAACTCTGCGTAAAAGCTTCGTTGGCTCTGGGCGGCACACCTTCATACATAATTTTCACCTCACCATCTGCACCCATAAGTACTTGTTGTGGCAATTGAATAATTAGTTCATTATTTGCTTGCGTAAAAGTTGCTGTTTGCAAACCTTGTGTTACCTCACTAACTGTTAAATCATGACTTAAATCAAAAACTATAGTTTGCAGGTTTTGGTTAGGTACAAATTTAGTGGTAACTGCTCCGCTAATGTAATATTGAGAAGGATCTACATTAAATTCTAATTTTTGATGCTTAACATCATAATTAAACGTATTGGGGTTTTCTTTAAAAGCCATACGTTTTTGTGCCGCCTGCTTTTCGTACAAACGGTAATCATCTTGTGAATTTGATGAAACTTGAGCTATAGAAGATAATGTAAACAAACTGCAAGCAAGCAGAAAAAATACTCTTTTCATTAGATACTAATTTGCGTAAAAATACTATAATTATTTATAGTTCAGACATATCCTATCCAAAGAATTATTGCTTGAATAGTTATCTATTCATAAAGAATTTGTGTAAATTTGCCCTTTAACAATTAATTTTTTATGTTACAGATAGCTTATATTAGAGAAAATCAAGAACAAGTGGTAAAAGCACTTGCAAAAAGAAATCTTGATGCTGCTGAAATGATTCAAAAAGTTATAGACTTGGATGAACAGCGCAGAGCAACACAGGTTGAATTAGACAATATCTTGGCAGAATCGAACAAGCTATCCAAAGAAATTGGTGATTTAATGCGTAACGGCGAAAAATCTAAAGCCGAAATCTTAAAAGAAAAAACAGCAAAACACAAAGAAAGAACCGCTGAGCTAAAAGATGTTTTAAATAACGTTACAGAAGAGCTTACACAAGAATTATATAAATTACCGAATACACCTGCTGATATTGTTCCGGAAGGAAAAAGCGCAGATGATAATTTGAATATTTTTCAATCGGGCGAAATTCCAATGTTACATGAGGATGCCGTTCCGCATTGGGATCTTATTAAAAAATACGATATCGTTGATTTTGAATTAGGAACTAAAATTACAGCTCCCGGATTCCCGGTTTATAAAGGCAAAGGCGCTAAATTACAACGTGCTTTAATTAGTTATTTTTTAGATAAAAATACCGATGCTGGCTATAAAGAATATCAGGTTCCGCATTTAATCAACGAAGCTTCGGGCTACGGCACGGGTCAGTTACCTGATAAAGAAGGACAAATGTACCACGATGCTAAAGATGATTTATATTTAATTCCAACAGCTGAAGTTCCGGTTACAAACATTTTTCGCGATGTTATTTTACAGGAAAATGAATTACCTGTTCTTGCAACTGCCTACACGCCATGTTTTCGTAGAGAAGCTGGATCTTGGGGTGCTCACGTTCGCGGATTAAACCGTTTACATCAGTTTGACAAGGTGGAAATTGTTCGTATAGAACATCCTGAAAAATCGTACGAAGCGTTAGAAGGAATGGTTGAACACGTAAAAGAAATTTTAAACGAACTAAAATTACCTTATCGTATTTTGCGTTTATGCGGTGGTGATATGGGTTTTACATCGGCATTAACTTACGATTTTGAAGTTTTTTCAACCGCACAAGATCGCTGGTTAGAAATTTCATCGGTATCGAACTTCGAAACTTTTCAAGCAAACCGATTAAAATTACGCTTTAAAGGCAAAGATGGCAAAACGCAATTAGCACACACCTTAAACGGTTCGTCTTTAGCGTTACCACGAGTGTTAGCAGGTATTCTAGAAAATTATCAAACACCAGAAGGCATTGTAATACCAGACGTATTAAAACCTTACTGCGGATTCGATATTATTAATTAAAAACCTAAAAACACCAATTATACAGTTGGTGTTTTTTTCTAAAAATAGAAACGTATGATCATTTACAACGTTACCATAAATATAGACGAGTCTGTTCACGAACAATGGCTAAACTGGATGCAAACCAAACATATTCAAGAAATGTTGAACACCGGTTGTTTTAAATCGGCACGTTTGGTAAAAGTTTTGGTTGATGAAGATATGGGCGGCATAACTTATTCTGCACAGTATTTTGCCGAAACTAAAGAAGCGTTAGAAGATTACAAACAAAATCACGCACCTTTGTTACGCAGCGAAGGTTTACAGCTGTTTGCAGACAAAATGTTAGCATTCCGTACCGACCTTGAAATTATTAGCGAACATGAGTAATAATGATAACGTAAGAGCAAAAAAACATTTAGGTCAGCATTTTTTAAATGACGAAAGTGTTGCCAAAAATATTGCCGATACACTAACCTTAAACGGTTACAGCAAAATTTTAGAAATTGGTCCGGGAATGGGGGTTTTAACAAAATACCTATTAGACAAACCCGTTGAAACTTTTGTGGTAGAAATTGATAAAGAATCGGTTGTTTATCTTGAAAAGCATTATCCTAAATTACATAACCATATAATTGCAGAAGATTTCTTAAAATACAATTTAAAGAAGATTTTTAACGAAGAGCCTTTTGCAATCATAGGAAACTTTCCGTACAATATTTCAACACAGATTGTTTTCAGGGTTTTAGAAATGCGCGATCAGATACCGGAATTTTCGGGAATGTTCCAAAAGGAAGTTGCTGAACGTATTTGCGAGAAAAAAGGCAGTAAAACTTATGGGATATTATCAGTTTTGGCTCAGGCTTTTTATGACACCGAATATTTATTCACCGTATCAGAACACGTTTTTACACCACCACCAAAAGTAAAATCGGGCGTAATGCGCATGATTCGCAAAGAAAATTACAGTTTACCTTGCAGTGAAAAATTATTTTTTACCGTAGTAAAATCGGCATTTAACCAGCGCAGAAAAACAATGCGCAACAGTTTAAAAAGTTTTATATCAGAAGAAATTAAAGACGATGCCGTTTTTAACCTTCGTCCTGAACAATTAAGCGTAGAAGAATTTATAGCACTTACACAAAAAATAGAAGCGTATGGAATTTAAAATCAGTAAAGAATTTATCCAAGAGATTGAAGGCTTAATTGCCGAAAAAAACGAACGCGAAATACTTCGCCGTCTCGAGGACATTCACTTTGCTGATATTGCAGAAATAATTAACGAATTAAACGGAGAAGATGCAGGTTATTTGTTCCGTATTATTGAATCGGAAATTAGTTCTGAAATTCTGTTGGAATTAGATGAAGAAGTTCGTGAAAAAATCTTAAACAACCTTTCTGCTAAAGAAATTGCCGAAGAGTTAGACGAAATGGATACCGATGACGCGGTAGATATTATCGCCGAACTATCGGAAGAAATGAAAGATGAGGTTATTTCGGAGCTTGAAGATTTTGAACACGCCAAAGACATTGTTGAATTGTTGCGTTATGACGAGGATACTGCTGGTGGTTTAATGGCAAAAGAGTACATTCAGGTAAACGAAAACTGGAATGTATTAACGTGTATTCAAGAAATTCGCAAACAAGCAGAAAACGTATCGCGTGTACACTCTATTTACGTGGTTGACGATGAAGATCGACTAAAAGGTCGTTTGTCTTTAAAAGATTTAATTACCTCATCAACCACCACTCAAATCAAAGATATTTACATTCCAAAAGTAGATTCTGTCAAGGTTGACACCGAAGATGTAGAAGTGGCGCGTATTATGCAAAAGTACGATTTAGAAGCCATTCCTGTTGTTGATGAAACCGGACGTTTGGTTGGACGCATAACCATTGATGATATCGTAGATGTTATTAAGGAAGAAGCCGATCGCGATTACCAAATGGCAGCGGGTATCTCACAAGACGTTGAGGCAGATGACAGTATTTGGGAACTAACCAAGGCACGTTTACCATGGTTGCTATTAGCTTTAATTGGTAGTTTTATTGCCGTAAACATTTCCGAAGGCTTTAGCGATGCCATGGAAAAATACCAAACCTTATTTTTCTTTACCCCATTAGTTGCGGCTATGGCGGGGAATGTTGGCGTACAATCATCGGCAATTGTGGTTCAGGGTTTGGCAAACAACAGCCTTTCGGGATCTTTATTAAAACGCTTGGGTAAAGAAATGTTATTAGCCTTATTAAACAGTACCATTTTAGCAGTTTTACTATTGTTGGCAACGCATTTTATTATGGGTACTTCGTACGAAATTTCATCAACCATTGTATTGGCATTGGTTACCGTAATGATACTTGCCAGTTTAATTGGAACTTTTATTCCGATAATGCTTGATAAAAATGGTATTGATCCTGCAATTGCAACCGGACCATTTATCACAACAAGTAACGATATTTTTGGAATTTTAATTTACTTTACCATTGCTAAAATCATTTTAGGGTTTTAAAAATACACAGCAAAAACTATTTTTTTTATTTACGATAAACCTCACAGGTTTTAAAAACCTGTGAGGTTTAAAATCAAAAATTATATTTAGGTATTATTTTTATTTATTGTTGAATAACTTGTGAATGACTTGCTTTGCGTTTCCCTCTAAAAAAGAAATACAGGTTTATAAACAACATCAACCCCAGATATATTGAAAAAGCACCGATTTTATAACTCAGTTTTTCAATCAATAATTGATAGCTGTCATTATACAAATTCATCTGTAAAATCATTAAAGCAAAACCAATATTCAACAGATAAAAACCTGTTTCAAACAATTTATTGGTCGCAAAGGCAATTTCTTCCCTGCCCTTAAAAATATCCAACATATAAACTTTACTGTTTTTAAAAAGCGTTTTAGACACGTAGTAAGTTAAAAATAACGCTATTGGCAGATACACTGCGTAACCGATTAAAATTTTGGTAGTTTCCATAATTAACAGTTTTAAATTAATTTTTTGATATAGTTTGTAAGTAATAAAATATTCAGGTAATGCATTAGTGCAATAATCAGAATGATGATTGATGTTTTTAGGCTAATGATTTCGACCAGTTGTGTAAATCCGCCTATTTTTTCCCAAGAGATAATGGTCATGGTGCAGTAACCAATGTTCAACAGATAATAACCTATTAACAACAAATGATTGATCTTTTTACACAAATCTTCATGGTTAGGAATTAGCTGTGATACAAAGACATTTCCATTTTGATAACATATCCGTCCCACTTTCACGATGATTAAAAAAGTGATCGCGAAATACAAAAAGTAGGCAATGATGTTATAGTTCATGATTTGGAAGTTTATAAATCAACACCGATAAATAGACTGCTAATAATGCCGGAATAGTAAACATTAAATAAGAAAAACCATGTGAGAGATCAAACTCGTCGGCTAGGTAAATTAGAAAGAAATAACCTACAACTCCAATTAGGTAGATTTTAAAATGTAAGTTATTATGAAGTTTTATAGCCAAAATAATCCCTAATAAAACTTGTACTCCACCTGTTATCATAGTAAACCACAAGGCATAAATTAAATAAGCGCCGTCTTGTAAAATTAGGTCTATTAGACCAAGTGCTAATGGTATTGCCACAACTATTGTATTTAATATTTTAATTGCTTTCATAATTTATATTATTTTAAAGTTTCAGAAATATTTGAAAGTTCTGTTTAAATTTTTTTAATCTTATTTCATTATTTTAACCACCAGCTTTGCCAGCCAATTGTCTTTATATTCGGTTACTTTATCTAAAACATTATCTGCTTTTAAAACAAAATCGTACAATTTGCCTGTTTGCTCTACAAAGTGCTTTTCTTCGTTAGTCTTATTCGTTTTAATGGTAGAAACTTCTTTCAATACCTTTAAAGCAGGTTTAATTTCGCGTTTGCTTCGTTCCTTCGCAATTTTAACCGCCAATTCATCTAAATCTTTTTCTGCAATGAAAAACTCTTTACGTTCGCCCGGTTTGTATTCTTTGTAAACAATTCCCCAATCCATTAAAGCTCTTAAATTCATGGAAGCATTTCCGCGCGAAATCTGCAATTCTTCCATAATATCTTCCATAGAAACCGCTTCGGTAGAAATCATTAACAATGCATGAATCTGCGCCATGGTTTTATTAATGCCCCATTGCGAGCCTAAAGCTCCCCACGATTGTACAAATTTATTTTTTGCTTCTTTGAATTCCATAGATCAAATGTACAATTAAGTTTTTAAAGTTTCAAAAATAAATGAAAGTTTATTTTAAGTTATTTTAAATTGATCATAATCAAAATTTTTATCTAATTTAGTTTGATAGAAATCTGGCAAAGTAAAAGATTAAATCTTAATGAAAATATTACACCTTGATAAAAACCATCCGTTATTAATTGAACAGCTAACCGCTGTAGGTTTTGAAAACGACGAAAATTATTATGCTCCAAAAGATGCAATCGAACAAATAATCCATCAGTATGACGGTATTGTTTTACGCAGTCGTTTTAAGATCGATAAAGCTTTTTTAGATGCCGCTACTAACTTGAAATTCATTGGTCGCGTTGGTGCCGGATTAGAAAATATCGATTGCGAATATGCCGAACAAAAAGGAATTAAACTGATTGCAGCTCCTGAAGGTAACAAAACTGCTGTTGCCGAACATGCTTTGGGAATGCTTTTAAACCTTATGAACAAATTATCGTATGTAGATAAAGAAGTTCGCAACGGTGTTTGGAAACGCGAAGAAAACCGAGGTATTGAAATAGAAGGCAAAACGGTTGGGATTATAGGTTACGGCAATATGGGAAAAGCGTTTGCACAACGTTTAAAAGGCTTTAACTGCAAGGTAATTTGTTATGATATTAAACCCAATATGGGCGATGGAAATGCGCAACAGGTTTCGTTAGATTACTTACAACTTCACAGTGATATTTTAAGTTTGCACACACCTGAAACTCCCGATACGCATCATTACGTAAATAAGGATTTTATCAATGGTTTTGCAAAATCGTTTTGGTTGATAAACACCGCGCGAGGAAAATCGGTTTGTACCAACGATTTGGTTGATGCTTTAAAATTGGGCAAGATTAAAGGTGCAGGATTGGATGTTTTAGAATATGAAAAATCTTCTTTTGAAAATATGTTTTCAGACAACGAACTGCCTGAAGCTTTCAGGTATCTTATTATTGCTGAAAACGTGCTTTTATCGCCACATATTGCAGGCTGGACAATAGAAAGCAAAGAAAAACTGGCACAGGTTATTGTTGATAAAATTATTGCTATATTTAAAAAAAATAACAACTTAATGACTATGGAAAATCAAAATTCAGACGAAAGAAAAGAAGAACAATGGCACACAGGTCCAAATCCTTCTAATTTCAACCAACAACAAAATCAGTACGGTAATCAACAAAGCAATTATCAACAACAAAATAATTACCAATCGTCTAATAATCTTCAAGACGCTAACAGTAAAAAAATGTTGGCAGGTATTTTAGCTATTATATTAGGACATTTAGGAATCCATAAATTTGTGTTGGGTTACAATACAGAAGGTATCATTCTACTTGTTTTAGGATTGGCAGGTTATCTTACAGCATGTTTCTTAATTGGATATTTTATTTTGGCTGCAACTACAATTATAGGATTGGTTGAAGGGATTATATATCTAACCAAATCAGACGAAGAATTTTACAATACTTATATAAGAAACCAAAAAACGTGGTTTTAATCAAAAAAAACGAGCTTAAAGCTCGTTTTTTTTTATTCTCTTCTTCCCATGTACATCATCACATAGTACAATAAGGTACCAATTGATGATAAAGCGGCAACCAAATAAGTTCGAGCGGCCCAAGATAATGAGTCTTTCGCTCCCGCGTATTCTTCTCTGGTAACCATATTTTTTGTTTCTAACCATTTTAATGCACGGTTACTAGCATCGTACTCTACCGGTAAGGTAATAATAGAAAAAATAGTTGTTAAAGCAAATAATACAATACCAATTAATAATAACTGAGGAAATGTGTTAATTAATAAAACCCCGGCTAATAATACCCATTGTACAAAATTTGATGCTATACTAACTACAGGTACTAATTTAGAACGCATGGTTAACCAACTATAAGCGGTTGCGTGCTGTACGGCATGCCCAACTTCGTGTGCTGCTACTGCGGCTGCGGCTGCATTTCGTTGATTATATACCGCTTCACTTAAGTTCACGGTTTTGTCCATTGGGTTGTAGTGATCGGTTAATCTACCTGGTGTTGATATTACTTTTACATCGTAAATACCGTGATCATGCAACATTTTTGTTGCAATTTCTGCACCGCTTAAACCATTTCTTAAATGGAGTTTTGAATATTTTTCGAATTTATTTTTTAATTGCTTTCCAACCAACCAGCTGGCAAGCATAATGATTCCCATTAATAATAATCCCATAATCTTTTATTTGTAGTATTTAATTTATTAGTATTTATCAAATGTTGAGCCAAAATACAAAAAACAACAAAGCTGTCAAAATGACAAAAGGAGCCGTATGGCTCCTTTATCAAATATTTAACTAAAAACGCTTATTTCAACGTTTTCTTCACTTCTACTTCTTGGAAAGCCTCTATGATATCGTACTCTTTTAAGTCATTGTAGTTTTTAATCTGCATACCACAATCGTATCCTTTAGAAACTTCTTTAGCATCGTCTTTAAAACGCTTTAATGCTTCTAAAACACCTGTGTAAATTACCACGCCTTCACGAATTAAACGTATTCTAGAGTTACGGAAGATTTTTCCATCAGTAACCATACATCCTGCAATTGTACCCACTTTAGAAATTTTGAATAATTCTCTAATTTCAGCAGTTCCAGTTACTTCTTCTTTCAGTTCTGGTGACAACATACCTTCCATTGCATCTTTAATATCGTCGATAGCATCGTAAATGATCGAGTATGTTTTGATATCGATTTCTTCTTTATCTGCAATTGTTTTTGCATTACCCATTGGGCGAACGTTAAAACCAATAATGATCGCATCAGAAGCCGAAGCCAACAATACATCAGATTCAGTAATTGCACCTACACCTTTGTGAATAATGTTGATTTGAATTTCATCTGTTGATAATTTAGAGAACGAGTCTGATAATGCTTCAACAGATCCATCAACGTCTCCTTTTAAGATAATATTCAATTCTTTAAATTCACCTAATGCAATACGACGACCAATTTCTGCCAATGTAATATGACGTTGTGCACGAACCGATTGCTCACGGATTAACTGTGTACGTTTTGCTGCAATTGCTTTAGCTTCACGCTCATCTGCAAATACGTTAAACTTATCACCTGCTGTTGGTGCACCATCTAATCCTAAGATTGATATTGGACGAGAAGGACCTGCTTCTTTTACAGATTTTCCACGTTCGTCATGCATTGCTTTAATTTTACCGTGGTTTTTACCTGCTAACAAGTAATCACCAATTTTTAAAGTTCCGCTTTGAACTAAGATTGTTGATACATATCCACGACCTTTGTCTAAGAATGCTTCTACTACCGTACCAACTGCTGGCTTATTAGGGTTTGCTGTTAATTGTAACATTTCTGCTTCTAACAACACTTTTTCTAACAATTCTGGTACACCTTGACCAAATTTTGCAGATATATCTTGTGATTGGTATGTACCTCCCCATTCTTCAACAAGGAAATTCATTGCTGCTAATTTTTCTTTAATTTTTTCAGGGTTAGCTGTTTGCTTATCAACCTTATTAATTGCGAAAATAATTGGCACACCTGCTGCTTGTGCGTGCGATATTGCCTCTTTTGTTTGCGGCATAATATCATCATCGGCAGCAACTACAATAATTGCAATATCGGTTACTTGCGCTCCACGCGCACGCATTGCAGTAAAAGCTTCGTGACCAGGTGTATCTAAAAACGTGATTTTTTGTCCGTTTTCTAATGTTACACCATACGCACCAATGTGCTGTGTAATTCCACCAGACTCACCAGCAATTACATTTGCCTTACGAACATAATCTAGTAACGATGTTTTACCGTGATCTACGTGACCCATCACCGTTACAATTGGTGCACGAGGTAATAAATCTTCAGGGCTATCTACATCTTCTGTAATAGATTCTTCGATGTCTGCTGTAGTAAATTCTACTTCGTATCCAAATTCATCGGCAACAATCGTTAATGTTTCAGCATCTAAACGCTGATTCATGGTTACCATAATACCTAATGCCATACATGTTCCGATTACCTGCGTAATTGGCACATTCATCATTGTAGCAACTTCACCAACAGTTACGAATTCTGTTACTTTTAATATTTTTAAATCGTCGTCTGCACGTGCTTCTTCTTCTTTTTTACGGTGAAGTTCACGCTTGTCTTTACGATATTTTGCAGCTTTTGATTTGTTTTGTTTTCCTTGTAAACGTTCTAACGTTTCTTTGATTTGGTTTTTTACTTCCTCATCTGTAGGTTCTACTTTTACAACCGGTTGGTTTTTATTACCAAAGTTTCTGTTACCACCAGCGGTATTACGGTTATTTGGAAATTTAGAATTTCCGCCTGCACGATTACCACCTTGACCCGGACGGTTTTGACCACCTTGTCCAGGAGTGTTTGGTTTATTTGCGTTAGCACCTTGTTGACCTGGTGTTCCTGGTTTTTCTATACGCTTACGCTTGTTTTTATTATTTGCAGCGTTATTATTAGCACCCGGTTTGTTGTCTTTTTTAGGATCTTCTTTTTTCTTTTTAGGTTTGTTGAATTGAGATAAATCAATTTTTTGACCTGTAAAAGTTGTTCCAGAAAGTTTTTGGTACTGTGTTTTTATAATTTCAGACTCTGGGCTTTCTTCCTTAGAAGCTTCTTCTGCTTTTGGCTCTGTAGATTCTGTTACTTTTTGCACCGCTGCTGGTTGTTCAGCCGGCGTTTCTAGTACAGGTTGATCTTTCTTTTCAGCCTCAGCTTTTGGTGTAACTTTTGGTTTTGCTTGAGTTTCTGGTTTTACAGAAGTTTTTTCTGTTTTATCCGTATTATTGTTTGGTGCGTTTAAAGGCGCTTTTTTATTGTCTGAAGAATTTTTAGAATCTGTAGTAGCTGGTGCTTTTTTAGAAGTAGTTTCTAAATCAATTTTACCAACGGTTTTAATAGCTGTAACTTTTTCAGCTTTTGCTTTTATAACTTCTTGTTCGCGTTTTTCGTCTTCTTCTTTCTTACGTTTTTCGTCTTCTGCTTTTTTACGTTTTTCTTCTTCTGCTTTTTTACGTTTTTCTTCTTCTCTTTTACGTTTTTCGTCTTCTTCTTTTTTGCGCTTTTCTTCTTGCTCGCGTTCTAAACGTAATTCTTCTTTTTCTTTCTTCTTTTCTTCGCTCACTTCTTTCGAAGCTTCCTTCTTCCCTTTATCAGCCGAAAACTGCTTATCTAATGCTGAATACTCTGCATCAGATATTTTTGCGTTTGGAGAGGCTTCAATTTCAAAGCCTTTCGTTTTCAAAAATTCCACGGCCCTATCGAGAGAAATGTTTAATTCTCTTAAAACTTTATTTATTCTTATTATTCTATTTTCAGACATACGATCCTTTTAGTATTTTTTGTTCGTTGTGTTGTTGTGTTTAATTAGTCTTCGAATTCTGCGTTTAAAATGTTTAAAACTTCTTCTACGGTTTCTTCCTCCAAATCTGTTCTTCGAACCAATTCGCTTACACTGTGTTTTAGTACACTTTTCGCTGTATCTAAACCAATTTTTACAAATTCATCGATTACCCACGCATCGATTTCATCTGAGAACTCGCGCAACTCAACGTCGTCTTCTTCTAAAATCTGTGTTCCTTCTCTTATTACGTCTATTTCATAACCTGTTAGTAAACTTGCCAATTTAATGTTTTGACCGCCTTTACCAATTGCTTTTGAAACTTCGCTTATATCTAACAAAACATTTGCACGTTTACTTGTTTCGTTAATTGATATATTGTTAATTTTTGCAGGACTTAATGCACGTTGAATGTACAATTCTGCATTATTGGTATAACTAATTACGTCTATGTTTTCGTTGCCTAATTCGCGAACAATTCCATGAATACGTGATCCTTTTACACCTACACACGCACCTACTGCGTCTATATTTTCATTGTAGCTATCTACGGCTACTTTTGCCTTTTCGCCCGGTATACGCACTACTTTTTGTATGGTAATGATACCGTCTGCGATTTCAGGAATTTCTTGTTCAAATAATTTTTCTAAAAACAATTCAGATGTTCTGCTCATGATGATCTGAGGTTTGTTTCCTTTTAATTCAACGCTTTCAATAATTCCTTTTACTGTTTCACCTTTTTTGAAATAATCTGATGGGATTTGTTTTTCTTTAGGTAAAATAATTTCTTTATTGTTTTCATCGATCAATATTACGGCTTTAGGGCGCACGTGGCTAACTTCGGCTGCATATATTTCGTTCACCATGTCTTTAAATTGCTTGTAAAGATTGGTGCTGTCATGTTCTTGAATTTTTGTGATTAAGTTTTGACGCAATGCTAAAATAGCACGACGACCTAGTTGAAATAATTTTACTTCTTCTGATACTTCTTCACCTACTTCAAAATCAGGTTCTATTTTCTGAGCTTCTTTTAATGAAATTTCTGAATTTTCGTCTTCAACTTCCCCGTCTGCTACAACGATTCTGTTTCTCCAAATTTCCATATCACCTTTATCAGGATTGATAATGATGTCGAAATTATCGTCTGAACCAAATCTTTTCTTCAATGCATTTCTAAAAACATCTTCTAAAATTGCCATAAGGGTAACTCTATCAATATGTTTAAAATCTTTAAATTCAGAAAACGAATCAATTAATGCAATATTATCCATGAAATTATTAATATTTTTTTTTAAAATGATATAACTACTACTGCTTTTTTAATGCTAATGTACGGAATTTCAGCGTTTTTAACAACGGTTTCTTTGCCTTTACCAATCTTTTTTGGTTCGCGTGCTTTCCATTCTAATGTTATAAAGTCTTCGTTGGCATCAATCAACTTGGCTTCTGTAATATTATCGTCATTGGTAGTAACTTCTAAGTTTCTACCTAAATTCTTTCTATACTGGCGTGGAAATTTTAACGGAGCCGTAGCACCTGCCGATGCTACTTCTAAAGAAAAATCTTGTTCTTCACGATCTAAATTGTGTTCTATGCTGCGGCTAACATCAATACAATCTTGTAAAACCACACCGTTGTCACCATCTATTACTACAGAAATTTTATAATCTGCCGAAATAGAAAAATCTATCAAAAAAAGCTCTGGATGTTCTGCCAAACCTTCTTCTAATAAACCTTTAACTTTACTTTTAAAATCCATCCTTTGTATAAAAAGAGGGGACAATTATGTCCCCTCATTATTTAGTTTAACAATAAATAACTTTGCAAATATACAAATTTTATTTAAGTAATTGATTTTTTTGGTTATTTATCAATATTATAAGTATATTTATACAATTAACATATTTATTTACTAACCCTATAACTCGTAAAAAGATGAAAAAGATTTTAGTCCCAACCGATTTTTCTGAACAAGCTACTATTGCTTTAAGAGCTGCTACCAATATTGCAAGAAAATCGGGCGCTGAAATTATTTTATTACATATAATTGATTTGCCACAAGAAACCATGGACATGATTAAACCAGGTTATGATTTGCCTGAAATTATGTTTTTTAAAGAGCATGCCGAAGCTAAACTAACGCAAACTTCATTATCCGAAGAGTTAAACGGCTTAAATGTATCGCAGATTTTAAAATTAGGTCGTACTTTTAACGAGGTTACCGATGTTGCTAAAGCTAACAATATTGATTTAATTGTTATGGGATCACATGGCGCTAGCGGATTTAAAGAATTGTTTATTGGATCGAATACTGAAAAGGTTATCCGCACTTCCGAAATTCCTGTTTTAGCTATTAAAGGTACAGAAACCGAAGTAAGTTTTAATAAAGTAGTTTTTGCTAACGATTTTACTGAG
This sequence comes from Paenimyroides viscosum, assembly GCF_003858535.1. Taxonomy (GTDB): domain Bacteria; phylum Bacteroidota; class Bacteroidia; order Flavobacteriales; family Flavobacteriaceae; genus Flavobacterium; species Flavobacterium viscosum. The sequence continues at coordinate 206,379 of NZ_RQTJ01000002.1, forward strand.
GAAACTGCAGAAGGTTTTCAAAAAATTATTGATTTCTTAAAAGTAAACGGCGCACAACCACATTTTTTAATGGTAAATACACCAAATAATTTTAAGCCAACACATATTGCCGAACAGCTGGCGCACGATTTTTTAAAACAATATAATTTAGACGATTACGAATTCTCTATCTACAACGATTTAGATATTGAAAAAGGGATTTTAAATTTTGCAGAACGTGTTGATGCCGATTTAATTGCAATGGGAACACACGGCAGAAAAGGCTTTGCCCGATTGTTAAACGGAAGCATCAGCGAAGATTTAATGAATCATTCACCACGATCTATTATTACTTTTAAATTGTAATATCAAAACATACAAAATCGCCCAATTGGGCGATTTTTACTTTTTAATGATCTTGTCTGTTTTTTGAACTATTCCTTTGTTATTTAATATGGTTAAGAAATAAACTCCGTTTTGTAAATCACTTATATCGATTGAAATTATTTTTGCCGATAAATCATCTACCACTTTTACTTGTTTTCCCGATATATCGTAAAAAACAAATTTACAGTTCATTTCGGGAACCGATTCTAAATTAATGTTTAAACTACTTTCTACGGGATTTGGAAACACAGTTACTTTACTAAACTCTTTAGTAGTTACCGAAAGTTTGGCACTAATAAAATAAGCATCATCACCATTGGTATTCGTTATTTTTAATTGTTTGGTAGATGAATTTATTGTGGTAACTTGATATTGAAAAACGGCATTGGGTGAATTCAATTGAAAAACATTGTAAAAGTTGTCTAAAAAATCAGAATTATCATTACCTAGCTGTCTGTTACAGTCGTTCATTGCCAAACAAACCATATCATTAACATTAAATTCATTATTGGGTAAAAAATTAATTCCTTGTAAAGTACAACTTGTGCAATAGTATAAAAGTATATTATTTGTTATGTACGAAAACTCACTTTTAATCGCTTGCCAATTTGCACGTTCCTGATTTACCGGCGCTAAATATTCCACACCGCTTAAAACCACCTTGTGAATATACCAATCGTTGTTTTTTAATTCATCTTCTTGCGTTTGCGCATTTACATTTATAGAAATCGCAAAGCATAAAACTAGAGAATACAGTAACTTTTTTATCATAATATTATTTTTAGATTAAGATAAATATACAAAAAAAGGCTGAACTTTCGCTCAACCTTTTAACATTCAATATTTTATATTATTTCATTTTCTGCAACCAGTTGCGCATAGAAACTTCTTCATTAATAATGTTTCGTAATTCGGCAATAGACACACGATCTTGTTTCATGGTATCGCGGTGACGAATGGTTACGGTTTTATCTTCTAATGTTTGATGGTCAACGGTGATACAAAACGGTGTTCCTAACGCATCTTGGCGACGGTAACGGCGACCAACTGCATCTTTTTCGTCGTAAGCCACATTGAAATCCCATTTTAACTCTTCAATAATTTCGCGGGCAACTTCTGGCAAGCCGTCTTTTTTTACTAATGGTAAAACTGCTGCTTTTGTTGGTGCTAAAACACTCGGTAATTTTAAAACGGTACGTGTTGATCCGTCTTCCAAGGTTTCTTCTTGCAACGATTTTGAGAAAACCGATAAAAACATACGATCTAACCCAACCGATGTTTCTACAACATAAGGAACATAAGATGAATTGGTTTCGTTATCGAAAAACTGCAGTTTTTTACCTGAATGTTGTTCGTGTGCTTTTAAATCGAAATCGGTACGAGAGTGAATCCCTTCCAATTCTTTAAATCCGAACGGGAAATTAAATTCAATATCTGCTGCTGCGTTTGCATAATGCGCCAACTTTTCGTGATCGTGAAAACGATAATTTTCTTGCCCTAAACCTAAAGACAAATGCCATTTTAAACGGGTTTCTTTCCAATATTCGTAATAGGTCATTTCTTCGCCCGGTTTTACGAAAAACTGCATTTCCATTTGTTCAAACTCGCGCATACGGAAAATAAACTGACGTGCAACAATCTCATTACGGAATGCTTTACCAGTTTGTGCAATTCCAAACGGAATTTTCATACGTCCAGTTTTTTGAACGTTTAAAAAGTTCACGAAAATTCCCTGAGCAGTTTCCGGACGTAAATATAAATCCATAGCTGTATCAGCAGATGCACCTAATTTTGTTCCGAACATTAAATTGAACTGACGAACATCGGTCCAATTTTTAGAACCAGTTTCCGGATCGGCAATTCCCAATTCTTCAATCAAGGCTTTTACATCTTCCAAATTACCCGAATCTAAACCAGATGCCATTCGCTCTAAAATCTCTTTCTTTTTTGAAAGATACTCTACAACACGCGGATTTGTCGTAATAAATTCTTCTTCGTTAAAAGCATCGCCAAAACGACCTTTTGCTTTTTCGATTTCTTTTTGAGCCTTCTGCCACAATTTCTCGCAGTAATCTTCGATCAAAACATCGGCTCTATATCTTTTTTTAGAATCTTTATTGTCAATTAACGGATCGTTAAAAGCATCAACGTGCCCAGAAGCTTTCCATGTGGTTGGATGCATAAAGATAGAAGCATCGATCCCCACAATATTTTCGTGCATCTGTACCATTGATTTCCACCAGTACTCACGAATATTCTTTTTTAATTCTACTCCGTTTTGCGCATAATCGTAAACAGCGCTTAAACCATCGTAAATTTCGCTCGATGGAAAAATAT
>NZ_RQTJ01000021.1 GCF_003858535.1 Paenimyroides viscosum
TTTGTATTTTTGAACTATTTGAAAAGCTTTCGGGGTGTGTCCTGCATATGCAGGGCACACACAATGAGATTGCTCCGCCAATTCGCAAGCTCGGGTCTTCACTACATTTCATTTCGTTCAGAATGACCGTTTTTAGTTTGAAATCAAAAAAAAGAGAAGCAGTTGCTTCTCTTTTTACATCATATATTTCATTATAATACCTTGTATTTCGCTTTTAAAATCTTCTGATTTATTACTTAAAACCGTAGCATAATTCTGTTTAATCATCATGAATTTCTTTGCCAATGGTGTCTGATAAAATTCAATCAGGTTTTCAACTTCGCTTTGTGATAAGTTTTGTGCATAATAAGCAACTAAATTCTTTTTTTGCTTGGTTATTAAAGGTTCCATATCCTTTTTAAAACTTTCACGGTTATTAGCAGATAATTGTTTAGAGATTTCATCGGCAATATTGTAAAATTCATTCACTTCACCCGAAAGCTCAACCAGCTTAACAACATCAACTTTATTGGCTTGTCCAAAACTGTTAGTTGCAAATAATAACAGCGTTAATACGATTGTTTTTCTCATAGCTTTTTTTAAGTAAATTTAAAAAAAATTATGGAATATCTAAATATTTATGAGTTTGTGTTGATATAGCCCATTGAGGATTATTTTTAACATAATCTATCAGCATTGGAAGCATTTCATCCTTCTTACCCCACTCTACCTGCAAATACAACTTGGCATTTTTATTTACTTTAGCTGCTTGTTCTTCGGCAAAAATAAAATCATGTTTATTGTAAATAATACACTTTAATTCATTGGCAGCATCGTAAACACTTTGGGTAGGCAATTTTGCTTTTTTAGGCGACAGACAGATCCAATCCCAAAAACCAGACAGTTCATACGCACCAGATGTTTCTATATTTGTTTGAATACCCTTTTCTTTCAATTTTAAGGTAAGATGATCTAAATTCCACATCAATGGTTCACCACCTGTAATTACAGCCAGTTTTCCATGCATTTCAGCTTGTGCAACAATATCGCTTACCAACACTTTGGGATGCAGGTTTTCGTCCCAGCTTTCTTTAACATCGCACCAATGGCAACCAACATCGCATCCTGCCAAACGTATAAAATATGCTGCGTGACCGGTATAAAAACCTTCTCCCTGAATGGTGTAAAAAGCCTCCATTAAAGGTAACGATTCAACTATTGTTTCTGCTGTTGTCATCTTTTTATTTTTTGCAAAGATACGATTCTTAAGGAAAACAGACTGAGCGAAATGTGTAATCTTTATTTAATACGTTATTGATTTGCTTAAACTTAACAAATTGAGCCATAGATTTTCATTTTCTACCTTCAGTATATTTTTAAAAAATGATTATCTTTAATAAAAAACGTATGAGAAAGTCATTCTTTAAATTGATAAATAATCTGAATAAGAAAATACTACCAAGTTATTTAGATAAAGATCCAGCCAAACTTACAAAATTTCAACAGGCAATTGTGGCTTTTAGATACTATGTTTTAATTCAATCAAAATAATAATTACTTAAATATTTACATAAAAAAAGAGCAACCGTTAAGTTGCTCTCTTGTTATTTATTTAGCGTTTTGCACTTGCTTTCTTGCATATTCGTTACTAGAATCTAATCTTAGTACTTTTTGGAAAGAACTTGTTGCTTTTGCTTTATTTACCGTTTGGTTGTAATTACCAATCATCGTGTAAGCTTCAATTAAGGCGTCTTTAAAAGCAGAATCATTTGCAAATCCTTTTTGTGTAAGTAAATCAATGAATCCTTCGTAATCTTTTTCCATTTTAGCTAAAGATGTTGGTGTATTCAAATTTCTATTTACACGTGCACTGATTAAATACGCTTCAAAAGTTGGTGTTTTTCTTAAAGAACTGTCTAAATTATCTTTTGCCTTTTGTAATTGATCATTAAACATAGGCTTCTCACTTGCCATATAAAGCGCATTTCCTTTGTAGAACATATCGTATACATAATACGGTGATTTCTCGTCTTTCGATGCTAAATCAAAAACAAAATAAGCTTGTTCAAAATGTTCGTCTTTAAACAAATCCATTCCCAACTCATGTAAAGCAACTCCTAATTTAGGATTCTCTTTCACGGCTTTTGCCATTTCATCAATTGATTTCTTGTAAACTGCTTCGTTGAAAGTTCCGTCTTCCTTACGTGAAGCTTCTAATTCTGCCAAACCTTTGTATAGATAATCTATTGGTAAAATTTGATCTTTTTTATCTTGAACATCAAAATATTTATTGATGCTTTCTTTTGCGTCTAAGAATTTCCCGTTTTGAAAATCGGCAATAGCGCGGTAACGGTACATAAAAAAGTTATCACCACGCGTGTACCATTTGGTTCTAACCAAATCACCTAAAGCTTTATAATCTTTATTTTTAATTAAATATGCAGCCAATTCGTTGTCAAGATCTATACTTTCACCTAACATTCCATGATATTTAAAATAGTTTTCTACACCAGGCTGTAAAAGCGCTTTATCGTCTTTAAAACGAGCATAATCTGCATGAGTTAATGCTAATTGTTTGTAAACATCTACATATGTTGGATCTTTTGAAACAATGGTATCATACACTTTTATAGCATCTTCAAACTCATTACCCGCACGCAAAACATCAGCTAATTTCATTTTGGGTAAATGACTATTAGGAAAACGTTTAGATGTCTCGTAATAAACTCTGCGTGCATCAACAAATTGCTTTTCTGCAAAGTAAATATCACCACGGGCAATATGTGGTTCTGGTGCTTCTAATTCTAAAAACAATGCTTTGTTTACAAATTCTAAAGCCAAATCGAAATCAGGCTTTGGGGCATAAGTATAAGCGTGTGCAATGTCTAAATAAGTTTGATAGTCTTTTGGTCCAATATTTAACGTTGCTGCATTAAATTTAGATTTTGCTTCTTTATCTTTTTGTGTAAGCAAACCAATTTTACCTAATCCTAAGTTATTTATATCAACATTTTTAACACCTCTTAAACCTTGTTTAAAGTAATAACTGGCAGAATCTTGATTATTTTCGTTTAAATGAATCAACCCTAGGCGATAAAAATGCTTTCCTTGGGTTGGTTGTGATCTAACAAGCTTGTATAGTTCTTTTTTTGCAACATCGTAACGTCCGTACTTAATTGCATTATCAATTTCATCATTTACGCTATCTTGTGCGTTAGCGCTAAAAATGAATGATAATAAAGCTAAACTTAGGGTAATTTTTTTATTCATAATTTACGATTATATTGAAAAAAAACTTGATTATTTTATTATGTTAATTTCTCTTTTAGGAACTTTTATAGGCATTAATCCTGATTTTAAAACAATTCGCTGTCCTTTGTCTGATGCTGCAAAACTTGCAAATCCGGTTCCTAAACCTGTTTTACCTTGAACATCTACAATATTTATTGTACGTACAAGTGGATACGTATTATCTGCAATGGTACTTTGTGATGGCGCAAAGTATTGTTTTAACGAATCATTATAAACAAGCATAGAGCGTAATTGTTTAATACCTTCTTTTATATTATCATCAGGTTGTACCAACCAATTTATTCCTACAACACCTATTGCATTTTTATTTTTATTGATATATGCCACAATTTCTTCAACCGTTGGTGCATAATATACATTTTTGCTTATAGTTTTTACACCAGCATCTTCCATTAGTTTTGTAACAATACTTGAATTAGCCTCATGAAAAACAAATATTTTATCGGACTTTTTAGATCCTTTAAAAACTTCAATTACATCTTTATAGTTAATCAACGTATCGGTTGCGTTCTTTTGCGTTATAAACAAAACAGCATCTTTAGCTATAGGCGTAATTTTGGGTACAACACGACCTTTAAATTGTTCTAATTCTTTAGCAGTGAATGTTTTTGGAACCACCGCCAAACGGTTAGAGTCTTTATAAACAGCATTTAATAGTTGGTTTTGTGGTAGCATTACAAGCTTTATATTGGCATCGTTGTAATACGTTTTAAAAACCTGATTAATATCTTCAATTATTGGATAAACAGATGTTTCAACATACATTTGAGCATTCCCTCTATCGTACGCTTCTTTTAATTCACTTGATGTTTCTGTATTGTCTTTTTTACAAGAAACCAACAAGCCTAACACTAACACAGACCAAAATATCTGCTTCATAATTTTAAATATTAATTGATTGCTAAATCTACTAATTTTTTTTTTAATAAACTTTACAAATTTTGCATTTTTAACAAACAAAAATTATTGTGGTAGTAAATATGATTTTACCATACGTTAAAATACAACATTATAGCTATTGAAAAGCAAACCCGCTAATACTAGCGGGTTTAAATTAATTGTTTATTTTTACTTTTATTGGCAAGGTAAACATAGATCGTACTGTTCTACCATTATGTTGTGCCGCTTTCCATTTTGGCATTGATTTTAACACACGTATAGCTTCATTCCCCAAGCCGTATTTATCGTCTAATATTTGTATATCGGTGAATGACCCGTCTTTTTCTACAACAAATCGCAACTTTACAGAAATTTCACTAGAAGAAGCATTAATATTTTGATGAGAAAACTTTTTAACGAAAGAATCAAAAAATTTATCATATCCTTCGTTTGGCATTGCTTTATGCTGAACCAGCTTTACGATATCATTTGGTTTATATTCTTTAGTTCCGCTTGTTGAACCAGCACCTGTTTCATCTATACCTTTATCGATATTTTCAGTTCCCGATTTGCTTCCATCTGTATTTAAAGATCCATTTATATTAGCTTCAAGATTATCTTGTCCAGAATTAGTATTGTCGTTAAACTGATTTTGCGCTGTTAGCACTTCATTCTTTGATATGTCATCAGCGGTTACTTGCATTTCAACCAACTTGATATTCTTAATTACATCTGTTTTAGTAGCTACAGCTTTAGTATCATCACTAGTGCCAATTGGTTTTTCAATTTTTGGCTCGATTTTTTCAATGGGATCTATCCTATTTGGAACCATAGGATCATCTGGAATAGTAACAATTATAACTGTAGGATCACTTTTTGAAGCATACAAATAAGAACTTCCTAAAATTAAACTTATCATACCTACACCTATTGCCAATGCCATAAAAGTTGTTTTAGCACTTTCTTGACGTAGTTTGTAAGCTCCGTAAAGCTTGTTGCGGTTTTCAAATACGATATTTCCCCACTCTTTTCCGAATAAATTTAAACTGCTCATAATTAAAAATGTTTTAAGTTAAGCGTAAAAATCAGACCATATTAAAATGTTTTAACTAAATATACAAAATATAAATACTCATTTACAGAATAACGTAAATATATTTTATTTAGTATTTGTTAAAACAAAAAAAGGCAAGAAATTAATCTTGCCTTATGTTTATAATTCTGTAAAACCTGAAAATACTGTACACTATAAGCAGTATTCCGAATAATAGCCTGCGGTTATAAGATAAATCTAAGGGAACGGATTTCCAAAAAATGAACATACAGCCCAATACAAAATACAGTATTAGGAAAAGCAAGCCAATAAAGAACAAAAATCGCTGTAATAGCGATTTTTGTTTATAATTACTTATAAAGTTTTCTAACATATTAGTTATTCACATTAATTGTAATTGGTAATCTAAAAGTAGAACGTACCGTTTTACCATTATGCTGCGCTGGTTTCCAACCTGGCATAGATTTTAACACACGTTTTGCTTCATTACCTACTCCTTGTTTATCATCTAGAACTTGTAAATCGGTAAACGATCCATCTTTCTCAACAGTAAATTTCAAAGTAACTTTAATTTGTTTTACGTTACCACCAACATCAGGCGCATTAAACTTACGCGAAAAATTTTGCATAAATTTAGGCAAACCTTCGTTTGGTGCAGCTTTCTGTTGTACAAAACTGTGCACTTTATTTTCATCTTCAGAAAATTTCTTTCCAGTTCCTTCTCCTTTTGATCCTTTATCAGCACCACCGGTTTGTTCACCTTTTGATTTAAAATCTCCTGATTTATCTGCTTCACGATCTTCACGCCCTGAAGTTTTTGTATCATCGATGTCTTTTTGAGTAGTCTTCTGCTCATTTTTAACCTCGTTATCCTTTTTAACTTCAGTTTCCAGGAATTTCACTTCTTCTTGTACCGATTTTGAGGCATCTGCTGCTTCTGGTTCTGGTTCCGGGATTGGCTCTTCCTTAATTTCCTCAACCGGAGGTTCCGGTTCTGGTAATTCAGGTAATTCAATCTCTGTAACAGATACTTCTTCTACATCTTTTTTAGATGTAAAAGTATCACCAAACATTGATTTATATGCAACCGATCCACCAAAAGCCAAACCAATACATACAACACCTAACAATAATGCTAGTAATGTTGTTTTAGGATTTTCTTGACGTAGTTTGTAGGCACCGTACGCTTTGTTACGACCTTCAAACACAATGTTTGTCCAATCCTTTCCAAATAAATTAATATTAGCCATAGTAGTTTATTTTTTATTTATGCTTACTGCATAACTGCTTTTTCGTCTTCTGTCATGTCTTGCAAAGCATACACTTCAACTCCTGTGATCGCCATTTCATCTAAAATATCAATCATATCGGTATAAGTAGCTTCTTCCGTAGCTTTAATTAACACAACAATTCCTTCTCTACCTATTTGCCCCGCTGCTTTCAAATTAGCCATTTTTTGTAAAATAACCTGACGCACACCATTCTTCCCATAAGTAGTATCTGTTGGACCAATTCCTTGATATGGATCATTAATCATACCCATATAATACTTTAATTTACGGTCTTTCCCAATTAAAATAGTCATGGTTTTTGATTCTTTAGCCTCTTGCTTCGGTGTGTTATCTTCTTTCTTTAACTTATCCGGCATATTTAAGTCCATAGACTGCGGTTGAGATAAAGAGGTGGTTAACATAAAGAACGTAATCAATAAGAATGCCAAATCTACCATTGCCGTTAAATCAACACCAGCATTTTGTTTTTTACTTCTTACTTTTTTACCGCCTTTTTTGCCTTCGCTACCACCAGTATTTAATTCTGCCATTTCTTTTTAAATTTTAGTAGATTAAAAGTCGTCTGATCTTAAACCTGTAACTAGGTAAAAGCGGTTTTGACGTTGTTCTTGTAAAATATTCATTATCTCTTTAATAGTACCAAACTGCTCGTTTGCATCTCCTTTAATAGCAACCTTTAAGAATGATTCTTTACGCTGCCAAGATGATTCACGTGCATTACGTACCCAAGAGGCTAATTGATTATTTAAAGAATCCTTATAAGGAACACCCTTATGAAATTCTTCTTGCATACGATCACTTGGTGATTTAGCCAACAAGGTCTTCATTTCACGAATATCAGCACCAAAATTTTCTAATCCTGCAAAAGCATTTTTTTCTGCTTCAGTGAATTCAATTTTATACTCTTGCCCCATTCTTGTTAAGATATCTTTACGATCTTCTTTGCCGGCAATACCAATATACACGTTTTCTTGACCAACGGTAATTGATAAAATATCATCTGTAGGAATTTTAGTTTCCTTTGTAGATGCAGGCAAATCAACAGGGTGAACTTCTGGTGTTTTTGCTGTAGAGGTTAAAACGAAGAATGTTAGCAATAAGAATGATACGTCACACATTGCGGTCATATCTATTCTTGTACTTGATTTTTTCATTTTTGCCATATTCTTTCTTCTTTTTTAACCAGATTTAATCTGGAATTATACAATATTTACGAACTACAATAAATAAGGACTATTTATTGTGTCTTCTGTAAGATTGTGTAATTGCGAATCCAGCCTCGTCGATAAAATGTGTTAATTTATCGATTTTAGTTGTAAATACGTTATAGAAAACAATAGCTAATGTAGAAGTACCAATACCTGTTGCAGTACACATTAATGCTTCAGAAATACCTGTTGCCAATGCAGATGAATCAGGTGAACCAGCTGTAGATAAAGCAGAGAATGCTTTAATCATACCTGTTACCGTACCTAATAAACCTACTAATGTACCAATAGATACTAATGTTGCTAAAATGATCATGTTTTTCTCTAACATTGGCATTTCTAACACAGTAGCTTCTTCAATTTCTTTTTGAATAGTTTCTGTTGCTTTATCAGCATCAAAACCTTCGCGTTTAACTTCTTTTAACTTAATTAAAGCTGCTTTAACAACGTTTGCAACCGAACCTTTTTGGGTATCTGAAAGCTCAATAGCTTCATCGATTTGGTTTGCATTAACTAATGATTGTACTTTAGCAACATAAGCCTTAGCATCACCTGTACCAGACGCCTTACTAATAACGAAAAATCTTTCAATTGCAAAAACAACTGTAGTAGTTAATAATCCAATTAATATGGCTATTACAAAACCTCCCTTATACATCATCCCCATTAAGTTACCTGGAAGTGGATCGCCATTAGGATCTCCATTCATAAAGTTACTTGAAGCCCCTAATACGAAATCCCAAATTACGTAACCAACTACAAGACATATTAGAATTGTTAGTGCCGCAGCAATGTTAGATAATCCTGAACTACTTGGATTTTTCTCAACTGTTTGTGTCATCTTAATAAAATTTAAATTTAATGTTTACTCAATTTTTAAAATTAGTTTGCTTTCATTGAAGCAAGGCAAATTTACTTTTTTAGTTGAAATAAAAAAATAAAATTTAGCCTGTTATTATTTAAGAATTTAAAATTAACTAAAAAGAAACAATTAATTTACTTTTTAATATTTTTTTACCAAATCCTTAAACATTAAACGTTTCACGTTCACTATTATTGTTTTTTGTCCGCAAATATTTCTTAACAATTACATAACCTACCGTTTTATTGCATTTTTTTAGTTGAAAGAAGTTTATATCTTTATCAAAAAAAGAACAATTGTTTAATGGATATCGAAAATTTCAAACTAAAAATTAAAGAAGGTTACAATTTTAAGACCGACTTTATTACAATTGGCGGTGCAATGATTAACAACGCACCGGTTGCTGATTTATTTATAAACATACCTTTAAAAACACTAAACCGCCACGGATTAATTGCTGGTGCTACCGGAACGGGTAAAACCAAAACCATTCAAGTACTGTCTGAACAATTATCAAACAAAGGCATTCCGGTTTTAATGATGGATATTAAAGGTGATTTCAGCGGAATTGCACAGCAAGGCGTAAAAACTGCTTTTATAGAAGAGCGACATGCTAAAATGAATTTACCTTTTGAACCAAACGCATTTCCTGTAGAATTACTAACCATATCAAAACAAAATGGTATTAGATTACGGGCAACAATATCAGAATTTGGACCTGTTTTACTTTCACGTATTTTAGATTTGAACGATACACAAAGCGGTGTAATGTCGTTGATCTTTAAATATTGCGATGATCATCAACTTCCACTATTAGACTTAAAGGATCTAAAAAAAGTAATTCAGTTTATAACAAATGAAGGTAAAGAGGCTATTGAAAAAGAATATGGACGCGTTTCTACAGCATCTACAGGAGCAATTCTTCGTAAACTGATAGAATTGGAACAACAAGATGCCGATTTATTTTTCGGAGAAACATCGTTTGATATTAAAGATTTAATGCGAATTGATGAAAATGGTAAAGCTTTTGTAAATATTTTACGTTTAAACGATATACAGGATAAACCTAAATTGTTTTCAACTTTTATGCTGTGTCTTTTAGCCGAAGTTTACAATACCATGCCGGAACAAGGCGACAGCGGACAACCAGAATTGGTTATTTTTATTGATGAAGCGCATTTAATCTTTAAAGAAGCCACCAAAACTCTTTTAGATCAAATTGAAACCATTGTAAAACTGATACGATCTAAAGGAATTGGTTTGTATTTTATCACACAAAACCCAACCGATGTGCCCGACGGTGTTTTGGCGCAGTTAGGTTTAAAAATTCAGCATGCGTTACGTGCTTTTACCGATAAGGATCGAAAAGCCATTAAATTAGCATCGGAAAACTTTCCATCAACCGAATTTTATAAAACCAACGAAATTATTACACAGCTTGGTACAGGCGAAGCATTGGTTACGGTTTTAAACGAAAAAGGAATACCTACACCTTTAGCAGTTTGTATGATACAAGCACCAATGAGCAGAATGGATGTTTTGTCGCCCAATGAAATTGATGTGTTAATTGAAAAATCGACCTTAAAAAACAAGTACAATAATGTGGTTGACAGAGAAAGCGCTTATGAACTATTGAATAAAAAAATATCTGAAGAAAAACCTGCAGAAGTTGTAATTTCAAAATCAACAAAAACTTCAACACCTAAAAAAACCGAAGAAAGTTATTTTACCAAACAGGTTATTAAAGTTTTAACCAGCGCAACGTTTATACGTGGGGCTTTTGGAGTACTTACCAAAATGTTTAAAAAGTAAACAAAAAAAACAAAGCAGACTAATTGTCTGCTTTGTTTTTATCTAACAAATCTAAAATATATTTTTCTATTTCGGTTGTTTGCCAATTTTCATGAATACCGGGAAGTTGCATTACATCTTCCATTACTTTTTTCTGCAAATCGCCAATTGCCAAAGCGTCTTCGTAAGGGTTTAAGCTAAAAGTAACGCGATCGTACAGCGGTAGCCATTTATCGGGATGTTGTTTAGTAAACCAAGCTTCTATTTTTTTCTGTAATAAGAAATCAACATCAGCCGTTTTGGTACTCATTTCAATAAAATTTCTGTAGGATAATTCGGCAATTGCATCGGCATTTGGCTTACGTATCTCTTGATATTTTTCAAAAACCTTTTCTATATCATCTGGAAATTCATCTAGCAAATCACTTATCGCTGTAATATCTTCAAAACCAGCATTCATTCCCTGCCCATAAAAAGGAACAATTGCATGAGCAGAATCGCCAATTAAAGCCACTTTATCTTTATAAGTCCACGGATAACATTGCATTGTTACCAATGAAGATGTTGGGTTTGTAAAGTATTCTTGATTTAGATTTATAATTAAATCTTTGGTATCAGAAAAATATTCGTTGAAAAATTGAAGTAGTTTTTCTTCTGTATTAATTTCTTCGAAAGAATTTTTGCCTTCAAAGGGCATAAACAACGTACATGTAAATGATCCATCGTCGTTAGACAGTGCAATAAGCATGAATTCACCACGTGGCCAAATATGAAACGAGTTAGGATCAATTTTGTGCGAACCATCTTCATTTGCAGGAATGGTTAATTCTTTATAGCCAATATTTAAAAATATCTGCGAATAATTAAACCTATTTTGACGCTGCATGCGGTGACGAATACGAGAAAAAGCACCATCGGCCGCATAAACCTGATTAAATTGTTTGGTAGTAAATGGTCCGTGTTCGTTTTCACCTATATATAAGGTAGCGGTTTCTAAGTTTATATCCCAAATTTTCTGGTTAAATTCAAACTTCACGCCTGCTTCTTCGGCTAAATCAATCATCATTCTGTTTAAACCACCGCGCGATATAGAATAAATAGCTTCGCCGTTGATGCCGTAAGGTTGAAAAGACAAAGAACCGTCTTTCATGTGTATAGCTCTTTTATCCATTGGAATAGCAATTTCTCTAATTTGATCACCAATTCCAACTTCATCTAAAGTGTGCCATCCACGAGTAGACATTGCTAAATTTATAGATCTGCCAGAAAATTTCACTTTACGAATATCTTCACTACGATCAAAAATAGTTACGTTGTAATTTTTTTTCTTAAGATAGATACCCAATAAGGTACCAACAAGTCCGGCACCTGCAACTGCAATATCTTTATTTTTTGTAAGCATGTTATAGCTTTTTGTTTACTTAATATTGTATGTTGATAAAAGTACAAAATTGTGCCGTTGCCACCAAAGTTTGCAAAAAAATATAAAAGTTAAAGTGGTATTAAAATATTTTTTTATTAACTTTAGTACACTAATTTTTAAAAATAGTATGCTATGAGAGATTTAATTTGGCTTATTGCCGTAGTACTAATTATTTTATGGGCTGTGGGATATTTTGGTTTCGCAGACGCCGTAGGAAGTTTTATACACGTTTTATTGGTGTTAGCAGTTATTGCTATTTTGTACCGATTAATTACTGGAAACAGACCTTAAAAAATTAAAAACTCCTAAAAATAGGAGTTTTTTTTTATCTTATACTGATATACTTAGGTGATATATGTTGGTACTTAATATTTTGAGATAGTATTTTAGCCATTTCTATTGTTGATTTTTTGGCAGATTCATCAATTAAGTAATACACAAGTTCTTGGCTATCATTAACCTTCATAGGATCGTTTTCAGTTACAACATATCCCTGCGTATTTGCCAAACTCTGTAAATTTGATAAATCTAAATTATCTTCAAGTTTAATTTCTATAATGTTTGTTTCTTTTAGAATTGCATATTTAGTTGACCCTTCTATAAGTTTTTGAACATTATATACTTCAGTTATATTTTTAATTTGATTTATGTAACCATTTATTTTCTCACACGATAAATTACCTTCTTTAAAATACCCAAATACAACTTTAGTAGAATAAGTTGATAATGGATCAACATAAATAGTTGTGATTTTTCCATCTGAATTAAGTGGTAAATCAAACAGCGAAAGCGCTTTTAAACGTTCACTAATAACCCCATCAGAAATTCCTAAATCAAACGCTATTGCTATTACGTTGTTTTTTACATTTTTTACTAATTGTAGATCTTTTTGATAATGAGAAACTATTTGTTCATTACACAAATTCACAACATTATCGTCTGAAGAACATGAAAGCACAAAGAAAATTGTAAAAAGTGATAGTATTTTTTTCATGTTAAAATTTTAAATCGAACCAACCGTCACGAACAGTATAGATAACACCTTTATCACCTACACAGTCGTAACTAAACGTACCAGTTATAATTTTGTTTGTATAATCTAGCTTTGCAATAGTAATGGTACCCCCCCTATTTCATTATTAGTACCACAATTTACGTATGGTATATTTGGTCCGTAATCTCATTATAAGCTTGCACATTTGAATTGAGCATTCCTTTAATTTGATACGTTTTACCTTCTTCTAGCAAAGTATTTGCAGAAATTGTTAATGTAGAATAAATATCGTTCTTACCTAACTTAATGTGAATCCACGTAGTATTAATATTGAAGCTACATTGAATTTCCTTAGTTTCGTCAGAATCAAAAGAAGACATTCTTTTTTCCGTTGAATGTGTATTCAACAGAATTACTGCCGCTCATTGTTAGCGGTAATTGTTTTAGTTCGTCATCAGAAGAGCACGAAGTGATAATAGTTAAGAAGCTTATAAAAGCTAGTATTTTTTTCATAAGTACATTTTAAGCAAAAGTAACAAAAAACTCCTAAATTTCTTTAGGAGTTCTGTTATTTATGATTTCTCTACAACCGGAGAAGCATTTACTTTTTTGCTTAAATCTAAAGAGATTGCTGCTTTTTCCATTTTAATTTTCCCTGCCATTGTTTCTACAACCATTGTTGTTTCTGCAAGTTCAGAAATTCTTCCGTGAATACCGGCTTTAGTTACAATTTTATCGCCAACTTTAAGGCTGCTTTCAAATTCTTTTTCTTTTTTAACTCTTTGTTGTTGTGGGCGTATCATTAAAAAATACATTGCCGCCATAATTAAAACAAAAGGTAAAAATTGTTGTATGTTTTCCATTATAAATTATTCTGTTACGTTTGCTTTTACTGTTAGTATTTCGCTACCAGCTTCGGTGTTGGTTGTTAAGGTTACATTTTTACTTTGTAAACCTGCACTAGTTGCAGAAAATACTACTTTCATTTTTGCAGATGCACCTGGTTTAATTGGTTCAGATGGTTTTTCTGGAACAGTACATCCACATGATGCTTTAGCATCAATAATTACTAAATCTACGTTACCTTCGTTTCTTATTTCAAATTCAACTTCTGCTTTATCTCCTTTTTTCAACTCACCAAAATCGTGTACAGTTTCATTGAATGCAATTTTAGGAAAACCTGTTTGTGCATTTGCTGTATCTGTTGTAGTTGCAGCATCGGCTGTAGTTGTTTCGGTTGGTGCTGAAGTACCATCTTGGATAAGCGCCGAAGCATTTTCTTTTTTATTACAAGCCATTAAGCTTAACGCAGCAAATCCGGCTGCAAACATTAATTTTTTCATAATTATTCGATTAATCCTCTTCCTATTTTGTTTAATTTATTGTCTTCACGGTATTCTTTAACTAAAGCGTCTAAAATTCCGTTGATAAATATACTGCTTTTTGGTGTTGAATATTCTTTTGCAAGTTCTAAATATTCGTTAATTGTTACTTTAACAGGAATTGATGGAAACTTTTGTAGTTCACACACACCTAAATTTAAAATTATCGAATCGATTTCTGCGATACGATCTAATTCCCAATTACGGGTTTTATCTTCATATTCCTTAACAAAAACATCTGCATTTAAAGCCGTTTTTCTAAATAACTGCTTTGCAAATTCCTTATCTTCATCGTCTTTAAAAACCTTATTTAATTTAAAATAAGTATTTTCATCTTTTAATCCTTCTAATTGCTTTAGTATAGCGGTGTTTACAACTGGAATATCATCTATCCAAGAAATTCTGTAATCTTCTAAAAACTCATAAATTTTTTCGTTCGGAGCAATAAAATCGGTAAACAATTTAATTAAGAATTCTTTATCTTCTTTAAAATCATTTACACCGTTTCGCATATAGTGTTTGTATAATTCGCTTGCTTTTATTTCTTGTAACAAGGTTTTAATATACTGATCATTAACATGAAATTGATTAATATGTAACTCATCTAACCAATTATTTAATGTTTCGGAATTACTTAAAATTTGTAGCGCTAAATTATTGACAAACTTTTTATTGGGATTTTTTTCTTGTGGTGTAGCTAAATGTTTTTGTGCCGATACTTCTAAAAAATCATTCTCTACTTTCTGCAATTCAATTAATGATGACAACATTAAAAGATACAGCTCGCGAATGTTTTCTAAACTGTTAAAAAGATATTTTTCATAAACATCTAATTGATCGGATTGGTTTTGAGTCATTGCATAAATTGCTTGCAATACTTTTGAACGGATATGACGCCTGTTTACCATGCTACTAAGAACTTATTTTTATAAAGAAAAAGCGAAAATCAGATTGATTTTCGCTTTGCAAAATTAATACAATATTTTAATATTTATTTATTTTCTTGCTTTTTCTTTTCAATGCGTTGTTCTGCCATTTTCATTGCAGCTTGGTTTGGTGTAATATTTTGTTCTTTTGCTAAGTTTAAAATATCTAAAGTTGTATTGTAGATATTTTCTGTTCTACGAATAGCCTCGTCTGAACCATATTTAGCAATTTCGCCAAAAACATTAATAATTCCACCAGCGTTAATTAAGAAATCAGGAGCATAAACAATTCCTTTTTCTTGTAACATTTTACCATGAACAGCTTCTTCTGCCAACTGATTATTTGCAGCACCTGCAATTACCTGTGCTTTTAATTTACCAATAGAATCGTTATTCACCGTAGCACCTAAAGCACATGGCGCATAAATATCAACATCTAAAGAATACAAATCTTCACCCATATAAATGGCTGTGTTGTACTTTTTAGACACCTCTTCTACTCTGTCTTTGCTGATATCTGTAATTGTTACTAAAGCACCTGCGTTAACCAAGTGTTTCACCAAAGTTTCACCAACGTTTCCAATTCCTTGAACTAAAACTCTTTTTCCGTTTAAATCGTCTGATCCATATTTGAATTTTGTTGCTGCCTTTAACCCCATGTAAACACCATAAGCTGTAACTGGCGAAGGATTTCCAGATCCGCCTAAACTTTCAGAAATACCTGTTACATGAGGCGTAATTGTATGAATTAAATCCATATCAGGTGTTGTAGTACCAACATCTTCTGCTGTAATATAACGTCCGCTTAATGAATCTACGTATTTAGCAAAAGCTTTAATTAATTCCGGATTTTTATCTTTTTTAGAATCGCCAATAATAACTGCTTTACCACCACCTAAATCTAATCCAGAAATAGCTGATTTATAAGTCATACCACGAGATAAACGCAAAACATCGTTTAACGCTTCCCATTCAGAAGTATAATTCCACATACGAGTGCCTCCTAAAGCTGGACCTAATACTGTATTATGTATACCAATAATTGCTTTTAAACCAGTATCTTTGTCGTGGCAAAAAACAACTTGCTCGTGATGATCAAAGGAAATTTGACCGAAAACCGGATCCACTTTTTTTAACTCGTCTGGAGTATATACGTTTGTTGTCATAATTTTAATAATTTGGATAAACTCAAATATAAAACAATTTATTTTATTATCATTTTTTGAACTAATAATTATTGAATCAAAAAATTATATCATAAAAAACTGTTAAAACACATCGTATAAACATTGAGTTTTATAATATTTAAAAGAAATATAAAATAACTAATGAAAGAACTTCAAAAACTTAATAAATATTTCATAAAATATAAATACCGATTCTTACTGGGGATTGTAATTACTATAGCATCACAAATATTTACAGTATTTACACCTCAATATATTGGCGATGCAATTACTATTTTACAAAAATTTTTACAAAACCAACTTTCTGCCGAAGCTACCAAACAAGCATTATGGCATAATATGCTTTTAATTGTAGGCACAACACTTTTAGCTGGTTTTTTAACTTTTTTAATGCGCCAAACCATTATTGTAATGTCGCGCCATATTGAATTTGATCTTAAAAATGAAATTTATGATCATTACCAGAAATTAAGTTTAGATTTTTACAAACGTCAGCGTACTGGTGATTTAATGAGTCGCATTTCAGAAGATGTTGCCAAAGTGCGCCAATATGTTGGTCCGGCGGTAATGTATTCCATAAATACTATTTTTAGAATGGCTGTGGTAATTGTACAAATGTATATTATATCGCCAACGTTAACATGGTATTCATTAATTCCTGTACCATTTCTGGCAATTTTAATGTATAAATTAAGTACCGAAATTAACAAGCGTAGCTTTGCTTATCAGCAGAATTTATCGAAATTATCTTCTTTTTCACAAGAGATTTTTTCAGGAATACGCGTTATCAAAGCATACACTTTAGAAGGCAAGCAGAATAAGGCATACAACGAAGCTACAACCGAAAGTAAAACCAAATTTATGCGCTTAACATACACCAACGCATTAATTGGTCCGTTGATGATCTTGCTAATTGGGATAAGTAACATATTAGTAATTTATATTGGCGCAAGAATGTACATAAATGGTGTAATAACCGAAATTGGAATTATTGCACAATTTATACTTTACATTAATATGTTAACGTGGCCAATTGCGTCGTTAGGTTGGGTATCGTCAATGGTTCAAGAAGCAGATTCATCTCAAAAAAGAATTAATGAATTTTTAAACGAAGTTCCTTCCATACAATCATCTACAGCAGAAACAAGAGCTTTAGAAGGAAAAATAGAGTTTAAAAATGTTCATTTTATTTATGAAGACACCAAAATTCACGCACTAAACAATGTGTCGTTTACTATTGAAAAAGGCGAAACTGTTGCCTTTTTAGGAAAAACAGGTTCAGGAAAATCAACCATATTACAGCTTATTTCCAGATTGTACGATGTTTCTTCTGGAACGATTTTAATTGATAGCATTGATATTAAAAACTGGAATGTTGAAAATTTACGCGATCAAATTGCAGTTGTTCCTCAAGATGCCTTCCTTTTTTCTGATACCATTAAAAACAACATTCAGTTTGGCAAAGAAGATGCAACTCAAGAAGAAATTGAACATTTTGCTAAAATTGCCGATGTTCATAAAAACATTATGCGCTTTGAAAACGGATATGAAACTATTTTAGGTGAGCGCGGAATTACTTTATCGGGCGGACAAAAACAACGTGTTTCTATTGCCAGAGCATTAATCAAAGATGCTCCCGTTTTGTTATTAGACGATTGTTTATCTGCCGTTGATACAGAAACCGAAGAACGCATTTTGAATAATTTAAAAGATATTTCGGCTAAAAAAACCACCATTATTGTAACACACCGAGTATCGTCTGCTAAAAATGCCGATAAAATAATCATTTTAAACGACGGCGAAATTATAGAGCAAGGTACTCATAATCAACTATTAAACCAAAACGGCTACTATAACAATTTATATAAAAAACAATTAGCTGAAAAAGATGTTCTATAAATTTTGTTTTATTAGTTTTTTTTTAGACTTTTGAAGAGATGTAAAAAATTTAACAGAACGAAAGGACTATGAGAGACCATGAAATGCTAGAAAAGGAAGAAATCTTCTCAAAAGTATTAAGAGCCGGCAGAAGAACTTACTTTTTTGATGTAAGATCTACAAAAGCAGATGATTATTATGTAACAATTACAGAAAGTAAAAAGTTTACAGAAGAAGACGGATCTTTCCACTTCAAAAAACACAAAATTTACTTGTATAAAGAAGATTTTGTTTCTTTTAAAGAAATCTTAAATGAAATGACCGATTTTGTTTTAGATCAAAAAGGTGAAGAAGTGATTTCTGAAAGACATCAAAAAGATTTCAAAAGAGAATTAGCTGAGGCTAAAAGCTTTACAAATGTAGAGTTCGACGATTTCTAAAATCATTATCTATATAATAAATACCGGCGTTTGTCGGTATTTTTTTTTAAGCGTATGAAACACTTTTACACTATTATTTTACTTTTTAGCACAGTTTATATTTTTGCTCAAAAGAACTACGAACCAGAAAATATTACTTGGAACGGAACAACATATCCGTACCGTTACCATCACATGGAACAATATTTTAGGTATTATCCAGAGAAACGCCCTGTTCCTAATATTGACACCACTATTGTTAACAGAAACTATATTGCATCGTTTGAAGTAAAGGATAACAAATTCTTTCTGAACAACATTCACATCACCGGAAGAAACCCGAAAGTTAAAGATTTATCGGTATTCGCAGAATTAAATGATAAAAACGAACCTTTATTTTTAAGCTGGGTTAACGGTTTATTTGATATTGGTTTAGGTACAGAAAAATTTATAAAAGTAGATTCGTTAGCTCCAATTTACGACGACTATATTGTTTTTGAAGTAAAAAAAGGAATCATTGGTAGAACAGAACAATTCACTTATAACCAATTAAAGCTTTTTAAAGACTATCAATACAAACGTTTTAAAGAAAGCGAGGAATATAAAAAATTAACCCGAAGACTAATATATAATGGCATGACTGAAGGTGAAGCCGCCTTACACGTGTATCAATTTATTTTGTTTTACAGTAAATCTAATTTTTTAAAGAAGAACTAAAGAACGCATTTTAATTAATGCGCTCTTTAGTTTTAAGTTTTATTGCCAACTGCTGTACAATACGTAGTTATTGCTTATACGATCAATTTCTCCAGCAAAATCAGATGCATTTAATTCCTTCACTCTTTTTGCAGGCACACCAGCATAAATGCCGTTGGGTAACAGCTCCATATTCTGTGTAACAACAGCACCTGCCGCAACTATTACGTTATTATGCACAACACAGTTATCCATAATAATTGCACCCATACCCACCAAAACATTATCGTGAATAGTACAACCGTGCACAATGGCATTATGACCTATTGATACATTATTGCCAATAATTGTTGGGTGTTTTTGATAGGTACAATGTATAACCGCACCATCTTGCACATTTACTTTGTTGCCCATTTTAATAAAATGCACATCACCACGTACAACCGCATTATACCAAACACTGCATTGTTCGCCCATATCCACATCGCCTATTATTGTTGCGTTTTCTGCAATAAAACAATTTTGTGGATACTTAGGATGTTTTCCGTTTATAGATTTAATTAGCGCCATATTGTAAAATAAAAAATCCCGATAAATATCGGGATTTTTTTGTTATTATTAAAAGTTAACTGACGGACAGTTACATTTATAATTACTTTCTTTACATAAGAAGTTAAAACCAAGTGTTAACTGATGAAAGCCTCCTTTAGCAAAACCAATCTCTCCAAATTGGTGTGAATACGTATACCCAACCATAATTTGTTTAAACTTAACACCTAAAAGTGGTGATACAGAATTGTAGTTTTGTTTTTTTACTTCGTTATCTTTCATATACTCTGCTCCTTCAAACATGGTTCTGTAAGATATTCCAGCGAAAAATTGTCCGTTTGCAAATTCTTTATACATCTTTAAATTCACATCTAACATTTTCTCTTGTGTTTCTTCGGTATATTGAAACAACACAGATGGTTCCCAAGAGAAACCTTGATCTCTGTATGATCTATAACCTCTGTTTTTAGCAAAAACATATCCTGCAGAAACAATATACTTTCGTAAGTTATCGCTTTCAATATCAGAATATATTTCACGGTCTGAAGTTATTACATTTTTTGCTGTTGCGTGTGCATAAAAATCCAAGTAATGGTAAGATGCACCAATATCAACATTAAAATAATTGTATTTTAATTCGTTACCGTTAACCGATGGATCAAACTCATTGCCCCATTCAGATTGGTCTAATTGTGAATTAACCATTCCTCCGCTAATACCGAACGATAGTTTATTTAAATCATAATCACTTCTTGAAAAAGTAATGTGGTGCGCGTATGTCACCTTTGCCCCTGCTTGCTTATGGTATCCATTTCTATCGTTAAAAGCAACAAAACCTACACCTGATCTTTCAGAAATCGAAGTATTAAAACTGGCTGTTTGTAGTGCCGGTGCGTCTTTTTCACCAAACCATTGTTGGCGTGCTGTTAATCGAACTTTTGCACAATTTGCTATACCTGCCATTGAGGGGTGTATCAGATAGTAATTATCTGTTAAATAATCTTGATACACTGCAACTCCTTCTTGTGCGTTACTTATTTGCGACACAAATAATGAAGATATAACAACTAATAAAGATTTAGTAAATATATTCATAAATTCTTTTTTTCTCTTTAGAAATGGTTAACAAATATATATAAAAAGTATAATATTCAATATCATGTTTTAAAAAATATAAATAAAAATCACGAATTCAAATATGTTAATTTTACGTTTAATTTCCAAATATAAATATTCAATTGATATTTCTTTGTTAATTTTGAAAAAAATCTTAAAAAATGTTTAAAATAAATATAAAAGAAACCCAAAACCCTGCTATAATCAAGTTTGAATTCCCTGATTTTATTAGCTATGGTTCTAATTTTGAGTTCAAAAACATCGATGAAACGGCAAATTCACCTTTAGCACGACAATTATTTTACTTACCTTTTGTAAAATCGGTCTACATTTCAGGAAATTTTGTAGCTATAGAACGTTTTTCTATTGTTGAATGGACAGATGTACAAGACGACGTAAAAAAGCAAATCGAAGATTTTGTTACCAATGGTGGCAAAGTATTGATTGAAACCGAAACAGAATCTACCAAAAAAATTCCGGTAACGGTTTATGGCGAAACCACTCCTAACCCAAGTGTTTTAAAATTCGTAGCAAATAAATCACTTACTAAAACGGCGGTTGAGTTTAAAAACATCGATGAAGCCAAACCATCGCCATTAGCTGTAGAGCTGTTCAAGCTTCCTTATGTAAAGGAAATTTTTATTGATGAGAATTATGTTTCAATTACCAAATTCGATTCTTATTCTTGGGATGAAATCACTATTGAAGCACGTACTTTTATTAAACAATTTATTGAAAACGGCGGAACAGTTATAGATGAATCGCTAATTGTTGAAACAAAAGCTCACGAGCAGCAACAGGAACAATATTTTGATAATTTAGATGTTACATCGCAACAAATTATCAATATTTTAGAAGAATATGTAAAACCGGCAGTACAATCAGACGGTGGAAACATCACGTTTGAAAATTATGACGACGACACCAAACGCGTTACCGTAACCTTAAAAGGTGCATGTAGCGGCTGTCCGTCATCAACATTTACGCTAAAAAACGGTATCGAAAACATGTTACGCCAAATGCTGCATAACAACGATATTGTAGTAGAGGCTTTAAACGGTTAAAAAATAAGGTTGAGTTTTTCTCAACCTTATCATTTATAAAATAGTTCTATGCGCAATCAATTAATCAATTCGTACTCTCCTTATTTATTGCAGCACGCAGAAAATCCCGTGCATTGGCAACCTTGGAGCACTGAAAACATTCAAGAAGCAAAAAGCAAAAACAAATTACTAATCATAAGTATTGGTTACGCAGCCTGTCATTGGTGTCACGTTATGGAAAAAGAATGTTTTGAAGATGAAGAAGTTGCAACTGTCATGAATGCGTATTTTAGCAGTTTTAAGATCGATCGGGAAGAATTACCAGCTGTTGATGCGTATTATATGCAGGCATTACAAATAATGACCAAACAAGGCGGTTGGCCGTTGAATATTGTTGCATTACCTAACGGATTACCAGTTTGGGGCGCAACGTATGTTTCAAAAAACCAATGGATCGATATTTTACAGCAATTGAATAAATTATTTGAAGAAGATCCTGATAAGATGTACGATTATGCAGACAAGCTCCAAAACGGAATTGCGTTAGCGAATGATACCTTACAGATCTATCCTAAAGAAATAATAGATTTAAATCTAGAGCCTTTACTTGATAATTGGAAAAAAAGTTTTGATTTAGAATTAGGCGGTTACCAACGTGCTCCAAAATTTATGATGCCTACTAATTTAAATTTCCTTTACCAATATGGTTTGATTAATAAGGATACTTTTTTAACCAACTATGTACAACTAACGCTTACAAAAATGGCTTATGGCGGTTTGTTCGATGCTGTTGAAGGTGGATTTTCTCGTTACAGCGTAGATCACAAATGGCATATTCCACATTTCGAGAAGATGTTATATGACAATGCGCAACTTTTAGTTACTTACACGAATGCTTATATCGCCACTAAAAACGAACTTTTTAAAGAAGTTGTTCAAAAAACCGTGCGTTTTATATTGAACAATTGGCAAGATACTTCGGGAGGATTTTATACAGCTTACGATGCAGACAGTTTAAACAGTAATAATAAATTAGAAGAAGGGGCGTATTATTTTTGGACGAAAGCCGAACTTGAACAATTAATCAGCAAAGATGAATGGCAGGTGTTTGCAGATTTATTCTCGATCAATTCCGATGGATTTTGGGAAGAATCGAATTCGTATGTTTTATTTCAGAAAGATGATTTAAAAGCAATAGCTAAAAAGTACGATTTAGAGGTAGAAAATCTTCATAAACTAAAAAAAAAATGGGAAAACACCTTGTTAAAAAACCGTGCACAGCGAAAAAAACCATTGCTTGATGATAAGATCATTATTTCATGGAATGCCCAACTTCTTAGTGGCTTTTTAAGTGCATATAAAATAATTCCTACAAAAGAATTAAATCAGGCAATTGAAAATTTAACTTCATTTTTACAGTATAAAGCTTTAAAAAATGATAATTTAGGACACGTCTTCAAGAATGATGCTATTTATATTGACGGAAATTTAGAAGATTATGCGTTTACTATTAAAGCTTTTTTAGAACTGTTTAATACCACGCAAAAAATAGAGCATTTAAAATTTGCACAAGAATTAACATATCAAGCGGTCGATTTATTTTTTGATAATTCACAAGGTTTTTTCAAATCTTCTGAAAAAGAAACAATTGGTACAGTTTTTGAAATAGAAGATAATGTAATTCCATCTGCAAACGCTGTAATGGCTCGTAATTTATTTTATATAGGATTTCTATATAATAACAACCATTTTTTAGAAACTGCGCAACAAATGACGCAGCGCGTGCTAGGACAGATAAATTATGCAAGTGCGTATTCAGAATGGTTAACAAACAATTTAATCTTGAAAGATGATTTTGAATACATTGTTGTAAAAGATGTATCAAAAGATGAATTAGCAATAATTAATCAACAAAATACGTTTAAAATAGTTTTGAGTAGTTCACTAAACATTCCTATTTTAGCCGATTATAAAAATCAAAATAAAAAATTTCAAGTTTGCAACAGAAATAGTTGTAGGCTGCAAACAGATCAAATAGAACATTTATTATAATTTAACAACAAATCATAAAATCACAAAAAATGAAAAAAGCAATTTTTATTCTTTCAATAGGAATTTTATCAATAACAGCAGATGCACAAGTTAATATAAGCGAGGGCGCTGGAATGTTATCTTTTAGAAAAAGTCCTGAATTCAATGATGCAAACACCGCAGGATCTAAATATATATCTGAAGCTTATCAAAATGCAAAAGTTAACAAAGGAGATCAAAACTTCTTAATACGTTACAATGCTTACAGAGATATGATGGAATATAAAAACGGAGCCGATGTTTTAGAACTTATTAAAGAAAAAAACACTCATTTTGAATTTCAAGATGGTACTGTTTACGAATTATTTTCGTATAATTTAAATAACTCAACAGTAGACAGATATCACAAAGTTTTGGTTGAAAATAAAAATGCAAAAATATTGAAATTTGAAAGTGTAAAACTACTCCCTGGCAAACAAGCTTCTAATAGTTACGAGAGCGACACACAAGCATCTTATAAATTAAATAGTGGAGTTTATTTTTTAACTTACAACAACCAAACGTTTGAATTTGATGGAAAACAAAAAAACTTAGAGAAAATAATTCCAGGTAAAACGGATGCTATTAAAACTTTTTACAAACAAAATAAAATTAAAGAAAACGATACAGATATGATTAAGTTAGGGAACTTCTTAGCTACTATCTAGTAAAAAAATAAGACTCTTGATTATTCAAGAGTCTTATTTTTTTGTGGTAAACATAAAATCTTTTAAATAATAGGGTTCAAAATACGCTACATCTTCAAACCTATTTTCACAGAATTGTTTATAAGACAAAGAACTCATTTCATTTGCAGAAGGATACAAAGCCGTGTTATAATAGAAAAAATTGGTCTTTGTAAGCACTTCTTTACATTTTAAAGCTCCGTCTCCAATTAAATGGATATCATCTGTAATATCATTAAACGACGTTTCTGTTACAATTAAATTTTGCGGCAATGAAATTATTTCATGTTTAGCATTAAAAGTTTGTGTAAAAACTTCCATTCTTCTGGCATCAATCATTGGAATGATAATTCCAGAATCTACAGATATCTGTTTAGCTAAAATTGCCAAGGTATCCACAGCAATTAAAGGTACGCTTAAAGCATAACACAGCCCTTTAGCCGCCGAAACTCCAATTCTTAACCCTGTGTATGATCCAGGACCTTTACTTACTGCAATTGCATTCAAATCACTTAAGCTAATTTTGGCTTTAGCAAGAACATCTTTTATAAACAAATGTAACTTCTCTGCATGGCTAAAATTCTCTTCTGCAAGTTCATTAATTACAATTGTTTGTCCGTTTTTGCTTAAACTAACAGAACAGTTTTTGGTTGCCGTTTCAATGTTTAAAATATAAACCATAAGTAAATTAGGCTTTCTTTTTAGATTTCATTATTCGGAATATTATAAAACCACAAACTAATAACAGTATATACGGAAAAGCCATTAAATAAACGATGCCGTCATTAACCGCTTCTGCTTTTACACCTGTTTCTTCAGTTTCTAAAGCGGCACGACACATGGCACATTGCGCAAATCCTTCTACAGAAAAAAGAAGAAAGAAAAAAGAAGAAAGAAAAATTGATTTTGTGTTTTTAGTGAACATAATACGGCGAGATCATTAAATAAACAATTACACCCGTTACGGCAACGTACAACCACATTGGGTACGTTATGCGGGCAATTTTTTTATGACGCTGGTATGAACCTGATATTCCACGAACAAATGTTATTAATACAAACGGAATAATAATGATTGATAATAAAATATGCGTAATTAGTATAAAGAAATATATGTAACGAATTGCGCCTTCACCTCCAAATTTTGTTTCGATTGATGTCATGTGATACGCTACATACATAGCCAGAAAAGCTATCGAACAACCAATGCAAATTTTAATTAAACGTCCGTGTAACGCTTGATTGCCTTTTTTTATAGCCATTACAGCAGCGAACAACAATATAGCTGTTAACCCATTAATTGTAGCGTAAATTGGTGGTAAAAAAGATAATGGTTTAACATCATAACCTAAATCGTGTAAGTTTACACTAAATAAAACAGCAACCACAAGTGGTATGGCTATTGATAAAATCCAGATCCAAATATTGTATTTTTTTTCTGTGTTTAAATGTTCCATTATTCTTTAATTAATTGTTGTATATCTTCACGAAGCATTTTTATTCCTTCATCTGTTGTTCCATCATAATAAATAATTGGGTACTCCATATTCTCCATATTGCGAGAACGAATCATGCCTTTTTTATCTATTAAAGCAAATAAACCAGAATGTTCAAAACCACCCGGCGCATCGTTATTTTTGCCAACATACATATTATATTTCTTTGCTAAAGCAAAAATGGCATCTTCAGTTCCTGTTAAAAAGTGCCAGTTTTTCATGGTTGCACCCAAAAATTTAGCATGTTCTTTTAAATGTTCTGGAGTATCGGTTTCTGGATCGATGGTGATTGATGCAATTGCAAAACGATCGTCTTTATGGAATTCATTTTGAAGTTTCACCATGTTTTCGTTCATAATAGGACAAATGGTTGGGCATGTACTAAAGAAAAACTCTACCAAATAAACCTTGCCATCATAATTTGCATTTGTAATAGTTTCATTCTCTTGATTGGTAAACGAAAAAGCAGGTGCCTTACCTATTTCTATAAGCTCTCTACGATTTGCAACATTTAAGCGATCACTTTCTACTACCGAAGCATTTTTAAAACGATCTGCAATTTTTGGAACAAAATAGATCCCAAAAACCAAAACGATTAATGAAATCCAGATATAGGAATAATTTTTTTTCATTACTAATTTGTTATGTTGTCTTTATTATTATTTTTTTTAAGTGCCAAACGATATTCCGCTAAAATCACCTTTACATCGTCTGCCATTTCATTGTGTAAATCGGCTGCAGAAATAGTATTATATCCTTCACGATATTCATCATCTCCTTTTTTATTTTTACCCTTTCTACCACGAAGATTTAATTCTTTATCGATTATGTAAACCGTTGAAGTTCCATGATTAGCGTTTAAACCGCCTATTAATTTAAGCTGTTTATAATACTCTTGAATTTCATTGCCGTTAGCCATTACATAATGCCAATTTTTTAAATCGATATTTACACTTAATTGTTTTCGTATTTTATCAATAGCTTCTTCGGTTCCATACGGGGCTACCATAACCACCTGAAAATCTACAAAATCTTTGTTTTTATCGTAAATCTTGTGTGCCAAATTGGTGATATTTCCTTCTACATACGCAATGTCGTTTCCGGTAAAACCAAGAATGGTAATTTTATTTTTTAATTGAATTTCGTTACCCGAAAGTGGTTTCCAATTTAATGGAAGTTCTGGGATTTTTTCGGTTACAACAGGCAGTTTAATAAAAGAGTTTACGCCTGAGGCAAAAAATAGGTAAGCAACAACGGGCACAATAAAAAGCGCCACTAATAGTAATACTTTTTTCATTATAAAAAGTTTTTACAAAAATAAAAAAAGGCGGTGTAATAACCGCCTTTTTAACTCTTATTTATAGATTAAAACATCCATTTCATTGATGATGTTTTAAAAACATCGTGAATATAATCACCTTCGATTAATATTAAACACGCAAGGTATGCAATTAAGAAAACCATTGGTGCAACAATTGACCAGCGGAAAGATGCTTTTTCACCTTCTAAGTGCATAAACGCCCACATAATATAGTAAGCTTTTACGATTGTTAATATAATAAAAATCCAATTTAAGTAGCTTAAGCTGAATAAATCGTGGTGAAATAAAGCATCTGGTTTAAAGATACCTAAAACTACCTCTACAATTGTAAGGACAGATAAGTAGATGAATACCTGCCAAATTCTTTTAGTATTTGATACGTGTGCTCCCATTTTAATTTTTTTTAATAGATTATACTAAATAGAAGAATGTAAATACAAACACCCAAACTAAATCAACAAAGTGCCAGTATAATCCAACTTTTTCAACCATTTCGTAACTTCCTCTTCTTTCGTAAGTACCTAACAACACATTAAAGAAAATAATGATGTTTAAAAGGATACCAACCGATACGTGGAACCCGTGGAAACCAGTAATAAAGAAGAATAAATCTGCAAAGGTTTTATGACCGTATTCGTTACGAACCAAGTTTGCACCTTCTACAACATATGTAAAATCGTTTGCACGGTTTAAAGTTTCTTCGCGGTTTAACGTTACTTTTTGGTGTTTGTTACCTTCTACGGTATATTGTGTTCTAATAAACACATCTGGATTTTTCTCTAAACCAGCTTTAACTTGAGATAATGAAACCGATGTTTCAGTACCACCACTCATATACCAAGCACCTTTACTGCGTGATAAATTCGCGTCTTCTCTTGCTAAAGTAGTATCGGCAAAATCTGCTAACGCAAGGCGTTTTCCGTCTTTATCAACAAACTGCAATATTTCTCCGCCTCTTGTTTCAACGGCACCGTAAGTACCTGTAATAAAGTTTTTCCACTCCCAAGCCTGAGATCCAACGAAAATAAGACCACCAACAATTGTAAGTAACATGTAAGTAGCCACTTTCTTTTTCTTCATTTGATGACCTGCATCTACTGCTAATACCATCGTTACCGATGAAAAGATCAGGATAAATGTCATTAATGCTACGTAATACATAGGTGCATCTACACCATGCATAAACGGAAAGTGATTAAAAACTTCATCGGCAATAGGCCAAGAGTCCATAAATTTAAATCTTGTAAAACCATAAGCTGCAAGAAATCCTGCAAAAGTCAATGAATCTGATAAGATAAAAAACCACATCATCATTTTCCCATAGCTTGCTCCTAGAGGTTGGACATCTTCGCCACCTTCCCAGATTTTTTCTTTAGTCGCTGCTGTAGTAACTGTCGCTCCCATAAAAAGTTTAAGTGTTAAAAAGTTCCCAAATTTACATCTTTTTTCTTTTAAAGAAAAGTTAAAAGACTATTTGTAAAAAGTAAAAAATAAAAACAAATACAACCACAAGAATCCTAGAAAGTGCCAAAACATCACACTTAACTCAATTCCAAGGGTTTGAGTTGCATTGTACTTTTGTTTATAATGATTATAAATTACGATTAATAATGAAATCAACCCACCAATTAAATGGGCTATATGAACCAAAACCACAATATACAAAAATGAGGTTGTAATGGTACTATAACTTCCAGTAAAATAATATCCTGCTGCAATTACTTGATTAAATCCTTGAAACTGCATTGCAACAAACAACAAACCTAACAACAAGGTAGCAACCAACATTAAAGTTGTAGTAGATCTATTATTTTTTTGAATTGCTTTTTTAGCAAAATGAAAAGTTACACTGCTTAAAACAATAACCAAGGTACTCCATAAAAAAGCTTGTGGTAATACAAAATCTTTTAACCAATCAGGTCTGCTTTTACTAATTACATAAGCACTTGTTAAGCCCGCAAATATCATTACAATACTTCCCATTGCAAAAATAAGCATGGTTTTATAAGCCTTAGCTTTTTGTATTTGTTCTCTGTTCGCTTCTTCAATATTCATTATCGCAAGAATTTATCTAAAATAAAAATTATTTGTATTAACGTAATATAGGTTACGCTTATTAGCATTAATGTTTTTGCCGATTTATCTGTTTGTTTACGATACAACTGTATACCGCCGTATAACATCCATAAACCTGCTAGCAATACCAGTACTGCAGCAATTGGCGACAAATACAATCTGCCTGTAAAACCTGTTGCTGGCAACAATGATGCTATTATTAACCAAACACAGTATAAAATAACCTGTAAGGCTGTTTTTTTATCTTTTTTACGTGTTGGCAGTAAGTAAAATCCACCTTTTTCGTAGTCATTGAATAAAAACCATCCCAAAGCCCAAAAGTGTGGGAATTGCCAGAAAAACTGGATTAAAAAAAGTGTTCCGGCTTCAATACCAAACTGATCGGTATGAGCTACCCAGCCTAACATAAAAGGAATGGCACCTGGAAAAGCACCTACAAAAACCGCTAACGGCGTTAAGGGTTTTAAAGGTGTGTAAACGCTTGTATATAAAAAGATGGAAATTGCGCCAAACATTGCTGTTTTTGGACTAACAATGTAAAGAATTACTAGCCCCACAATGGTTAAAGCGGTAGCAAGAATAAAAGCATTGTTTTTTGAAACCCTACCCGATGCAATTGGACGTTTACTGGTACGATCCATTTTTGCATCTAAATCTTTTTCTATGATTTGATTGTATGCGTTTGATGCACCAACCATACAGTATCCACCCACAGCTAACATTAGCAATTTAAGATAGTCTATTTGTTGAAAATCTTCTACAGCTAGCAAATATCCTGCTAAAGTAGAAAACACCACGCTAAATGCTAAACCAGCTTTGGTCATGCTTTTAAACTCTGATAGTGCAGTAACTTTTATTGTTGATGAAGGTGTCTCCAAAATAACTTGTTTGCTAATGAAATTTGGTTTGCAAATATACTTTAAAAAAAATCTTAAAACTAACTATTTACGCTTTTAAAGTGTTAAACAAAATTGAAAAAACCTTTACTAGCAACAACTATTTAATCTTAAATAATACATTAAGACAAGATTTTGGCTAAAACCAATTATTCATTACTCTGGTTAAAACTGACTGAAGTTTGTTTCTATAGAATTTTTATTAACCTTTACCAGTCACTTTTATAACTTACTTTGATGAATTATTTCATTTTGTGCCGAAGTACCAATACGCTTTACTCCCATCTGCAGATAAAACATAACTTCTTTCAACGTTTTTATTCCGCCCGATGCTTTTACAGATAAAGGAGTAGCATTTTCTAACATCAACGTAATTGCGTTTGGTGTTGCTCCGTTTGGTTGGTTGTTGGTTGTTTTATAAAAACCTGTAGATGATTTTACAAACACATTTGCGTAATCGGTTTCTTTAAAGTTTTTAATTACTACATTTTTAATTAAAGCTGTAATTTGAATGATTTCTTTGTTTGATAATGCGGCTGTTTCAATAATCCATTTCACAGTTTTGTGATATTGCAAACACAACATGGTACATTCTTTTACCTGATGTTGAACCAAAGTAAAATCT
The DNA here is from genome assembly GCF_003858535.1 of Paenimyroides viscosum. Classification (GTDB taxonomy): domain Bacteria; phylum Bacteroidota; class Bacteroidia; order Flavobacteriales; family Flavobacteriaceae; genus Flavobacterium; species Flavobacterium viscosum. The sequence goes on from NZ_RQTJ01000021.1 coordinate 31,161, forward strand.
CCGTTTTTAAAAGCTTGATAATCTATTACAAAATCAAGATCATCTGCACTGTCATCAATAGCCAATTGTGCCTGAGACAATTTTTCATCTAAGCTTGCGGTTCCTTCAGGAAAATCAATTACCGTTCCTACCAAAACTTTACTTTTGTTTTTTGCTAGAAATTGTTTTGCAAACAACACATAATCGGGGCGGATCATCACGCATTTGTATTTGTATTGTACCGCATTTTGCAACAATGCTTCTACAACAGCATCATTTTCCAATTTGGAAATACCTGCTTGCTGTGGTGTTTTAAGATAAGTGGCGTCTAAGAAATCACTAACGTTTTTCATTTTACTAAAATAAAAAAACCTCACGAATTGTGAGGTTTAAATTTTGTATATATTAAATAAACGGTGGTACCGAATAAAACGCCTAATGTATTACAAAGTACATCTAACCATTCAAACGAACGTTTTGTTGGTAATATATCTTGTAAAAACTCTACCATCAATCCAAATAAAATCAAACCAAAAACCATTAAGGCAAGATTTAATTTGTAGGAAGATGCTTTTTTATTAAGCAATGCCCATGACCATAAAAAAGAAGAAGTTGTATAAAATATAAAATGAACAACCTTATCTAAATGAGGAATGCTTATTTTTTGTACTTGGTTAATGTTAGACAAATTTATCAGGCAGAAAACCAATATTAAAACATTCCAACTTATGGCTATAAGCTTTTTATTATGCACCTATTAATTCTTTATATTGATCTGCTGTTAATAAAGCATCAACTTGTGCTGTATCTGCAACTTTAATTTTAATCATCCAACCTGCAGCATAAGGATCGCTGTTTACCAATTCTGGTTCTGTTTCTAAGTTTTCGTTAAATTCTATCACTTCCCCAGAAACAGGTAAAAATAAATCAGATACTGTTTTTACAGCTTCAACTGTTCCAAAAACCTCATCTTGATCTAAAGTTTGGTCAAGCGCTTCCACTTCAACATAAACAATATCTCCTAATTCTTTTTGTGCAAAATCGGTAATTCCAACAGTTGCAACGTCGCCTTCTAAACTAACCCACTCGTGGTCTTTTGTGTACTTTAAATTAGCTGGTATATTCATTGTGTAATTATTTTAAAAGCAAATGTATAACTTTATTAAGAATTGAAAAATTTTTACCTTCTAATTTCCAAATTTATATTGTAAAGTTATTCCAGAACGAATGTTTGTAATTGGATACATGGTTGAAATTACTGCTTTGGAGAACATGTGTTCATAATAAAAACGCACCAAGAAATTTTTACTTAAATCGTATTCTGCATTTAATTTAATATTTGTTATGTCTTGCCCGGCACCTATTTGGTTGTTGTTATAATCTAAATAACGTATTAATGTTTGATTACGGCGCCATGAAAATTCGGTTGAAAAACGGATATCACTTATAATTCTACCACCATTTGCAACACCTTCAAAATTGGTAGTGAAACCTACATCTTTTATAATAAAACCTAATTTAATGTTGTATTCATTACCTTGAACTTCGGTTAATAGGTTATTATCAAAACTCATAGACAGCAAACGGTCTTTATTTATCCCAAAACCAAAATCAATTCCCGATTTCGTTAAGAAATCTAATCTAACTAAGGGATTAAAAGCTTCAGTCATAGTAACATTGCTCACCACGTTTTTAGTTGGATAATTCCCCCCAGCATTTAAGGCATTGGGATTTTCAAGAAACTCATAATTTGTTTGAAAATTATTAATGGTATAATCTGATGTATATCTATGCGATAATGTAACACGCGTGAAACTATTTTTAAACCAACCTAACTTGGCTAAACCAGTATATCTTAATTCCCAGTTTGGCAATGGAATACTTTTTAAAAAGCCATTGTCTTGTTTTGAAATATCTTTACCTGAATACGCTGCCAAAAACGATGGCATTAACACTTCTTGATTGGTACGGCTATACCCTACCGGATAACCATACTCATCTATATTTGCTGGGTTAGATAAATCGATCCCTCTTTCTTGCGCCAAGCGGTTTGCAACTATTATACGGTTTGCCTTGAACTGTTCAAAAGCAGCCGATCCGTTTACATCACTTCTACCGAATGCTGTTCCAATCATAATGTTTGATGTTCTAAACATTCCGTACTCGTAAGGCGAACGAGAATTGTACATACCATCGATTACATCGTATTGTTCAGACATATTAAAGCTATAATCTTTAGAAGCATTAATTGTAAGTGTTAAATCGGCTATAGGACGTGCTTCGGCTCTAAAGTTTAAATTTTGCGTATGCATACGGCTAAACTCCTGATTGAATTCCGGATAATATGTTAACCAGCCTTTACTTGCGGCTTCGTAACGTACATCTTGCTGCGAACCAAACACATAACCCAACGTAGGACGCGAAGTTCCAAAGAATCCTAAACCACCTAAATAACCTGGCAACACTGTACCGTTTGTTTCTTGATAGGTTACGCTTGCAGTTTTAACCATGGTAACCAAATTTATTAACGCATCTAATGCCGGCGAACCCTCTTCTTGATCTTTTTTCTCTTTCTCTGTAAGTTCTTTATTACGCTCTATTCTTTCGCCTGGTTTAGGTTGTTGTGACAAGCCAGTTGGTTTTTTAGGTTTTTGTTTACTTGAAACCAATCCTAAGTATTTGTACAAAACGTCCATTGTAATATTTGTAGTTATATTATGCGAATTGGCATTTTGTATGGTATTACCCAACTGATAATTTACACCGTTATAATCTACATTAGAAAAGGCATCGGTAGCACGTTGCCAACTATAATCACCTTTATAAGAATAATCGGCATTCATAAATGCTAAAAACGGAACTTTATCTAACGGTAACTTATAGTTTAACTGCAATGTTTGCATGCGCAAGTTTGGTGTACCCGGATCAAAATAACCATCCCATATCCCTAAAGAATTATCTACAAAACGGTTTTCGTCCATAAAATTACGAACCACGTTGTTGTTTGTAGCTGTGTAATTAAGGCTTAAACTTTTGGTTAAATTAAAATTAACCCCGTAGTTGTAATTAAAGAAATAATTTCTGCGGTATAATGGTTGAATTTCAATTCCTTCCACATCGATCATTCGGTATTTTTGCTGATTGTATTGCCTTAATACATTTGAACGGAAATCAACACTTGATGGCAATAAGTTTAAATTAAAATCACTAACCAATTTTAAGTATTTATTTTTCTTAAAATTTTCGGCTTTTTTAAACGGCTCTATATTCCATGGCTTAAATGAATACGAATAATCTAACGAAGAACTTGCTTGTTGATTTAACATTTGTTCTACCTCAAAATTATGTTGCTCTACCTGATTGAACGAATGCGAAAGCGTTATATTTTCTACATCATAAAAACGCTGTTTTTGGTTTGGACTGCGCTGCTTATTTACCCCGATAAAATTGATGCTTGTACGTTTGGTATATTCTATAGCGCGATCTTTAATTTGTTTGCGTTCTTCTGCCGATTGAGCTTCGTCCATTTTTGCCTGCAAGCGTATATCAGGATCATTAGGATCGTATTCTGGTGTAATTTTTTCTTCGGAAATAGAATAACTAAACGGTATGTTTAAATTCCATTTTTTAGGTAATACCTGATGTGCATTAACTGCCGTTGTAACATTGTACTGAAAAATATCTTCGCGACTGCGTTCTTGCGGACCTTGTTCTAAAGAACCAAAGCCCATTGTTTGTTTGTTTACAGATGCGGTTACAGCGGCAAAGTCGGCAATTTTAGCATCTACCGTACCTAATGCAGCCCAACCACCTTTATTGGTCATATCGGACATACGAAGTTCGTTAAACCAAACTTCTCCACGTAAATCTCTTGGCGATTCGGGCGAATCTTGATATAAAATTCTTGTATTGTTTCTAACCCCTATCATAATGGTGCGTAACATTCCAAAATTTGGATTTCCTTTTACACCAATGCGCAGTTTATTTATTTTACCTGATAATTCTGGCGCCAGTTCATCTTCGTCTTTAAAATAAATAAAATTAGGATTTTGGGTATTGTCCCGATTACGCATTAACTTTAACTTGGTAAGTAATTCTAACTGCAATTCAATTTCGTTAGCTAACGGCCAAACTTCTTCAGAAATAGTTGTTCCCCATTCTGTTACTTTTAATGGAATTTCAACCTGATAAAAGTTATTGGTAAAATCGTTTCCAAAACGAATGAAAGCAACCATTTCGTCATCTTTCAATCTGGTTGCATCTGTAGCACTTTCTAAAGCTTCGGCGTGTAAAAACATACGCAGTTTTTTGTACTGGCGCATATCAATATTTCCTACATTTTTAAATACCGCTCTAGAATCATCAGGTTCTAAACCATCTGGCGAAACCGTTGTATTAGCTTTGTACACACGTAATGACAATGCTTGTTCGTTTTGATTAATGATGGTATTGTTTTGATTTACACGTTCACGGCTGATACCTGGTGGCAATACATACGGAATTGGCGTACGTGCGTAATTGTTTAAAATGTTTAATGTAGTAACATCAAATCCAGTGTTTGTTCCTTGAACTACAATATTAGGATCTTCTACTAGATTCTCGGTATATCTTCTCCAATCGCTTCGAACCAAGTTTAAAGTTGCAAAACGCAACGTTACTTCTTCAGAGAAACCTGTTAAAAACATACGCATAAAACGTACCGACTGTAAATCTGAAATGGCACCTACAGCGTATTCCTGACTTGCAACAATAGGCACTTTATACTGTACCCATTTTACAGGTGTTGTGTTTCCGTTTAAAAATTTTTCTGTAGTTGTACGAACATCTACCACATAATTCTCCCCAATAATAGGGTTTGGGTTTACATTTATTTCATACTGATAATACGCATTAATGGTGTTCATGGTATTATCATTATCAATATCTTCTACATCGGGCAAATTGGTATTACCTCTGTTGGTATCGCTAAATTGTATTGGTGTGTTTCCTTGTAAGCCGTTGTAATTTTTATAGCGTGAAACAATATCACCTTGTGCTGTTAAGAAAAATTCATAATTATCAGCTGCAGGATCGGCAAAACCAGAAAACTGACTAAATTTCACTTTTTCTTCTTCATCATTCAAACCATCTAAACCTACATCTTGATACACTCTGTTATTAGCATCGGTATCAAAAGCATAAATTAAAGCGGTTGATGCTGGAACTTTACCCCAAACCGAACTAATTGTTGGTGTATTTGTTCCGGGTGTAGGCAATCCGTTTTCGTATTGTTTCATTCCATCTTGCAAAATATCTTCTGATATATACCCAAGATTAAAATATACTTTTCCTGTATTTATAGGATTTGAAACATCGCCAGCATTTCCTGTATACGGATCCATCATCCAAAATTCAATATACTCTACATTTGCCTGCTCAAAGTTGGTAGATGCTATAGAACGCATAATACCTCCCCAGTTTTGTTGCGGATTTGGCAATTCGTTATTTGCTAAAAACTGCGGATTAAAGTTATACGGCCCACGCTCTTTAGGATAATACGTTAAGTTTAAAGGGTTTATGGTTAACAACTCGCCTTGAGCAATATCCATTGAGGGGAAAAGCTCTTCTTTATTAATTCGACGGGTTTTGTTTGATGAAATCATTGCATCTGTTACGCTATCAGGTCGACGGTATGGACTGTAAAAAATTTGATCGATATTATACCACGACATTTTAGCACGACGATAACCCGACTGTAAATCGGTAAAGTTTTCACCAAAACCAACAGGCACCGATGACAGAAACCACATTGTTGGGTTCAAAACATCAATATTACTTTGTGTTCCTTCAAAATTTTCAATAAAAGAGGTTGCTTCGCCGTTAAGTTGATCTAATTTAGATGCACCTGGTTTTAAGTATGCAAATTCTCCTTTAAAAGCAAAGGTAGACATTACATCTGTATCAATATTTGGCAATTTATTTACCCAACGTGTTAAAAATGGAACATCGGTTGCGTAGTTAACATTAAAACCATAAATGGTATTGTTTACTGATTCTTCGCCGTAGTTTGATTTTACAGTTAAAGGTTGTTCGGTTAAACGTAAATAAGTAGCTCCTAAAATTAATTTATCGTTTACCTGATGATCTACATGCACCCCAAAAAAGTTTCTTCGGTTTTGTGAGAACATAGAGTTTTCTTCTACAGAAATTTCTATAGGTGTGTTGCTTTCTCTTAATCCTGGGTCTAAGATTTGAACCATTCCGCGTTGGTAATCTACAGTATAATCTGCACCTTCCATCAAGGTTCTACCACCTGCGGTTACCACAACAGATCCTTGTGCAATGTTAAATCCGCCAATAGGAATACCGTCGCCACCGGCACTAGAAGCTTTTCCTTTTAATTGAAACTTATTCTTTTCACTGTCTTGCAACGCTTTGGTGTAAGTATTACGATACAGACTTTTGTAAACGTATTTCTTTTGATTTGGATTATAACTGGCATCTACATCATAATTTTCGGCTGCACCATTTGACAGTTTCTTAAATAAATGTTCCCCGAAAGGTTCAACGGTTGTAAAAATAATTCGTCCTTGTTCTTGATCTACCGTTATACCTTCGAACTTATTGTTATTTTGTATGCCTTGATTATTATTGTTTCCGTAACCACCACCTTGATTGTTGTTGTTAAACGGATTACTTGTTGGATTGTTGGCAATATAATCGAACCAACCATCGCCACCATTTTGGGGATCGTCTGTAGAATTTAATCTATCTAAATTAAAAACATTTAAAAGGGGTGTATTTGCAACATCTTCTGGTAAAGCTGTTCCTGCAACAGGAGAAATGTAATTAAGTGGCGAAGGATCGGTATACAAAATATTAAAACGGAAACCTTCTTTCTCTAGATTTCGTCCGTTTGGTATCGAATACATATTCTTCATCATTAAATCCCACACAGGTTCATCAACAGATGCTAAGGTACTTTTCAGCATTTTTAATACCAAACTTTGTGTTGTTGGAATGTCTTGATTGTTTCCATCTTGACCAATAACGGTAGCATCTACGCCATCAGTACCAAATTCACCAACTTTATACACTTTTCCGCCAATAGTATATTCAAACGCTACAGCTAAAACCTCATCATTATTCAAAGGTTGTTGTAAGGTAATATACCCCAATTGTGGATGAAACTTAAATTCGTTGCCAACCAACTTACGGGCGTTTTCTAATTTCACATAATCTCTACCTTCGGTAACAGAAATATTAAAACCAGCTTGTGCTGTATTTATTTGTCTAATACCTTGGTTTAAGAAGTTTGTCCCAATTGCTTCTGGGTTAAATTGGTTATTTGCGTTATCAACAGGTGCGTTAACTTGCGAAGTGCCAAAAAAGGTTGGGTTTGCATTTACATCTAACCCAATGATACGATCGGTACTTGCGTTACTTAAACGTGCTTCTCCCAAATCTTGAAGGGCAATAATGTTACGCATGTTGTTGTTAACCTGCCCTATGCGGTTTTGGCGGTTGGTTACCCAAACTTCTACACGGGTAATACGCACACGACTGTCTATGTAAGGATAATTTCTTAAGGCATTATCGTATTGGTATCTAAAAAATTGCGATAAGAAAAAGTTACGATTTTGTTCGTAATCTAACGCAAACATTTCAAAATTTTCTATTGTTCCGCCACCTTCTGCAACAATTGTTCTGCGTTCTGATGTTTGTTTAGAAACAACTCCGGTAATTGTTGTTCTACCAAACTGCAATTTAGTTTTAACACCAAATAAATTTTGTGCACCACGAACTAACGAGTTATTTACGGGCATGCTTACGTTACCCACTTCGATACCCTGAAGAATAGCATCCTCATCGGGTTCGTAGGTTAACTTAAGCATTTGTTTTTGAAAATCTAAGGTAGATTGGTTGTTAAAGTTAATATCGGTATTTAAACGCGTACCAACTTTACCTTGTAAACTTAAATTAATACGTTGGTTAAAATCTAATGCAAAGGTTCGGCGATTTCTGGGCGATATAATGGGGTTATCTTGTTTAGAGTAGCGAATACCTAAGTCTAACTCCACCATTCCGCTTGGTTTTACATCAATCGTATTGCCACCAAAAATGGTTTCAAAAAGTTTAGAATTCACATAGTAACCCGGCAGTAAATCTTTCTTTTCTTCTTCGGTTAAACGATCTGAAGCTGCTGCAAGTCTTTTTGCATAATATTCACGCATAGCAGCTTTTAATAAAATATCCTCGTACTCTTTACGAGTTAAAACCATAGGATATTCTATATTATAATCATTAGTAGTTACGGTGTACAAATACCTGTCTGAAACTGGATCATAGGTGTACATTTTCATGATACTATCTACATCTTTCAATGAAATAGCGCCGCGAATAATAACGTTTTCTTCTTCGGTTTCGGTAATCTGAGCCCATAACGGATCAACATTACCAAAGAAGATAACTAAGATAAAATATTTTAAATAAATGTTTATGCGTGAAGATGCTCTCAAAATCTTACAATCCTTTTAATGCCAACTTAATAATTTGCTCTACAGTAACTTCCGGGTTTTGTTCAACGATTTTTTTAACTATTTTTTCGGTAGCTTTTCGTACAAAACCAAGAACTTCTAAAGCAGATAACGCTTCATCTGCATTTGTATTGTTTACATGTGCAGATAAATCTTCTAAACCATACAATTTCAGTACTTTTTCTTGTAAATCTAGTATAACCCGTTGTGCCGTTTTTAGTCCGATACCTTTGATGGACTGTATTGTTTTTACATCGTTTGATCCAATTGCTTGAATTAAATCTTGTGGGGAAACGTACGAAAGCATATTGCGCGCAGTGTTTCCACCAATTCCCGAAACAGAAATTAACAGCTTAAAAAGCTCGCGTTCTGTTTTTTCTATAAATCCGTATAAAATATGTGCGTCTTCTTTAATTTGAAGGTAAGTATGGATCTGAATCGCTTCCGCATCTTTAATCAAAGAATAAGAATGCAACGAAATATGTACTTGGTAACCAATTCCGTTGCAATCTATTATAATATCTGTAGGAGTTTTTTCTACCAGTCGACCTTTTAAAAACGCAATCATTCTTTTACTTTAATTTTCTTCAAAAATAGAAAATTTAATTTATAAATGAACGTTTATTGCCAATGGTATAATTTTATCTGTTACTTATTCTTTTTACGTGCTATTTTTTCTTGTGCATCTATCACAGCAACTGCCGTCATATTTACCATTTCATCTACGCTTGCGCCTAATTGAAAAACATGCACAGGTGCTTCTAACCCTAAAAGGATTGGTCCTATTGATGTAGCTTCGTTTAATTCTTTCAACATTTTATATGTTGTATTAGCAGCATCTAAATTAGCAAAAACCAATGTATTTACTTTTTTGTCTACTAACTTTGAAAACGGAAACTTTTCTTTTAACATTTGTTTGTTTAAAGCAAAATCCATTTGAATTTCCCCATCAACAATCATATCAGGATATTGCTGGTGTAAAAACTCCACCGCTTTACGCATTTTCTTTGGTGATTCGTCTTTAGAAGATCCAAAATTACTAAAAGATACCATTGCAACAGCCGGATCAAAACCAAACATTTTTACCACATGGCTTGTCATTAATGCAATTTTAGCAATTTCTTCTGAATTTGGGTTTGGATTCACCGCAGTATCAGCCAAAAACATTGGGCCGTGGGTTGTAAGCATTAAATTGGTTGATGCTACTTTTGACACTCCATGCGCACGCGGAATTAAATCTAACACCGGTTTTAATGATGTTGGATAACTGCGTGAATACCCTGAAAGCATAGCATCGGCTTCGCCTTGTAAAACCATCATGGAAGCAAAATAACTACGGTCACGCATTAATTTTTGAGCATCGATAAGAGTTACTCCACGACGTTCTCTAGATTTCCAAAAGAATTCTGCATAACGGTTTCTACGATCTGCTTCTTCGTTGGTTTTTGGGTCAATGATCATTACATCGGCATCAAAACCAATTTCTTTTTTTAATTCTACAATAATCTCTTTATTTCCTAATAAAATTGGAATTGCAATACCTTCTTCATAAGCAATTTGAGCTGCTTTTAATACATTTAACTGATCTGCTTCGGTATAAACTACTTTTTTAGGATCTAATTTCGCGCGATTCATTAGCATACGAACCAATTTATTGTCTGATCCCATACGGTCTGACAATTCGTCGCGGTACGCATTCCAATTAGTGATAGGTTCTGTTGCCACACCCGATTCCATTGCCGCTTTTGCAACTGCTGGTGGAATTTCGGTCATTAAGCGTGGATCAAACGGTTTAGGAATGATATAATCTTTACCAAAACTTAATTTCTTTGCTCCGTAAGCAATATTTACTTGTTCTGGCACTGTTTCTTTTGCCAAATTAGCCAACGCATAAACGGCAGCCAATTTCATTTCTTCGTTAATTTTGGTTGCACGAACATCTAACGCACCACGGAAAATGAACGGAAAACCTAATACGTTATTAACCTGATTTGGAAAATCTGAACGACCTGTTCCCATAATGATATCAGAACGAGTTTCCATTGCTAAATCGTATGCAATTTCAGGATTTGGATTCGCCATTGCCAAAACAATAGGATCTGGTGCCATTGTTTTTAACGCATCGGCAGAGAGAACGTTTGCTGCAGATAATCCAATAAAAACATCGGCATCTTTCATGGCGTCTTCCAACGTATGAATGTCGCGATTAGTTGCCCAAAGAGCTTTAGACGGATCTAAATTTTCCCGATCGGCACGAATAACACCTTTACTATCTAGCATTACAATGTTTTCTTTAGTTGCACCAACCGAAATATACATTTGCGTACATGAAATTGCTGCGGCACCTGCACCATTCACTACAATTTTTACGTTTTTAATATCTTTTTTCTGTAATTCGCACGCATTGATTAATGCGGCACCAGAAATAATTGCTGTACCGTGCTGGTCGTCGTGCATTACCGGAATATTCATTTCTTCCTTTAAACGACGTTCAATTTCAAAACATTCAGGTGCTTTGATATCTTCTAGATTAATTCCACCAAAAGTTGGTTCTAATGCTTTTACGATTTTAATAAAATCGTCTACATTTTTAGTATCTAATTCAATATCAAAAACATCGATATCAGCAAAAATCTTAAACAACAAACCTTTACCTTCCATTACCGGTTTTGATGCCAGTGCACCAATATCGCCCAAACCTAAAACGGCAGTTCCGTTACTAATAACAGCTACCAAGTTTCCTTTAGCGGTGTATTTGTAAGCATTTTCAGGATTTTTTTCTATTTCTAAACAAGGTTCTGCAACTCCGGGTGAATAAGCCAATGCCAAATCACGTTGGGTGCTATAAGGTTTTGTAGGTACTACAGCTATTTTACCAGGTTTTGGTTTTGCGTGATATAATAAAGCTTCTCTTCTTTTTGAATCTTTGTGCATGATTTCGTTTTTTGATAAGTAACAAATATAACAAGCTTAAAATTAAGAACGAAAAAGTTTTGATTACTTTTTTTGAAGAAATGGAATAAATAATAGCATTACACAAGATTTTACTGCTTGTGGTAACAGTCAAACATTACAAAGAACCGTCAAGCTGAACTTGTTTCAGCTTCTCATCATATATATAAATTCATTCATACTTTTTATGAACTGATGCGATTCCGGATCAAGTCCGGAACGACAAGGTTATAAGTACACATTACCCTCGCTGGCGTACAAGATTTTGTTGCTTGTTGTAAATGTTAGTAAATAGTTTTTTAAGTGTTTTAAAGCATAAAAAAACATCTTATTTCTAAGATGTTTTTTATCAATTTACATATCTGTATTGGTACTATTGGTTTTTAAACTACTGTTCTTTGCCGCTTTTACAATTTCGTTTAAATCTAGGTAAAGTTTTGTCCAATCGGGTACGTCTTTCATTGCTGTAATAAGATTTAGATACGATCGTAACACTTTTTCTAGTTCTTTTCTAGTAGTCGATGCACTACTCATTTCACGTAACTCGGCATTAGCTTCGGCTTGTTCTGCGAAAATAATCTCAAAAGCGTTGTGCTTGTTTTTTAATTCTTCTAAAGCTGTAGTAAGTGCTAAATTTGCAATATGCTGTGCATTTTCTGGTTTTTCTAAAGCTTCAATTAGTTTTTTTAACTGTGCCGTTTCAGCAGAATAGCTCATACTGTTAATGTTTAAACCAAATGTTTTAATAACACTGTACAAAGTTTCGGCATCTTGTTGGTTTGCTGCCGATGGCAATTTACGGTAGCCATTTAAAAAAGCTTTAAGGCTACTAAAGGCAGCATCACGTTCTCTATCGGCGGTAGCTACATCTTGACCTTTACCGCTGTAGGTAAGTTTAGTGTAAACTGCATCGTACTTTTCATAACTAGTGTTTAATGCCAAAAGTAACGGATGGTTTTCTATAATGGTATACATACCATTTTGCGACGAACTAATAATACGTTGTACTAAGGTTGCCAAATTTTTGGTTGATAATCTTGCTAAATTAATTTTCATGCCCTTTAAATTTTTTCTAAATAATTAGACGTTAACTATTTATAAATATAAATAAAGTATTGATTATTACAAATAAAAATGCGAAAGAATGTAAAAACAACCTTATTTTAAATAAAATACAACGTGCAAACATTACAAACAACTCTGTTTTAAATAAATTACAGCGAGCAAACATTACAAACAACCTTGTTTTAGATTAAATACAGCGTGCAAACATTACAACGGTACTGCGTTTAAATAAAATACTTTTTACAAACATTACAACGGCACGTCGCTGGCGCGAGCATATAAATATAGTAAACACAAGCGTGACGCTTGCGCTAGCGTGGTATACACTCCAACTCCATAATTTACACAACAAATGAAATCATCTTTTTTTAACATTTAAATTTAAATAGTATATTGCGGGGGTAAAAATATCTATGTGTAACCCATAGTGCATTATTAAACGAGATTAATTTTTAGGTTGTTAATATTTCTGTCGAATAC
>NZ_RQTJ01000022.1:0-7064 GCF_003858535.1 Paenimyroides viscosum
CCAACATCCAACATCCAACCGCAATAGGGATGGAGCGATTGTTGGAGCTCTTTTGTTGGTCCCTGAGCCTGACGAAGGGCAACAAAAAGCGACTCGCGAAAGCCCGACCTGCAGCGTTAGCGGAAGGGATTGCCCGAATTAAACATAAAAAAAAACTCCTACAAATGCAGGAGTTTAGTTGTTGGTGGACATTAGTAGATTTTATATTTTTTTTAAGATTCTTTCAAGTGCCATTCCTCTGGATCCTTTTATAAGGAGTAATTCTTGGGAAATTGGTGAATCATTCAAGTGAATGAAGTAATCTGGTATGGTTTGGAAATATTTCACACGATCGTTTTTTACTTGAACTTTAAAGAAATGTTCACCAATAAATATCGACGGAATCTTGGTTTCTATCACTTGATTTATTGTTTGTAAATGTTCTTTGTATGACTCATTTCCTAATTCAAACATATCTCCTAAGATCATTAATTTGGAAGAGTTTTCTAACTGTTTAAAATTTTCTATAGCAACCTGCATACTGCTTGGATTTGCATTGTAAGCATCCAACAAAATATTTTTATCGTTTATTTTCGTCCATTGAGAACGGTTGTTTTGTGGAATGTAATTTTCTATAGCTTCTTTTATATTTTCTAAAGAAATATTGAAATACAACCCGATAGATATGGCAAATGCTATGTTTGGCATGTTGTACAATCCGGTAAGGTTCGATTTTATCTCAATGCCATTTAGTTGAACACTTGCCATTGGTTGCGCAGTGGCATTTGTAATTTGAATGTTTGCCAATGGGTTATTTTCTATAGAAAATCCAAAACGAGTAGTGTTTGCAGTTTTATCTGTTTGAATGGAATCATCGAAATTTACAAATATGGTTTTATTGTTACTTTGTAAGTAATCATACATTTCGCTTTTGCCTTTTATAACTCCTTCAATTCCACCGAAACCTTCTAAATGCGCACGACCAAAATTGGTGATAAAGCCAAAATCGGGCTGAGTTATTGAACATAAAAGTTCGATTTCTTTTTGATGATTGGCTCCCATTTCAATAATAGCCAAATCGGTATCTTCTGTTAAACGTAACAAAGTTAACGGAACACCAATATGGTTATTTAAATTTCCAATAGTTGCAATGGTATTGTATTTTGTACTTAAAACGGCGTGCAATAATTCTTTACTGGTTGTTTTTCCGTTGCTTCCGGTTAAGGCTATAACAGGTAAACCAATATGAAACCTATGAAAAGCAGCTAAATCTTGTAGGGTTTTAAGAACATCGTCTACAATAATTAGTTTATTGTTATCAAGTTTCTTTAGGTTTTTATCGTCAACCACGGCGAAAGCGGCACCATTTTCTAACGCTTGTAATGCAAAATGGTTTGCGTTAAAGTTGTCTCCTTTTAATGCAAAGAAAAGACAGTTTTCTGTAATGTTTCTAGTATCGGTGCTTATACCGTTACATTGGTTGAATATTGAATATAATTCGAATGTTTCCATAGATAGTATAAAAGACTATGTCTTTTTAAAAAGAAACAAATTTAAAATTTATTTTGATAGAATTATAGTAAACGCTGGCTATGATTTTTTTATTTTTGATTAATTAGATTTACTTTAATTTCCCTACCATTTCTTCGGGTTTTACCCATTGGTTAAATTCTTCAGCGGTTACATAGCCCAAAGCAATTGCAGTTTCTTTTAAAGTAGAATTATTTTTATGTGCTGTTTGTGCAATTTCGGCAGCTTTGTAATAGCCTATTTTAGTATTTAAAGCCGTTACCAACATTAACGAATTAGCAACCAATTCTTTAATTCGATCATAATTTGGTTCAATTCCTTGTGCGCAATGTTCATCAAAAGAAACACAGGCATCGCCCAGTAAACGAGCCGATTGTAAAAAGTTGGCAGCCATTAAAGGTTTAAAAACGTTTAATTCATAATGACCTTGTGTTCCGCCAATTGTAATAGCAACATCGTTCCCCATAACTTGAGCGGCAACCATTGTTAGTGCTTCGCATTGTGTAGGATTTACTTTACCCGGCATGATTGACGATCCCGGTTCGTTTTCAGGTATTAAGATTTCGCCGATTCCTGAACGCGGACCTGATGCTAACATACGAATATCGTTCGCAATTTTATTAAGAGAAACAGCCAGTTGTTTTAAGGCGCCGTGCGTTTCTACAATAGCATCGTGTGCAGCTAAAGCTTCGAATTTATTTTCGGCAGTTATGAACGGATGTCCCGTAAATTCAGCAATATATTTTGCTACCAATACATCATAACCTTCCGGAGTGTTTAAACCTGTACCAACTGCGGTGCCACCTAAAGCAATTTCTGACAAATGAGGCAAGGTGTTTTTTACCGCTTTTATACCGTAATTTAATTGCGCTACATAGCCCGATAATTCTTGTCCTAACGTTAACGGAGTAGCATCCATTAAATGAGTTCGACCAATTTTAACGACATTCATAAACTCGGCTGATTTTTGTGACAAGGTATCGCGTAATTGTTCCACACCCGGAATGGTAATTTCTACAACGGCTTTATATGCCGCAATGTGCATTCCGGTTGGGTAGGTATCGTTTGATGATTGCGATTTGTTCACATCATCATTCGCTTTTAAAACTGGTTCTCCTTCTCCAATTTTAAATCCTGCTAAAACTTGAGCTCGATTGGCAATAACTTCATTCACATTCATGTTAGATTGTGTGCCTGAACCTGTTTGCCAAATGACTAATGGGAACTGATCGTTTAATTTATCAGCTAAAATTTCATCGCAAACCATAGCGATTGCATCTCGTTTTTCAATAGGTAAAACTCCTAAATCATGATTTGCATACGCAGCCGCTTTTTTTAAATAAGCAAAGCCTTTAATAATTTCTAATGGCATTGATGCTATTGAACCTATTTTAAAGTTATTGCGAGAACGTTCTGTTTGGGCACCCCAATATTTATCTGCAGGAACTTTAACTTCACCCATTGTATCTGTTTCAATTCTATAATGCATGGTTTTTTTATTTGAATTTGATACATATAAAGATACTTAAAAAGATTTGTTTACTTATTAAAGTAATTATTTTTAGAAATTATTAAGATTTCTTTTGGGGAGTTAAACTTAAGGTTTATCTTTGTAACTGTATACACATAAAATTCCGGAATCATGTTTGAATTTCAACAATTTATAGCTTTTTTGATTGGTTTAACAATTATGACCATGGGTTTTTGGTTAATGTTTTTCCTAATCAGCTTTGTAATGTACTGGGCTGTTGGTGGAGCAACTGACTTAATCAAAGAAAATAAAGCTAAAAAGAATGCATAAATTATTATGTAACAAAAAAATCCTTTTCATTTGAAAAGGATTTTTTTTTAGCAATAAAAAACGCTTTCGTTGTGAAAGCGTTTTTGTTCTAGAATAAACTTGTTATAAGATCAATCAAAGTTTGTCCGATTAATAATAATAAATAAAACATAAGCCTTAAAAGTTTTTAGTTTATAGTATTGTTTGTGTTCTCTAATCTTCCTTCGGAATTAAATTTATAATAGTTTTTACCATTATTGTTTATATTCACATTCCAAAAATGGCGGTTATCATTTCCGTTTATTTTAACCTTTTGGTTATCAGTTATATAAATTTTTACACGAACTTTAGAATCTTCTGTAAAATCGTTTAAAGTTGTTAAAACTGAATTTGAAAGGACTAAAGTATCACTTTTTATTGAATAATCATAATTTAATGTATTACTAAATTTTGTAGCTTCGATTTGAATGTTGTATTTGCTTAAAGATTTAAGATTCAGATCTTTATTGTTGAAAACTTTTTCTTCAACTTCTATATAGGCTTTACCTCTGTTCGATTCATGAATTTCTACATATATATCGTCAACTTCGCTGTATTTATATTTTCCTGTAAGGGTATCATTTATGGTGAAAATGCGTTGATCTTTCTGAAAAATGATGTTTAATGTATCATTATCGTTCAAATTTAAATCGGTTTGAGACATTTTTGTATCGAAATTACCTTCAAACAATGATTCTATTTTATCTTTCTGAATATCTAAATTGATCATTACATAACTAAAAATAAAAATTGAAATCAACCAAAAGAACCCTAAAATACCAGAAACCCAACCAATGTGTTTAACTTTTGGGTTTAGTAATTTTACACCTAAAAGCAGTAAAATAATAAACGGCACAGCACACATGATAAATAAACTTAGGCTTATACCCCAAAGCGGTATGCCTGTTTGCGCTTCATCGTAATTTACAAATTCGTTAAAAATATGACCTTTATCGGTGTTCATAATTATCGGCGCAAAGAAGCTTCCGAAAATTCCCATTACACCAAAAACAATTAATACGATACCTATAATTCTGCGTAAGACAGTGGCTACAGAGCTTCCTGCTGTACGAATTTGCTGATATGAATTTGCTGCACCTTCACGAAACTGTCTTTCTATGTTTGAAATATTAACGGGTTCGCCCTTCATTTCTAAAACATCGGCAACTGTAACCGCTTTTGGGATAATAACCCAAAGGATTAAGTAAATTACAAAGCTTAAACCGTAAGCGAAGAAAAGTAAGATAAAAAGGATGCGTACCCAAACCGGATCTATATTAAAATAATGACCTAAACCTGAACATACACCGCCTAAAATTCTTTTTTCGCCATCGCGGTAAATTTTCTTATATGCTTTGTTTGTTGATGTAAAATAGTTTGGGCGTACAGGTTCGTCTTCAATAATATAATCTTCTGGTTTACCCATAATATTTATTATTTCGTCTACATTATTCATACGAATAACACCAGTTTGCGGATCAATTCTTTCGGCAAAAAGCTCTGCAATACGCGATTCTATATCGGCAATAATTTCATCTTCGCTTTCTTGCTGAATAGAATTTCTCACTGCCTGTATGTATGAATCTAACTTGTTGTATGCATCTTCATCGATGTGAAAAACAAGTCCTGCTATGTTAATGGTTACGGTTTTATTCATGGCTATTCTTATTAGTTATAATGTTAACGGCTTCACTTAATTCTTTCCAGGTTACGGTTAGTTCTTTTAAAAAATCGTTGCCCAGTTCAGTTAATCGGTAATACTTTCGCGGTGGTCCCGATGTTGATTCTTCCCAACGATAGCTTAATAATTCGTCGTTTTTTAGGCGGGTAAGCAGTGGATAAACGGTGCCTTCTACCACTAGTAACTTTGCTTCCTTCAAGGTGTCTAAAATTTCAGATGTGTAACAGTCTTTATCTTTTAGAACCGATAGAATGCAAAATTCCAGAATCCCTTTGCGCATTTGCGCTTTTGTGTTTTCAATATTCATAGAACTCAATATTTTAGGTTAAAAGTAAAGGCAGGTAACTTAAACCTTTTTTTGTGATTGAGTAAACTATTCAAATTAATAACAGTATGAGAAATGTGTCGTTTTTAATTTTTCGGCTTACAGTCACCTGCATATTTACCTTATTGTTTCATTTTGATATAGCAAAGATATATACAAAAGCCTGTACCTTGTATAACATAGTACTTATAATTAACTTTTTTTTAACAATTGAATTAATTTCAATTGCCATTAAAAAAAGTCGTAAATTAGCTGTAAACCTTGATTATTATGGATTTTAACGTAAAAAACCTAAACTTATATCTTCTTAAAAATTTACCATCGGCATACCTATGTGGTGTTCGCGTTTATTCGATAAGCGATGCGCACTGCACTGTTAGAGCAAAGCACAGATGGTTCAATCAAAATCCGTTTAAATCAATGTATTTTGCGGTGCAGAACATGGGAGCGGAACTTACAACAGGTGTTTTAGTTATGAAAGCGATAAGGGAATCAAACAAAAAAGTATCGATGTTGGTTTTGAATCAAAAATCAAAATTTACCAAAAAAGCAACGGGCGTTATTACGTTTAAATGTGAAGATGGATTAATGATTCGTGAAAAAGTAAACGAAGCACTGCTTACCAATCAAGGAATTTCGTTTTGGGTTCGATCTGAAGGATACGACGAACAAGGAGATAAAGTTGGGACTTACGATTTTGAATGGACACTAAAAGCAAAATAATATGAAAGTTTTAATTACAGGAGCCACCGGATTTATTGGGACTGCGTTGTGTTCGTATCTTATAAAGAACAACCACTCGGTTCATTATTTAGTCACCGATGCCGCTGATATAAAAGACAAAGAAAATTACAAAGGATTTTTGTGGAATCCCGAAAAAAATGAGATCGATTTAAATTCATTGGATCAAGTTGATGCCATTGTAAATTTGGCTGGGCATACCATAAATTGTGCTTGGACAGAAGAAAATAAAAATCAGATTCACAACAGCAGAATAAATTGTTCAAATACCCTTTTTAATGCCTTGCAGACTAATGAACATCAGGTAAAATCGATTGTAAATGCATCGGCAATTGGTATTTATCAGTCAAGCGAAACGGCGGTTTATAATGAAAATTCATCTGATTTTGGAACCGATTTTTTAGCTGAAGTTTGTAAAGATTGGGAAGCTGCCAATTTACGTTTTGAAGGCTTAGTAATAAAAACTGCCATTACCCGTTTCGGTTTGATTTTATCTAAAGATCATGGTGTTTTGCATGAATTGGCTAAAGTAGTTTCAAAAGGATTGGGCGCCAATTTAGGCAACGGCAAACAATGGATGAGTTGGGTACATTTTAACGATGTTATTGAAATTATTTATCAGTTATTAAAAGATCGACAAAGCGGGATCTTTAACGTAGTTGCGCCAAATGCAGTAAAACAGAATGAATTTTTAAAGTTATTGGCAGCGCAATTAAATAAACCATTATGGTTGCCAAATATTCCAGAATTTGTAATTAAATTTGGTTTGGGAAAACGTTCTGCCTTGGTACTTTCTAGCCAACATGTTCAATCAATTAAATTACCAGAAATCGGCTATCAATTTAGGTTTACAGAGTTATCAAGCACATTGAAAGATTTGTATAAGTAACCCTTTGTGTGTAATTATTTCCACCATATAGAAACATAGATTTTTCTTATGTTTTTAAAAGATTATGATAGACGTTTTACTTTTCGCATAGCAAACTATG
>NZ_RQTJ01000022.1:7074-43274 GCF_003858535.1 Paenimyroides viscosum
GTGAAAAATAGTATTATTTTCTATCCCATATCAATTAGTGATAATTCTATGCGCCTATGTGGTTAATTTTTATTTATTTTGAATTCAACCAACGGGTTAAAGGTGCACAGGTTAACTTTAAAGAGTCGCTGTTAGAAGCATTATAAGTTTGCTAATTTTTAAACTTCAATGGTAAGTGCACCACTTTTTTGGTTTCAAAAAATTCATCAGTAAAAAAGTCACTTAAATTATATAAGGTAGCTTTGGGGAAATCTTTCAATTCTTCAGATAAATCGCCGCCTTTTAAATACAGAATTCCGTTATCTAAATCGTGAACCGATTGTTTTTTTGTTTTTGCTTTAACCCAATTTACAAAATCGGGCATATTTGTCACGGCACGGCTTACAATAAAATCGAATTTTTCAGTAACCAATTCAGCTCTTTTTTGTTCGGCTTTTATATTTTTTAGTTGTAAAGCAGTTGCAACTTCGTTTACTACCTTAATTTTTTTAGCGATCACATCAATGGCGTAAAAATTAGTTTCAGGAAATAAAATAGCCAATGGAATAGCAGGGAAACCGCCGCCTGTGCCAACATCCATCACATCGGCATTTGGTTTAAATGCCATGATTTTTGCAATTCCCAACGAATGTAAAATATGCTTGGTGTATAATTCGTCGATATCTTTTCTTGAAATCACATTAATTTTAGCATTCCAATCTTGGTATAAATCATACAACTGCGTAAATTGATTGATCTGTAACTCGGTTAAATTCGGGAACTGTACTAAAATTTCTTCCATGGCTTAATTTTTGCCAAAAATACAGTTTTATCAGCATAAAAAGAATTATATTTAGTTTTAATGAACATATTTTACAAATAACGTTTAAGTTACATTAAAGTTGTTACTTTGTAATTAAAATTAATGAAATGAAAAAAATAATTACTGGGCTTTTTTTATGGCTTTCGGTTTGTGCTTATTCGCAAGAAACGTTGAATGCCATGTTTTACAATGTGTTTAAATTTCCAAATTCGCTTCCGCAGAATCGACAGCTTATTTTACGAGATATTTTAGACGAATACCAACCCGATTTATTTATGATTTGTGAATTAGCAACAGAAAATGCAGCCGATTTAATCTTAAATACCTCTTTACAAAATCAGGTAGATAATTACAACCGTGCTGTTTTTGTTCCTGATCTTACAGACACCGCAGATCCGTTGCAAACAATGGTTTTTTACAATACCCGAAAACTTACTTTAGTTAGTCAGCAGACTTTGCCAACGATTTACCGCGATATCAATCAATACTCATTTCAGGTAAATGTAGATCCTCAAAATCCTATCTATTTA
This sequence comes from Paenimyroides viscosum, assembly GCF_003858535.1. GTDB lineage: Bacteria > Bacteroidota > Bacteroidia > Flavobacteriales > Flavobacteriaceae > Flavobacterium > Flavobacterium viscosum. The sequence continues at coordinate 8,407 of NZ_RQTJ01000022.1, forward strand.
GAAGTTTTTGTGGCACATTTAAAATCGAGTACCGGGCCAGCAAACCGACAAATGCGTTATGACATGGTTGAAGCTGTTACACAACAATTGCAAAATTTAACACAACCCAACACACACGTACTTTTTGCTGGTGATTTTAATTTTTATAATGCTACCGAAATTGGTTATCAGAAAATATTAGATCCTACAAATGCTATAAAATTAATCGATCCTATAAACGCACCTGGAAGCTGGCAAGACAACCCGTCGTTCAGTTATTTGCACACGCAAAGTACACGTTTGTCAAGTTCTGGTTTTGGTGGTGGTGCAAATGCAGGAGCAGGAGGTGGATTAGACGATCGGTTTGATTTTATTATGATGAGTGAAAATTTTAATACAAGCTCTCGTTTTTCGTATGTAAACGGAACTTACAGTGCGTATGGAAACAACGCTAACTGCTTGAATAAAAGTGTGAACGATGCCACTTGCACAGGAACTTACTCTTTAACATTGCGTAATAATTTGTATAATATGAGCGATCATTTGCCGGTGGTTGTGCAATTTCAGATTAATGAACCGTTGGCAACACCATCTTTTAAAAAAGACAAAACTTTCATGTGGTTTGAATCATCGAATATAACTGATGTAGAAGTTATTATAGGTGTTGATATATCGCACTTTAATACACAAAACAACAAACTTTATATTTACAATACGTTGGGGCAATTGGTAAAAACGGTTTCTGTAAACAATCAGTCAAGCATTGCTTTTTCTACCGAAAATTTAAATACAGGTATGTATTTTATAAAAGCAAACGGAAGTTCTACGGTACTGAAATTCATCAAAAAATAGAATTTCGCTCAAAATGAAAAGTGATTATATGTAAATTCTTACCCAAAAATATATAGCTAATCTAATGCATTTAGGAAAATCGTCGCTTCGAGTAGCGTAACGTAGTGAAGCGTATCGAGAAGTTTACTAAATTATAAGTTCTCGACAGGCTCGAACTGACAAAGATCTGATATATCTATATTACGTTTAAGTTTATCTTTAAAATATCAAAAGAAAATTATCACTTTCTAAATTAAAAAAGCCCAAAGGTTGTTTTATAATATGTTACAATATCGTTACCTTTGGTTTCATAAATTTCAAATAAATGAGCGCACAACATTTGTCAGATAGAATTAATAATTTATCTGTTTCGCAAACCTTGGCAATGGCTGCAAAAGCCCGAGAATTAACTGCTTTAGGTAAAGATATTATCAGTTTAAGTTTAGGAGAACCCGATTTTAATACGCCCGATTTTATTAAAGAGGCTGCAAAAACAGCAATCGATGAAAATTGGAGTAATTATCCGCCAGTTGATGGTTATTTGGAATTGAAACAAGCAATTGTAACAAAATTTCAACGCGATAACGGTTTAAATTATCAGCCTGCGAATATTGTGGTTTCTACAGGTGCCAAACAATCATTATACAATATTGCACAGGCAATGATTAACGAAGGCGACGAGGTTATCCTGCCCGCACCTTATTGGGTTAGTTATTACGAAATTATTAAAATGGCAGGTGGAATTCCGGTTGTTGTGCCAACATCAGTAGCATCAGATTTTAAAATTACGCCAGAACAACTTCAACAAGCAATCACATCAAAAACAAAAATGATGTGGTTTAGTTCGCCTTGCAATCCTTCAGGATCGGTTTATAACAGAGAAGAACTAACGGCTTTGGCTGATGTTTTAAAGAATCGTGAAGATATTTATGTAGTTTCAGATGAGATTTATGAACACATTAATTTTTCGGGAAGTTTTTGTAGTATCGGATCAATTCCGGGAATGTTCGAAAGAACAATTACTGTAAACGGCGTTGCCAAAGCTTTTGCTATGACAGGTTGGAGAATAGGCTACATTGGTGCTCCGGAATTTATTGCAAAAGCATGTACCAAATTACAAGGTCAGGTTACAAGTGGTGCAAATTCAATCGCGCAACGAGCTACTATTGCGGCTTTAGAGGCAAATCCGTCAGAAATTGGTTATATGGTTGAAGCCTTCCATAAACGTAGAGATTTGGTTTTACATTTAGTGAATGATATTAAAGGGTTGGAAGTGAATGTGCCAGAAGGTGCTTTTTATGTTTTTCCTGATGTTTCGTACTATTTCGGTAAAACATTAAACGGAGTTTTAATCAATAATGCCGATGATTTAGCTTTGTATTTGTTAGAATATGCTAACGTTGCAACGGTAACTGGCGATGCTTTTGGTAACCCAAATTGTATCCGTTTGTCTTACGCAACAAGCGAAACATTTTTAATTGAAGCATTTAAACGCATTAAAGAAGTTTTAAAAGAACAATAAAAATTTCTTTGTCATTCGAACGAAACGAAGTATAGTGAAGAATCTAAGAGATGATAAATTACTTTATTTCAATTAATAAAAAGATTGAATAATTCAATTCGATACATCACAAAAAAATCCCGAAAGTTACTTTCGGGATTTTTAATTTAACCTATTTTGTAATTGATTATTTTGTTGCTTTAACAGAAATTTTCAATTTAATGTTATCGTTAATAACTTTATCACCAGCTAAATCTTTAACAACAGATCCAGAGTTGTAGTTAACAGCAAATTTAGTTCTGTCAATTTCAAACTCATCAGAAGCAATAGTAACGTCAGCATCAGTAACAGTAACCGTAGCTGGGAATTTAATTCCGTGCGTAGCTTCTTTAATAGTTAAATTACCTTCAACCATTTGTTTTCCGTTTTCTTCAGTAACGTTTGTAATTTCAAAAGTAGCTGTTGGGAATTTAGATACATTAAAGAAATGATCTGCATTTTCAGCAGTAGCACCTTTTAAATGTCCTTCTAAACCAGCTTTCATTTCAGCATCAGTGATATCAGTAACAACGATAGAATTCATATCAATTGTAAATTTACCACCCGTTACTAAGTTGTTTGATACAATAACCTGACCTTCTTTTAAAGCGATAGTTCCAATATGTTGATCTCCAGAAACTTTACCACCAACCCAGTCAATTTTAGACTCAGCCACATTAGCGTTATATGTTACACCATCAACTGTTTCAGTAGTAGTTCCAACTGTATCAGTTTCAGCAGTTGTGTTTTCTTTTTTACATGCAGTTAATGATAATGCTGCGAAAGCAATCAGTGCAAATACATTTTTTTTCATAATAATTAAATTTATTTATGCAAATATATCTAAATTCTTATTTCAAAACACAAAAAAATATACGGTAAACACATTTCTTAATGTAGGTTAATTTAATAACTACTGCCAATTTGTCTAAAAAATAAGAATGGCTTTACTTTTGTTAATTAGTGATTAAGTTAAACATCGATAAAAATGGAAAACGAAGAATTAAAAGATCAAGATATTCAGCAAAACGCTGAACAGGATATAGATAACCAAAGTGTTGAAACAGCAGATCAATTAACAGATACAGAAAAGTTAGAAGAGCAGCTGGCAAATGAAAAAGACAAATTCTTAAGATTGTTTGCAGAGTTTGAAAACTTTAGAAAAAGAACTGCTCGCGAGCGTGTAGAATTATTTTCTACTGCAAATGAAGATGTTATGAAAAATATTTTACCTGTTTTAGATGATTTTGACAGAGCAATTGCACAAATGGAAACATTGGGCGAAAGTGAACATCTGACAGGGTTTAATTTAATATCAACTAAATTGCGTGACAATTTGTCGGCAAAAGGATTAAGTTTAGTCGAAATTAATAAAGGAGATAGCTTTGATGCCGATATAGCAGAAGCTATAACACAAATTCCTGCAGGCGACGAGTTTAAAGGAAAAGTTTACGATGTTGTAGAAAAAGGATATAAGTTAGGCGAAAAAATTATTCGTTTCCCAAAAGTTGTTATCGGTCAATAATAAACCACAATGAAGAAAGATTATTACGAAATATTAGGTATAGATAAAAGTGCCGACGCAAGTGCTATTAAAAAAGCATACCGTAAAAAAGCAATTGAGTTTCACCCTGATAAAAATCCGGGCGACAAAGCAGCAGAAGAAAACTTTAAATTAGCTGCAGAAGCATACGAAGTTTTAAGCGATGCAGATAAAAAAGCACGTTACGATCAGTATGGTCATGCGGCATTTGAAAATGGTGGCGGCTTTGGTGGTCATGGCGGTTTTAACAACATGGAAGATATTTTTAGCCAGTTTGGCGATATCTTTGGTGGTGGTTTTGGCGGCTTCGGTGGTTTTGGCGGCGGTGGCGGTCAACGTCGTGTTAAAGGATCTAGCTTACGTATTAAAGTAAAGCTTACTTTAGAAGATATAGCAAACGGGGTAGAGAAAAAAGTTAAAGTTAAGCGTAAAGTTCAGGCAAGCGGTGTAACTTATAAAACTTGTGCAACTTGTAATGGTTCAGGTCAGGTAATGCGTGTACAAAATACTATTTTGGGACGTATGCAAACATCTTCTCCATGTCCTAGTTGTCAAGGTTCAGGTCAAACTTTAGATCACAAACCACAAGGAGCAGACACCGAAGGAATGATTCAAACCGAAGAAACTGTTTCTATAAAAATTCCTGCGGGTGTTTCAGATGGTATTCAGTTAAAAGTTTCGGGTAAAGGAAACGAGGCGCCAGGTGCCAACAGTATTCCGGGTGATTTAATTGTTGTTATTGAAGAAATAGAACACGAATTTTTAAAACGCGAAGGCGAAAATATTCATTATGATTTGTATTTGAATATTGCCGACGCTGCTTTAGGTGGATCAAAAGAAATAGATACCGTAAATGGTAAAGTTCGTATTAAAATAGATGAAGGAATTCAGTCTGGAAAAATTCTTCGATTAAAAGGTAAAGGATTACCTAGCTTAAATGGTTACGGAAACGGTGATTTCCTAATACACATCAACGTTTGGACACCTAAAAAATTAACAAAAGAACAAAAAGATTTCTTCGAAAAAATGAAGAATGACGATAATTTCACACCACATCCTCAAAAAGGAGATAAAAGTTTTTTTGAAAAAGTAAAAGAAATGTTTTCTTAATACAAATAATTTTGTAAACTTGTATTACACTTATAAAACGGTGGATTTTCTTTTTCATAGCAATTTTTCCCATCCTTGTTTGTAAAAACAAGGATGGGTTTTTTTTAGCTACTTTGTATCTTTGTATCCATTTATTTAGTTTAAAACTATGAAACCAATATTACAAGTAAATAATGTTGTAAAAAAGTATGGTGAAAAAACCGCTTTAAACAACGTATCTTTAGAAGTGCCACAAGGATCTATTTTTGGATTGTTGGGTCCAAATGGGGCAGGTAAAACTTCACTTATTCGGATCATTAATCAAATTACTTTTCCCGATAGTGGCGAAGTGATTTTAAATGGCGAAAAATTGAATCCAACCCATGTAAAACATATCGGCTATATGCCCGAAGAGCGTGGCTTGTATAAAAGTATGAAAGTGGGCGAACAAGCTTTGTATCTGGCACAATTAAAAGGAATTTCTAAAGATGAAGCTAAAAAGCAATTAAAATATTGGTTTGATAAATTAGAAATCGGTGATTGGTGGAACAAAAAAATCCAAGAACTATCAAAAGGTATGGCACAAAAAATACAATTTGTGGTAACCGTATTGCATCAACCAAAATTATTGATATTCGATGAGCCTTTTTCAGGTTTCGATCCCGTGAATGCCAATATTATTAAAGACGAAATTTTAGAGTTGAAGCAAAAAGGCAGTACCATTATTTTTTCTACACACCGTATGGAAAGCGTAGAAGAGCTTTGTGATGAAATTGCCTTAATTCATAAATCAGAAAAATTGTTAGCAGGATCTTTGGTAGATATTAAAAAGCAATATCGTTCTAATACTTTTGATTTAGGAATAAATGCTTTAAACCCAAATCAGTTGAAAGACTTCCTGAATGCAAAATATCAAATAGAAGATACGTTTTTTAAATCGTTAGATAACGAACTAAAATTAGCTGTTAAGTTAAATGACAAATCAGCCAATGAATTATTGAATGATGTGCTTCCGTTTGGTCAGATAACGCATTTTGCTGAAAAAATTCCGAGCATCAACGATATTTTTATTCAAACTGTAACCAATAACTAATGGGCGTTTTATCTTTAATTATAAAAAGAGAATTTATTTCTAAAGTTCGAAATAAATCATTTATCGTGATGACATTCGTTAGTCCGATTATTTTTGTAGCAGTTGCAGCCTTAATTGGCTATTTAAGTTCCATGAAAACAGAAGTAAAACATATTGGTATTCACGATGAAACCGGAATGTTTGTTAGCGAATTTAAAAACAGCGAAAGTTATAAATACCACGATGTTTCTAAAATAGATCCTAAACTTTTAAAAGACAGCGTTTCGCAGGCAAATTACGAAGGCGTGTTGTTTATTCCAAAGAAAGATAATTTAGAAGACTACGAAAAAGCAATAGAATATGTATCAGAAGATAGCCCGAGTTTAGGGTTTATCGCTAGTACAGAATCTAAATTATCAGAAAAATTACTTCGTAAAAACTTAAGCAGTCAAGGTGTTGATACCGTTTTGTTAGATCAATCTAAAATCGATGTTACAATGCATCTTACAAAAGCATCGGGCGAAGAAACCGTTAAAGGCTTAAATGAAATGAAGGTTGCTATTGGATCTGTTTTCGGTTATTTAATTATGATGTTCATTATTATTTACGGAAACATGGTTATGCGAAGTGTTATCGAAGAAAAAACAAGTCGAATAATAGAAATTATCATTTCTTCCATAAAACCAATCCAATTAATGATGGGGAAAATCATCGGAACCACTTTAGCCGGTATTTTACAATTTGTAATTTGGGCAATTGTTGGCGGTATTTTACTTGTTATTGCCAATTTTGTTTTTGGACTAAATACATCAACACCTACTACAGAAATGGCTGTTGAGGCATCCAAATTAGCTGATTTTCAACTGTATTTTGCCGAATTTTTAAAACTGCCATTAGCAAGCATGTTAATCTATTTCCTGATTTATTTCATTGGCGGATACTTTTTATACAGCTCATTATACGCAGCAATTGGTGCAGCAGTTGATAACGAAACCGATACGCAACAGTTTATGTTTCCTGTAATTATGCCGTTAATGTTAGGGGTTTACATAGGTTTTTTCACAGTAATGAACGAACCACACGGAACCGTAGCAACTATTTTCTCCATGATTCCGTTTACATCGCCCATTGTAATGTTAATGCGCATTCCGTTTGGTGTACCGTTTTACGAAATTGCACTTTCAATTGCACTTTTATTTGCTACCTTTATAGCTATTGTTTGGGTAGCGTCAAAAATTTACCGCGTAGGTATTTTAATGTACGGCAAAAAACCAACTTGGAAAGAACTTATAAAATGGCTTAAATATTAAGTATGGCTAAAATTTTAATTATAGAAGACGAAGCTTCAATCCGCAGAGTATTATCAAAAATATTGGCAGAAGAAAACGATCAGTATGTAGTTTTTGAAGCTGCCGATGGAGAAGAAGGTTTAGAAAAAATAAAAAGCGATGATTTCGATTTAGTTATTTGTGATATAAAAATGCCAAAAAAAGACGGTGAAGAAGTATTACAAGAAGCTAAAAAAATAAAGCCAGAAATTCCGTTTCTAATGATTTCGGGTCATGGCGATTTAGAAACTGCTGTTAATACCATGCGTTTAGGAGCTTTTGATTATATTTCAAAACCACCAGATTTAAACCGATTGTTAACAACCGTTCGCAATGCGTTAGATAATAAATTGTTGGTTGTAGAAAACAAACGTTTAAAGAAAAAGGTAAGTAAAAACTACCAAATGATTGGCGAAAGTGAACCTATTCAGCAAATAAAAGACATGGTTGATAAGGTTGCCGAAACCGATGCGCGCGTTTTAATTACCGGACCAAATGGAACAGGTAAAGAATTGGTTGCACATAATCTGCACGAAAAAAGTAACCGTGCCCAATTTCCGTTGATCGAAGTAAACTGTGCAGCAATTCCGTCAGAACTAATCGAAAGCGAATTGTTTGGTCACGTAAAAGGTGCTTTTACATCAGCTGTTAAAGATCGCGCTGGAAAGTTTGAAGCTGCCGATAAAGGAACAATCTTTTTAGATGAAATTGGCGATATGAGCTTGGCTGCACAGGCAAAAGTTTTGCGGGCGTTGCAAGAAAGCATGATTACAAGGGTAGGAGCCGATAAGGATATTAAAGTTGATGTTCGTGTAATTGCGGCTACCAATAAAGATCTGCGTAAAGAAATTGAAGAAGGCAGGTTCCGGGAAGATTTATACCATCGTTTGGCTGTAATTTTAATAAAAGTTCCAGCATTGAACGATCGCAGAGATGATATTCCGTTATTGATTGAACATTTCACAAAGAAAATTGCCGACGAAAATGGCAGTGCACAAAAAGCATTTTCTGCCGATGCGATAAACCTTTTAAAAGAATACGATTGGACAGGAAATATTCGTGAATTACGAAATGTAGTAGAACGCCTGATAATTTTAGGCGGAAAAGAAATTTCAAAATCCGACGTAGAACTTTTTGCATCAAAATAAAAAAAATGAATTTAAAGAAGATAAATCCAAATTTACAACAAACCTTAATTGAAAACGGTTTAACAGAGGCTCCAAATGTTATTAAAGAAGCTTTTGGAACTATTAAATCAGGGAATGATGTGGTTCTTGTAATTGAAGATAAAAAAGAACAAAAAGAAGCTATTGCAATTTCTGTTATTCAACGTTTAGAAAAAGCTTTTATGCTGTCACCTCGTGCATTGGTTATTGTAGAAGATAAACCAGAAGCGCTATTAATGAATGATGTTTTTAAACAATTGGCTAAATATACTGATTTGCGTATTTTTATGACGCATGACAAAACTGATTTAGATGAAGATAAAAATCAAATTTCTTTGGGGATTGATGTGTTAATTGGTACACCAGAGCGTTTAAGTTTTATGTTTGGAAATGCAGGGTTTGATGTTAACCAATTACAAATGTTGGTAATTAATGATACTGATGAACTGTTGCGTTTACGTCATGATACGCGTTTACACCGTTTGTCTGAAAGCATAGGCAAAACACAGCGATTGTATGTTGTACAACAAGAAACGGAACGGTTAGAAATCTTTGTAGATAAAACCATGTTAGACAGTTATTGGTTTTCTGATAATGAAGATGAAGAATAAAAAAACAGAGCTTTAAGCTCTGTTTTTTTTATGAATTACTTCCGTATATTATTTCGCTATATTAACAGCTCTTGTTTCTCTGATTACGGTAATCTTAACCTGACCTGGATACGTCATTTCGGTTTGAATTTTTTGAGAAATCTGGAACGATAAGTTAGATGCTAATTCATCTGAAACTTTTTCGCAATCTACAATAACACGCAATTCTCTACCAGCTTGGATAGCGTAAGCATTCTTAACGCCTCCAAAACCATGAGCAATATCCTCTAAATCTTTTAAACGCTGAATATACGAATCTAAAACTTGTCTACGTGCGCCTGGTCGCGCTCCTGAAATAGCATCACAAACCTGAATAATTGGTGATATCAAAGAATTCATTTCAATTTCATCGTGGTGTGCACCAATAGCGTTACAAACTTCTGGTTTTTCCCCATGCTTTTCTGCCAATTGCATACCTAATAAAGCGTGTGGTAAATCACTTTCTGTGTCAGGAACTTTACCTATATCGTGTAATAAACCGGCACGTTTTGCTAATTTTACGTTTAATCCCAATTCTGCGGCCATTATACCACAAAGTCTAGCAACTTCACGTGAATGATGTAATAGGTTTTGTCCGTAAGACGAACGGTATTTCATACGACCTACCATTTTAATTAGTTCAGGGTGTAAACCGTGAATACCTAAATCAATTACGGTACGTTTACCAGTTTCAACAATTTCCTCGTCGATTTGTTTTGCAGTTTTTGCAACAACTTCTTCAATTCTTGCAGGGTGAATACGTCCGTCTGTTACTAATCGGTGTAAAGATAAACGGGCAATTTCACGTCGAACTGGATCAAAGCATGAAAGAATAATAGCTTCAGGAGTATCATCTACAATAATTTCAACACCAGTTGCAGCTTCCAAAGCACGAATATTACGACCTTCACGACCAATAATACGTCCTTTAACATCATCTGATTCAATGTTAAAAACAGATACACAATTTTCAATTGCTTCTTCTGTTCCTACACGTTGAATGGTATTGATAATAATTTTACGAGCTTCTTGCTGTGCTGTCATCTTAGCCTCTTCAACAGTGTCCTGTATGTAAGACATTGCTTGTGTTTTAGCTTCTGCTTTCAAGTTTTCAACTAATTGAAGTCTAGCTTCGTCTGCAGTTAAACCAGCAATTTGCTCTAATTTTTCAAGCTGTACGCGATGTAATTTATCAGTCTCTTCCTGTTTACGTTCTAAAGATTCTAGTTTAATTTCGTAATCTTTAATACTTTTTTCGCTTTCTTCGGCAGCTTTTTTCGCACGATTTAACTCGTTAGATATTTGAGATTCTTTATCGCGTGTTCTTTTTTCAGTTTCAGCTATTTTTTTATCTCTTGATAAAATAATTTGTTCATGCTCTGCTTTTAATTCAATGAATTTTTCTTTAGCCTGAAGTATTTTATCTTTTTTAATAGTTTCACCTTCTGCACGGGCATCTTTTAAGATTACTTTTGCTTCGTTTTTTGCGTTTTTTAAGATAGACGATGCGTTGTTTTTTTCAAGGTATTTTGCTATTGCAAAACCAACACCGGCACCTACTATCATTGCGCAAATAATAAATATTGCTGTTTCCATTTGTGTGTAAATAGTTAATAAAAAAAGCTCACATTAGAAGAGTTGCATAAACTCTAGGAAAACAAGTTTTGAGTTATCTTGCCGTTCAAGGATCCATTCAAAGATGGCTTGCTTTAGTGGCAATGATTCACCCATTTTAATTTGTTAGTGTTGAGTTTATCAAACAGTAGCTAATGTGAGCAGTATTGTATCAATCTTACTAAATAAATAAGACTGTTATTTTATATGATATTTTAATAAAATAGTATCTAAACCGTTATTAAATTCAATTAGTTTTTCTTTAGAATTGTCTAAACCTTCTTCGTTTTGTATTCTATTTTGTTCAACTTGCGATGCAAACTGTAAAGCACAAAAAGCTAAAACATCTTGTTTGTCGCGCATTTCAAAATTTTCTTCGAGTTGCAGTGTCATTGCTTCTATTTTTTTTATGGCAGCACGTATACCTTCTTCTTGATCCGGATTAACGGTTAAAGGGTACACCCTGTCTGCAATAGAAACTTTTATCTTTAATTTTTCCATAAACAATTAATCTATTTTTGTTAATTGTGATATGCAATGATCTATCTCTCGAACTAATGAATTTATCTTTAGTTTTGTTTCTTTTTTAAAATCTTCACTGCCCAATAATCCATTTGCAATTTTTAAATTATCATATTGTTTTTGTAATTCAATATGTTTTTCTTGCAAAATCGTCTGCTGTGTTTGGTGTTGTAGAAGTTCACTTTTTAACTGTTCGTTCTCTTTTACAACTTTTTCTAAATGCTGTATTAATTTATTTAACTTCGTTTCAATCGATAAAGTGATATCACTAAGTTTTTCCATTATACAACATTTAAATAATTATACAAATTTACTATTCTTTCATCGAAAATAAAAAAAAAAAATGAAATAAGCACGCTTTATTTATTTTAATTTAGTTAAACATTTCTATAAATGTATTTATTTTTTTGTTATCTTATTCGTAATTAAAATTTTAAGTATGGGTTACAGATTAATTTGTTTGTTGTTGATTGGTACAAATTGTTTTGCACAGCAGGAAAATATTCCAGAGCTCGATGTTCCTATTAAAATTCCATTGTTGGTTGCGGGTAGTTTTGGCGAATTGCGTCCAAATCATTTTCATGCGGGTGTAGATTTTAGTGCTAATTATAAAATTGGCGATCCTGTTTATGCTCCTGCCGACGGCATTGTGAACCGTTTAAAAGTAAGCAGTTTTGGTTACGGGAAAGCACTGTATATTAAACACACCAATGGATATACCACTGTTTACGGACATTTAAGTGCTTATAATGATAAAATTGATGATTACGTGAACCAGAAGCATTACGAAAATAAAAAGTTTGAAATGGAATTATTTCCGCTAGCAAATGAACTTCCTGTGAAAAAAGGCGATATTATTGGATACATTGGCAATACCGGCGGATCTGGTGGACCACATTTGCATTATGAAATTCGCGATACACAAACAGAACATATTTTAAACCCCATTGCAGTTTCATTAAAAGATAAAATTACCGACACCGAGCAAGCCATTATTAACGGTGTTTATGTGTATCCGTTAACAAATGAAACAATAATTAACAACGGAAATTCGTTTTTTGAAGTGGCTTTAAACAAGGTGAATAATACGTATAATAGTGAAACTATTCAGGCAAAAGGGTCAATTGGTTTAGGGATTAACACGCACGATACGCAAAATGGCAGCCGTGGTAAAAACGGAATCTATAAAATTGTTACTTATTTGAATGGATCGAAGTATTTTGAAGTTGTTTTCGATGAATTTTCCTTCGATGAATCTAAATACCTTAATCAGTATATCGATTATAAGTATTATCAAATATCAGGAAACAGAATTCAAAAATTATTTATTATTAACGATTTGCCTTTAAGTTTAATCAAAATAAAAAAGAATAACGGACAAATAAAGTTGGAGGATAACGCAGATTTTAATTTTAAAATCGAAGTTTTTGATGCGCATGATAATAAGCAAACCATAAATATTCCTATAAAATATCATGATTATCAACCAATAGAAAAATCAAAACCAACAGGTAAATACATTGATTATTTGAAAGATTATGCATTTGAAGATAAAAATGTTTCGGTTGAATGGGATGCGCGCACTTTTTTTGAAGATGTTCATTTAAACATAGATTTTTCAGATAATATCCTTGTTTTACATAAAGATGAATATCCGGTTCAGAAAAATATCAACATAAAAATGATTATTCCAGATGATTATCCAAACAAAGACAAAACCTTTATAGGAAAAACCGATGGAAAAAAGATTAAGTTTTTTGATACCTGGAAACGCGATAACGATTTCAGAATTCGTACAAAAGAACTCGGTACATATAAATTAGTACAAGATACAGAAGATCCAATTGTTCGTTTTACAAGCAGTCTAAGTGAATTTACAGTAGACGATGTTTTGGTTTTTGAAATTGAAGACAAGCTTTCGGGGATTGATACCTACAACGGATATTTAAATAACGAATGGATTTTATTTGATTATGATTACAAAACAAAGAAATTAATTCATAAATTAAGCGATAAAAAATTTACAGCCGGCACCAATACTTTACGATTAGAAGTTACTGACCGTGTTGGAAATAATACTACATTTGAACAAACGATAGTTGTTAACTAAATAAAATATTTTGAACAAAAGCATATATGTTTTTTCGATTTCTATGATATCTGTATTTGGGTTCGCGCAAACGGCTCAAATTAAAGGTGTTGTGTTAAACGAACAAGATTCTCCCGTAGAAAATGTGTTGGTACAGGCACAAGATAAGCAGGTTTATACCAACGCCAACGGATTTTATTTTTTAGAAGTTTCTCCGTCCGCACAAGTTACTGTAAAGTTTCAAGCCGAAACTTACCAAACAGTTACTTACACAGAATCTTTAAAAGAAAATCAGTCTTTTGAGTTGAACATTCGTTTAAGCGAACATTCCGAACAATTGAAAGAATTGGTCATTAATAGCAACTTAAAACAACGTTTTGAAGGTACAACCATTATAGCACCCGATGTAATTCGTAGAATTCCTGGTGCAAATGCTGGTGTAGAAAATATTCTAAAAACGCTTCCGGGCGTTTATTCTAACAACGAACTTTCTACGCAGTATGCGGTTCGTGGCGGAAATTACGATGAAAACTTAGTTTATGTAAACGAAATAGAAGTGTATAGACCATTTTTAATTCGATCTGGTCAGCAAGAAGGTTTAAGTTTTACCAATACTTCAATGACAGAGAAAGTCGATTTTTCTTCCGGTGGATTTCAAGCAAAATACGGCGATAAAATGTCGTCTGTTTTAGATATTACCTATCGCAAACCAAAACAATTCGGCGGTCAATTAGATGCCAGTATTTTAGGTGGCGGACTTACGGTTGATTTAGCATCGAAAAATGAAAAATGGACAGCCATTACCGGTTTTAGATATCGTAACAATGCGTTGTTAGTAAATTCGCAAGATGTTGAAGTAGATTATAAACCACGTTATTTAGATGCACAATCGCTTATAACTTTTCAACCGTCGGCAAAATGGGAGTGGAGTGTGCTTTTAAATGCATCTTCTAATGTATACGAATACAAACCACAAGTTAAACGCACTAAATTTGGAACCTTTGGCGATTCAAAAGAACTATCGGTTTATTATCAAGGTGCAGAAATAGATCAATACCAAACGTATTTTGGAGCGTTGAAAGGTATTTTTAAACCTAATTTAGAAAATAGTTATAAAGTAATTGCATCGGCTTATCATACAAAAGAAGAAGAATATTACGATATTTTAGGTCAATATGCTTTAGGAAATGTAAGTGGCGATTTAGGCGGAAATGCAGGCGAAGTAGAGTACACCGTTGGTTTGGGTTCGCAGTTAAATCACGGTAGAAATAATTACGATGCCTTAATTGTTAGTGCCGAGGTTAAAGGGCAACATAAATTAGATGAAAATGAAATAGAGTGGGGCGTACGTTATGTTTCCGAGGATATTCGTGACCGTTTGGTTGAATGGGAAGTGGTAGATTCGGCAGGTTTTTCTTTGGCTCACCCGTATTTTTCAACACCAAATAATCAGCCTTACGAACCTTATCTAGGTGAATTAGTGCCTTACCAAAATGTTCGTGCAACCAATTTTGTAAAAATCAATCGCTTAAACGGTTTTGCACAATGGAGCAAACGTGGATCAATTGGTGAACATGAAACATTTTTAAATGTTGGTGCCAGAGCGCATTATTGGAATGTTGATGCCGAAGGATACAAAACAGCAAACGCACAAGTTACAATCAGTCCGCGAGCGCAATTTGCCATTAAACCCAATTGGGATAAAATGGATATGGTTTTTCGTCTGTCGGGCGGTTTGTATCATCAACCACCAAGTTACCGCGAATTACGAGCAATGGACGGATCGATCAATCCTAACGTAAAAGCACAGCAATCAATTCATATTGTTTTATCGAACGATTATAGTTTCAAGATAAAAAACACGCCGTTTAAGTTGTTTACCGAGTTGTATTACAAAGATTTATCAAACGTAAACACCTATACATTGGAGAATGTTCGTATAAGATATAGAGCCGATAATAATGCCCAAGCGTATGTTTATGGTGCAGATGTGCGTATGAATGGTGAAATTGTTCCGGGTATTGAATCGTGGCTTTCTGTAGGATATTTAAAAACCGAAGAAAATTATAACGAACGCGGATTTATTGCCCGCCCAACAGATCAGCGATTAAAAATAGGTTTAATGTTTCAAGATTATATGCCTGCAATTCCTAATTTAAAACTATACTTAAATTTAGTTTATAATACACCGTTACCAGGTGGTTCACCGTCGTATGTTGATCCGTATGATTATCAATTACGATTAAAAAATTATATGAGGGCCGATGCAGGTTTTTCGTATATTTTTAAAGATCAAATGTTTAAATCAGAAAAAAAATGGTTGCAGCCTTTTGAAGAAGTTGCTTTAGGTTTTGAAATTTACAACTTGTTTAATAACGAAAACGCCATAACAAATACATGGGTTCGCGACGTATATTCTAAAACCATGTACGCCATTCCTAATAGAATGACCATGCGTACCTTTAATTTAAAGCTAAATATGCGTTGGTAAAAAGTTTTTAATATTAACCTTTTAAATTAACATTATGTTTAAAAAATTACTACTTGTTTTAACGGTTTTATTTACAGTACAGTTAACTTCGGCACAGATATTATTAAATGATAATTTTGATAACTACACATTAGGAAATTTAGGCACAGATGTTACAGGGGTAGTTCCCGGACAAGGTAATTGGCTAACAGAGATTCTTTACGCCCCACTTAACCACAGCAGCAGTGCATTTAATATTACAAATGAAGCTTTTAAGGGTAAGGTACTTACATTTACTACTCCACAAGGTGAATATATGGTAGCAAAAAAAGATTTAAGTACATTTATAAATCAACGTACAACAGGAAACGATGTAATTAAGGTTGAAATTGATTATTATACAGGAACACAATACTATATGGCTACTAATAGGGCTCCTTACATCACTATATCATTACATGATAATAACAATAAAAGGTTATTGATGATTTATCATAACATTGTTAATAAAAACTTTATTTATGCAAGATCGTTGGATGATTTTGGGACAAACAATGTGTTGAAATTAGGCAATGACAGTGGCAATGTTGACAGTTTACCTGTTAACACTTGGATTTCTTTTATAGTTTATTTAGATTATAATAATAGAAAAGCTTATGTTGAAACACCTTATTTTAATAAAGTTGCTGTAGGCGACTTTTTAAGCAAAAGCACATCTAACAATTTAATAGAAGATTTTAAACCTGTTTTACTATCATTATATGCAGATGCAGCTATTGCAAACGCTTCCCAAATGGTTCATAAATTTGATAATATTAAAATAACGGGTTTAAAAGTTGTTCCACCAAATATTATAGCTTTAAGCATAAACGAACAATTGGCTACAAAATTCAATGTGTTTCCTAACCCTGCCAACAACATTGTTAACATTACAAACCGTGAAAACATAAGCGTAGAACAGATACATGTTTTTGATATAAGTGGTAAAACTGTACAATCGTATTTTTTTAATAAAGAAAACCAAGTGCAGTTAAATATTGAAAATTTGGCATCGGGTACTTATATGTTGCATATAAAAACCATTAAAGGTGTAGCGGTAAAAAAAATTATTAAAAAGTAAAATACAACTGGCTAATGACAAGGGAAATGTATAGTTAGGTAATAAAATATTGATTATATTGATATTTTTTGTAGCGTGTTGAGTTTTGCTTATCTTTGAAAGAAGATTTTAAGCTTATGAAATTATACATAGCCCTTTTAGCAATTAGTTTAACCACAATTGTTTCGTGTAGAAAAGAAAACGAAACACCTAAAGTTATTTACGAAACCGAAAAGAAAACCACCGAAGTAAATTATCAGAAAATAGATTCTACCGAAATTAAAATTGCCGATTTGCCTATTAAATTCAGCGGTACTAATTATTTGCTGCATCCAATAGGTAATGTACGTGTATATAATACGGGTTCGTCACGCTCGGGTAGTTCAAAAACAAATACGCAGGTTAGTTATAAAATATCGAATTATTCAACACCCGAAATTACTGGTTTTATTAATAATGTAATGTTTCAGCATAAAGATTCGTTAGAGTTGAAACCATTAACTGCTAACCGAATGGAAATTTTATCTATTAATTATTTAGATGAATTAGCACTTAAAACAAACAAGCAGTTTTTGGTGTATACTTTGGTAGATGTTGATACCAATAAAGACGGTAGATATGACGATAACGATATTAAAACGCTTTACATTTCTAAAATAAACGGCACAAAATTTACAAAACTTACACCCGATTTACATGAATTAATTGATTGGCAGGTAATAGATGATAAATTGTATTTTAGATCGGTTGAAGATATCAATAAAAATGGTGAGTTCGATTCTAACGATGCCATACATTATTCATTTATAAACTTATTAAGTGAAGATTGGAAACCAGAACAATATAATCCTTTGAAATAAATAAAACTGTCTGTAAAAAGACAGTTTTATTTATTTCATTTCTGTTTCAACTTCTTCATCAATCATTTTTTGCAGTTCTGTTTCAAGAATAATTGCTGCAGAATTTTGATCGCCTTGTTCTAAGCCTTGTTGGTATGTTTCCATAGCTTTTTCTTCGTTGCCAATTGCATAATAGTATGATCCTAATAAAGAATATCCTTTAATATCGCCTAAAGAAATCATTTTTTTTGCAAGACTCTCAAGTTCAGTATTTTCTTTAAAGGAATATTGTTGGTTTGTGTCACCGTCACCCAAAAGATTTTTAAATCCACCCATGGCGTGCATGTACATAATTCCAAACTGGGCACCACAAGCGGCAGTTAATCCTTGGTTACATAAGTATGTGGTTTTTTCCAGATAATCTTCTTCATTTTCAAAAAGGCTAAAGTTTATTTCATCTGTACCATCTGTAAAATTTAATTTATAATATTCATAGAGCAATTTGGCATCTACAATATTACTGGCAAACAAAACAAGTTCTTCAAAAGTAGGAACGGTACTTTTTTTAAATGTTGATTTTTTTACCCATGAACTTTCACCTTTTAATTTGTTTTGATCCACTTTTAAAATAAAGACACTTTTATCGGGGAAAACAAATAGTTTATTATCCTTTTGAAAATATTCTGCCTGAAACGCATCATTTATAATTGCATGACCTTTTCCGTCAAAATAAAAACTGCTGTATAAATCATTCTTATTAGCATTTACATAATAACCATTTAAAGAGTTAGTTATGTTTTGGGAAAACGCACTAAAAGAAAAAAATACGAAAAGAATATTTAGTCTCATAATTTTTTACAACAAAACTAATCATATTTCTATAGGAAATACCTGTTAACTTGACTATTTATTATGGTTAATAGTACTTTATTAAATGAAATACTAAATTTGAAGTTTCTACGTTATTATTAAAAATAAAAAATTCATGAAAAAGAAATTTAAGAGTATTTTAATTTTAGGATGTTTAGTGTGTGCATCTCAATACGGTTTTGCACAATCTCAAGGTAGCGTGTTTGATAATTTAAGTATTGAAGCACAATACGGTTTAAATGCAGCATTAAGTCCCAACGAAGGAATTACAACTAGTGATTATAGCGGTTTTAATTTTTTTCAGTTAGGCTTAACGTATCATATTGATGATGTTTGGGGAGTTCGCGGAACTTTTGCAAGTTCTAATTTTAAGCATGAAGATATAGATGCTTCAGGTGTAAAATATAGCAGATTAATGTTAGAGGCTACTTATAACATTTTAACCGCAGCAAACCGCATGATTCAACCTTTTGATGTTACGGCACATGCAGGTTTAGGTTTGGCATCGGGTAATAGTGAAGTGTTAAACGGTAATGATATGGCAGGTGTTGCACAAATTGGTATTATGCCTAAATATTATTTTACCCCGCAGTTTTCTGTTTTTATCGATGGAACTTTTGTGAACCAATTCAGTCAAGATTTTGGTTTTGATGGTTTAGGTGTTAAACAAGGATCGGGAAGTTATTTTAATGTTGGTTTAGGTGTTCAGTATAAATTTAGAAAGTAATATTATTTGATAAAAAAGAGGGATTGTTTAGTAGCAATCCCTCTTTTTTATTGATTTTAAAATCAACTAATAAATGTTATTTATGTAAAATCATTGATATTTCAATGTTAACGTTTCTTGGTAGTTTTTCAACCTGAACACACTCACGAGCTGGAGCTGTTTCTGCCGAAAAATAACTTCCATATATTTCGTTAATCAAGCTAAAATGTTCCATGTTTCTAATAAAAATTGTAGCTTTTACAACGTTTTCAAAAGTTAAACCAGCTTCTTCAATAATATAGTAAAGGTTTTGCATTACTTGTTTGGTTTCGTCTTGAATTCCGGTGGTAACCAATGTTTCTGTTTCTTGATTAAACGGAATTTGTCCCGATATAAAAAGTAAATTGCCTACCATTACAGAATGGTTGTACGGACCAATTGGCGCAGGTGCTTTTGATGAGTTGATTATTTGTTTCATTTGATATTATATTTAAGTTAAATTAAAAACGAACAGCTTAAAGTTATGAAATTATCTGTTTCTAAAACGGCGTTCGGCAGCATTTCTTTTTTCGTATTTAATATCTTGAAGGATCGACGATTTAATGCCGATGAAAAAATTCCATTGCTTATAGTATCCATTTGGAATCCATGAAAAATCCATTCGCCACGATTTTAAATCTCGTTCAAAACGCAATTGAGTATAAGTAACACCTTTATTTTTAAAATCGTAACCTGTTGAAAAACCAGCCAACCAACCCGGCGCCAAAGTAACGTTACCAGAAACCATTAAAGAGTTGTTGGTGATTTCTGATGTTCTACGCGAATTATTATAGGTTAAACTCCAAGCTAAAGTTAAATCCCAAGGAATTTCGGTATTATAAAAAGATGTTTTAGTTTTTTCTCGTTTCTTGTCATCAAACATCGATTTTTGTCTGTCTGCCAAATCCACCGACTTTCCGAGCAAATCATCACCACGACCACCATTTTGTACATTTTGATCTACTTCACCTTCTGGTTTAGGGCTTCCGCCAAAGATAGGATCAGTACTTGCTAAAGAATAGTTAATTGTAATGTTAGCACTAGTTAGGCGCATTAAACTTCCACCATTTGCAATATTAAATTGATCAATTCTATTACCAGCATTATCAATTGCCAACGGATCTAAACTTGCGCCTAAATTTAGTTGTAACTTATCTTTCAATAAATTAGTATTGGCGCTCATTCTAATAGGCTGTAACTTTAAAGAATCGGCAGTGAAATTATACGATGTTGCAAAATTAAGTGAGTTTAAAAGCATTACTTTTTTAGATTCGCTTGTTGCAGATTCATCATCACGAACTTTTGCTTCTAAATTATTTCCAAGCGATAAACTAACAATGTTAGACATGGTTTGGTTGGGTGCACCAAATAACGTTCCTTGAAAACGTGAGTATTCTTCCATAGTTGTTCCCAATGCATCAATGGCATACGTGTCATAATACTGTGTAAAACTTGGTGTGTAGGTATATGATGCAGATGGGCGCATTACGTGACGTATAGCCTGTATCTTAGAATTTTTATCGAAATTGAAAGTTCCGTAAATAGTTGTTCCAACGTTTGCGCCAAAATTATACGTTCTATAACTGTCAAAACCATTATCTCTAACCGTTTCTGGTCTATTGGTTTCATTACTGTAAAAACGGTTAAATGTATTTAAAACCCAAGTTTCGTTATAACTACCATTTAGTGTAACCGATAAATATTTTAATACTTTAAAATTTGTTGCTAACGGAATAGTGTGTTGTATACCGGCATCCATTTCATTAAACATTTCTTGTTTAAAAAACAACGAATCGGTTGTTTGTATTTGATTTCGCCCGCTTAAATTATATTGTAAATTTAAGTTTTGAATCAATCCTTTTTTTGAACCATTTTTTGGTGCGAATGGATATATACGATCAATACTTGCCTGTACATTTGGTAAAGACATGGTTATTTGTTGCGTATTGGTGTTTTGTGTATGATTTGCCGATATTGTTAAATTTGCCTGCGGTGTGGACTGAAACGTTTTAGAATAACTTACCGATGATGATAAGGTGTTATTCATGTTAGAACCAATGTTCTGCGTGTTTAACGAATTACGGAAATAATTACTACTACCAAGATTCACCGATGCTGCAAAACGCGACGACGGACTTGCTTTCGCATCTTGTGAATGACTCCATTGAATGTTGTAAATTTTTGCTTTCTGGTAATTGTCAAAACCACGTTCACCATCAATTAATGTTTCGTACCTTAAATTAAGGTTACCGTTGTATTTATAGCGTTTACGATATTGCGATTGTGCGTTTAAAGCGTTACTTCCGTTGGAGTAAACATCGCCTAATAAAGTTAAATCAACCATATCGTTAAACGCAAAGTAATAACCACCATTTTGTAAATAGTAACCACGTAAATTGGTATCACCAAACGATGGAATAATGAACCCGGAAACAGATCCTTGCGATAGCGGAAAAAAAGCAAACGGCAAACCAATAGGCGTAGGCACATCTTCAATAACCAAATTGGTAACTCCGGTTACAATTTTTTTATTAGGAACGAATTTAGCGTTACTAGTTTGAAAATAATATTCGGGATTTTCAATATCTTCAGCAGTTGTAAAAATTACATCTTTCATAAAGTAAACAGAATCGTTTACTTTTTTGGTTTTTGCAGCTTTAACATTAAAATCTTGATATTTTGTACGTGTATTCCAAACAATTGCTTTTTTTGTTTTTGTGTTGAAGCGGATAGAATCTGGCTCTACAATCTGCGTTCCTTGTTTAAAAACCGGATGTTGCGTTAAATTTCCTAACGAATCTTTAATTCTACCGGCATAAACTTCTTCTTTTTCGTAATCATAAATAATGATTCCTGCCGTAAGTTCGTAATCCTGATACTTAAAAACCGCCTGATTGTACAACGTAACCTTTTTATTTTTCTGATCTAGCTTTTCGTAATCTTTGGCAGTTCTAAACATAGGCGCTTCTAATTTTTGTCCTTGTTTAGGTTTAATACTGTCCTTTTTTATAGTGTCTAAAGTTGTATTTGGTATAAGGGTGTTTTTAAGTGTATCTTGTTTGTTTTCAATACCTAATCGTTTGTTTACATGAGGGAATTCTTGTGCCGAAACTTGTGATAAAGCACTCGGAATCAAGATCAAATTAAAAACGATATATATTACTTTTCTATGCAACTTTTTAAAGCTATTTTGTAAAAATGGTAGGTGTTTTTTTTAGACTTCAAACTTACTAATATTTTTTTTTACTTTTAGACTTTTAAATAAGAAACCAAAATATAAAATAAGTGATGATTGTAAATAAGGTTAAAGCTGCTTTTGCTGCCTTTTTAATGTGTGTTGGATCAACCGTTTACGCGCAAAATTTCAAAGTAGTTTTAGATCCCGGTCATGGAGGGAAAGATCCCGGAGCAATGCGAGGAAATTTCGTAGAAAAGAAAATTGTTTTAGATGTTGCTTTAAAAGTGGGCGAACTGCTAAAACTTGATAAAGATATTAAAGTGATATTTACCCGTAAAACGGATGTTTTTGTAGAGGTTGCAGAACGAACTAGAATTGCAAATCGAGAAAAAGCCGATGTTTTTGTGTCTATTCACGTAAACGCAGCAAAAAATACAGCAGCTTATGGAGCCGAAACCTATATTATGGGTATTAGTAAAAACGAAGCCAATTTAGAAGTTGCAAAACGAGAGAATGCTGTTATTACATTAGAAGATAATTACGAGAAGCATTACGAAGGATACGATCCAAATCGTCCGGAATCTTTAATAGGATTGACTTTAATGCAGGAACAATTTATAAAACAAAGTATTGATCTGGCATCAAAAATCCAAGTGCGATTTAAAAACGATGTTCTACGCAACGATAGAGGCGTAAGGCAAGGTCCATTCTGGGTTTTACATAGTGCACTTATGCCAAGTATTTTAGTAGAATTGGGTTTTATATCAAATAAAGAAGAAGGCGAATACCTTAATTCCGAAGCGGGTAAAAACGAACTAGCAAAAGCTATTGCAAGAGCAATTAGAGAATATAAAAAAAGTAATTCGGTCTAATAAAAAACAGATCATTAGCATATAAGTAGGTTATTCGTTTTAATTCTTGATAACGAATTGAATGTAAAATGAAGTGAAAAACGATATATATTACTTTTGTATACAATTTTTATATACTATTTTTGTAAATTGGAATAGGTTTATGTTAAACAAAAAATAAACCGATATTTTAATGTTTAACTTTATAAATAAGAAACAAAAATATAAATATGCTATGTTTATAGATAACTTTAAAGTTGTTATTGGTGCCTTTTTAATGTGTGTTGGATCAACGGTTTATGCCCAAAATTTTAAAGTGGTTTTAGACCCTGGGCACGGCGGTAAAGATTTTGGTGCTGTACGCGGAAATTACGTAGAAAAGAAAATTGTTTTAGATGTTGCCGAAAAAGTAGGCGACTTGTTAAAAAAAGATAAAGGAATAAATGTTATCTATACGCGAAAATCAGATGTTTTCTTAGAATTAAGAGAGCGTACTGAAATAGCCAACCGTGAAAAAGCAGATATTTTTGTTTCAATTCACGCAAACGCTGCCGCAAACGCACCAAGTGCGACAGGAACGGAAACTTTTATAATGGGTATGAGTAAAAACGCATCAAATTTAGAAATTGCTAAAAAAGAGAATGCCGTTATTACGTTAGAAGATAATTATGAAACATCATATTCTGGTTACGATCCAAGCAAACCTGAATCATTAATTGGTTTAACGTTGATACAAGAACAGTTTGTAACACAGAGTATTGAACTTGCATCAAAAGTTCAAACCCGTTTTACAAATGATGCAGAAAGAAAAAACCGTGGTGTTAAACAAGCGCCGTTTGTGGTTTTGTACACCGCTTTTATGCCTAGTGTTTTAGTTGAATTAGGTTTTTTATCGAACAGCGATGAAGGTGCTTATTTAAACAGCGAAGAAGGTAGAAACGAGTTGGCTAGAGCTATTGCAAATGCAATCATTGATTATAAAAAGCAGTATCATTCTGCAAGCGAAAATATTTCGACTCAAAAACCACGTGAAACGCCTGTTAAAGAAGAACCTAAAAAGGTTGATACCATTAAACAAAAGGCTCCTGAACCCGCACAAACATCATCTGTAGATGCTTCTAAACCAGCAACAGTAACCAAAGCAGGTGTTATGTTTAAAGTTCAAATTTCTGCAAGTGGTAAAAATATTGCGTTAACACCAAATAATTTTAATGGTTTAACCAATATTTCTATGGCTAAAGAAGGTAATATGTTTAAGTATTTTTATAACGAAACTACCGATTACGATCATGCACGTAAAGCGTTAGAAGTTGCTAAAAATAAAGGATACAACTCTGCCTTTTTAGTAGCCTACAAAAACGGCAAAAAAGTAAGCGTACAAGAAGCAATTAAATAGAAATTTAACCTTTAATACTAAAAAAATTGAAAATAGCTATATCAAAAGAAGTAAAAACCGCTTTATTAGTGTTGTTATCTATAGGAATGTTAATTTGGGGTTATACCTTTTTAAACGGTAAAAACATTTTTAGCAGTTCACGAACATTCTTTGTGGAATACGAAAACGTAGAAGGTTTATCTACCGCATCATCTGTAACTATTAATGGTATGGTTGTAGGTAAAGTACATCATATCTCTCTAAAAGGGCAAGGTAAATTGTTGGTAGAAATTGTAATGACAGATAAGGTTGATATTCCAATCTCATCTAAAGCCGTAATTTATTCACCCGATTTAATTGGAGGAAAACAAATTGCGCTTCAAATTAATTACAACGATCCAACGTTGGCAAAAAGTGGCGATTATTTACAATCAGGACAAATGGCGGGTTTAATTGATGATTTAGGTCAAAGAGTAGATCCAATCGCAAAAAAATTAGATTCTGTTCTTTATAATGTAAATATATTGGTGCAAAGTATAAACAAAACGTTAGATCCAACTGCGCAAAAAAACCTTCAAGAAGCTTTGGCACAGTTGAATGCTACAATGAAAAATGCAAATGGAATTACGGGTAAGTTTGATAGAATTGTAAGTAGCAACGAATCTAAAATAAACAATATTGTTTCAGATTTTAATACAACATCTAAAAACCTTTCGGCTTTTTCAAACGATTTAGATAAAATTCAATTACAAAAATTACAAGATATCTTAAATAAATTTGATAGTGCAGCATCTAGCCTTGATAAAATGATGACCGATGCCAACAGCGGAAAAGGAAATATTGGTAAGTTAATGAAAGAAGAGGAACTGTATAACAATTTAGAATCGGCTACAAAAGAACTAAACAATTTGTTAGAAGACGTTAAACTAAACCCACGCCGTTACATAAACATTTCGGTATTTGGTAAAAAAGCGCAACCTTATACAGAACCCGTAAAACAATAGTTATACAATACAACATACAAAAAAACAATAACTAACACATTACAATAATGCAGATTTTAAGCAGTATTTTATTTATAGCTTTAACCGTTGCAGGTTTTGGTTTTTTTGCAATAAACGCAAAAAAAATCTACCGAAATATAAAGTTGGGGCAATTTGTAAACAGAACCGACCGCCCAGCAGATCGATGGAGAAATATGCTTTTGGTAGCATTTGGACAAAAGAAAATGTTTGCCAGACCCATTCCGGCACTTTTGCACTTTGCCATTTATGCCGCATTTATGATTACCCAAATTGAACTGATAGAAATTTTAATCGATGGTATTTTTGGAACACATCGTATTTTTAAAGAACCGCTAGGTGGCTTGTACACCTTTATTATTAGTTTAATTGAAATAGTATCGGTAGGTGCTTTAACAGCAACTATTATCTTTTTATCAAGAAGAAACCTTTTAAAACTTCCACGTTTAAACATGAAAGAATTAATGGGTTGGCCTAAAAAAGATGCCAATTTAATTTTAATCATGGAAATTATCTTGGTATTGTGCATTTTTACTATGAATGGAACCGATGAGGTTTTATACAACATGGGCAAATCGCATTTTGCAGGTCAAGGATCTTTTAATTTCACTATTTCTCAATTTATTGGTCCTGCCGTTTTTGGATCTTTTAGCGAAGGAACTTTGCATGTTTTAGAACGTATAGGTTGGTGGGGACACTTTATTATGGTATTGTCTTTCCTTAATTATCTGTACTATTCTAAACACTTGCACATCATTCTGGCATTCCCAAATACTTATTTTGCACATATAGAACCGCTTGGTAAATTTGATAATTTACAAGCAGTTACCAATGAAGTAAAATTAATGATGGATCCTAATGCCGATCCGTTTGCAGCACCAGCGCCAGATGAAAATGCAGTTCCAGCAAAATTTGGAGCACAAGATGTTCAAGATCTAAACTGGGTTCAGTTGTTAAATGCTTATTCATGTACGGAATGTGGTCGTTGTACATCGTCTTGTCCGGCAAATATCACCGGTAAAAAACTGTCGCCACGTTTAATCATGATGAAAACGCGCGATCGTTTAGAAGAAGTAGGTAAAAATATCGATACCAATAAAGGAACGTTTGTAAACGATGGTAAAACATTGTTGAATGATTATATTACACCCGAAGAATTGTGGGCGTGTACTACCTGTAATGCCTGTGTTGAAGCGTGCCCAATAGACATTAGTCCGTTATCTATTATTATGGATATGCGTCGATTTTTAGTAATGGAACAAAGTGCCGCACCAATGGAATTAAACACCATGATGACCAACATTGAAAACAATGGAGCACCTTGGCAGTACAGCCAAATGGATCGTTTAAATTGGAAAGACGAGAATTAATCAACACAAATTATCAATTAAAAAAGTTAAAAATGTCAGAAAGTTTAGTAGTGCCAACAATGGCAGAAATGATGGCGAGAGGCGAGCAACCCGAAGTTTTATTTTGGGTAGGTTGTTCGGGAAGTTTTGACGATAGAGCAAAAAAGATTACCAAAGCGTTTGTACGCATTTTAAATAAAGCTAATGTTAAATTTGCCGTTTTAGGTAGTGAAGAAGGTTGTACCGGAGATCCTGCAAAACGTGCCGGAAACGAATTTTTGTTTCAAATGCAGGCAATGATGAACATTCAGGTGTTCGATGGTTACGAGGTGAAGAAGATAGTAACGGCTTGCCCGCACTGTTTCAATACTATTAAAAACGAATATCCTGAATTGGGTGGAACGTACGAAGTAGTGCACCATACCGAATTTTTAAAATCACTGTTAGATGATGGCAGATTAACCATTGAAGGCGGACAGTTTAAAGGCAAGCGTATCACTTTTCACGATCCTTGTTATCTGGGGCGTGCAAACAAAATTTATGAAGCGCCGCGCGATTTAATTCAAAAATTAGATGCCGAATTGGTTGAAATGAAACGATCAAAAGCAAACGGTTTATGTTGTGGAGCAGGTGGTGCGCAAATGTTTAAAGAACCCGAAAAAGGTAACAAAGATGTAAACATGGAACGTACAGATGATGCTTTGGAAATAAAACCAGATATTATCGCAGCCGGTTGTCCGTTTTGTAATACCATGTTAACAGATGGTGTGAAATTTAACCATAAAGAAGGTGAAGTTCAGGTATTGGATGTAGCCGAATTAATTGCTAACGCACAAGACTTATAATATGTTTGTACCTTTTGAAGAAATGCCAAAATCGGCAAAAATCTGGATTTACCAGGCAAACAGAAAAATGACCGATGAAGAAGTTGCAACTGCAAACGAACTGTTAACCAATTTTGTTGAAAATTGGGCAGCACACAGCACCCCTTTAAAAGCATCGTATCAAATAAAATATAACCGTTTTATTGTTTTAGCTGTTGATCAAGAATACCATGCAGCGTCTGGTTGCTCAATTGATGCTTCGGTTAGAATCATTCAGGATTTAGAACAAAAATTCGGAATCGATTTGTTGGATAAAATGAACGTAACTTATAAAACAGGCGAATTCATTGCGCATAAATCATTAATTGATTTCAAGAAAATGGCAAAAGAAAAAGCCGTAAATGCAAATACTATTGTTTTTAATAATCTTGTAAATACTATAGAAGAGTTCGAAGAGTTTTGGGAAGTTCCTGCAGGCGAAAGCTGGCATAGTCGCTTTTTTTAATAAGATATTTAATCATAAAAAAAGACTATCTGGAACGTCGTACCAAATTATATTTATTGTATGTAGGTAAAACGTCGCTTAGAGTAGCGTAACGTAGTGAAGCGTATAGAGAAGTTAATAATTATAAGTTCTCGACAGGATCGAACTGACGACTGGTTATTACATTCTCTTTGGTACAAGCTTTCTGATAATCATTTTATAAAAAAATCATCTTTAATTAGTTTTAAAGATGATTTTTCCTTTTAATATATCTGTAAAATCTTCCGAAATATTACTACAATTAATAAAGTAATCTACTTGCCATGCTTTAGTTTTTTTAGCCTGATTATTTTCTGTTTCTGTCCATTCAGGATAAACTCTAAAACCTCTTTTTCCTTCTTTTTTGATGTTAGATATGATACCTTTATCGCTTAAAATATCTTTCGGAAAAATAAAAAATCCAGAATAATCTTCTTGTTTTACAGCGATAATGTAAAAATCAAACGGATCGTTTATTGAGAAAGGTTCAGTTATTTTTTCGGCATTTCGTTTCCAAAGCGTAACAAACAAACCAACTTTTTTAGGCGTTACCTTTGCTTGCCGATACTTAATCTGTAAATCATCTAATTTAAAACTGCATCCAGAATATTCCAAACATTCATTATCTATAACAAAATCGGTAATTTTTTTGTTGGTTAAGTTTGAAAGTAGTGTTTCTATCTGTTGTAAGTTGTTTGTCATTATTCTTGTAAATGTACGTTAGAGTTTTTTAACGGAAAATTCCGAATTTATATTATTAAATTCATTTTCAAAAGTTTATTTTTGATGATGTTTTATTTTTAACAGTTATGAAAAAAATCTGGTTAGCGTTTCTATATATTCCCTTAACACTATTTGCACAACCCAAACAAAAATTTCAGCCCGCACAAAAATGGGTCGATAGCGTTTACAATCAAATGTCGTTCAATGAAAAAGTAGGGCAGCTTTTTATGGTTGCAGCCTATTCTAATCGTGATAATAAACACGTACAAGAACTTTTAGATTTGGTAAAATCTAAAAATATAGGTGGCGTTATTTTCTTTCAAGGCGGTCCCGGGCGTCAAGCACACATTACAAATAAGTTACAGCAAGCATCAAAATTGCCATTATTTGTTGGTATTGATGCCGAATGGGGATTGGGTATGAGGCTAGATTCTACCTATGTTTACCCATGGAATATGACGTTAGGTGCCATACAAAATAACAAGCTTATTGAACAAATGGGCACGCAAATGTCACAACAATCTAACCGCATGGGTATTCATTTTATGTTTGCTCCGGTGGTAGATGTCAACACAAATCCACTGAATCCAATTATCGGAAACAGATCTTTTGGTGAATCTAAAGAAAATGTTGCCGATAAAGCAGTTGCATTAATGCGTGGAATGCAACAAAACCAGGTTTTCGCAACAGCCAAACATTTTCCTGGTCATGGTGATACCGCAACCGATTCGCATTATACATTACCAAATATTAGTTTTGATAAAAAAAGGTTGGATAATATCGAATTGTATCCGTACAAAAAGCTGATAAAAGAAGGTTTGGCATCTGTAATGGTAGCGCATTTATCGGTTCCTGCGTTAGAACCTAAAAAGGAACTTCCAACTTCATTATCATACAATACCATAACAAATCTTTTAAAAAACGACTTAAATTTTAAAGGATTGATTTTTACAGATGCCTTGAATATGAAAGGCGTTGCGAATTTTAAATCGCCTGGTGAAGTTGATCTGGCAGCATTTTTAGCAGGAAACGATGTGTTATTATTTGCAGAAAATGTTCCATTGGCAATTGAAAAGTTTAACGAATCGTTTGCGAAGGGCGAGTTTAGTGAAGATCGTTTGGCACATTCGGTTAAAAAGATTTTGCTTTACAAATACAAAGCAGGCTTAAACAACTACAAACCAATTGAAACTAAAAACTTATATCAAGACTTGAACAAAGCAGAATACACCGATTTAAGTTATAAATTGTACGAAGACATTATTACCGTTGTAAAAAACAACAAAAACACCTTGCCTTTTAACAGTACCAAGCAGCAAAATATTGCGTACGTAAAATTGGGCGACGATGTAAATGATACTTTTATTGAAGCATTACAAGCAAACCAACCTATTACTGTTTTTAATCATTATCAGATCGAAGATCATTTGGAAGATTTAAAGGCATTCGATTTGGTGATTGCAGGTTA
The DNA here is from genome assembly GCF_003858535.1 of Paenimyroides viscosum. Taxonomy (GTDB): domain Bacteria; phylum Bacteroidota; class Bacteroidia; order Flavobacteriales; family Flavobacteriaceae; genus Flavobacterium; species Flavobacterium viscosum. The sequence goes on from NZ_RQTJ01000022.1 coordinate 39,145, forward strand.
TCACAAAGCAGATGGAGTTTGGAAAAAACATGATATGACTGCAAATGAAGTTACGCTTCTAGACAATATCGCAACTACCACTAAAACCATTTTTGTATCGTTTGTAAAACCGTATGCGTTAAGTTCGGTTAAAGATTTTTCGAAGTTTGAAGCGGTTGTTTTAGGTTATCAGAACAATGTAATCGCACACAGAAAAGTTACCGATGTTCTTTTTGGAATGCAGCCTGCAACTGGAAAACTTCCGGTTTCTATCGGAAAATTCTATAAAGAAAGCGATGGCGTAAACACAAAAGCCAATAAAAATTTACGATATGGTCGTGCAAGCGAAGAGGGATTTAACGAAACAAAGTTGAAAGAAATTGATGCTTTAGTTAACACTGCAATTAAAAACAGATACACTCCAGGAGCACAAGTTTTGGTGGCACGTAACGGTAAAATTGTCTATAATAAATCGTTTGGAAAAATGACGTATAATGACAATGCTGCTATTACCAATCAAACAATTTACGATCTGGCATCGCTTTCTAAAATGCTGGGAACGTTGCCAATGGTTATGAAAATGTACGATGACGGAAAGCTGCGTTTCGATCAGAAATTAGGCGATTTACTGCCAGAGTTTAAAAAGACCGACAAAGCAAACATTACCGTAAAAGAACTATTGACTCACAATTCAGGTTTGGTTGCTTGGATTCCGTTTTACAAAGAAACGTTAGATAGTAACGGAAAACCGAAAGCCGATTTGTATGAGCCAACATATTCAAAGGAATTTAATTTGCAGATAAACGATAATCTGTTCTTAAAATCAGATTACAAAAAGAACATCATTGAAAGCATAGCATCGTCAAAATTAGGTAAGAAAGAATACAAGTACAGCGACTTAAATTTCATTTTATTGTCAGAAATTGTCGAAAGATCGTACAAAAAATCTTTAAATGAACTGGTAAATAATTTTTTTTATGAGGCGATCAGCGCTAAAACCTTAACGTATCTTCCGCAGACAAAGTTTGATTTATCACAAATTGCTCCAACCGAAATTGATAATTACTATCGCTATTCAACTGTTCAAGGTTACGTGCACGATATGGGAGCTGCTATGTTTGGTGGTGTTGCAGGTCATGCCGGCTTGTTTGGTACTGCGTTGGATGTTGCTAAAATGATGCAACTTTTTTTAGACGGCGGTAAGTTTAACGGCGAAGAACTCATTTCGCAAAAAACCATAAATGATTTTAATACTTGCTATTACTGCAAGGAAGGAAATAGAAGAGGAGCTGGTTTTGATAAACCACAATTAGGGAAAAGCGGACCAACGTGTGGTTGCGCTTCTAAACAAAGTTTCGGTCACACGGGCTTTACAGGTACCATGGCTTGGGCTGATCCGGAAAACGATTTAATTTACGTTTTTCTATCGAACAGAACATTTCCAAATGCCGATGACAACAAACTTTCAAAAGCAAATACACGAGAAGATATACAGCAAGTAATTTACGATGCTTTAAATAATTAATTTTGCAAATTAAAATATGAAAATAGCCATAGTTTGCTATCCAACTTTCGGTGGAAGTGGAGTAGTAGCAACAGAATTAGGTATTGAATTAACAAAACGCAATCACGAAGTACATTTTATAACCTATAGTCAGCCGGTTCGTTTGGCGCTTTTAAATAAAAATATTCATTACCATGAAGTGGTGGTGCCCGAATATCCTCTGTTTCATTATCAGCCTTACGAGTTGGCATTATCAAGTAAAATTGTTGATACGGTTAAAGAATACGGGATTGATCTTTTACATGTACATTATGCTATTCCGCATGCTTTTGCCGGCTATATGGCAAAGCAGATGTTGGCAGATCAAGGCATTTCGCTGCCTATGGTAACCACTTTGCATGGCACCGATATTACGTTGGTGGGAAACCATCCGTTTTACAAAACCGCAGTAAGTTTCAGCATTAACCAATCTGATTATGTTACTTCGGTTTCAGCAGATTTGAAAAAATCGACTTATGAATTGTTTGATACCACGAAAGATATACACGTTATTCCTAATTTTATCGAAGATAAAAATGTTGCGCATGTTCAATGTAAACGAAATTTGTTTGCCGAAGATAGCGAACGCATTGTTACCCATGTAAGTAACTTTAGAAAAGTAAAACGTATTTTAGATGTTGTGAAGGTTTTTGACGGAATTCAGAAAGAAATGCCTGCAAAACTAATGATGGTGGGCGATGGTCCGGAACGATTGGGAGCTGAAGAATTAGTGAAAGAATTAGGTATTGAAAACAAAGTGATTTTCTTTGGAAATTCATCAGAAATTGACAGTATTCTGAAATATTCCGATTTGTTTTTACTTCCGTCTGAAACTGAAAGTTTTGGTTTGGCAGCATTAGAAGCCATGGCAAATAAAGTTCCCGTGATTTCATCGAATGCCGGTGGATTACCAGAAGTAAATGTTCAAGGTGTTTCTGGTTATATGGACAATATCGGCGATACAGACGGAATGGTTCAACACGCGATTGAAATTTTAAAAGACGATCTTACACTGCAACAGTTTAAAGAACAAGCGTATGCGCATTCAAAAAACTTCAATGTAGATAAAATTGTTCCACTATACGAAGCTATTTACAATAAAGCATTAAAAAACACGCTTGTTTAAGCGTGTTTTTTTGTTTTATACTAATTGTTGATTACTTAACAATAACCTTTTTAGTAGCTTTCCCTTGATTGGTTGAAACCTGCACATTGTAAATGCCTTTTGCAAAACCACTTACATTAATTGTTTTTTCAGAAGTTTCTTTTAGTAATTGCCCAGTTGTGTTGTAGATCAATACTTTTTCTAAAGTTAAGTTTTCTTTCAATTCAATATTTAAAATGTCGGTTGTTGGATTAGGGTAAATATTGAAGTTTTCTAAAACAAAGGTATCAGATGATAAAATGCCTGAAATATCATAAACTCGTACCTCTCCTGAAGATCCTTTACTTTGTTCATTACTAGTATTTCCAGCCGGTTTAGGACCAACTTTTCCGTTACTACTTAAAGCTAAACTGTGACCATCTCTTGAAAGTGCAATTGCCCAATAAATACTGTTACCATTTTTGTCAATTATTTCTCCTTTTTTTACCCAATTACCTTGAAGGTATTCATGAATTTCCACTCTACCATTTTTGGTATTACCATTTTCATTAGAACTCACTACAACAACATTCCCTGAACCAGATATAGCAACATTGTGAGCATAACGCTCATTTGGTACTTGACTAGTTATTGCATTACCAATTTGTGTCCAAGTGTTATTTATGTATCTGTAAACATTTATAGAACCCATATTTTGTGGGTAAACAGCCATAGTAGTTACGGCAATTGTGTTTCCGTCGCTTGACATGTCCATTCTGTATCCTGTAGAAACATCATTAGGATTCGCGACAATTGTATTACTGTATACCCATTTATTATTTACATATTTATAAATATTTATTGTTGCACCAGGATGTGGACTCGCGGCAATAGTATCTCCATTTTCTGACAAGCAAACGCTAAAACCATCTCCGGGTGTAATATTGCCAATTACTGTCCATGTTCCTGAAATGTTTTTATAAATATTAAATGGTCCTCCCATAGGTGCAATTGCCAAGGTTGATCCATCACCTGAAAGGGCTATATCATGTCCATCTTCTGTAATATCCTGACCTATTTGAGTCCAATTGTTATTAATATTTTTGTAAACTCTAACCATGTTTCCATGATTTGTAATTGCCACAGTAGATCCATCATTTGAAAGCAAGATTCTATAACCGTATCCTTGAATGTCTTGTCCAATTGGAGTCCAATTTCCAGAAGCTTTAGAATATACTTGAACAACATTACCACTACTAACTGCTAATACATTACCATTTTCAGACAAAGCAATTGCGTCTAAGTTGTTTGCGTTCAATGTGATGTCTTGTCCGATTTGTGTTTGTGCATTACTTATAGTAACAAATAGAAATGCAAAAAGTAATTTTAGTTTCATATATGAAAATTTTGATTATTCGACAAATATATGTAATTAATTTGGTAAAAAAGAATGGTAGATAGCAAAAAGAAGCTGTCTCAAAACTAGACAGCTTCTTTTTTGCTTTTTAGAATATATATGTTCTT
>NZ_RQTJ01000023.1 GCF_003858535.1 Paenimyroides viscosum
AAACCAAAGTTATATAATTAATTTCTTAATTTCACTCCAGCTTTATAGGGGGCTAATATACTTCGTCACCTTTTTCTGATTTGACCATTTCACTCATTACATCTTTTAAATCGTCAGGTGTATTTTTACTAAACTCAACAATACCATCTTCATTACGTTTATAATCTATCGCTTTTCCGTCTGTACCTGGTATCCATTCTGCTTCCATTCCTGTGGGGTCAACCATATTCACAGGGTTGTTATGTACATAATGGTATGGTGTCCAACCTGGATACTTCTCCGCGAGTGGATCCACACTTACAAATATACTAATTCTTGGGTCATAATAACGTGCGCCGTAATAATACATTCCCGTAGCATCATCTAACTCTTTTCCGTTGAATTTATATTTGTTGCCGTAACCTACACCATTATTAGCACTTTGGTTATGTTCTACCATCATCTCCCCAAACGGCAGTGTTTCGTAGTAATGGCTTGGGCGTCCAAAGTTGTCTGTTAAGTATGTACTGCTTCCTAAATGGTCGGTATGATACCACCAAATTGGTTTGCGCTGGTCTTCATCGTAATCGTCTCTGTCCGGTAAATCGTTGTTACCGCCTTCTATAGGGCTTGGTAAATCCAAATGTGGAAAAATAATGGGTGTTTCTGGTCTTACTATTTCAGGTGTATAACATTTAAAATTATCTTGTACATACGCAAGCACTGCACAGGCATTGTTTGGCTCAAAGGTTAAATGTTTACGTATATAATTTAACGCTTGTTTGTAACAATCTAGTTCTGTACCAAAATCATAGCAGCCACAATCGGTCATTACTTCTTCGCAGCCTTCCATCCAGACGCCGTTTTCTAGATAATAATCGTAACATTCGGTAGCACGCGGATTTGGGCAGTCTTGAACACAGTTGCGTATTTCCTCTTCTTCTTCGCCGCCACCGCCTTCTTCTTCACGACAACCGCATGCTATGCTGATATCATTACATTCTGTTGTCCAAACTCCTGTTTCCAAATACCTTTCAACACACAAAGTGTTTTATAGTAAAACAGCCTCAATACGTGTATAAAGAGGCTGTTGTGTTGTATAAGTGCGGATTGTAAATCCGCGCATCGGGATTAAAAAGTCACGGTTTAGAAGCATTGTAAATTCTATCAACACATCTACATTACCAAAAACCGTTACAGATTTAATTCAGTAACGGTTTTTTTTATGTATTGTAAGTACTTAAACGCTTATTGCGCTTCCATGTCAACAGTTGTTTCTGAAGCGATTTTTTTATAAGTTCCATCTACTAATTTTCCACGAATAGCTTCAAAAGATGATAGTGTTTGATCGATATCTTCAAAAGTATGTGACGATGTAGGAATTACACGTAACAAAATGATTCCTTTAGGGATTACAGGATATACTACAATTGATAAAAAGATTCCGTAGTTTTCACGTAAATCATTCACCATTATCATAGCTTCTGGAATAGATCCTTCTAAATAAACCGGAGTAACACAAGTGTTTGTATCACCAATATTAAATCCCCGATCTTTTAAACCATTTTGTAAACGGTTTACGTTCTCCCATAATTTATCTTTTAAACTTGGGTTTTCTCTTAACAATTGCAAACGTTTTAAAGCTCCTTTTACTAAAATCATCGGTAATGATTTAGCAAACATTTGCGAACGTAAGTTATATTTTAAATAATCGATAATATCTTGATCTGCAGCAATAAATGCACCTATAGAAGCCATTGATTTTGCAAATGTAGAAAAGTACACATCAATACCATCCTGACATTCCTGCTCCTCGCCTGCTCCTGCTCCTGTTTTTCCTAATGTTCCAAAACCGTGTGCATCATCAACTAATAAACGGAAATTGTATTTTTCTTTTAAAGCAACAATTTCTTTTAATTTACCTTGTTGACCGCGCATACCAAAAACACCCTCGGTAATAACTAAAATACCTCCGTTTTGTTCTTCTGCCATTTTAGTAGCACGTTGTAAATTCTTTTCTAAAGATTCTACATCATTATGTTTGTAAGTAAAACGTTTCCCCATGTGTAAACGAACACCATCAATAATACATGCATGCGAATCAACATCGTAAACAATTACATCGTTTTTAGTAACCAAAGCATCAATGGTAGAAACCATTCCTTGGTAACCAAAATTCAATAAATAAGCAGCTTCTTTTTGTACAAAAGTAGCCAATTCGTCTTGTAATTTTTCATGCCAATCTGTATGTCCAGACATCATACGTGCACCCATTGGATAGGCTGCACCAAATTCTGCTGCTGCATCAGCATCTGCTTTCATTACTTCGGGATGTGTAGCTAAACCTAAATAGTCGTTAATAGACCAGTTTAAAACTTCTTTTCCTTGAAATTGCATTCTAGGCCCTAATTTTCCTTCTAATTTAGGAAACACAAAGTAACCCTCTGCTTGTGAAGCCCATTTACCTAATGGACCTTTATTATTGTGAATTCTTTCAAATAAATCTTTAACCATTTTATTTGTTTTTTTAAACCGTGCAAAGTTAGTGAATTTTTTATGTAATATGTTCTATAATATTATAACACTTAAAATTTTAAATAATGTAGAAATGTTATTCCCACAACTAAATAACTGTAAAGTACTATTATTAAAATTATGTATGCTGTTTTTTGATCTTTTGTATTACTGGATTTTAATGCTGTTACTAATTGTTTAAATTTAAATATACAATAAATGTTGAGTATTACAAATAAAAAATAAGTTATTAATAAAGCTATTTGAAAGCCTACCGAATGTCTTAAGGCAAAAGCATCATTTCCCTTAAATATTTTCATTTTTTCTTTAGAAGGATGCTGGTAAAGGTTAATTGCCTTTTTATCTATTAATTTATTTAAACTGCGATTGTGAATATAATCTAATTCCTTTTCTATTCTATCTTTACGAATCAAAGGTTCAAAACCTAAAATAGCATAGTGTTTAATTTCCTCCGTTTTTACTTTAAATTCCCCTTTATCATCTAAGTAATTAATGCGGATTGATGTGTAAGCTTTCTCTAAAAAATTGAAAGATGTAGAAACTTTTTTAGATGTTTCTTTATCTACGGATACAATTTCTAGTTTTTCCCAACGTGGATGTGATATTTTAAATTCAACAGATCTAAAAAAAGGCGAAAAAGTATAAAACAGTGTAAAAATCGATGTAAAAGTTAAGAACAGATTTAAAAACTGCGTGTCGGATCTTTTACGTGTTCCAAAAAAAGCGCGATCTATAATAACAATTATAAAACTTATTACAAAACCGTAAATAAATAAACGTATGCTGTTTAGTAGTACAAAAACTAAAAACAACACCCAAATAATAATTTTAAACGGATTGTATTTCATTATACATTAATAATTTATCAAATATAAAAAAAAGCACCTAAATAAGGTGCTTTATGTAATAGAAACTATTTATGATAAAGTAAAAAAATAAACGATTAACAAGTTAGTCTTTAATCTTTCGTCTATTTTCTCTTATCTGTTTAGTATAAACTTGGATATTTTTTTGGATTAGCTTCACCCATAATAGCATAAACTTTTTCGAAAACATCTTCTACAGATGGTTTAGAGAAATAATCACCATCGGTTCCATAAGAAGGTCTGTGTGGTTTTGATGCTAATGTTTCAGGTTTGCTGTCTAAGAATTTGTACCCTTCTTGAACATCTACAATTTGTTGTAAGATATAAGCCGATGCACCACCTGGAACATCTTCATCTACCACCAACAAACGGTTTGTTTTTTGAAGCGATTTTACACAATCGTGGTTTCTATCAAAAGGTAATAAAGATTGCGCATCGATAATTTCAACATCAATACCAACTTCCATCAACTCTTTTGCGGCTTGTTCTACAATTCTTAAGGTAGATCCGTAAGATACAATTGTTAAATCGTCACCTTGCTTTATGGTTTCAACCACACCAATTGGTGTAGTAAATTCGCCAATATTATTAGGCATTTTCTCTTTTAAGCGGTATCCGTTCAAACATTCAATAACTAATGCAGGTTCATCGCCTTTTAACAAGGTGTTATAAAAACCAGCAGCTTTTGTCATACTTCTTGGAACCAAAACGTGCATACCGCGAATGGCATTAATGATCATTCCCATTGGTGAACCTGAATGCCAGATACCTTCCAATCGGTGCCCACGCGTACGAACAATAAGCGGTGCTTTTTGTTTACCTGCAGTTCTGTATTGAACGGTTGCCAAATCATCGCTCATAATTTGTAAAGCGTACAATAAATAGTCTAAATACTGAATTTCTGCAATTGGACGCAAACCGCGCATTGCCATACCAATACCCTGACCTAAAATGGTTGCTTCGCGAATTCCCGCATCGGAAACTCTAGCTTCACCGTATTTTTCCTGTAATCCTTCCAAACCTTGGTTTACATCGCCAATGTTTCCAGAATCTTCTCCGAAGATTAATGTTTCAGGATAGGTTTCAAATATCTTATCAAAATTATCGCGAATAATTAAACGTGCGTCTACCATTTCTGAATTATCATCGTAAACAGGTAAAATTTCTTCTACATTTTCTGCTTTGTTTGATGATTGTGACATTAAATGCGAACTGAATTTCGGCTGAATTTCGTTTGTATAATTCTGGATCCAAGTTGCTAATGCATGCTGACCTGTTTCGCCAATAACCATACGTAAAATTTTACGTGCAGTGGTTAAATTGTCTTTACGAATTGGTTCTTTGATGCTGTTTAAATCGGCAATCATTTTTTCGATAAACACTTTGTTTGCCGATGCTGCTGCAACCGAATTTAAAACTTCAACTAACGTAGTTCTTTCTTCTTTTATAGGATTTAAATAGGCTTCCCAAGCTGCTTTTTTACCCGCTAAAACCTCTTTTTTCAATTCGGCATCTAACGTATCTAATTCTTCGCTTGTAGCAATATTGTTATCAATCATCCAAGAACGCATTTTAACAACACAGTCAAAATCGCCTTCCCACTGTAAGCGGTCTGCAGATTTATAACGCTCGTGCGAACCAGAAGTAGAGTGACCTTGCGGTTGCGTTAATTCTTTTACGTGAATTAAAACCGGAATGTGGTTTGTGCGTGCAATTTGCGCTGCTTTTGCATACGTATCAACCAACGCAGGATAATCCCAACCAAGAACGGTTAAAACTTCGTATCCGTTTGTATTTTCTTCTTTTTGGAAACCTTTTAAAATTTCAGAAATACTTTCTTTTGTAGTTTGATGACGTGCGTGAACCGAGATTCCGTACATATCGTCCCAAACACTCATAACCATTGGTACTTGCAATACACCTGCTGCGTTAATTGTTTCAAAAAACAATCCTTCAGAAGTTGATGCGTTACCAATTGTTCCCCAAGCAACTTCGTTTCCACTAACAGAAAACATATTGTTTTTATCTGCATTCGGGAATTCACGATATATTTTTGATGCTTGTGCCAAACCTAATAAACGAGGCATTTGACCTGCAGTTGGAGAAATATCTGAACTTGAATTTTTTTGTTGTGTAAGATTTTTCCACTCACCGTTTTCGTCTAAACTATGGGTTGCAAAATGCCCACCCATTTGACGACCACCAGACATTGGATCTTGTGTAATATCGGCATGACCGTATAAACCTGCAAAAAACTGCTGAATATTTAATGCGCCAATAGCCATCATAAAGGTTTGATCGCGGTAGTAACCCGAGCGGAAATCTCCGTTTTTAAAAGCCTTTGCCATTGCCAGCTGTGGAACTTCTTTTCCATCGCCAAAAATACCAAACTTTGCCTTTCCGGTTAAAACCTCTTTACGACCTAATAAACTACATTCACGTGAAATACGTGCTGTTGTATAATCGTTTAAAACCTCTTTTTTAAAGTCTTCAAAAGTTAAAGCTTCCTTTGTAGTTGCCTGATTCATAATATATAGAAACTGTTTGAAACAAAATGTAATAATTTACGAAATTACGCAATCAATCGCTAAAAAACTAATTTTATTAAAATTTATCGTTCTTAAAATCGTTTTTTATTATTGTATTGATAAAAACAAAAGTCGCTCCGAAAAGCGACTTTTGTCATTATAAGTTAGAAAAATCAGTTGTTACTCTGCTTCTTCTATATTTCCTTCTTTATTCTTTAAAGCAGCAGCACGTTCACGCTCTGCCGACCCTTTGATAGTATCAACTAAAATTGGTGTTGATATAAATAAAGATGAGTACGTACCTACACCAATACCTAATAACATTGCAAATACAAATCCACGGATTGATTCACCACCAAAAATAAACATGATTAATAATACCACAATTACTGTTGCAGATGTATTAAATGTTCGTGATAACGTAGTGTTGATAGATTTATTTACTACTTCTTCAAAAGATCCTTCTGTATCACCTTTAATGTACTCACGAACACGGTCAAATACAATTACGGTATCATTTAAAGAGTAACCAATTACGGTAAGCAATGCTGCTACCAATGACTGATCTACCTCCATATTAAACGGTGCAAATTTGTAGAAGAACGAATAAACTCCTAAAACAAACAACGCATCGTGTGTAACTGCTGCAACCGCACCTAACGAATACTGCCATCTACGGAATGATATTGCTAAGTACACAAACACTATTAACAATGCACCACCTACTGCCCAATAAGCATCGGTTTTTACGTCTTTTGCAACTGTTGGTCCAACTTTCGATGCTTGCACAATTCCAAAACCACCTTTACCAGGAGTAACAAATTCTTCGTATGTTAATGGTGTTTTAAAGTAAGGTTTTAAATTGTTGTACAATACTTGATTTACTTCTTGATCAACTTTAATGCCTTCTTCTTCAACACGGTATTTTGTAGTAATTTTTAACTTATCGTTTTTACCAAAAATTTTAGCTTCTACATTGCTATCAAACTCTTTTGACAATGTGTTAGAAACCGAAGAAGCATCAACTTCATTATCAAATTGTACTTGGAACGTTCTACCACCGGTAAAATCGGTTCCGTAGTTTAAGCCGTTAAAAAACAACGTAGCCACACAAGCAAGCATTGTTATTGATGTAAATATATATGCAATTTTCTTTTTACCAATAAAATCGAAATTCATATTAGTAAACCAATTGCGCGTAATTTTTGTACTAAACGCTAATTTAGCATCTTTAGCTGCAGCTGAATCAACCAAAATTCTGGTAATAACAATTGCAGTAAATAATGAAGTTACAATACCAATTAATAAGGTAACAGCAAACCCTCTAATAGGTCCTGAACCAAAAATAACTAATACAATACCTGTTAAAGCTGTTGTAACGTTAGCATCTACAATTGCAGACATTGCTCCACTCCAAGAGAACGAATGCTTTATAGCTTCTTTAGCGGAATGACCTTCTCGGAGCGATTCTTTTACCCTTTCATAAATAAGAATGTTTGTATCTACAGCCGTACCAATTGTTAACACGATACCTGCAATACCTGGCAAGGTTAATACAAAACCAAATGCTGTAAATACGGCAAATAAGAATAATAAGTTAACTGCTAATGCAATATTTGCAAACCAACCTGCTTTTCCGTAGAAGAATACCATCCACGCAGCAATAATAAACATTCCAACTAAAGATGAAGTGATACCAGCATCGATAGCAGCTTGCCCTAACGATGGTCCAACAATCTCAGATGAAACAATTGCAGCAGAAGCTGGTAATTTTCCAGCCTTTAAAATATTAGCTAAATCTTTTGTTTCTTGAACATCAAAATCTCCTGAAATACTAGATCTACCTCCTGAAATTGCTCCCGTAGTAACACCAGGTGCTGAGTATACAACATTATCTAAAACAATAGCAATGTTAGACTGTTGTGAATATGCTTTACCTGTTAAATCTTCCCATGATTTTGCACCACTTGCATTCATTTGCATTGATACAACTGGTTTACCTGAAACTTGGTCATAATCGTCACGAGCTTCTGTAACAACAGATCCAGATAAAGGTGCAATATTTTGAGAGTTACCTTTTAAGGCATATAACTCAACAATATTTGAATTCTTTTTTGCTTTACCCCATGCAAATTTCACATGACGTAATTCACCACTTAACAAACCTCTTACCTGCGGATCTTTTAAGTATGTATTAACTTGTGCCGTATCTTTAGTAGCAAAAAAAGCAATAATTGGCGATCCTTGATAACCAGGCGCTTGTATTAAAGATACAATTGGTCCTAAATCTTCTGTAGCTGCAGCAGCCGTATCTTTAGAAACACCCGTTAACAATTTATCTACATCGTTTTTAGGCGCTGTATTTGCCACCGTATCTGTTGTAGTTGGTTGTTTAACCTTATCTTTTAAAACGTTGTTAGCAGCCATTAAAAACTGACCAACTTCTTCGCCTTTATAGGTTTCCCAAAACTCTAATTGTGCTGTAGATTGTAAAAGGTTTTTAATACGATCGATATCTTTTGCACCAGGTAATTCAACTAGAATTCTACCTGATTCTCCAACCATTTGAATAGTAGGCGAAACAACACCAAATTGATCAATACGCTCACCAATAACTTTGTAAGCACTTTCTATTGATTCTTTTACTTTTTTGTTTAGGATGTTTTTAACCTGAGCATCACTCATTGAAGTGTTGATCTCTTGCAAGTTTCTGTTAGCAAAAATCTCTGATGAAGCCAACTTCACATTTCCTGCCGAAATTTTTTCAAAAGATTCATAGAACGATTCTAAAAATGTTTGATTTCCATCACGATTTTTTTCTGCTTTTGATAAAGCCTGATTGAAAACTGCATTTTTGGAATTGTTAGACAATCCTTTTAAAATGTCTTTTACAGAAATTTGAAGCATCACATTGACACCACCTTCTAAATCCAAACCTTTTTGAATTTGCTTTGAACGCACTTCAGCAAAAGTTTGACCTAAATAAACCTTTTCGTTTGAAATTGAATCTAAATAACGAGCTTCTTTGGCTAAATCACCATTCGCAAATTCCTTTGCTTTACTCTCGTAATGATTCGTAACAAACGTAAAGGACAATTGGTAAATACTTACCAACGCAAAAACAATCGCAATAAACTTAACGAGTCCCTTATTCTGCATTTTTAAAAAATTAATAGTTTTTAAATGATTTTGTTTGATTCTTTTTTAACTTAATAAACCAAAAAAGTATATAAAACGGACAAATATATAACTTCACAAAAGATTTAACAATAAAAAAAGTGGTTTATTTAAACACTTTCTAACGGGGTTATTAACAATGTTTGCCAATAAAAAAACCGACAAATTTGTCGGTTTTGAGTGTTTTAAGCATCGATTTTTGCGTAAACAGCATTTTTTTCAATAAATTCTCTTCGTGGTGGTACTTCGTCACCCATAAGCATTGAAAACACACGGTCTGCTTCTACTAAATTATCTAATGTAATTTGGCGCAAAGTTCTAAATTCAGGATTCATAGTAGTTTCCCACAACTGCTCTGCATTCATTTCTCCTAAACCTTTATATCGTTGAACCGATGAGCCTTGTCCCATTTGCTCCATTAAAGCAATACGTTCTTCATCGTTCCATGCATATTGCTTTTTAGTACCTTTTTTAACCATATATAATGGTGGCGTAGCAATATAAACACATCCTTTTTCAATTAATTCACGCATGTATCTAAACAAAAATGTAAGAATTAAGGTTGCAATATGACTACCATCTACATCGGCATCACACATAATTACAACTTTATGGTAACGTAATTTAGATAAGTTTAAGGCTTTGCTGTCTTCTTCGGTTCCAATGGTAACACCTAAAGCAGTGTAAATATTACGAATTTCTTCGTTTTCAAACACTTTATGTCCCATAGCTTTTTCAACATTCAAGATTTTACCACGTAATGGCATAATTGCTTGAAAGTTACGATCGCGTCCTTGTTTTGCTGTTCCGCCCGCCGAATCTCCCTCGACAAAGAAAATTTCGCATTTCTCTGGATCCTGCTCTGAGCAATCTGAAAGTTTACCTGGTAAACCACCACCACTCATAACCGTTTTACGCTGAACCATTTCACGTGCTTTTTTAGCTGCATGGCGTGCCTGTGCTGCTAAAATAACTTTTTGAACAATAATTTTAGCGTCTTGAGGATTCTCCTCTAAATAAGCTTCTAACATATCTGCAACACCTTGTGATACAGGAGAAACTACTTCACGGTTTCCTAACTTCGCTTTGGTTTGCCCTTCGAACTGAGGTTCCATTACTTTAACAGAAATAATTGCTGTTAAACCTTCACGGAAATCGTCACCCGATATTTCGAACTTTAATTTTTCAAGTAATCCAGATGCGTCTGCATATTTTTTCAATGTACGGGTTAACCCCATACGGAATCCTTGCAAATGTGTTCCACCTTCATGTGTGTTGATGTTATTTACATAAGAATAGATATTTTCTGAATAACTATCATTATAAATAAGCGCTACTTCAACCGGTATCTCTCCTTTTTCACTTTCCATATAGATTACATCACCAATAATTGGCGTACGGTTTCCGTCTAAAAAGCGAACATATTCTTTTAAACCTTCTGTTGAATGAAAAGTTTCCATTTTAGCTTTTCCTTCTTCATCAACCTCTCTTAAATCGGTCAAGGTAATAGTAATACCTTTATTCAAGAAAGCTAATTCACGCAAACGAGAAGCTAATGTATCGTAAGAATATTCTAATGTATGTGTAAAAATAGTAGCATCGGGTCTAAAAGTAACCTTTGTACCTCTTTTTGTTGTTTCACCAATTGGACGGGCTGGGAAAAGCGGTTTTCCACGCTCGTATTCCTGCTCCCATATTTTACCGTTTACATGTACTTCGGCACGTAAATGATCTGACAATGCATTCACACACGATACACCTACCCCGTGCAATCCACCAGAGACCTTATAAGAATCTTTATCGAATTTACCACCGGCACCAATTTTAGTCATTACAACCTCTAATGCAGATACGCCTTCTTTTTTGTGCATATCTACAGGAATACCACGTCCGTTATCTTGAACCGAGATAGAATTATCTTGATTAATAATTACTTGTATGGCATCACAATGACCTGCCAAAGCCTCATCGATAGAGTTATCTACAACTTCGTAAACTAAATGGTGTAAACCACGAACACCTACATCGCCAATGTACATTGACGGACGCATACGCACGTGCTCCATTCCTTCTAATGCCTGAATACTATCGGCCGAATACGAATTTTTCTTTATTTCTTCACTCATAGTTTTATGTGTACTAATAATAAACTAAACAACAAATATACGGATTTTTAGTTGATTTTTAGTGTTTAATAGGTTTTATTATACTTGAAGTTATCAACACTTGATTTGCAAAAAAGTGGTTTATATTTAAAAATTTAAACAAAATATTGTAATTAGGCAAATTGCTTAATGGAACTTAACTTTTAATGTAATTGATTCTTGTGTATTGTTTTATAACTATTTTATTTCTTAAAAGACTAAAAATCAATTAGCTTAAATTTTTTTACTCTGTTTTATTGTTCTAAAAGCACTAAAGTTAATAAATTTCGAGAATTTTATAGGGAATATTGTTGAAAGTTACCTGGTGCCCTATTTCTTTATTTAGCAAATGCTGAATTAAAGGCGCATGAACCGATACGCAAAAAACCTGTGTGTTTTTGTAGTTAACCGGCTGCATTGGAACGCTTAAATAAAAAACAGCTTTATTGGTTTTGACTATTGATCCCAACACTACTTTTTCTATTGTTTTGTTTTCGGACAGTTTTAAAGCAATTTGCTGCATATCTAAAAGCTCGATCAACTTTGCGTTTAATTTTTCTTGTTCCAAATGCATCATAGCTAAACCGGTTTCGTGTTTATCACCAGCAGAACTTTTAGCATCGTTCTGTGCGTCTTCTGATAAAGACGAAATTTGTTTTTGTATGGCTTCAATCTGATTATTTAATACATTTAAAACCAGCTGTTTTAATTCTTTTCTGTTCATAAAAAATAAAAAAGCCCTTTTCAGAGCTTTTTGTGTTATTGTTATTTATGCTTTTTATTAAAAATCGAATTTATACATAGCACCGCCTAAAACCTGTAATCCCTGCACCTGATATTGGTTAAAACGGAGATAATTTTCGTTTGCTAAGTTCATTCCTTTTACGAAAACCGTCCATTGAGCAGTTGGTCTGAAACCTACCGTTAAGTTTAAATCGTAATAATCGCCTAACTTCATATCATCTGGTCTTGGAAACGTATTAACACCACTGAATTCGTAACGCTGACCAACGTATCCTAAATTAGCATCGGCGAACCACTGCTTCGTGAAATTATACAATACATTTACATTTACTTTACCTTGTGGCAAATGGAAAGCATTATTATAATATTCTACGCTGTAATTGTTGTATTCGCCCGAAAGTGCAATTTTAGCTTTGTCTGAAAAATCGAAGTTCAATTCTCCGAACAAACTTAAAGTATTTACTTTGTCATAAATTAAACCGAACGAATTTCCGTATTGATATCCTTGTTTATTTTGTAGGTTGATGTCATACTGATTAATCGTAAACATTGCTTTATCGTCTTCAACTTTATAGTTTGCACGAACGTTGTACGATAAATTATGATACAATTTTCCTTTTAAACCTGCGTAAAAATCGTAATTTGTTTTGGTTGGTTTTAACGTTAAAGACGGAGCTACGAACGGATTTTCTTCAGCTAAATCGGCATACGAATTTTGTTTAACACCACCAACTGCACCAAAATAAGCCTGAACAATATTTGGAACCAAATTGAAATTCGCCTTAACCATTGGATAAACAACTAGTGAATTATCTTCAACGCTGTTTTCTTTTCCTAACACATACGTTAAACCTGCACCTACTTCAACCGAATAATTCGCATCGAAAAACTTGATACTTGGATTAACCGAAAGGTTTAAGTAATTATACTTATCTACCACATTATCAATACCATTATTAGCAAATTGTGTGTTTAAATAATCGGCTTCTAAATTAACATGAACCGTATTATTTGGAAGTTCGATATTAAACTTCGGAGCGAAAATAAATCGACTTTCTTTACTGTCGAACTCATCCCAGAAATATTTGTAGGATACATCTGCTTTTTCAAAAGCACCAATATAACTTTCGTAAGATCCACCAATGTGAACATTATTGTATTTCTGTAAAGGATCTACCAAATTAAAATTAAAATTCGATATATAAAAATCAGACGGAGTTCCGTACCAATTGTATTTCGATGTCATGGCACCAAACTGGGTATTCCACTGACCGTTTTCGTTACGCTGACCCAACGTAAAATCTAAATTCGATTTACTGAACGAATCATCTAACTCAACTCCGTCAATTCCTCCACCAGAAGAAATATGTTTTAAAAAACCACCCACATACATATTGTTAGAACCAATATTTTCTACAATTCCCAATTCGCCACGAATAGTATTAAAATTTCCGTAGCCTAACAAAGCATAATTGTTGTAGAAATTCGTCAACGAATCATTGTCAACCTTTGCAGCTTCGCCTTTTGCAGGAGAAAAAGTTGATGCAACCGGAACCGAGAAGATCGTATATTTCACGTCTTTTTTCTGATTGATATCTTCATCTTCAATCAACGGGTTATCGTTAATCTTAAAAGCATCATTCAACGTTGCCTGATATTCTGATGTCACGTTAACAACCTCTGTTCCTACCGTAGTGTTTTTCTTGTCTTTATCATCTTGGGCATTTGCTTTATTTGCCAACAATGCCGCTAATATAGTGATACTTAATAAGTACTTTTTCATATGAAATTATTTTACCGATGAATTACGTTTTGCCTCTTCTGATTTAATTTTTGCCAACTCTGTTTTAGCTTCTGTAACAACATCTGCAAACTCGGTTGCATTGCTAATTACACTTTCTAAAATATAAGTTGCCTGGTAACTGTCTTTTAACTGATAAAAGTTTTTAGCCAGTAAAACCAACCCTTTGGCATTGTAATACTTGTAAGCGGCGTATTCTTTCACCAATTTTTCTACTGTTTTGTTAGAAGCATCGTATTTTTTATCGGCATTTTTAAAATAAGCATCGTAATATAATGCCTCGGCTTTTAACTCGCCTGTTCCTATCGTATTTAACTGTTCGTAAAGTTTACGAGCATTTGCGGTATCGTTGTTTTTAATTGCAACTCGTGCGCTGATTGCTGTAGCATCGGCTTTAATACGCTTGTCAACTTTAGAATTTTCAGCTAAAATAGTCGCGTATTTCGCAGCAGTTGTGGTATCGCCTTCATCGTAAGCAGCTTTCATTAAGTTAGATTGCGCAAACAATTTGTTGGTATCGTTACTTGCATCGGCTTCTAACTGCGTTAAAACACGTTTTGCATTTGCCTTATCTTTTTCAGTTAGATAAATGTTAGACAAACGAACCAAACTTTGCTCGGTATACTCAGATTTTCCGCGTTTAATAACACTTTCGTAACTGCTTTTAGCATCGCTCACCTTATCTTTTCCGTAATTAATTTCGGCAATATTAAAGTGTGCTTTGGTTGCATGTAAACCATTCGGATAATTTGCAATATAATCTTTCAGACTTTTTAAAGCGGCATCGTTATTATTTTGTGCCATTTGATTTTCTGCCGAAGTATACACATCGTTTTCCAATTCGGCTGTAGAAATATCAACAAAATCCAAACCTTTTACCCATGCTGCAAATTCATTCGATCTGCCTGAATCTAAATACGCAATTCGGGCATTTTGAACAGCTTCAATAGCATCTTGTGATCCCGGGTAATCGTTCACAACTTTCTTAAATCGTTCGATAGCTTTATCCTCATCGTTCGCGTTAATGTACACAACACCCTGACGTAAAATGGCTTTTGATGCCAAATTAGATTTCGGATAATTCGTCAATAACTGATTGAATGTTTCAATTGCCTTGCTTGTTTGATTGCTGTTGGCATACGTGCTTCCCAATTCGTAGTAAGCATCATCTACCAAACTTGATGATTTATAGTTTGATATAAATTTCTGTAACTCTTCTATTTTCGTCGGATTTTTATCTACAAAACCATACGCAACCGCTTTTTGAAACGCTGCATAATCTTTGTAAGACGAATTGCTGTTTAATATGGAATTATACATTTCCATAGCCGGCCAATACTGTTTGGTAACAAAATAACCATCTGCCAAACGAAGCGTTGCATCGGTTTTCTTGGCATCGTCTTTAACAACACTTAAATAGCTTTTAAAATGTGTATTTGCGTTGCTGTAATTTTTCAATTTATAAGCTGCGTAACCTAAATTATATTCGGCACTTTTAAATTCCGGCGTGTTTTGAGCTTGTGGCAATTGCTTAAACGTTGTAAATGTTTGGTACGCATCGCTGAAACGATTCAACGCATATTCACTTTCACCACGCCAATACGTTGCACGCGCCACATATTTGTTATCCTGACGTTCGGCAATTGATTTATTGAACATTCCATTTGCTAAACTGAATTTACCTTCGTTAAAATATTCTACCCCACGGTAAAAAGTAACTTTTTGATACGCTGCTTTGTTCAAAGGTGTTCTGTTAGATTCCAAAACATCTAAAGCTGCCTGATAATTTTTGGTTGATATATATGAATCAATCAACAAATCATTTAACTCTGCTTTGTAAGGCGTTTCGGGATATTTCACCAAAAAATCGGTTATAACTTCGGGAACACTTTTGTACGGATTACCGATATCATAACTTAATTTGGCATAATTTGCAAAAGCATCTTCTTGAATTTTTGGAGAAAAAGTCATTTCAGAAGCATTTTTAAAAGCGTTCAAAGCCTGTGTTTTCTGATTTAATTTCAGATAACTTTCTCCTAAATGATAATACGCATTTTGCGCAACAGCATCGTTTCCACCAATAATTTTATTGAATTCAGAAACTGCTTTGTTGTAATCTTTCTGCTGGTAATAAGAATATCCCAACTGATAAAAATCTACATTGCTTAATTTACCACCTTTACCTTCGTAAGCCAACAAATACGGCAACGCTTTATCGTATTGTTTCAGGTTGAAATAACTTTCACCAATAATTTTAGATAATTCTGATTTTTCGGCTTCAGTAGATTTTGGCATTTGCGCCAAACCTTCTTCAACTGCTTTATCAAAATTTCCGCTTTTGAACTGCATATCGGCTTTGTAATACCCCATGCGTTCCTGGTATTTTTCCACCGATTCTACATTTGCAAAATATTCGTTTGCCTGCGTATAATCGTTATTCGCATACGAAATGTATCCTAAATAATATTTTGCCTGATTGCCGTACGTTCCCTCTAAATCTACTTTTTCAAGATAGTTTTTAGCTTTGCTGTTTTCTTTTTTATTGAAATAAGCATATCCTTTTTGGAAATTGATACGGTCTTTATCAGCCGGACTTAAAATATCTTCGTTGATTTTCTCGGCATAACGCAATGCCTGATCGTAATCGCCTTGAGAAAAATAGAAATTACTTACATCGATATACGCTTGTGCCTGTTTACTGCTTGTAGGATAATCGTAAATAAACTGACTGATCTTTTGCTCGGCACCAGGTTGACCTAATCTAATAGCACAGTTTGCACTGTAATAAGCACTTTCTGCCTGAATTTCGTCGTTATTATTTTTTATTTTGGTTTTATCGAACAAAATCTGTGCTACTGCGTACTGCTGTTCGTTGTAAAGATTTACGGCGTCGTAAAAATCTTTATTTTCTTGAGTGTAAGTGTATGATTGCTGTGCCTGTACAGAGAAACCGCCCAACAAAAACGATAAATATAGAAAATGATTCGCTTTTCGCATTTCAACTATTTTTTTAAGTATCAAATATATTAAAAATAAATCCTATTTCCATAACGGAAAAATGTATTATTAATTGTTTAAACGACTTATTTTATATTTGTTGTAAACAAAAGAAGCAACCATGAAATTTGGTTGCTTTTGATTTATGAACTATTTACAAAGTTTGTAAATTTGGTAAGGTTATTTACTTTTTAACCAACTTTTTAACTGCTAAACCGGCGTTTGTTTGTATATGCAACATATACGTACCGCTTGCTAAGTCTTCTACATTTAACTGTACTTCGGTTTGGTTATTAAAACTTTGGGTAGTTAACTGTTTACCTGTACTATCGTAAACCGTAACTTGCTCTACCAACATATTTTCACTGTTAGTTATGTTCACCATATTTGTTGCTGGGTTTGGGTACATATTAAATTTAGCCGACACTATTTCATTAGCACTTAAAATATACGACGGTACACTTGGTAGTGCCGTAAGTTTAATATTATCGTATTTAACAACGGAACCTATTTTTAAACCACTTACATACAAAAATATATTATCTTGTAATTTTATAGAAAGTATATTATCTGCTCTAAAAAGATTTAAGTTGGGTATGTAATAATATGCTTTTTTTGCATTATAATCAAAGAAGATTTCTACTTTATGCCAGGTATTGTTAGGAAAAGTAGCTGATGTATAACTCTTTAGTATTACATTGGTAATACCCGAACTTTGAGTATAGGCTTCAATTCTATAATCTGAAGATGAAATAAATCTTAAGTTAATAAAATTACCAATACCAGATAATAGGCCTCCCTCTGCAATAAAAAAACCGGTACCAAAAACTTCGTATTCAAATTTTAGCACATTATTACCAGCAGTACGGTTGTTCCACAATGCACTTATTACCCCAGTATTTTGCTTAATATTGACATATTCGTTAGAAAAAGTACCCGTTGTAGTAAAACTAAGCACGTAGCCTTTACCTGTTTCGGGAGTAACCATCGCTGTTGCACTAGCATTGGCATGCCGTTCTGTAATCCAATTACCTTGGCCTGCGGTAGTACCTGTATAATTGGTATTTAAATGTCCGGATGCGTAACTGTTAAAATCTTCGTTAAGTAATACCTGAGCAATCCCAAACTGTGTAATAAAAAAGCAGGTTATTAAAAGTATATTTTTTTTCATAATTTGTTTGTCTTAAGTAGTCAATTATATAAATATAATAAAATATTTAACAACAAAAGTAACCATGAAATTTGGTTGCTTTCGCTGTAAGATCTCTTAGCAAAGTTTATAAAATTGGTAAGGCTATTTACTTCTTAACCAACTGTTTAATTGCTAAACCTGTATTTGTTTTTATATGTAACATGTAGGTGCCGCTAGCTAAATTTTCTACGTTTATTTGTATTTGTTGTTCGCTGTTATAGTTTTGGGTAGTTACCTGCTTACCGTTTATATCGTAAACCGTAACTTGCTCTACCAACATATTTTCGCTGTTGGTTATGTTAACTACATTTGTTGCGGGGTTGGGATACATATTAAATTTTGCTGACACCATTTCGTTAGCACTTAAAATATACGACGGTACACTTGGCAGTGCCGTAAGTTTAATGTTATCATATTTAACAACTGAACCTGGTTGTATTATGTAACCAATAAAATCAATATTTTGTGGTATGTAATTGTTGGGGCTAATATTATCTGCTCTAAAAAGATTTAAAGTGGGTATATAGTAATAAGCCTTTTGATTTGTATAATCAATAAACAATTCAATTTTTATCCAGATGTTATTTGGAAAAGTAGACGCAGTATAATTTTTTAAAATTCTATTGGTATTAATTGAATTAATATGAATTGCTTCTATACTGAATGATGGAGAATTAATATATAAATCAATCAAACTTGAATTATTATATATTGCACGACCATCGGCATGAAATGAACCAGATCCATAGACTTCATATTCTAATTTTAATACATTATTACCTACCATGCGGTTGTTCCATAGCCCATCAATAACACCGATACTTTGTTGAATAGCAAGCCATCGATTAGCAACAGCCCCATTATTTGTGATGTTTAATATATTGCCTTTGCCGTTTTCGGGTGTAACCATTGCTGTTACAATAATACCAGGTTTAGTATCATTTCTTATTACCCACCCGCCTTGCCCAGGGGTATTATTGGTATAGTTGTTATTTAAATGCCCTGTAGAGTAACTGTTAAAATCTTCGGTAAACAGCACTTGGGCAATGTTAAACTGTGCAATAAAGATTGATGCTATTAAAAATATATATTTTTTCATAATTTATTTTTTTATCTGCTAAATATATCAATAATTTATTAAAAATCAATGTATTTATAATTTTATTAGTATATTTATCGTACATAATTACTAAAACCTAATAAACATGAAAAAATCTATTATTGCCCTAATGGGCTTGTTTACGCTTGTTGCGTGTAGTGAAGATGCTTATCAAGAAGTTGATGAGAGAGTAGAATCCGGATCTTTGGAAAATAATTCTGGTGGTACCATGATGCCTATGACAATATCTACAGGTTACGATTCTCCTTTTCAACCATATGGCAGTTCAGATAATGAGAATATTACAACTACTTTTAGAAATAATACACCTTTGCTACTTGAATTAACACCTTTTGGAGAAGAGATGCATGCGCAAACTTTTTTAATTGCTAATAATGTGTATTTTTTACCTCCTCCACGTACTGATTATACGTTAAATCCTATACCAAGTACAAGTTTTAATGTAATGGCAGGTACTGTAGAAACAAATCTCGATGATGGTGCTCCAATGGCTGTAAATGCACCACCTTACACTAATTCTTTGGGAAGTATAATTTACGATTTCGGAAGCTGGACACCAAATTGGCGCTTTTATCATTATGGAAAAATCTATTATTTTAAGTATAAAATTTTCGATAATCTGGGAAATGTACTTAAAGACGGTGTTATTAAACATAAATTTTATGATGATGCAGATGAAGCAAGTACTTTTCCTGCAAGTAGTAAATGGAAATTGGTAGGAGAAGTTCCTAGCTTAAAACCAATGTATGACGTTGTTGTAATGTACAATGAGGATTGGGACGAAATGTGTCTTACAAACAAAGATGGTTATTCAGCAAATGGATTTGACCCACTTCCAAGCAGTGTTGATGTAGTAGATCCTAACACAGGAACTACGCATGTACTTGAATTCACTACTGATCAATGGGGTGTTTATGTTAATTTTAATTAATTACTATATTGTTTAAATTAGATAAAACGAAAAGCAACCATAAAATTTGGTTGCTTTTTTTATTAGAAACTTTGACAGGGTTGTTTTAGTATTTGTTCTCGACTTCGCTCGAACTGACAGCTTTCTTTCTAACTGACAATATCTGCAAGAATTACTTTCTTGACTGTACTTTTTTAGCTTTTTGAATAATTGATTTAGCGTTTAAACCATATTTTTCCATTAAAGCTTCTGGTGTTCCCGATTCACCGAAAACATCGTTTACAGCTACAAATTCTTGTGGAGCCGGTTTGTTTAAAGCTAAAACACCTGAAATGCTTTCACCTAAACCACCTAAATAATTATGTTCTTCGGCAGTTACGATACAACCTGTTTTACCAACCGATTTTAAAATGGTTTCTTCATCTAGCGGTTTAATGGTGTGTACATTGATAACCTCAGCAGAAATTCCTTCTTTTTCTAATTCTTCGGCAGCTTGTAATGCTTCCCAAACTAAATGACCTGTTGCTACAATGGTAACATCGGTTCCTTCTGATAAAACCACTGCTTTACCAATTTCAAACGGTAGATCTTCCGGAATAAAATTAGGCACCACAGGGCGACCAAAACGCAAATAAACCGGACCTTTATGATCTGCAATGGCTAATGTAGCTGCTTTTGTTTGGTTGTAATCGCAAGTATTAATCACGGTCATTCCCGGCAACATTTTCATTAAGCCAATGTCTTCTAAAATTTGATGCGTTGCTCCGTCTTCACCTAACGTTAAACCGGCATGCGATGCACAAATTTTCACGTTTTTTTCTGAATAGGCAACCGACTGACGAATTTGATCATAAACACGACCTGTTGAAAAGTTGGCAAACGTTCCTGTAAACGGAATTTTACCGCCAATTGTCATTCCGGCAGCCAAACCAATCATGTTGGCTTCGGCAATTCCTACCTGAAAAAAACGGTCTGGATGATTCTTTTTAAAATCGTCCATCTTTAACGATCCAATTAAATCGGCACACAACGCAACAACGTTTTCATTCTTCTGACCTAATTCTGTTAATCCTGCTCCGAAACCAGAGCGTGTATCTTTACTACCTAAGTTTGTGTATTTTTTCATTAATCTAAATTCTTTATAAATTCTAAAAGTAATTTTTGATCTTTTTGTGATAATGAACTTCTTAATTTTTCTATTTCCAAGTAGCTTTTACGCATGCTGTTTATCGTTCCAAAATAATCTACGTATCCACCATTGTTATAAAGGTACAAATCGCAAATTTGTCCGGTTAAATTATAAACATGCTTACTTAAACTTTCATTCTGAAAATTTGGAATTTTACTTTTTAAATTATCACAATAGTCTGGTGCATATTGCTTTAATGAATCATCATGTAAAATATCATAAGCCAATGAAATTTCATCGACATTAATATTGTTGTAATTAGATTGATATTTTGTGTAATAATCGTATACTTCTGCGTAAGCTACAGTATCAGCAACTGCCCATGCAGCGTCAAAATCGGTTGCAGTCCAATCTCCGACAGTTGTTTCGGTATAATCTACTGGTTGATTAGGAACATAATTCTTTATTTTTTCGTTTTGTGTTTTAAAGAACTTATCTAATTCTTTCTTTTGATCTGCAGTAATCATTTTTGCAGATTTTAAGTTTTTCACCAACGATTTAGCTTCCTTTTTAAAAAAAGCGACTACTTGATCACGGTTTAAAGTTCCATCACCACCACCATATTCTTTTGTATTATACAAAGCACTTGTAGCTAATGAGTACACGGGTGTAATGTAATTGTACAAATTATAATCTATTAATTCACTATCATAACCATAGGTATATAATGGATCGTTATAGATACCGTAGTAATCGTCGTAAGCTGTATCAACTGCTGCTACTGCCGAATCTACTGTATAATCGGTGTAAGGTTCCATTTCTACCGGTACCGTTTTTTGATATTCTTCAATATCTGCTAAAAGTTTATCACTGTCTATATCCAACTTTAAACTTGCAGTCTGATTTGATTTGTAAACCAGTTTATACGAGTTTTCACTTTTGTATTCTACCGATAAAATCAATCCTTTTAATTTGGAATTTGGAAAAAGAGATTCTGCGTTATTGATGTTATTGCTTTCATCGATACAAAAACAGTAATCGTAACTTTCTTTATTGTTGATATCCCTTAAAATAGCGTAATACTGACAGTTTGTTCCGGCAATTGTTCCTTTACGATCTAATTTTGTAACTGACTGACCTTCGTTCAAAATTTTAAAAGCACCATACGGAGTGTAATTTACTACTTTAGAAATTCCACTAACCGTTAAAGGAGCCATCCAATTATTTGCAACAAAAAAATTAGATTCGCTACCGCCGTAACTTGCCGCAGCTGTATCATTATAATAGAAGGACAACAAACTTTGTTTATTGCTTTTATCTAAATAATGATCGTAATTGATATTTGAATAATCTTCAGCAAATTCATTTGTATCGTCATATTCAATTTTATAACTCAATTTTTTGGTAAATTCTACCGATTTATTGTTTTGTGCAAAACCTGCAAATGCGGTTAAACTTACTGCCAAACAAACAATCTTTTTCATAGCTTTTTCCGTATTAATAATCACCTAAGGTCATTAAATTTTGGTACAAAGCGTTTTCTAACTGTTCGTTATTAGGCGCTTTACCGTGCCACGCATGTGTATTCATCATAAAATCTACACCGTTGCCCATTTCGGTATGTAACAACACCATTACCGGTTTTTGATTTCCTGTTTTTGCTTTGGCTGCTTTCATTCCTTCAATAACCGATTCTACATCGTTTCCTTTTTCAATAGTTACCACATCCCAACCAAAGGCTTCAAATTTAGCTTTAAGGCTTCCCATGTGTAATACCTCATCGGTAGTTCCATCAATTTGTTTTCCGTTTAAATCAATAGTTGCAATAATGTTATCCACTTTTTTAGCCGATGCATACATTAACGCTTCCCAGTTTTGCCCTTCTTGTAACTCACCGTCACCTAAAAGCACATAAACCAGATTAGCATCGTTATTTAATTTTTTAGCCTGTGCTGCACCAATTCCTACAGATAAGCCTTGCCCTAAAGAGCCAGATGCCATACGGATTCCCGGTAAATGACTGTGTGTTGTTGGATGACCTTGTAAACGAGAATCGATTTTTCTAAAAGTAGCCAATTCGCTTACCGGAAAATAACCGCTACGAGCCAAAACGCTGTAGAAAACCGGAGAGATATGTCCGTTTGATAAAAAGAAAACATCTTCGTCTTTTCCATCCATGTCAAAGCCTTCTTTTCTGTTCATAATAACTTGATACAATGCCACGAAATATTCTGCACAGCCTAAAGATCCGCCCGGATGACCAGAATTTACTGCATGTACCATACGTAAAACATCTCTTCTTACTTGCGTTACCAAGTCTTGTAATTGTTGTGTGTTAGGTTTCATTTATAAATACATAAAATTTACAAATACAAAGATAGTTTTTTTAAAAGATTGCACACAAAAACTTACTACTTTTGTTGTTCAATAAATTTTAGCGTTTCGCACCTTTTGTCAATGAACAGTTTAAAAACTTACTGGAAAAACTACATCAGTGCCTATCAGGGTTTATCGCATGCAACTTGGTTGCTTGCGTTGGTTATGTTTATTAACCAAAGTGGATCAATGGTACTGCCTTTTTTAGGCGTTTACATGACCACGGTTTTAGAGTTTTCATTAAAAAATGCCGGTATTGTTTTAAGTACTTTTGGTGTTGGATCTATTTTAGGATCGCTTGTTGGCGGTTGGCTTACCGATAAATTTGGATCTTTTAAAATACAGTCATTTAGTTTGTTTTTAAGTATTCCGTTTTATTTGATACTGCCCTTCTTTAAAAGTTTTGAAACACTTTGTTTATCGATCTTTTTCCTGAGTTTTATTAAGGAACTATTTCGTCCGGCAAACAGTGCATCGGTTTCTTATTACGCCAAACCCGAAAATTTAACGCGTGCGTTTTCGTTAAACCGTATGGCATTGAATCTGGGCTATTCTATTGGTCCGGCTATTGGTGGATTTTTAGCAGCGGTTTCGTACAACTTTTTGTTTTACACCAATGCAGTGATGTCTTTTTTTGCAGGAACCCTTTTTATCATTTACTTTAAAAACAGAAAAGGAAATACGCCCGAAAAAGTAATTGCCGATAAGGCAGAGCAGATCATTAAAACAAAATCTGCTTATGCCGATCGTAAATTTATATTCTTTAGCATATTCATTGCCATTTACGCTTTTTGCTTTTTTCAGATATTAAACACGCTACCCCTATTCTACAAAAACGTAGCGTTGATGAACGAAAAAGAAGTGGGTTTATTAATGGCTTTTAACGGAATCGTGGTTTTTATTTTAGAAATGGCGCTGGTGCATTATGCCGAGAAAAAATTCACCTTAACCGCTAATATGATTATTGGAAGTTTGTTTTGTGGAGCCGCTTTTTTAGTGTTGATTCCATCGCATTTAGTTGTAATTTTATACATTTCGATCTTTTTAATTTCGATTTCTGAAATATTAATCATGCCCTTTGCATCAACCGTAGCCGTAAACAGATCATCACCAACTAATCGCGGATCTTACATGGGATTAAACGGCATATCGTTTTCTATAGCCTTTGTAACATCGCCGTTAATCGGAACATTTATCGCTCAAAATTACGGCTTTACCAACCTGTGGATTTTTAACTGCGTAATGATTTTAGTTGCAACCGTTGGATTTTATTTTGTAATGAAAAAAATGTAGTTATGACTGTTTTTAGAACCGAAAATTTAAGCATTGGCTATAAAGATAAAATCTTGTTTGGGGATTTGAATTTCGAGATTAAAACCGGAATTCTTACATCGTTATTGGGAAGCAACGGAATTGGAAAATCTACCTTGTTAAAAACGATTTCGGGTTTGTTGGATAAAAAATCGGGTGCTGTTTTTATTGATGATAAAAATATTGATGCTTTTTCTATTGCCGAATTTGCCAAATTGGTAAGTGTAGTGCTTACGCATGAAAACGTGAATAAAGATCTTACGGTTTACGAACTAGTTAAATTAGGCAGACAGCCTTACACCAACTGGTTAGATAAATTAACCGAAGCTGATGAAAATTTGATAAATGCTACGTTGGAAGATTGTGAAATCATCAGTTTAAAAGATCGAAAATTATCGCAGTTAAGCGACGGTCAATTACAGCGAACCTTTATTGCGCGTGCCGTTGTGCAAGATACTCCGTTTATATTTTTAGATGAACCTTCTACCCATTTAGATTTGTATCATAAAGTAAAACTTTTTAAACTGCTTAAAAAATTGTGTGTGGTTAACAACAAGTGTATTTTATTTTCTACACACGATTTAGATTTGGCATTGCAGTTAAGCGATGAAATTATGTTGTTGAAAGATGAGAAATTTTATCATAACATAACAAAAAACCTGATTAACGAAGGCGTTTTTGATCGTTTTTTTGATACTGATGATATCGTTTTTGACCGAGAGCGAAAGCAATTTGTAGTGCTTTAATTTTTTCTGTCTGCCACAGATGCACGGATATTTGTAAGAATATACAGTTTATATAATAACGTACGCTTGTCATTCTGAAAGGAACAAAGTGGAATGAAGAATCTTTACAGCAAAGAGATTCCTCCTTTGTCGGAATGACAAAATGCAATAAAAACCTACAAATTACTATTATGTTTTTTATTGAGTGAAACATTTTCAATAGTCCACTCGACTTTTTCCTCAAACGGATGTTGACGAACAGGACATTCTGTTTTTGTACATATTTTACATGAATATTCTTTGCAAGCATCTAAATGCACAAACAATTCAATACGGTCGCCAAAATGATTGATCACGGTAGCTTCTAAAGCTTCCACTTCTTTATGTCCTTCTTCTATATTAAAGTACCAGGGCACGGTCATGTGACAATCAAAATGCAAGGTACTTCCGTATTTTATAATGCGTAAATTATGCAAGTCAATCCAATTGGGTCTGCGTTCTTCATTTAAAAAGCCGACTACCTCTTTTAACAGCAATTCATCGGTTTCATCCATAATTCCTGAAATGGATTCGCGCAAAATCTTGTATCCGGTATAAATGATAAATCCTGCAAAAATTAAAGCGGTAACACTATCAATCCAAGTAATTTTAGTAAAATATAAAATGATTAATCCAATGATGATTCCAATGGTAGAATAGGTATCGGTTTGCAAATGTTTTCCGCTTGCAATCAACGCCAACGAATTGTTTTTTTTACCTTTTTTAATGGCATAAAATCCCAAGATATAATTAATGACTGCTGTAAAAGCGACCAATATCAAGCCTAAATTGAGCTGTTCTACAGTATGTGGATTTTGTAATTTATTTATAGCTTCGTAAATAATCACCACTCCGGCGATGCTGATCAAAGCTCCTTCGAGAGAAGCCGATATAAATTCGACCTTTCCATGACCGTACGGATGGTTTTGATCTCTGGGTAAAGAAGACAAATACAAACTATACAAGCCAATAAGTCCGGCAATTACGTTTATGGTACTTTCTAAAGCATCGGTTAAAATGGATACAGAATTTGTTTGATACCACGCGTATAACTTAACCAAAAACAGTATAATGCCGACAATTGCAATAATCCGTTGAAATTTAAAGTTTTCGTTTGCTTGTGTATTCATTATAATTTGCCTTAAATAAACGCCATTAATAATTTTTTCTTGAAAGCACATAGGTTACTCCCACAGAAAAATACGCTTCAACAATATTCTCTTTATAAGGAATTTGTTCTACTTGTTCAATTTCTTTTGTATATAAATTATTACGTGTTTTTTCGTAAGTAAAATTCGATCTAAAAAAAGAGGTTTTTAAATTTAGATCTACCCAAAAACGATCAGACATTTTGTAACCCATTGTAAAAGCAGGTGTTAATGTAAAATTATCTTTTGCTATTTTGCCTTGTGAATAACTAATTTTGTATTCATTATTTGTGTTTTTTTCTTTTAAATCAATTCCACCCCAATTTGAATAGAACGAGGTAACACCAATTGAAAATTTAGGGTAAAAATAAAAATGTTCTGTTTCTATTCTATAAACCATACCAAAAGAAATAACCGGAATAAAATTATTATGTATTGGAGAAGATGCTTTTACGTAATAATTGTCTCCAAATTCTTTATTCGCAAATTCCTGAAAATCGTCACCTTTACGTCTACCATCGTTAAAATAGACAAATTTTAAATCGGCTTCTACACCAAAACGCTTTCGTATAAACCAAGTGGCAGATAAAGAAGGTAGAAACTTACTTTCTGAGCTGTATTCTATAAAATAATCGGTTATTTTGTTTTGATTCATATTTGTTAAAGGGACATTTAACCCACCTTCAACTTTTAGCTGAAACCTATTAGTATATATTGTTGACGATTTTTCTTGACTAAGCATCTGATTACTAAAAACAATCGTAAACAATAAACACATAAGAATAGTTGTATTTTTCATCTTAAATTAAATTTACTGTTGTTAGTAATTCTACAGCCGGTTTGTTTTCAAAAGTGATTACAACTTTAAATTGATGCTGAACGTTAGCTTCAGCCGGAGAAACCATTAATAAAAGATCAAAATACTCTGTTTCTTTTAAAGTATATGAAAAATCGTAATTTAAACTTTTAACTAGTTCACTAACATCTTTATAAAGTTTACGCATCTTAAAATACTCGGTTATATCGCTATTAGCAGGTTTATCTATAGTAAAATCATTTAAGGTAATTATTTTAATTGATTCCACTTTATCTGTATGATCATAAGTGACTTCTGGCGGACAATCGCATGACATTGCATAAGCACCTTGCGAAAACAATGGTTGGTATGTTTCTGTTTTTATAAAGGATAAACTTTGTCTGTTTACCTGCAAACGTATCCCGTATGCTTTTTTATTAATATTTTCAGAGGCTGATTCTAAAGGTTCTTCGCCACTATTATCAATGTTTTTTAGTGCGAAACCAGAGTTTGTATAAAACTTTTCTTCTGTGTTATCACCGCAATTACAACAAGCGTAAAAAACATCTAAAAGTGGCAATGCCAACAAAATTAGGAGTACCTTATATTTACGTTTCATAATTATGTTTTTTAAGTTATAACAATCAAATATACTATTTACAACTCAATTTCCAAGACCTCACCTACTTTCATTCCTTCTAACTTCCAATCACCAATACGAATACGGATCAATCGCAACGTAGGAAACCCCACCGCAGCTGTCATTTTACGAACCTGACGAAATTTGCCTTGGGTTAATGTAATGGTGAGCCAGCTTGTTGGTCCATGACGGTCACTACGAATGCGATAGCCCTCGCCTACATAATCTGGTTTATCAATAATTGCCGCAAAACATTCTTTAGTAGTTAATCGTTCGCCCTTTACGCCTATTTCTACTCCGTTTTTAAGTTGATCTATGGCATCTTGGGTAATTATACCATCAACTTGAACAACATATTGTTTTTCGTAATGCGCACTGCGAATTTCTTCGCTTATTTTACCATCGGTTGTTAGCATCAATAAACCTTCGGAATTTTCATCTAACCTACCAATTGCCATTGTTTCTTCAGGAAAATTGTACAACTCGCCGAGTTTTTTCTTATTTCGCTTTTTTTCGTAAACAAACTGTGAAATATAACCAGCAGGTTTGTACAGCAGAAAATGTTGGTGTTGCATGGTTAATTTATATCTGATGGAAATATTTTTCCGGGATTCATGATGTTTTTAGGATCGAATATTTTTTTGATTTGATACATTAAATGGAGTTCAATTTCACTAAACACTATCGACATAAATTCTTTTTGAACCAAACCAATACCGTGTTCGCCAGAGATGGTTCCGTTGAGTGATTTTGTCAGTTCAAAAATTTCTTTAACTCCTTTAGGCACTTTGGTTTGCCATAGTTCATCGGTCATATCTAATTTTACAATATTTACGTGTAAATTTCCATCGCCTGCGTGTCCGTAACAAATACTTTTAAAACCGTTTTTTTCACCAATAGCTTTAATTCCGATTAATAATTTAGGCAATTCATAACGAGGCACAACCGTATCTTCTTCTTTATAAACCGTGTTTTGTTTTACAGCTTCGGCAACATTTCTGCGGAGTTTCCACAAAGCATTCTTTTGATCTTGAGTATCGGCAAAAAGCACTTCATCAATCTGAAACTGTTCAACTACTGTCAGGATTTTTTCAGCTTCGTTCATTAAAATCTCCGGATAATTTCCATCGACTTCAATCAACAAATGTGCTTCAATTTCTGGTCTTAAATTCAAATCGGGAACCTCGGTAAATTTCATCGTCCAATCAATCGCATCACGTTCCATAAATTCTAACGCACTTGGGACAATTCCTGCCCTGAAAATAGCCGAAACCGCTACCGCAGCTTCTTCCATCTTAAAAAAAGGTACCAAAAGCAATACGTTGTGTTGAACCGCTGGAATAAGTTTTAAAACAATTTTTGTTACAATGCCCAAAGTTCCTTCGCTGCCAACCATCAACTGCGTTAAATTGTACCCTGTAGCGTTTTTTAGCGTATTTGCAGCCGTGTTTATAATGTCGCCATTCGGTAAAACCACTTCTAAATTCAACACATAATCTTTGGTAACACCGTATTTTACAGCTCGGGCACCACCACTATTTTCAGCAATATTTCCGCCAATAAAACAGCTTCCTTTACTGCTTGGATCTACCGGATAAAACAACCCTTTTTCGGCAACAGCATTTTGTAAAACTTCTGTAATGACTCCGGGTTGAGTAATTACCTGCAAGTTTTGTTCGTCGATTTTTATTATTTGATTCAATCGTTCTAACGACAAACCAATTCCTTTATGAACAGCCAAAATTCCGCCGCTTAATCCTGTTCTTGCACCAATAGGAACAACCGGAATTGCGTGTTCAAAAGCCAATTTCATTATGGCGCTGACTTGTTGTGTTGATGCGGGTTTTACAACAATTGAAGGCGGAAAAACCAAATCTTCGGTATGATCTTTTCCATAGTCATTTAATGTTTCTTGATCGGTAAAAACATACTGTTCACCAACAACTTCGACTAATTTATTTTTTATATCAACAGTAATCATTATGCTACATCTTTATATTTAACTTTCTGCATATTTGGAAGGAAATAAGCAATAATACCGATTAGCGGTAAAAACGAACAAATGTGGTAAATGTATTGTATAGATGTGGCATCGGCCCAAAGTCCTAAAACTGCCGAACCTACGCCGCCCATACCAAATGCAAAACCGTAAAACAAGCCTGAAACCATTCCCAATTTCTTTGGCAATAATTCTTGTGCATACACCAAAATAGCCGGAAATGCCGATGAAATAATCAAACCAATAATAACAATTAAAATTCCGGTTAAGTGCATATCTACATACGGCAAGGCCAATGTAAACGGAGCTGCACCTAATACCGAAAACCAAATTACGTATTTACGTCCAAAACGATCGCCAAAAATTCCGCCTAACAATGTACCCACTGCAACGGATATCAAGAAATAGAACAAATAAACCTGTGCCTGTACTTCGTTTAAACCAAATTTATCCATGGTATAAAACTGAAAATAACTGGTAATACTTGCTACATAAAAGTATTTTGAAAAGATTAAAATAAGTAAAATAGCAATTGCCGAATTGATTTTAAAGGCAGATAAATCGGGAACCTGAATCACTTTTTTGGTTGATCTTGATGCGATTTTTAATTTATTACTGTACCATTTGGCAATGTATCCTAAAACAATCTGCGCCAAAATTGCAAAACCTACAAACCACAAAATATATAATTGTCCGTTTGGCAATACAATCCAAGCTATTAGTAACGGAGCCAAAGCTGTTCCTGTATTCCCTCCTATTTGAAAAACAGATTGTGCAAAACTCCGTCTTCCATTTGATGCCATAAACGCAACACGTGAAGATTCTGGATGAAAGATCGACGAGCCAATTCCGACCAAAATAACCGAAACCAATATCATTTCGTAATTAGGTGCATACGCCAGTAAAGCAATTCCCGCCATGGTAAATAACATTCCAAAAATCTGTGAATACGGCTTGGGATTTTTATCGGTGTAAGCTCCAACAACCGGCTGAAAAATCGATGCTGCCAACTGGTAACAAAGCGTAATCATTCCCACTTGGGCAAAAGTCAGATTAAATTTCGCTTCTAATTTAGGGTAAATTGCCGGTATAACTGCTTGTAACAAATCGTTTAACAAATGGGCTACGCTAATGGCAATTAATATAGCATACACAGGCTTTTGGCTACCTGTACTTTTTATTGATGACATTTTACATGAATTAATCAAGCAAATTTACTTAAACCCTAACAATTGAGCTTACATTTTATAAGTATTTTGTAAGTTTGTTGAAACGATTGATTATGCCAAACCAAAAGCATCCACATAAAAAATCTTTACATGAAATTGATGGAATTTCTCAACCCGATTTCATCAATCAGGATTCTATCCAAAACATTCAAAAGTTCAGAAGAAAACCTTTGAATACAGATGCTTTGATTCAAAAATTGTTACAAGGCGATATTCCTTCCTTAAGCAAAACCATTACCTTAATTGAAAGTACCAATCCAAAACATCAAGAACAAGCTCATAAAATCATTCAATCGTGTTTGCCACATGCAAATAAATCCGTTAGAATTGGCATAACTGGTGTACCTGGTGTGGGAAAAAGTACGTTTATTGAAGCTTTTGGCATGTATCTTACATCAATCGGAAAAAAAGTAGCGGTTTTGGCGATTGATCCCAGTAGTTCCATTAGTAGAGGAAGTATTTTGGGAGACAAAACACGTATGGAAGATCTGGTAAAAAATGAAAATGCGTTTATTCGTCCGTCGGCATCGGGTGAAAGTTTGGGCGGTGTTTCAAGAAAAACCCGTGAAAGTATTATTTTGTGCGAAGCTTGTGGATTTGATACTATTTTAATTGAAACGGTTGGTGTGGGGCAAAGCGAAACTGCCGTTCACAGTATGACCGATTTCTTTTTGCTATTAAATTTAGCTGGTGCAGGTGATGAGTTACAAGGAATAAAACGAGGAATTATGGAAATGGCTGATGCCATAGTAATTAACAAGGCCGACGGCGATAATATGGATCGCGCTCGAAATGCCAAGTTAGATGCCAACCGCGGTTTACAACTTTTTCCTATGAAAGAATCGCAATGGAAACCCAGAGTTTTGCTTGCAAGTGCCTATTACCGTACCGGAATTGCTGAAGTGTGGCAACTGTTAGAAAATTATTTTTCGTTGACAAAAGAAAATGGCTATTTTGAAACCAACCGTAATAATCAAAATGCGTATTGGCTTAAAGAAACTATTAATGAACAATTGTTGTTGAATTTTTATGAAAACAATGTCATAGCCGAAGCTTTATCACAAGAAGAAAAAGCGGTGCAAAACAACGAAAAATCGCCGTTTGCAGCTGCAAATGAATTGCTAGATTTGTATGAACGTATTGTAAAATCTATGTAAAAAATACCCCTAAAGCTGTAAAACTTTAGGAGTATTCACCACCCAATATCAAAATATCTTATTAAAACTTATAAAAACCGTTGGTTCCTATACTGCCTGTAAATTCTTTAATAACAGTACCGTCTTCTTTGTAAATAACAATTTTAGAATTATCGGTAAAACCATTTGCATCCGAAGTAAAGATTGTTCCATTAATCACATTAAACCCGTAAAACATAGAAAATTCTTCTCCTGTAGCTGCATCAAACAGCTTTGTACTTGCCGATGTTAATGAATTATTCATTTTATAAACTCCTGTTCCAGCTGTATAATAGATATTAGATCCTTCTGCAACAATATTTCTAACAATGGGCTGATCTAGTAATTTAGTTGATGAAATACTGGTTCCACTCACAACAGAAATACTTGTAGTTGTATCATTTGCGCTTAAAGCATACACAAATTGTCCGTTAGTAGAAATTCCATTAATCGCTTTATCAAAAGCAATATCAACCGTATTGGTATCGTTTGCAGGATTAATTACTTCAATAGCTGTACCACCACTGTAAAATTCGTTTGCAGCATAAATGTATTCGCCAGCAGCCACAATTTTTTCTGCCGTATTGTTTAATGGAATATCCTTAACAAAAGCAAAATTTTCAGCATTATAAACATTCACCGATGCTTTATTTAAACTGGTTACATACAATTTATTGTTCTTAACAACCGCAAAACGTGGCGAACTTAAGCCTTGACTAATGGTGTAAACCGATTTGAAGGTCTTTTTATTTACAACTTCAATAGTATTTGAATTATTAACAACAATGAAAACATACTTATCTGTAACAACCATAGACTGCGCTACATCGCCTAATGTACGACCGTTCGATGTTCTAAAAATATCGTTTGTAATAGCACTTATATTTCCGTGTATGTGTGAAATAGAGGCGTTTGCTTTTGTAAAGTTACCTTCATGCGATACAAAAATACCGTCTACATATTTCTCATCAGCGTTTACAGGAATTGCGTTGTCATCAGAATTACTACAGCTATACAAAAGTGTGATAGCAAACATTGGAGCTAAAATTTTTTTCATTTTAAAACTTTTTAATTATTTGTATGTGATAATTTCTGCCCGGCATAATGCGTTCTGGCATATTTGTGTAAACCGTATTTGCGGCATTTTTTATTTTTAAATTGATGAAAAACGGATTGTTTTTAATATTGATTTTCTGTTGAATATCAACATCAATAATTCCGTAACCCGCTAAGGTACTTGCATTGTCATTAGATGCTGTTGTAAATATTTCATCGACATATAAGAAAGATGGCGCAATACTGAAATTTTTAAAACCGTAAAACAATTGTACATTAAACTTATGCAATGGTGTATAGATAAGCTGTTTTTTAGTTTTTTTATCGATTGATTTGGTATAGCCGTAATTAGAATTAAACTGAACAGAATGATTATTCCACTGTTTTTTCAGATTCAAAAACATGTCGGCGCCGTAAATAGTAACTGCATCAACATTGTTTGCTTCCCAAAAACCGGTTTCGGTAGGAATCCAACGAATCATATCGGTAATTGATGTGTAATAAGTTGATATATTTAAAGTTACCGATTTATATTTAAAATTGTGATTTATATCGAACTGATAACTACTTTCGGGTTTTAAGTTTAATTTTCCGCCTGGTTGCCAGTACAAATCGTTAAAAGTTGGGATGCGGTAATTTTTAGATGAATTTATTTTTAGTTGATACAAGTCGGTATTATAATACAATCCTGCCGAAAATAAAAACGGATTTTCGTAATCTTTTGCTAGTTCATTTTTTGCACCCACTTCTATTCCAAAACGCTTGGTAAAATCATAATTTCCTAAAACAC
Organism: Paenimyroides viscosum; assembly: GCF_003858535.1. Classification (GTDB taxonomy): domain Bacteria; phylum Bacteroidota; class Bacteroidia; order Flavobacteriales; family Flavobacteriaceae; genus Flavobacterium; species Flavobacterium viscosum. The sequence goes on from NZ_RQTJ01000023.1 coordinate 34,407, forward strand.
TTACGGCAAAAATTTCTTGTGTAGAAAAAAGCAATCCAGAATTATATCCTTCGCCTGCTGTTTTTTGATATTCTAAAAAGCCCGACAATTTAAAATTTTGCAATACATTATAAAAACTCTCGTTCTTAAAATACAACGTATTTGCTTTCCCGCCCGATTTACTATCTGTAGGTAACTGATCAAAATAAGTATATGCTTCTTTTACACTCGCGGCGTAAAAAGTATTTAAAAACCGGTTGGTTTTATAGTACCATTTTAATAAGTTTCTATTGTAATTATTCTGATATTTAGTTTTTGTTTGATAAGGTGTTAACAATGCAAAATGACGGTCATCATTATAGCTAGACGAATAAAACTCAACGGTATTTTTTGAATTGATCTTATAGGCAAGTTCCACACCAAAATCGGTATTGTAAAATTGTCCGTTTATGTTTTTACGATTTTTTCCGATCCATTCATAATCATTATCGCTTTTATTGTAGCCAAAATGCGCGTTAACCGCAAATTTTTCACACCCTGTCGAAATTTTATAATGAATACCCTGTGTATTAAAACTGCCATAATTTAACTGAATTTCATTTTCGGTTTCTTTATTAAACTGCAATTGATTGTTTAAATGAATTGTTCCGCCAATAGCGCTACTGCCGTACAAAACGCTTCCGCCACCCGGTTTTACAACAATGTTATCGTAACTTTTATATGATGTTGAATTAAAATCTGTTTGACCTAATAAGGCAGAGTTCGTTTTAATTCCGTTCCATAAAACACTTGTCTGTTGCGCTGTTGTTCCCCTAAAAGCAGGCGAACTAACCATACCGTAACCATTTTCTTTAAAGTAAATAGTGGTGTTTTTTTGAAGAAAATCGGTAAAAGTACCTAACGCGTTATCAATTAAAGAATCGTTAAGTATTAATGTGTGCTGAGATTTAGACCGATTGGATATTTTGTTTTGCTCAATAATAAGTTCCTCTAACTCAATAGGCTGTTGTGGTTGCGCAAACACAACCAAACCAAGAAAACACAATACTACCGAATGAAATATTTTTTTGCTCATTTGTTTAACCTTTCTTCCCGAAGGCAACTAAATTAATATTCACTAGGCAGGTCTCCTGGCTTGCATCTTGTTTTGCCTTCCCAAAAAAATTCAGTGGCGTAGTTAAAACAAGTGTTTCTTACCGAAACAAAGCTTACAGTTGCGGGAACAGCATAGGATTTGATAAAATCGCACCTATTTCCCTATTAATGCATAAAATTGCAACCTAATACACGGCAAAAGTAATCTTTTTTATTAATTATTCAAATTAAAGTTTTGTAAGACAAATTCTACAAACACTATCTGCTTTTTAAATTATATTTAAAGTATGAACATAACCAATATGAAAATGCTTTTTTGTCTTATTTTCTCTCTAATTACAATGAATTCTTTTTCAAAGAAAATTGTATAATCCCGAAGTTCATTTAACCGAAATTCCGATTTCAAATATCCAAAATTTTACTGAAACTATATCGTTTTAAATCCTCTTTAAACAATCTTTAAAGAGGTATTTACATTTAAATGATTGCACATAAGTTATAGCAATTATAAGGCAGCAATTAGCTTTTGCGAGTGGATAAATTCAAGTAATGAGTGTGCAGTAATAACATGGCAAAAGGAATACCAATTGAGTTAAATAAAATTTATAAGCACGTGTTTTTTTTCATTACGCAGTTGCAATATGGTCTGACTTTAAAAACATATCTAAAGTTAGAATGGAACGCATCTTTAAGCGTATAAACCTTATGCCTCATGAGTTCTTTCATAATAACAACCGCTACCGGGTTGGGTGGAAGGTAAATAATACTGTAAATTAAATCTGTTTTTTTAATAATTTTACTGTAGCTGGGGATAGTTTATGTAAACTTATTTCGTTCTCAATAAAAAAAATGTCTGAGCCAAAGCATGGAATGACTAAAAAGCCTGCTACATTATTACAAAAATTCTCGAAACTATTTTGATCTAAATAATTAACAGCCTGAAGAAAGTACTCATAATTATTTTTTAAATCCAAGTAATCTATTAAATCTTTGTCAGTAAAAAATTCATATTTTAAATTGCTAAAGTTTATACATATTACTAACTTAAATTGCTCCTCTACTATTAGATCACGGTAAAAGTATTCTTTTTGCATTATTTTAGGCAAATATGGAAATATATCACGGATGCTGTAGCTTTTTTTTAATTGCTCAAACTCGTTATATTTATCTTCTTTAACCAACCTTATCCTTTCATTAAAGATTTCCTCATTAGGATTCAGTTGCTTAACTTCAAACAATATTTTTTCTGAATTTACCTCAGACACCCAATCCGGTGTTTTACCCAAAATTATTGGATCGTAACGTAAATTTTCAAGTCTGTTGTGTAAATAGTATCCAAACCTTATCTCGCTAACAAAAGAAACTCTGTTTATCTGATTCATATCTTTCTCACTTTTACGAAAACCATTTTTATAAAATGGCTGTAGATAGTCATACTGATGTTTGACTTCAGGTTTGTTCACAAAAATTTTCTCTAAAATATCCATATTTTCTTTAATTGATTAATACCCAAATTTACGAATAAAATCGTCGCTCTAAATTTTTAGAAAGAACGCTTCTTTTTGTTATCCAAACAACGTCAAACTTTCATCAGGATTGCTTAAATCATAATTAGTTGTAAGTACTTCAATCTTCTTTTTGGCTGGTTTTCCTGTGCCATTAGCAACGCTTATCTTTTGCTCAATACTATTTTAGTAAACCAGCCATTTTGTTTGCTGTAATCGCTTAAAATATCACTTGGATAACTACATTAAAAACTTTCCCTTAACACCTGATAGCGCAATTAAAAGGTTTTCAAAATCTTGTTTGCTGTAACGTGCTACGCAAAGTCTCCCGACTTTACAGCTAAAAATAGAACAACTAATACAAATCGGGGACTACAAAATACAAATCTGGTCGGTAGCAATACAAATCGAGTACTACAAAACACAAATCTGATTGGTAGCAACACAAATCTGGTGCTACAAAATGCAAATCGGGTCAGTAGCAACACAAATCTGGTGCTACAAAATACAAATCGGGTCAGTAGCAAAGCAAATCTAATTCAGCGTGGCACGAAACCTACCTAAAATCGGCAATAATTAAACAGAAACTTCGAAAATACTTTTTGTTAAACTATCTTTGCGCAACTAAAAGTGCAAAAATGAATCTATCAAAATATGTATTGCTAACTGTTTTTATAGCTTTTGTAAGCTGTAAAAAAGCTCCCGAAACCACAACGGAAAAAGTTGAAAACAGCATTGAATTTGCAAACGGATTAGAAATACACAACTACACCGATTTCACCATAATAAATGTTACCAAACCCTGGCCAAATGCCACTAAAACGTTTACGTACGTTTGTGCAAAATCTAACAAAAACCTGCCCGACAGTTTGGCAAAATACACTTTTATACAAACACCGGTTAAAAATCTGGTAGCAACATCAACCACACATATTTCATCGATTGTTGCTTTAAATGAAACCGATAAACTGGTTGGTTTTCCTAATTTAGATTACATTTCATCTGCCGATGTTCGACAAAAAATCGATGCCGGAAAAGTAAAAGAATTGTCTGACAAACACAATTTAAATTTTGAAAAAACAGTAGATCTGCAACCACAATTAATCGTAGGGTTGAGTATGGACAGTGAAACGGCAAAATTCAATCAGTTCGAAAAAGCAGGCATTCCTGTTTTGTATAATGCAGATTGGGTTGAAACATCACCTTTAGGAAAAGCAGAATGGGTAAAATTTTTCGGCGTTTTATTTGATAAACAGCAAGAAGCCAACGAATATTTTAACAACATTGCTACAGAATACAACAACGTAAAAAAATTAGTAGAAAACATTAAATACAAACCTACGGTTTTAAGTGGCGCTATTTTTCAGGATGTTTGGTACGTTCCGCAGGGTGAAAGCTGGATGGCTGCCTTTATAAAAGATGCCGGCGGAAATTATCTTTGGGCTGATACTAAAGGTACCGGAAGCCTTTCTTTATCATTTGAAGCCGTTTTTGATAAAGCAATGAACGGCGACATTTGGATTGGTCCAGGCGAATTTACAACCTTTGATCAAATGCTGGCAGCCAACAAACATTATGCTAAATTTGCAGCGTATCAAAACAAAAAAATCTATTCTTATTCTACAAAAAAAGGACCAACAGGCGGAGTTATTTTTTATGAAGATGCTCCTAATAGACCTGATCTGGTATTAAAAGATTTAATTTCTATATTGCATCCTAACGTGCTTAAAAATTATAAACCAACTTTTATTGAAGCTTTAAAATAATGTCTGTAAAATATTCCAAATATCATTTACTTTTTCTTGTATTGCTTGTAGTTGCGGCGGTTTTAAACCTTGTAATTGGATCGATACGAATTCCTGTAAGCGATGTTTTGGAAATTTTAAGTGGAAATTTTTCAGGAAAAGCAAGCTGGGAATATATTGTTTTAGAGTATCGATTACCAAAATTGGTAATGGCATGCGTGGTGGGCATGTCACTTTCTATTGCAGGAATGATGATGCAGACCTTGTTTCAAAATCCAATGGCAGAACCTTATATTTTAGGCGTCAGTTCAGGTGCTAGTTTAGGTGTTGCCATTTGTATATTAGGTAAAAGTTTGTTTTCTGCAACCTTTCAAAACTATCTTACAGGTAATATTGCTATTGTATTGTTTGCTTTGTTAGGAAGCATTTTGGTAATGTTTATTGTTTTAGGCATATCGCACAAAATAAAACAAATAGCCACTTTACTTATTGTTGGATTGATGTTTAGTAGTTTTACAAGTGCATTTGTTAATGTTTTAGCTTATTTTTCGACAGCCGAAGAATTAAAAAAATTCACTTTTTGGAATTTAGGTAGTTTGGGTAATATTTCTTGGCAGCAAATTTCATTTATAGTACCCATTTTATGCGCAACATTGGCAGGTTCTTTCTTACTTAACAAATCTTTAAACACGTTGTTAATGGGCGAAGGTTATGCCAGAAGTATGGGATTAAACATTAAAAAAACTAAATTTTTAATTATATTGGTAACTTGTATGTTGGTTGCGGTTTGCACGGCCTTCGTGGGACCAATTGCATTTATTGGTTTGGCAGTTCCGCATATTACCCGTATTATTTATAAAACCACCAATCATTTTCATTTGTTTACAGGCAACATAATTATGGGCGCGTTAATTTTAGTAACGTGCGATATTATTTGTCAGCTGCCAGGTGAACAATTTATCTTGCCAATAAACGCAGTAACGTCAATTTTAGGTGCGCCTTTAGTAATTTATTTAATTTTAAGAAACCGATAAACATAAAAAAGCAAGTGTTACTTGCTTTTTTGTTCTTTTAATACCAATACGGGAACATCGGCATGATAAGATAATTGCTTACTTAAACTGGTGGTAAATAATTTTTCAAAAAAGTTTAATTGGCGTTTAACAATACACATTACATCAATTAATTGATCGTCTATAAAAAAGAATACACTTTCATCTAATTTTTCATTTAAAACGGTATGAAACGTTACATTGCTGTCGTTAAATTCTGCCTTCCAGGTATCTAAAGTATTCATTGCCTCTGTGTTTTCTTTGCGCAACACATGTAAAACCTTGACATCGGCATTTAATGCTTGTGCAATTTTTATAATCTGATGCAATCCTGGTTTATCACTATCGCGAAGCATAGTTGCAAATCCAAAATTATTCAAACGCTTAAATTCTGCTTTGCGCGGAACGCTTAATATAGGAATACTGATATTTTCCATTACATAAACGGTGTTCGATCCGAGAAGTTTCTTTTCAAAACCCGAATTTCCGTTAGTTCCCATTACAATAAAATCAATATGCTCATCCCCGATTATTTTTTTAAGGATCGAAAGCATTATTCCTTCTTCAAAAATAAAAGTCAGGTTAATATCCGCACAATCAATATCGCTTGCAATGTTCCTTAATTTGGGAACTTGTTTTTTATAATTATCAAAATTATTCAGTTCAATAGAATTATATACGTTTTGTATTAGTTCTGGTTGTCCGGCAGATGTGGTTGAAATAACCGGCATTTCGTACGTGTTTAAAACATAAATTTCAGCATCGATACTTTTAGCTAATTTTAAAGCATAAACAAATGCATTGTTTGCAGTTTCAGAAAAATCGGTTGGGAATAAAATCTTCTTCATAATTAAAGCTGTTGGTTTGTTGCTATTAAATTACGAAAAAATTAACATCTTAAAAAATAATTACGCTTTTTTTAAACAGATATCTACTTTTAAAAATTAGCGCATTTTATAAAGTTGCCGTAACTTTGTTATCAAAATTTAATTATTATGATTTTAAACGATACCATTGTGGCTTTAGCTACTCCATCAGGTGCCGGAGCCGTTGCTATTGTTCGCGTATCGGGTCCCGATGCTATTGATGTTGTTGCCAATGTTTTTGAATCGATTAAAAACAAAGATTTACGCAAGCAAAAAACACATACACTTCATTTGGGATATATTAAAGACGGTGATAAAATCATAGATCAAGTGCTGGTTTCTTTGTTTAAAGGAACAAATTCGTATACAGGCGAACCCACAGTAGAAATTTCGTGTCACGGATCAGCTTTTATTCAACAGCAAATTATACAATTGTTATTGCGCAAAGGCTGCAGAATGGCAACTGCCGGTGAATTTACCATGCGTTCTTTTTTAAACGGAAAAATGGATTTGTCACAAGCCGAAGCCGTTGCCGATTTAATTGCATCAGACAATGAAGCATCGCACCAAATTGCCATGCAACAAATGCGAGGTGGATTTAGCAACGAAATTTCGAAATTGCGCGAAGAACTATTGAATTTTGCTTCTTTGATTGAATTAGAATTAGATTTTTCGGAAGAAGATGTTGAGTTTGCCGACAGAACGGCTTTTAGAGATTTAGTAAGCCGTATTCAATTTGTTTTAAAACGATTGATTGATTCATTTGCCGTTGGAAATGTGATTAAAAACGGAATTCCTGTAGCTATTGTAGGCGAACCCAATGTGGGCAAGTCTACCCTACTGAACGCGCTATTGAACGAAGAACGCGCTATTGTTTCTGCTATTGCTGGAACCACTCGTGACACTATTGAAGATGAGTTGGTGATTGATGGAATAGGTTTCCGTTTTATTGATACCGCTGGAATTCGTGAAACAAAAGATGTGGTAGAAAGCATCGGAATTCAAAAAACGTTTGAAAAGATAGAACAAGCACAATTGGTTTTGTTTTTAGTTGAAAATTCTCGTGCGAAAGATTTAGAAGGATTAAAACGAGAAATCGAAGAAATCAAAAACAAATATCCTTTAAAAGCCTTGTTGGTAATTATGAATAAAATGGATTTGTTATCAGAAACAGAAATCTCAAATCTAACATCTAATATCTCAAATCTAATCCTGATTTCTGCCAAACAAAAAGTTGGAATTGAAGAATTAAAAGGGCAGTTATTAGGATTGGTAAATACGGGAGCACTACGCAATAACGAAACCATAATTACCAACACCCGCCATTACGATTCGTTGATTAAAGCTTTAGAGGAAATTCAAAAGGTGCAATACGGATTAGATATGAACATTTCTGCCGATTTAATGGCGATAGATATACGTCAGGCACTTTTCTTTTTCGGTGAAATCACCGGACAAGTTACAAACGATGAGCTATTGGGTAATATATTTGCGAATTTTTGTATCGGAAAGTAACAATCTTCCCTATTTAACATATTCAAAAGCCTTGATTTTTCAAGGCTTTTTTGTTTTTGTATTGATAAAATTCTCACTACGGAGAATAAGCTGTATATATATTATAGAATACCCATAGTGCATTATTAAACGAGATTAATTTTTAGGTTGTTAATATTTCTGTCGAATACA